>NZ_AJMM01000001.1 GCF_000259505.1 Streptococcus sp. SK643
TGGTTGTTCTTGTCCCACTGTGCCGACAGGTTTAGTGTACTCAGGCACAGATACGGTAGGCGTATGTTCTTGTCCCGCTGTCCCTACAGGTTTATTGTATTCAGGAACAGAAACAGTAGGTGGTTGTTCTTGTCCTGCTGTCCCTACAGATTTAGTGTATTCAGGATTTTCTATAATAGGAGCGGAATCATCTCCCTTACTTGTAGTTGGCTGCTTCTTCTCAACCTTTTTAGTAAAGACAGCTACGACAGGACTACTAGTTGTCTCTCCTTGGATAGAATAAGCTTCTATCGCATTTCCAGATTTACGATCAGTTGTCTCAGGAATAGTGATGTTTACTTTTTTATCCTGGATTGATAGTACCGTCTGATCCCCAGTCGTAACCAGATGATTATCGTCTATCTTGCGCAAAACTAGAGGGTCTTTGATTCCTGGAAAATTAACAGCGATTGCTTCCCAATCTCCAGAAGGTAGGGTTAAGGAGATTGTTTTTTCCCCTTCCTTAAGTGGTGCAATACTTGGACTATCCAAGCTTACAGCTGGAGATTTAATAACATCAAATGAATCTAGAGAAATTTTCTTGCGACCTTCTGGTGAATTTGGATCAACTTTCAATGTCAAAATATGATTACCATCGGTCAGATTAGTAAATTCTCCAATTAAGGTTGCCTTTTCGGTAGCGCCAGCAGTGTAGAAGTCTAGACTTGGCATTTCTTTGCCATCTAGTGTCACGAGAGCTTTTCCGAGAGCGGAGGTTTTGAGTCCGTAAATTCGAATACCTGTTCCAGTAAATGGAATGGTTGCCTGAGCTTCTGAAGCAGTACTTGGGTCACTGTTATTGATGTCCGCATATTTTTCTGTGCTCTTATATAATTCAGTATCGCTCCAATCTTTGAATTGAGACCCGTATTGAATGCGAGAGTCACGGTCATCCATTTTTTCAATAGTTGTTCCTTGTCCCGGTAAAACTTTAAAGTAGTCTAAGGAAATTTTGGAGCGCTCACTGCCACGGTGTTTATGCTCTTGTTTTACAGTGATGGTCATCACATGAGTACCATCTGACAATCCTGTGAAGCGACCGATAAGGCTACCTTTTTCAGTTGCACCTGCAGTATAGAAGTCCAGTTCACCGACTGGTTTACCATCGATTTTGACTTCGGCGATTCCCAATTGAGATGATTTGAGACCATAGATTTCAATACCAACACCATTGAAAGGAATGGTTGCTCTCGCATCTTTATCTGTATAGTTACCTAGTGAAAGGTCAGCAAACTTCTCCGTTCCTCCAAATAATTCTGAGTCTGCCCAGTTACCAAAGGCGACTCCGTATTGGATTCGGCTATCTCGGTCATCCATCAATTGGTTATAGGTTTCGACATTGGCCTTTTCGGATACCTGTGTAGAAACTTCGCCCAACATAGCCTTAACAGTATAGGTGTAGGCAAGTTGAGGATCGAGTGAACGGTCTATAAAATGGGTTTGATTGGTTACAAATTCTCTGCTTGCAGAGGTTTGACCAGATTCGTCTTTCACTTGTCTTTGGATAACATAGTGGGTAGCGCCTTCTACTTGGTTGAAGGTGAGTTGTGCAGTGACGCCATTTTGGCGAACTGCTGTCAGACTGGTTACACGACCAGGGAAGTGTTCAAAGGTAATCACGTCACCTTTTTGCGTTGCTAGTTGGATTCGATTATCTTTAAGAACAGTTGCTTGGACAGACTTGCCATTGACCTTGATTTGGCTGGCTTCGATATTTGGATAATCTACAACTAGGTCTCCACCGATATTTGAAAGGAAGGACAAGCTTTGCAGGTTTTTATCTTTCCACTTCATGCTGACTTCAAAGTTACCACGAGCAACCAAGCCAGAAACCTGACCGTCTTTCCAAGCATCTGGAAGGGCTGGCAATGGTGCAATGTAGCCAGTGTGTGATTGAAGAAGCATTTCTGCAATCCCACTGGTTGCTCCAAAGTTTCCATCGATTTGGAAAGGTGCGTGCGTATCCCAAAGGTTTTCCAGGGTTGAATATTTGAGCTGTTCAGCAAGTAGGCGATGGGCACGGTTACCATCTAAGAGACGAGCCCAGAGGTTGATTTTATTGGCCTTAGACCAACCAGTACCACCATCTCCGCGATGGTTCAAAGTTGCGCGTGCAGCCTCTAGGTATTCAGCCTGATCCTTGCTAAAGAGAGTTCCAGGGAAGAGACCTACCAGATGGGAAACGTGGCGGTGGTTATTTTCAATGCCTTCATTGGTGAATTGTGGACTATCCTCTTCGTACCATTCCTTGATGCGTCCCTCTTTGTTGATGTGGAGTGGTTTGAGTTTGTCAAATTTAGCTTTGACCTCTGTAACTAAGTCTTGGTCGACTTTCAGATGGTTGGCAACTTCCATGTAGTCGTGGAAGAGTTGCCAGACTAGTGATTGGTCAAAGGTATTTCCAATGGTGATGGTACCATGTTCTGGTGAGTAGGATGGAGAAGACACCCAACGATCGCTATCTTTATCATAGTGCAAGAAGGAATTCCAGAACTTAGCTGTTTCCTTGAGCATTGGATAAATCTTTTCTTTGAGATAAGTTTCGTCCTTGGTGAATTTATAGTAGTCATAGACGTTCTGCATCATCCAGGCATTAGCAGCAGGAGACCAACCCCAATAGTAATTCCAACCAGGAGTAGTCCAGCCAAACGGTGTAGCTTGGGTATGAACCAGCCAGCCATTTTCTTGTCCATCTTTGGATTTGATACCAGCGTATTCTTTAGCAGCGATACGACCATAATAGCGCATGTCGTCAATGTAATTGATCATTGGCTTGGCTGTTTCAGCTAGATTGCTCATGTAGGCTGGCCAATAGTTCATTTGTAAATTGACATTGAGGTGGTAGTCAGCGTTCCAAGGTGGATTGTCTACGGCATTCCAGACTCCTTGTAGGTTGGCAGGAAGAGCATCTGTCCGATCACGAGACGAACTAATCAATAAATAACGTCCGTATTGGAAGAAAAGTTCTTCCAGTTTTTGCCCTTTTGTTGGATTATAGGTTTGAAGGGCCTCTTTTGTTGTTTGAGCAGTATTGCTTCCACCTAGATTTAATTTGACACGGTTAAAGAGACTTTGATAATCTTTGATATGGTTCTTTTTAAGTGTCTCGTAGTCTTTTCCCCTAGCAGCTTCTACAATCCCTTTAACCGTTTTTTCGAGGTCAATGTCTTTTCGATAGTTGGTTTTAGGATTTTGAGCAAAGTTAGTCTTAGAACTGAGTAAAAGCGTAGCATAACTAGCCCCTGTGACCGTTAAACTATCCTCATGAACAGTAACTTTTCCGTCCGTTTTAATTCCTAGATAGGATGCGAACCGGAGGCCATTATCTTTGACTGTACCTTTTAGTAAGATACCATTTGGGTCTGTCGTAACATGGCCACTCTTGTAGTGAGAATATTCCGCTGAGTAGTTTCCGTTAGCAAGTAAATCTTCTGTTAAGCTATTCCAAACTGTAAAATCAAGTTTTTTGTCCCCTTTTTGGGTCAAGTGAGTAACAGTAACATCATCAGGATAGCTGGAGAAGGTTTCTCTTTTAAAGGTCGTTCCATCTTGGGTGTAAGAAGTTGTAGTAGTGGCTTCTGTGATATCCAAACCACGGTGATAGTCTGTCACATTTTCAAGCCCTTTTTTCTGGTTATTGAAAACCATGAAGATATCACCAAAGGCTAAATAACGTCCATACTGGGCGTTGTTTGGTCCAACTAGATTTCGCTCGGCTAATCGTTTGGCTTTTTGGCGATCACCTTCTTCAAGAGCCTTACGAATTTCAGCTAAAACTTTGTAACGTTCTTGATAGTTTCCTCCATTATAGTCGGTACTGTCGGGACGTGGCCCACCCGACCAAAGAGTTTTTTCGTTGTATTGGATTCTCTCCTCACCGATGAGACCAAAAACCTTAGCACCCATCTCACCATTCCCAACTGGAAGGGCTTGTTTTTCCCATCCATCATAGGAAGGAGCTGTTGGTTGATCATAGTTTAGTTGGTAGTTATTTTGTTTTGTCACAGGCAGTTCTTGTTTTTCTGTATCCTTATTTTCATTAGCTTCTATAATAACCTCAGTACTTGCTTGATTAGTTGTAGCAGAGGCAACATTAGCCTCGGCGGGTTTGCTTTCAATAGAACTATTATCAGCTAGAACTGGTTTTGTATGATCAATTGGTTCGCTTGGCTGTGTGAGCTCAGTTGACTCACTTGTTTTCGTTACAGTGTCTAACTTAGTGGTAATTTTCTCTAGCGTAGGCTCGTTTGTTTTTACTTCAATAGCATCAGCAGAGACGGTATGACTAGCTAGAAAAACCGCTCCAAGCAAAACAGAAGCAGTGCCAACCGTTAGCTTTCGGATGCTATAGCGACAGGATTTCTCCCTCCCAATTTTTTCCATAGAAACCTCCTTCATTTATTAAAAGCGCTTTCATTTTAGATCAAAAAAAATTAATGCAGATTTTCAGTAGAGTATCAACTGATCATATTGCTACAATTTTAATATAACAAATAAACAAAGATATTGCAATAGATTTTTTATATGTAGTTGATACTTTACTACAGATTTTCTCAACTAAAACTATTTTTACATTACATAACACTTCTAGTTAATGTTGTTGTTTATTTACTGAGAGTAATGAGAATGAATGGGAATTATATTTTCCATTGTCATTCTCCTATAAAAAGTGGTAAAATGGATGACAGAAAGAAGGAACTGAAATGACAACATTATTTTCAAAAATCAAAGAAGTAACAGAACTTGCTGCGATTTCAGGTCATGAAGCACCTGTTCGTGCTTATCTTCGTGATAAATTAACACCCCATGTCGATGAAGTTGTAACGGATGGTCTAGGGGGAATCTTTGGGATTAAACATTCAGATGTAAGTGATGCACCACGTGTCTTGGTCGCTTCTCATATGGATGAAGTTGGTTTTATGGTTAGTGAAATAAAACCAGATGGAACCTTCCGAGTCGTTGAAATCGGTGGTTGGAATCCTATGGTGGTTAGTAGCCAACGATTTAAACTTTTGACTCGTGATGGTCGTGAAATTCCTGTGATTTCAGGTTCTGTCCCTCCACATTTAACACGTGGGACAGGAGGACCAACCATGCCTGCTATTGCAGATATCGTCTTTGATGGTGGTTTTGCGGACAAGGCTGAGGCAGAAAGTTTTGGCATTCGTCCTGGCGACACCATCGTACCTGATAGTTCTGCAATCTTGACAGCCAATGAAAAAAATATCATCTCGAAAGCTTGGGACAACCGCTACGGTGTTCTTATGGTGAGCGAATTGGCGGAAGCTCTTTCAGGTCAAAAACTGGGAAATGAACTCTATCTTGGTTCTAACGTCCAAGAAGAAGTTGGTCTCCGTGGAGCTCATACTTCCACAACCAAGTTTGACCCAGAAGTTTTCCTAGCAGTTGACTGCTCACCAGCAGGTGATGTCTACGGTGGTCAAGGTAAGATTGGAGATGGAACCTTGATTCGTTTCTTTGATCCAGGTCATTTGCTTCTCCCAGGAATGAAGGATTTCCTTTTGACAACGGCTGAAGAAGCTGGTATCAAGTACCAATACTACTGTGGCAAAGGCGGAACGGATGCAGGTGCGGCTCATCTGAAAAATGGTGGTGTTCCATCCACAACCATCGGTGTTTGTGCCCGTTATATCCACTCACATCAAACTCTCTATTCTATGGATGACTTCTTAGAAGCTCAAGCTTTCTTACAAGCCCTAGTGAAAAAATTGGATCGTTCAACGATTGATTTGATTAAACATTATTAAGATTAAAGGAGGTTGGTAGAGATGGAAAAACCAAATCTAGAAAGCCTAATAAAAGATCTTTACAATCATGCCCGCCATGATTTGAGTGAAGATTTAGTTGCTGCTCTCCTTGAGACTGCTAAAAAACTGCCTAGTACAAATGAGCAATTACTAGCAGTTCGTCTTTCAGGCCTGGTCAATCATGAATTGCTCATAAATCCCAAACATCCGGCACCTGAGTTGCTCAACTTGGCTCGCTTTATCAAAAGAGAAGAAACCAAGTACAGAGGAACCGCAGCTTCTGCGCTTATGTATGGTGAACTCTTTAAAATGCTTTAATTCCATCGTGAATCAAAGCATGCTAGGCTAGAATATGTAGTTTCTATAAGTATCAAAGGGGCAACTGGGAAACTAGTTGCCGGCATCTGATATGATTCTTGGGTGAATGTCGCCAAAACAAATGCGGTTGTCAATCCTAAGGAAAGCTACTGATGTTTGAAAAGTAGTGGATGAAAAAAGTAAACCACTCTTTAAAAAGAGTGGTTTTTTTGTAATCAAATTTGTTCAGCAATGACCTTTTCAGCAAGGTTCATAGCGTGGTCAGATACACGTGTGTAGTGAGAGATGATATCTATAAAGTTGACACCAGCTTGGGTTGAGCACTCGCCCTTGTTAAGGCGTTTGATATGTGTTTTTCTAAGAACGCGTTCCATATTGTTGATTGCTTCATGGCGTTCAATTAAGCTTTGAGCTTTTTGGATATCGTTGTTCTCAACACAGTCTAGCGCATCCTTTGTAAATTCTGTTGTTTGACGATAGATTTCTTCCAGTTCTACAAGTGCAGATTCAGAGAAGGTCACATTCTTTCGTTGAAGATAATCTGTTAGGTTGATAAGTGCTTCAGCATGGTCTCCAATCCGTTCCAAATCACGGGATGAATCAAGAATATTTGTTAAAATTTCGCTTTCTTTCTGGCTTAAGGCCTCACCTGATAGGGAAATAAGATAGCGGGTTAATTGTTCATCGATTGTATTGATTGCTTCTTCTGTTTTATGGCCTTTTTCTGCAAGTTTTTCATCTAGACTGATGATGTAGTTGTATGAGAGGTCAAAGGCTTTGGCTGCATAATTTCCTAAGTGTAGGAGTTCTTTTTTAGCATTTCCGAGAGCGATAGATGGAGCTTGTTTGATCATATGCTCATCTAAATAAAGAGGCTCATATTTGACAACTTCATCTTCACCAGGAATGAGTTTGGTTACAAAGTATGCCAAGGCACCGATGAACGGGAACTGGATAATGGTATTTGTGATATTAAAGGTTCCGTGGGCAAAGGCAATGGTCATTTCTGGTGCTAGCCCAAGAACAGTTTCAAACCAGTGAATCAAAGAAGTAAAGGGAACAAGGAAAATAGTACATATGACAGTTCCGATAACATTAAAGGCTACGTGAGCACCGGCAACACGTTTGGCAGCGATATTAGCACCAAGGGAAGCGATGATTGCTGTGATAGTTGTTCCAATATTGTCACCAAATAGGACTGGCAGGGCACCTTGTAGGTCAATGAGACCACTAGCATAAAGATTTTGCAGGATACCGATAGTGGCTGATGAGGCCTGAATAAGTAAGGTTAGTACTGTACCAACAAAGACACCTAAAATAGGGCTCTTGCTTAGTTCTACCATATAGTCTCTAAAGACTTGAAGGTCTTTCAAAGGTTCCATTGCACCACTCATAAGATTGAGGGCAAAAAAGATACCGCCGACACCAAAGAGAATGCGTCCGATATTATTAATAGAGCGATTCTTGGTAAAGAAGAGACAGACAGCTCCGATAAAGAGCATCGGTAAGGCGTAATCTCCAAGCTTAAAACCGATGATAAAGGATGTTACGGTAGTTCCGATGTTGGCTCCCATAACAATACCGATAGCTTGACGCAAGGTTAAAAGTCCTGCACTAACGAGACCGACTGTAATAACCGTTACACCTGAACTGGATTGAATCAGAGCCGTCATACCGATACCAACTAACACACCTAAAAAAGGATTACTAGTATATTTATCAATATAAAAGCGAAGGCGATCTCCAGCAGCTTGTTGCAAACCGTCTCCCATGGTCTTTATACTATATAAGAATAGCCCTAGACCTCCTAAAAAGTGAAATAAAATTTCCTGCCAATTAATGGACATTTCTTTTTCCTCCGAAAAATAATAACGGAATTTCTCCTATTCTATTTTAAAGGATAAAAGTAAATCTAACAAGTGTTAAGGTCAGATTTGAGAAGAAAAATCTTGAGTAGAGAGTAAATTTACTATAATTTTCATTAGAGAAGGCTTACATTTGAAAAAGCTTGAAACATTTAACAAGAGCTATTGACAAAAGTGAAAGAATCAGATAGAATAGTAAAGTATGTTTAGTAACTGATCACTTTATAGCCGGCTAAACGAATACAAAATCTATGAGGAGGTATTCATCGTGAAACGTACTTATCAACCAAGTAAACTTCGTCGTGCGCGCAAACACGGATTCCGTAACCGTATGTCAACTAAAAACGGTCGTCGCGTATTGGCAGCTCGTCGTCGTAAAGGACGCAAAGTTTTGGCTGCGTAATCCAAACGAATTCTATCAAAAATCAGTAGGAACTCGAGTCTACTGATTTTTATTTTTGTAAAAAAGTACAAAAAGCTTTATATTTTTGCTTGAATAGTGTATAATATTTCACATACTGTAAAAATGGAGAATAATCATGAAGAAATCAAAAGTTATGCTTTTTGGAGCTATGGCTTTGACAGCAGGTCTAGCTTTAGCAGCGTGTGGATCATCTCAATCAAGTAATGCAGACAAGACTTACTCTTATATCTTTGTCAATAACCCAGATACCTTGGATTATATTACTTCTACCCGAGACTCTACATCTAGTATCACAACCAACTTGATTGATGGTTTGTTGGAAAACGACCAGTATGGCAATCTCATTCCCTCTATGGCTGAGTCATGGACAGTATCAAAAGATGGGTTGACTTATACCTATAAAATCCGTCAAGGAGCTAAATGGTACACTTCTGAAGGAGAAGAGTATGCAGATGTAACGGCTCACGATTTTGTAACCGGTCTAAGATATGCTGCTGATAAAAAAGCAGAAAACTTGTACTTGGTACAAGATTCTATCAAGGGATTAGCAGACTATGTGGAAGGGAAATCTTCAGATTTTGACACTGTAGGTGTTAAGGCTGTGGATGATTATACCTTACAATACACACTTAATAAGCCTGAGAGCTACTGGAACTCAAAAACAACTGCAAGTATTCTCAGTCCTGTTAACGAAGCCTTCTTGAAATCAAAAGGAGATGACTTTGGAAGTGTGACACCATCAAGTATCTTGTCAAATGGTCCTTATTTATTTAAATCATTTACTTCAAAATCTCTGATTGAATTTGATAAGAACCCTAACTACTGGGATAAGGACAATGTCAAAATTGAGAAAGTGAAACTTTCCTTCTTTGACGGTTCTGACCAAGATAGTATCACAAGAGGATTTTTGGAAGGTAACTACACAGATGGTCGTATCTTCCCAACTAGCTCAGTCTTTGCTGAACTCAAGAAAGGTAATGAGGACAAAATTACTTATACTCCTCAAAATTCGGTTACATTCTACTATCTTTTCAATTTAAACCGTCAAAGTTACAAGCAAACGATGAAACAATCTGATAAGGAAAAGGCAGATTCACGTGCAGCGATGCAGAATAAGGATTTCCGTCAGGCTATCAATTTTGCTTTTGACCGCCATGCTTATGCAGCACAAACGAATGGTGAAGATGGAGCAGACCGTATCTTGCGTAACACGATTACACCAAGTAACTTTGTCCAAGTTGGCGATAAGAATTTCGGTGATATTGTTAATGAAAAAATTGTCAATTATGGAAAAGACTGGTCTAATATCAATCTAAATGATGGTAAGCAAGCCTTTTTGAACCCTGACAAGGCTAAAGAAAGATTTGCTAAGGCCAAAGAAACCTTGAAAGCTCAGGGAGTAAATTTCCCAATTCATTTGGATATGCCAGTTGACCAGACTGCTAAATTGGATGTTCAACAGGCAGGTTCTTTCAAGCAAACAGTAGAAGAAACACTTGGTAAGGATAATGTTGTGATTGATGTCATCCAACTTTCTCCAGATGAAAAGGACCAAGCAACTTATTTTGCTGATACGGCTGAACAAAAAGACTATGATATAGATGTCTCAGGTTGGGGTGGAGACTACTCAGATCCTAAGACTTATCTAGCTATTTTAGATCCAGAAACTGGTTCTCAGCTGAAAAATATGGGATTATCTGAAGGAAAAGATCAGGAAATTAAGGATAAGATCGGACTTTCTGACTATAAGAAACTGTTGGATCAAGCAGACGCAGAAATCACAGATACTCAAGCTCGCTACGAGAAATATGCAGAAGCGCAGGCTTGGTTGACTGACAGTGCTCTCTTCCTGCCAGTTCAGAGTGGTGGAGCCAATCCAATTTTCCGTAAGACAGTACCATTCACTGGACCATTTTCATTTGTAGGACATAAGGGTAATTCGGATAACTACAAGTATGTTGAATTGCAAAAAGAGGCTGTGACAGCTAAACAGTACCAAGAACTCTATGAAAAATGGTTAAAAGAAAAAGCTGAGTCAAATAAAAAAGCACAAGAAGATTTGGCAAATCATATTCAGTAAAGGTATTTATAAGCAGGTTCTTTAAAGATTTGTTTACAAATCAGCAGGGAAAACTATTCCTAAAAAGCATCACCAGACGTGTTCTGATTCTGGTGATGCTTTTCTTTTATTCTTTTAAGTGGTATGAGTAGCTAGCGATGACCACATCTTGGTGCCAACGCAGGGCATATTTGAGTTTGAGGCTCATTTGATTGTGTAGGATATTTTGCCAAGGTTTGTTAGGGATAAACTGGGGAATTAGTATGGTAACCGTGTAGTTTTTCTTCTTGGCTTCCTCAGAAATACTTTTGACATATTTGACGGTAGGTGTGATGATATCGCGGTAGCTAGTGTTGATATTTTTTAGTCCAATCGTTGGAAAGTAATTGGCAAATTCTTGGAGGGTTTCTTGGTCTTTTTCTGCTGTTTCCTTGGTCGAAATGTGCATGGCCAAAACTTCATCTCCGATACTTTGGGCGTAGTTAATAGCACCAACGCTGACTCGAGTAACATTTCCAACAAGGACGAGAACAAGGTTGCCATCATAGTTTTGCTTTTCGATCCCATCGTATAGTCGGAGTTGTTGGGCGACTTTCTGGTAATGGCGATGGATAGCTAAGAAAAGTAGGATTAAAACGAGTATAATCGGGAAGAAAGGCCAAATATCACGGATACGGAAAAAGAGTAAGATAAGGACAATAGCATAGCAAATGATAGCTCCAATGATATTGGCAAGAGCAGGTTTTAAGAAGTTTGCCCCTTTTTCCTTTTTCCAATGACGAATCATCCCAGTCTGAGATAAGGCAAAGGGAACAAATACCCCAATAGTATAGAGAGGAATCAAGCGTTCGGTATTGCCGTTAAAAATGAACAAAAGAATGATGGCGCCAAAGGCCAGAGTTAAAATACCGTTAGAGTAGCCTAATCTATCTCCTTTTTCCATAAAGAGATGGGGCATGTATTTGTTTTTAGCCATATTGTAGGCTAGCATAGGGAAGGCTGAAAAGCCAGTATTTGCAGCTACAGCCAGAATCAAGGCTGTAGAAAATTGGAAGAGATAGTAACTGGTATGTCCAAAGAAGGAATCACCTAAGATACCTCTAGCCATTTGTGAAAGAATAGTTTGTCCGTGCTGGGGTGTGATGCCCATCCAGTAATTTAGGAAGGTAATACCGGCAAATAGAAAACCTAAAATGAGGGACATGATGGTCAAGGTTTGGGCGGCATTTTTTTCTTTTGGAGTCTTAAAGAAAGGAACGGCATTCGAGATGGCTTCCACACCGGTTAAAGAAGCAGACCCACTAGTGAAGGCTCTTAAAATGAGAACGATGGAAAGACTCGGGACAGCTTGCCCAATAGTTGAGCTAGCATGATAGCTCAGAGACCCTGTCAATAATTGAAAGATTCCGTAAAGCAATAGAAATACCGTACTGATGATGAAAAGAAAAACAGGAATCATGAGGGAGCTCGCAGATTCTTTGAGTCCTCGCAGGTTCATGAACATTAGCAAGCAAACCAGAAAAATCGAGATGTGAAGATTGTATGGATGAAGGGCAGGGAGGGCAGCTGTAATGGCATCCGCGCCAGATGCTACAGAAACGGCTACGGTCAGCATATAGTCCACAAGCAGACTACCTCCAGCAATTAAGCCTAGATGGGGAGTTAGGTTTTCTCGGGTTACCATATAGGCCCCTCCTCCTTGAGGATAGGCGTGAATAATTTGGCGATAGGAAATAGTCAAACTCGCTAAAAGCAAGAGAACAAATAATCCGATAGGTAGACTCCACCAAATAGCAAGAGGCGAGAGGCTCGTCAATACTAGGACTACCTGCTCGGGTCCATAGGCAATAGAGGACAAGGCATCGCTTGATAGCATAGCTAAGGCCTGTAATTTTCCGAGTAGACCGCCTTCGCTTTCGGTTAAGGACTTGAGAGGACGTCCGATAAAGGTATGTTTTAATTTAGTAAACATCATCTTTTCCTTTTCTGAAAAAATTCAAATACACGATATTATACTGCTTTCAAAAAGTAGCGTCAAGAGAGAATAGAGGATTTTAGATTATTTTTTGCATACGAGAATAGAAGTAAGTTTTTTGGTATAATAGGAGATAGAAAATGAGGTTTGATGAGATGATTTTTGATACACATACACATTTGAATGTAGAAGAATTTGCTGGGCGTGAGGAGGAAGAACTGGCCTTAGCTGCTGACATGGGTGTGACACAGATGAATATTGTGGGTTTTGACAAGCCGACGATTGAGTGTGCTCTTAAGTTAGTTGATCAGTATGAGCAACTCTATGCAACCATTGGTTGGCATCCGACAGAAGCTGGGACTTATACAGAGGAAGTCGAGACTTACTTGTTGGATAAGTTAAAACATCCCAAGGTAATAGCACTGGGTGAGATTGGTCTGGATTATCATTGGATGACAGCACCAAAAGAAGTCCAGGAACAGGTTTTCCGTCGTCAGATTCAGCTTTCTAAGGAAATGGATTTACCTTTTGTAGTTCATACCCGTGATGCCCTAGAAGATACCTATGACATTATCAAAAGTGAGGGAGTTGGTCCTCGTGGCGGTATTATGCATTCCTTTTCAGGTTCTCTTGACTGGGCAGAGAAGTTTGTTGAGCTGGGGATGACCATTTCGTTTTCTGGCGTGGTGACTTTCAAGAAGGCAACTGACATCCAAGAAGCAGCTAAAGAGTTACCTTTGGACAAAATGTTGGTGGAAACGGATGCGCCTTACTTAGCACCTGTACCCAAGCGTGGTCGTGAAAATAAAACAGCCTACACGCGATATGTTGTGGATTTTATCGCTGACTTGCGTGGTATGACGACTGAAGAACTGGCGACAGTAACGACTGCTAATGCCAAGCGCATTTTTGGATTGGAAAGTTAATCATGAAAGAGAAAATTTCCCAAGTCATCGTAGTTGAAGGGCGGGACGATACTACTAATCTCAGACGTTTCTTTGACGTGGAGACTTATGAGACACGAGGTTCTGCGATCAATGAGCAAGATATTGCGCGTATTCAGCGTCTACATGAACTACATGGAGTCATTGTCTTCACAGATCCAGACTTTAATGGCGAGCGCATTCGCCGAATGATTATGACAGCTATTCCTACAGTTCAGCATGCCTTTCTCAAGCGAGAAGAAGCAGTTCCTAAGTCTAAGTCCAAGGGCCGGTCTTTGGGGATTGAACACGCCAGTTATGAGGATTTGAAGACAGCACTTTCCCAAGTGACAGAACAGTTTGAGGTCCAGAGTGAGTTTGATATCAGTCGTAGTGACTTGATTCGTCTTGGTTTTCTAGCAGGAGCAGATAGCCGTAAGCGTCGAGAGTATCTTGGAGATGCCATTCGTATCGGCTATTCCAACGGCAAGCAACTCTTGAAACGCCTAGAGCTATTTGGAGTAACCTTGGCAGAAGTGGAAGAAGCTATGCAATCTTATAAGAATGGTTAAGCATTCCCAAAATGTAAGGGGAATGTGTTACAATAGAAGTAATGTCATGGAATCCAACTATATATGATGGTATGAATTATAAAAAGATAGTTGATTAGATTAGCAATTAACTGAGGATGATGAGGAGAAGTTATGGGAATCTTTGATTTTTTTAAAAAAACAAAAGAGACTGAAGAAACAGAAGTAACCAAAGAAATTGAAGAAACTAAAGGTGAGATTTGTTTAGGTGTTTTAGACTTATTTCCGATTAAGGAAAGCAATCAACTATTGATTGTTGGTAGCTTGGAAGGAAGTTTAAAAAGGGGTGATTGTTTGCAGTTTTGCAATCCGGATCAAGGGATGGACTCTCTTGGAACGCTAGTAGTCAAGAAACTCAGCAGTCAACAAAAGGATAGAGATTCTCTGACGGATGAACCTTTAGCCCATCTAGTGGTGGATATGGATTCTTCCTTGTCAAAACTTAAAAAGGGTAGTGTGCTTTATAGCCCAGGTGTTGATGAAGAGACTCGCTTGTCTACTTATACAGATACTATTTACCGCGCTTTTGTCGCAATTCAAGAAGGGCAGTTGACCAATGAAGATTACTTGGCGGCTAGCCTTGATGATAGTGTTGAGATTATGCGTCTCTTTTTATGGAAATGTCGTCAGGAACAGGAAACTGAAAGCGAAGAAAGTTATCAGGCAAACACTCGAAAATTGGAGCGTTTGGCAGAAATTGTAAGGGACAAGTTGTTAGAAGCAGATTCCATTTATGCAGTTTTTTCTGAAAAAACGGGCGAACCTTACCTCTTCTCAACTACTTATGATAGAGGAGAAGATGGTTATCTCTGTACAGATCCAATGATCATGCTTTTCACTCCACGTTGGTACCATCAGTTTAAGGAAACGATTGATGGTCGACCAAACTCTACTGTGCAGTTGATTGAAAATACTGAAGATAAAACAGGGATTGAAAACTTTCTTGGTACAGCCTTTTATTTAAATGGTGCTTTAGGAGCTATCTTTAATACTAAGGAAGTTAGTATCAGTTGTTCTGCCTTGGTTCAAAAACCAGATTTTTCAGGCTTGCCAGAGATACAAGTGCCTCTTATGAATCCAGATCTTGTACGATGGATGCTATTAATGGGGCAAATGGGTAAACCAAGTAAGGAAGATGAAGAATTGATTTATAGTCTCTATTACAAGTTCTTTTCAGCTGCATTACCGAAAGCAAAATTTCTACTTCCGTTAGACTCCACATCAGATTTATCGAAGGATCATTCAGAAGATAATTCCTACACCTTGAAAAAAGATACTAGTTTTAATATCCCAACTAGAGAAGGGAAAAACGGGAGATATTCGGTTCCAGTCTTTACAGATTGGAAACGATTTAGAATGGTCTTTGATGAAAACTGGAATGGCATGGTTGAAAAAGCAGGTGGTATGATTGAGGTTTTTGACTACGCCATTAATCCAACTGAATACTTGGAAGCTGGTGTCTATGTCAGCAAAGAATCTTTTGAAGAGATGAAAGGGCTGAGTGAGAAGCTCGAAGGTAGAGATTAAAAATGAAAATACGAGTTGATAGAGATTCTGTCTGTATGGGAGATGATGTATTACCCCATGAGGTAGAATTTGAAGTTCCGGAAGATATGACAGCTGAGGAGCTTTGTAGTTTTCTTCAAAAGGACAGATATCTGCCTGGATTGGACACGGAATGGCTTCTTCGACATGGTGGAAAGACAATAACAAGTTATAATACGGAAACAAAAGAACTGACGAATCCAAATGTTTATTTAAAAGACCTGATTCATCAGGGTTCTAGAGGAAATGATTTTGTTTGGATATATCGTCGTTCATATTAGAAAAGAGAATAGATGAGAATTGCAGATTATAGCGTGACCAAGGCAGTGCTGGAGCGTCACGGTTTTACCTTTAAAAAGTCCTTCGGGCAAAATTTCTTGACGGATACCAATATCCTTCAAAAGATTGTAGATACAGCTGAGATTGATGACCAGGTCAATGTTATTGAAATTGGGCCAGGGATTGGTGCCTTGACCGAGTTTTTGGCAGAGTGTGCAGCAGAAGTGATGGCTTTTGAGATTGACCACCGTTTGGTACCGATTTTGGCGGATACCTTGCGTGATTTTGATAATGTGACCGTTGTCAACGAGGATATTCTCAAGGTTGACTTGGCGCAACATATCAAGAATTTCAAAAATCCTGACCTTCCAATTAAGGTAGTAGCTAACTTGCCTTACTACATCACGACGCCTATTCTCATGCACTTGATCGAGAGTGGAATTCCTTTTAGTGAGTTTGTCGTCATGATGCAAAAAGAAGTGGCAGACCGTATCTCGGCTCAACCAAATACCAAGGCATATGGTAGCTTGTCGATTGCGGTTCAGTACTACATGACTGCCAAGGTTGCCTTCATCGTGCCTCGTACGGTATTTGTGCCAGCGCCAAATGTGGACTCTGCTATTTTGAAAATGGTGCGTCGTCCAGAGCCAGCTGTAGCAGTAGAAGATGAGAACTTCTTCTTTAGGGTCTCTAAGGCAAGTTTCACCCATCGCCGTAAGACCTTGTGGAATAACTTGACAGGTTACTTTGGTAAGACTGAAGAAGTCAAGGACAAACTGACCAAGGCTCTAGACCAGGCAGGCTTGTCACCAAGTGTGCGTGGGGAAGCTCTCAGCTTGGAAGAATTTGCCAGCCTAGCAGATTCACTTAAAGGGCAAGGACTCTAAGATGCAGGGACAAATCATTAAAGCCTTGGCTGGGTTCTACTATGTAGAGAGTGACGGCCAGGTTTATCAAACACGCGCGCGTGGAAATTTCCGTAAAAAAGGTCATACCCCTTACGTTGGGGACTGGGTAGATTTCTCTGCCGAGGAAAATTCAGAAGGCTACATTCTCAAGATTCACGAACGAAAAAACAGTCTAGTCCGTCCGCCTATTGTCAATATTGACCAAGCTGTAGTAATCATGTCCGTCAAGGAACCTGAATTTAACAGCAATTTGCTGGATCGGTTCTTGGTTCTTTTGGAACACAAGGGCATTCATCCCATTATCTATATTTCTAAAATGGACTTACTGGAAGATAGAGGAGAACTGGATTATTACCAGCAGACCTATAGTGCCATCGGCTATGACTTTGTGACCAGTAAGGAAGATCTCTTGCCTCTATTAACAGACAAAGTAACGGTCTTTATGGGGCAGACAGGTGTTGGGAAATCAACTCTTCTCAATAAAATCGCACCAGACCTCAATCTTGAAACAGGAGAAATTTCAGACAGTCTGGGTCGCGGGCGCCACACTACTCGAGCTGTTAGTTTTTACAACCTTAATGGTGGCAAGATAGCCGATACACCAGGTTTTTCATCCCTGGATTATGAAGTGGCAACGGCTGAAGACCTCAATCAAGCTTTCCCAGATCTTGCATTTGTGAGCCGAGATTGCAAGTTCCGAACTTGTACCCATACCCATGAACCATTGTGTGCTGTCAAGCCAGCTGTAGAAGAAGGATCCGTTGCCACTTTCCGTTTTGACAACTACCTGCAATTCCTCAGTGAAATTGAAAATCGTAGAGAAACCTACAAAAAAGTTAGCAAAAAAATTCCCAAATAAGGAGAAAACTATGTCTCAATATAAGATTGCTCCGTCAATTCTGGCAGCAGATTATGCCAACTTTGAACATGAAATTAAGCGCTTAGAAGCAACTGGGGCAGAGTATGCCCATATCGATATCATGGATGGTCATTTTGTACCGCAAATCAGTTTTGGTGCGGGTGTGGTCGAGAGTCTTCGTCCCCATAGTAAGATGGTCTTTGACTGCCACTTGATGGTAGCTAATCCAGAGCATCATTTAGAAGACTTTGCACGTGCAGGAGCAGATATCATCAGCATCCATGTGGAAGCAACGTCTCATATTCATGGTGCCCTCCAAAAAATTCGTTCACTCGGTGTTAAGCCATCTGTTGTTATCAATCCTGGTACGCCTGTTGAGGCGATTAAGCACGTGCTTCACCTAGTTGACCAAGTCTTAGTCATGACAGTGAACCCTGGCTTCGGTGGGCAAGCTTTTCTACCTGAAACCATGGATAAGGTTCGTGAGTTGGTTGCACTTCGTAAGGAAAAAGGTTTGAACTTTGAAATCGAAGTGGATGGTGGGATTGATGATAAAACTATTGCTCAAGCTAAAGAAGCTGGTGCGACCGTTTTTGTAGCAGGTTCCTATGTCTTTAAGGGAGAAGTCAATGAGCGAGTACAAACTCTCAGAAAACAACTGGACTAGAGTTGCCGTTTTTGCAGGCGGAGACCGAAGTCATTATCGGACAGATTTTGATTGCTTTGTCGGTGTGGATCGAGGCTCGCTCTGGGTCTTGGAAGAAGACTTGCCTCTTGCTTTAGCAGTTGGAGATTTTGATTCTGTGACGGAAAAAGAACGCCAGTTGATTAAAGAACACAGTATTGACTTTATACAGGCTCATCCGGAGAAAGACGATACAGATTTAGAATTGGCTCTCTTAACCATTTTTGAAAAGAATTCTCAGGCTCGGGTAACTATCTTTGGTGCTTTGGGTGGCCGTATTGACCATATGTTGGCCAATGTCTTTCTGCCTAGCAATCCTAAGTTGGTACCTTATATGCGTCAGATAGAAATTGAGGATGGGCAAAACTTGATTACCTATTGTCCAGAAGGGACCAGTCAGTTACATCCCCGTTCAGACTACGACTATCTAGCTTTTATGTCGGTTCGGGATAGCCAGCTGACAATTCTTGGAGCCAAGTATGAGTTGACAGAGGAAAATTATTTCTTTAAAAAAGTTTATGCTTCTAACGAATATATAGATAGGGAAGTTTCCGTGACTTGCCTAGATGGCTATGTGGTTGTTCTACATAGCAAGGATAGGAGGTAGCATGGAGACTTTACTTCTTGTATTATTAGTTGCCAATCTGATAGGCCTCTTTCTCATCTGGCAGAGGCAAGATAAACAGGAGAAAAATCTAGCAAATAGTCTAGAAGACCAAGCAGATCATCTTTCAGATCAACTAGATTACCGTTTTGAGCAATCCAGACAAGCTAGTCAACTTGACCAAAAAGACCTAGAAGTAGCTGTTAGCGACCGCTTGCAGGAGGTTCGTATCGAACTGCACCAAGGTCTGACCCAGATTCGTCAAGAAATGACTGAGAATCTCCTCCAAACCAGAGATAAGACCGATCAACGTCTTCAAGCCTTACAGGAATCCAATGAGCAACGATTGGAACAAATGCGCCAAACGGTTGAGGAAAAGTTAGAAAAAACCTTGCAGACACGTTTGCAGGCTTCCTTTGAAACGGTTTCCAAGCAATTGGAATCTGTCAATCGAGGGCTCGGTGAAATGCAGACAGTTGCGCGTGATGTCGGTGCTCTTAATAAGGTGTTATCTGGAACTAAGACACGGGGAATTCTAGGAGAATTACAACTGGGACAAATTATTGAAGATATCATGACCCCTGCCCAGTATGAACGAGAATTTGCAACAGTGGAAAATTCCAGTGAACGAGTGGAGTATGCCATCAAGTTACCCGGACAAGGCGACCAAGAATACGTCTATCTACCAATTGACTCTAAGTTTCCACTGGCGGATTATTACCGCTTAGAAGAAGCTTATGAAGCAGGTGACAAGGAAGAAATCGAACGTTGCCGCAAATCTCTCCTAGCAAGCGTCAAGCGTTTTGCCAAGGATATCAAGAGTAAGTATCTGGCCCCGCCACGAACGACTAATTTTGGAGTTTTGTTTGTACCTACAGAGGGGCTTTACTCAGAAATCGTCCGTAATCCAATCTTTTTTGACGCTTTGAGACGGGAGGAACAGATTATCGTAGCTGGCCCAAGTACTCTGTCTGCCCTTCTTAACTCTCTATCAGTTGGCTTTAAAACTCTTAATATCCAAAAGAGTGCTGACCATATTAGTAAGACCCTAGCCAGCGTCAAGACTGAGTTCGGCAAGTTTGGGGGGATCTTGGTCAAGGCACAGAAACATCTTCAACATGCCTCTGGCAATATTGATGAATTATTAAACCGTCGCACTACAGCTATCGAGCGGACGCTCCGTCACATTGAGTTATCAGAAGGTGAGCTTGCGCTTGATTTACTCCATTTTCAAGAAGATGAGGAAGAATATGAAGATTAGTCACATGAAGAAAGATGAGCATTTCGATGGCTTTTATCTAATCAAGTCAGCAGAACTAAGACAGACCCGTGCTGGAAAAAATTATTTGGCCTTTACATTCCAAGACGATAGCGGTGAGATTGAAGGAAAATTATGGGATGCTCAACCTCATAATGTTGAGGCTTTTACCGCAGGTAAGGTTGTCCACATGAAAGGGCGCCGAGAAGTATATAACAATACTCCACAGGTTAATCAAATTACCCTGCGTCTACCTCAGGCTGGAGAACCCCATGATCCAGCAGACTTTAAGATCAAATCACCAGTAGATGTCAAGGAAATTCGTGACTATATGTCGCAGATGATTTTCAAAATTGAGAATCCTATATGGCAACGAGTTGTCCGAAGTCTTTACGCCAAGTATGACAAGGAATTTTACTCTTATCCAGCTGCTAAGACCAACCACCATGCCTTTGAGACGGGTCTTTCCTACCATACAGCTACTATGGTACGCTTGGCAGATGCTATTAGTGATGTCTATCCTCAGCTCAATAAGAGCTTACTATATGCTGGCATTATGTTGCATGACTTGGCCAAAGTATTAGAGCTGAGTGGCCCAGATCAAACAGAGTACACAGTACGAGGCAATCTTCTTGGGCATATCGCTCTAATTGATAGCGAAATTACCAAGACAGTTATGGAGCTCGGTATCGACGATACCAAGGAAGAAGTCGTTCTGCTTCGTCACGTTATCCTCAGTCACCATGGTTTGCTAGAATATGGAAGTCCCGTTCGTCCAAGGATTATGGAAGCCGAGATTATTCATATGATTGATAATCTGGATGCCCGTATGATGATGATGTCAACTGCTCTTGCTTTGGTTGATAAAGGTGAGATGACCAATAAAATCTTCGCTATGGACAATCGTTCCTTCTATAAACCAGATTTAGATTAATAATTTAAGAAAAATGAACATTTTTTAAGACAAGAATGTTCGTTTTTTTATATGGATATGGTATAATGGAAAAAATATCAAAATTAAATGAAATGGGAAATCAAAATGAAATTAAGAAGAAGTGATCGGATGGTTGTCATTTCCAACTATTTGATTAATAATCCTTATAAATTAACTAGCCTCAATACTTTTGCTGAAAAGTACGAATCTGCTAAATCATCCATCTCAGAGGATATCGTGATTATCAAACGAGCTTTTGAGGAAATTGAAATCGGTCATATTCAGACTGTTACAGGTGCAGGTGGTGGTGTTATCTTTACACCATCAATTTCAAGTCAGGAAGCCAAAGAAATGGTAAAGGACTTGCGTGATAAGTTATCAGAGAGTGATCGTATCCTGCCAGGTGGCTATATTTACTTGTCGGATCTCTTAAGTACACCAGCTATTTTGAAAAACATTGGTCGTATCATTGCCAAAAGTTTTATGGATCAAAGAATCGATGCGGTGATGACTGTTGCGACAAAAGGTGTTCCGCTTGCTAATGCAGTAGCTAACGTTCTTAATGTTCCATTTGTCATTGTACGTCGAGATTTAAAGATCACTGAAGGTTCAACAGTCAGTGTTAACTATGTATCAGGATCAAGTGGTGATCGTATCGAGAAAATGTTCCTTTCAAAACGCAGCCTCAAAGCAGGTAGTCGAGTCTTGATTGTGGATGACTTCTTGAAAGGTGGAGGGACCATTAATGGTATGATTAGTCTCCTTCGTGAATTTGATTCAGACTTGGCTGGTGTTGCAGTCTTTGCTGACAATGCTCAGGAAGAACGTGAAAAGCAGTTTGATTACAAGTCACTTCTGAAAGTGACCAATATTGATGTCAAGAACCAAGCCATCGATGTTGAGGTTGGCAATATCTTTGACGAAGATAAATAAGAGAGAACTAAAGGTTGGAACGATTGTCCCAGCCTTTCTTTGCAAATAGAATAGAAGGAAAGCTTATGAAAACACCATTTATCAATAGAGAAGATTTAGAAGCGATTGTTGCCGAGTTCCCGACACCCTTTCACTTGTATGATGAGAAGGGAATTCGTGAGAAGGCAAGAGCTGTTAACCAAGCCTTTTCGTGGAACAAGGGCTTTAAGGAATATTTTGCTGTTAAAGCTACTCCAACCCCAGCTATCTTGAAAATCCTTCGAGAGGAAGGTTGTGGCGTGGACTGCTCTAGTTATGTAGAGCTCTTAATGAGTCATAAACTGGATTTTCCGGGTTCTGAAATCATGTTCTCTTCAAACAACACACCAGATAAGGAATATGCTTATGCACGTGAATTGGGAGCGACCATTAACCTGGATGCTTTTGAAGATATTGAGCATCTGGAGAGTGCAGCAGGAATTCCAGAAATCATCTCTTGTCGTTATAATCCTGGTGGTGTTTTTGAACTGGGTACAGATATTATGGACAATCCTGGTGAGGCCAAGTTTGGGATGACCAAGAACCAGCTCTTTGAAGCTTTTGCCATCTTGAAGGAAAAAGGAGCCAAGACCTTTGGGATTCACTCCTTCCTAGCATCAAATACGGTGACCCATCTCTATTATCCAGAGTTGGCCCGTCAGCTCTTTAAATTGGCTGTTGAAATAAAGGAAAAGTTGGGAATCTCACTAGACTTTATCAATCTCTCTGGTGGGATCGGTGTCAACTATCGTCCAGATCAGGAGCCAAATGATATTTTCTTGATTGGTGAAGGAGTTCGTAAGGTTTATGAAGAGGTCCTTACTCCAGCAGGTCTTGGTCAGGTTAAGATTTTCACTGAATTAGGTCGCTTTATGTTAGCTCCTCACGGTGCTTTAGTCACAAGAGTTACTCATAAGAAGGAAACCTATCGTACTTATCTGGGTGTGGATGCATCAGCAGTTAACCTTATGCGTCCAGCCATGTATGGAGCCTACCACCATATCACTAATCTGACACATCCAGATGGACCAGCTGAAGTGGTAGATGTGGTTGGTTCACTCTGTGAAAACAATGATAAATTTGCAGTGAATCGCGAACTGCCTCATACAGAAATCGGTGATTTGCTGGTAATTCATGATACAGGTGCCCACGGATTTTCAATGGGCTACCAGTATAATGCCAAATTACGTTCTGCGGAAATCCTCTATACTGAAGAAGGCAAAGCTCGTCAAATCCGCCGTGCAGAGCGCCCTGAGGACTATTTTGCAACCTTGTATGGTTTTGATTTTGAAGAATAATCTGAGAATTAATTGAAAATGAAATTGAAAAACAGATTGCTTTCTAAAAAATAGGCAAAAATCTTGTTTTTCTTTCAAGTCGTGATATAATAAAACTATAAAACGTTTTCAAGGAAGGTAACGATATGTCTGAAGAAACAATTGATTATGGACAAGTGACAGGAATGGTGCATTCGACAGAAAGCTTTGGTTCGGTAGATGGGCCTGGGATTCGCTTTATTGTCTTTTTGCAGGGCTGCCACATGCGTTGCCAGTACTGCCATAACCCGGACACTTGGGCTATGGAGTCCAATAAATCGAGTGAACGGACGGTAGATGATGTCTTGGAAGAGGCCTTGCGCTACCGCGGTTTCTGGGGGAATAAGGGTGGTATTACAGTCAGTGGAGGAGAAGCCCTCTTGCAGATTGACTTCTTGATAGCCCTCTTTACTAAGGCTAAGGAAAAGGGAATCCACTGTACCTTGGATACCTGTGCCCTTCCATTCCGTAATAAACCACGTTACCTTGAAAAGTTTGACAAACTCATGGCTGTCACCGACTTGGTTCTCTTGGATATCAAAGAAATCAACGAAGAACAGCACAAGATTGTTACTAGCCAAACCAATAAAAATATCTTGGCATGTGCCCAGTATCTATCAGATATTGGAAAACCTGTCTGGATTCGCCACGTGCTAGTTCCAGGTTTGACAGATAGAGATGATGACTTGATTGAACTTGGTAAGTTCGTCAAGACCCTCAAAAATGTTGATAAGTTTGAAATTTTGCCTTACCATACTATGGGTGAATTCAAGTGGCGTGAACTAGGAATTCCGTATTCACTCGAAGGGGTCAAACCACCAACAGCAGAACGCGTGAAAAATGCTAAAAAACTTATGGATACAGAAAGTTACCAAGACTACATGAAACGTGTACATGGATAAAAAAGAGCCTGATGGGAACATCGGGCTTTTAATTTTACACAAATCTAGATAATTAAATGAAATAAAATTTTAAATCTTTTTTACTCTCTAAATTCTGAAAAAAATCCGAAAAAGAATGTGTAACATATAGTTACTTTTAGAAATATTAAATAGAATAGGAGAATATCATGGAACAAAGTATTACCATTAAAAATTTATGTAAGTCATATGGCCAAACTCAAATTTTAAAAGATATTTCTTTTGAAGCAAAAGCAGGTAGAGTGACTGCTTTCCTAGGTCCAAATGGAGCTGGAAAAAGTTCAACCTTACGTATTTTATTAGGATTAGACAAAGCAACATCTGGTCTTACCAAAATTGGAGATCAGACTTATAAGGAATTAAAATTTCCTTTAAAGACTGTAGGAGCTTCATTTGACAGTGCAGGTGCTCCTGATGATCGGACTGTTTATCAACATTTGAAAATTGTTGCTGCTAGTAATGGGATATCCAGTCAGCGAATTGAACAAGTCTTGGATATGGTGGATATTAGTCATAAGAAAAAATCTAAAATTGGGAAATTATCATTAGGAGAAGGACAACGCTTGGGAATTGCAACAGCTCTATTAGGAAATCCTCAATATCTGATATTGGATGAACCGACTAATGGGTTGGATCCAAGAGGAATTCGGTGGTTTAGAGAGTTTATAAAAAAACAAGCTCAAGAAGGGAAAACAGTCTTGCTATCATCTCATATATTATCGGAAGTGGAAGCAGTAACAGATGATGTAGTTATCATAAATAAAGGAAAAGTTCTTATAAAAGGGACTTTACAAGAAGTGATGAAAAATCTTTCTTCACTAGAAGAAGTCTTCTTTAGTTTGACAGAAGGAGGAAAGTGACATGGCACTTATTTACTCTTTTCATTCTGAAATATTGAAATTATTTTATAAGAGAGCTACTCACATTGTACTATTCTTGATACTGGTATTTCAAACGTTTTTAGCAAATATTGGTGCTTCTCAAATTGTTTCAGTTGGTATCCATGCTACACCAGAGACAAATCCAGAATTAGCAGAAGCTATACCTCCTATTGAATTTTTAGGTTTTGATGTCACTTTATTTGGTGTTTTTATTATGATTATCCTAGGCTCAATTTACGGAGCCGAGGAGTATAAATGCTCTGCTATTCGTACAAGTCTCCTCTCTATTACAAATCGAAGTACTTTCCTAGTTTCAAAAACATTAGTTTGGCTTGTATTTTCTTTTTTCATTTCCTTTCTATCAATATTCCTTACGATTAACATGACACATTATGTTTTAGGACAAGATGGCTTATTGCTTTTTTCACTAAATGGAACAGTTTGGTTCTATATATTTTTAGCCAGTATAGCTTGGACTTTGTTGGGATTGATGGCCTATATTATGGCTTTGACATTTAAAACAGCCATTGTTCCTCTATTATTTTTGCTTCCTCAAGTCTACAATTTAGGAACATTCTTAGCAAACAATATATCGGTTGCAAAATTTCTTCCAGTTGCATTGGGGCAAGGATTGATTGCTACATCTCCTCAAATTTTAGAACATAATAGTTTACAATATATTTTACTTTTACTTTGTTGGAACTTCTCATTCTTGGCTTTAGCAATCTACCGATTACTTAAGTCAGATATCGGAGGAGGTGAATAAGTTGAAAGAACAACTTAAAAGTGAGTATCTCAAGTTTATGATGAATCCTTGGCACTGGTTGATTATAGGTGCTCTATTACTGTGTGTTCCAGCGTTAGTTATTTTTTTAAATAATAAGCCAGACCAGTTGACTCTACAGTTTGTTTTGGAACAGCTACTGCAAAGTCTCTATTTAGGACAGGCAGGTTTCGTTAGTCTAGCGGTTCTATTTATAGGTCAAGAATTTACAGGTTTTAGCCTTCGTACCAGTTTTCTTACATGTCCAAATCGTTTGAAATTTATAATCTGTAAACTAGCTATTGTATTATGTATGGAAATTGTATTATTGGTTGCTGTAATATCATTATGCATACTAATCGCGCAAGGATACTACAATATCAATCTTTTGAGTAATATTAAACATGTTCTAACAATTCTATTTCCAGCTTGTATTTCTATTCTAACCTTCTCTCTTTTAAGTGGTATTTTTGTATTTATTTCCCAGTCTTTTATCTTAATTTTGGGAATAAGTTTATCCCTTTTATTGGGGTTGGGGCAAATGTTATTACAATTCAGTTCTTTTTTTAGAAATTTACCATTACTGGCTAGTATGAATTGTTTTTATACCTATCCATTGTCTCTTTATTATCCAGTGTGGCAAGGCTTAGGGATACAAATAGTTTGGTTATTAATTGTTTTTCTATTTGCTACATTGATACTTATAGGAAAAAATTTACGCTAAAGACAGGGGATATCCTGTCTTTTTCTCAGTTAGTGCTATAATATATTCAGGAGGGTGAGTTATGGCTTATAAAATTTTGGTTGTAGATGATGATCTTGCTATTCTTCGCCTAATAAAAAAAGTACTAGAATATGAAAAATATGAAGTAGTCATACGAAATAAGATAGAAGAGATTGATCTTTGTGATTTTACAGGCTTTGACTTGATTCTATTAGATATTATGATGCCTATTAGTGGTTTAGAAATCTGTCAGATGATTCGCGAGCAGATAACTGTTCCTATCTGTTTTATAACTGCCAAGGATATGGATGAAGATTTAGTAGCTGGAATCAATGCAGGTGCTGATGATTATATTATGAAGCCCTTTAGTATGCAAGAACTTTTAGCACGTGTTAAAATGCACTTGCGTCGTGAAGAACGGACTAAAGGAAATGTTCATCAAATAAAGATTGGGAAACTTATACTATATACGGATAGTAAGGAACTATTTGTAAACGATGATAAGATTGCCTTGACAAGGAGGGAATTTGACATAGTGAATCTTTTGGCAAGCAACCCAAGTAGAATATACTCTATAGAGGAAATTTATAATTATCTATATCCACAAAGTTCAGAAGCGCTTTTACGTTCGGTTTCAGAGTACATTTATCAAATTCGTCAAAAGCTGAAACCTTATCAATTAAATCCAATTAAAACCTTGTACGGTGGAGGATATCAATGGGTAGAATCAAAAGTTTTAGACAATTAATTCGAGAAACCTGTTGGAGAATTATTTGGCAGTTTAGTCTTGGCTTACTAATGGCCTATCTTATTCCCTTAGCTTCAGTATCTATACAAATAAATGAAGACGGGGAACCTCTAAAAAATAGTGGTGTTCTATCAATCTTTTTTAATGTGTCATCATGGATATATATTTGTGTTTTATTGATTGTTCTAATAAGTTATCACATTGGAAAATTGTTGAAAAAACTGAGTTATGAAATGACTTTGATTTATGAAAATAGTATGTGGTTGGAGAGGGAACGTACAGAAAGTTTAACGGTTAAAGAATTTCGTGAGACAGGAAATCGGATTATTGTGATGCAAGATAGAATTCGACAATTAATAGTTGATGAGAAACAGCAGAAAGAAGATTTGATGTTTCAGGTTTCAGCAGCTTCTCATGATTTAAAAACTCCCTTAACCATTATTAGGGGAAATGTGGAATTTTTGCAGGCGATAACTGAAAACGACCAATCTCAAGAATGCTTAGCAGATATAGAAAGAGCTAGTCAACAGTTACTAGATTATTTCAATCAATTGATTCACTATTCTAAAACCTATTATGATGATGAGACAGGTTGGACGGAATATTCCTCTTCAGATTTTATCAATGAATTAGAGAAAGAAGTCTCTTTTTTGATAAAAAATCAGATGAAGTTTTCTTTTGAACAAAATGTGAAAGGAACTGAAAACTATTATATAAATCCATCTCTTCTGATTCGTGCCATACAAAATATTTTAACAAATGCTTTGGAGTATGCAGATAAACAGAATCCTAAAATTAACATTAGGGTAGAGCAAGAAGCGAAAGAATTGAAAATAGGTATATGGAATAATGGCTCTGAATTTCCAGAGGAAGTTTTAACTAATTTTGGGAAGCTCTTTTATCGTATGGATAAAGCTAGATCGGTTAAAGAGCAACATTATGGTATTGGACTTAGTTTTGTATGTAGAGTTGCAAAACTACACAAAGGCCGAGTTGAGCTTAGAAATAGAGACGAGGGAGCAGAAGTTTTAATGATTGTGAATTGTATTAAATCATAGTGAGTTACTTGTTAGTTTCTGATTGAATCGTTTTTATATGTGAGCTTTTAAACTATTTAACTTTTTCGATTAGTATAAGATGTAACGGTAGATAATAAAACGAATGATGATATCTAGTTGATGAAAACTATTTATCATTCATTCGTTTTTTTAATTATTGTAATATACGTAGATTTATCTCGAACGTTGTTTTCCAGCGTTGCGATTTTTGTGTTTTTTCTTGCTTGTGATAGCAGTTGGTTGTTCAGGAGTAACGTCTTTTCGTCCACTTGGTGTAGAGAAAGCACTTGCTTTTGGTGGGTTCTTGGCTAATTCTTCACGTACTTTTTTGCGTAGTTTAGGACGAACGATATAGTTGACGATAAACTGTTGAAGAATCATCATGAAACCACCAACAACCCAGTAAAGTGTGACACTGGCTGGTGAGAAGAGGGAGAAGACGACGATCATGAGAGGACTCATGTAAATCATTTTCTTAAGTTGTTCACGTTGCATTTCATCTTCAACGCCATGAAGAGAAAGGAGTGATTGAAGATAGTAGAGGATACCAGCAAAGGCGATCAGGATCATACTTGGTGAACCAAGCGGGATACCGAGGTAACTTGCTTGAGCAACACCTTCAGTGTGTTGCGCAGCGAAGAAGATTGCAGAGAAGAAAGGCATTTGAAGGAGGATAGGGAAGC
Source organism: Streptococcus sp. SK643 (assembly GCF_000259505.1). Lineage (GTDB taxonomy): Bacteria > Bacillota > Bacilli > Lactobacillales > Streptococcaceae > Streptococcus. Next base: position 29,078 of record NZ_AJMM01000001.1, read on the forward strand.
ATCCTACACCACCAAACATGCTAATACCGTGCTCTTTTTGAGCGGCAAAGAGAGCTTGTTGGGCTTCGAGTTTTTCTTCTTGAGTTGTCGCTTCTTTGAGACGTGTTTGGTGTGGTTCAAGTACGTGCTTGAGGGCGTTCATCTTTTCAGAGTGAAGCGTTGCCTTCCATGATTGGTAAATACCAAGTGGCAAGATGATCAAGCGCACGATAATGGTTACGATAATGATAGCGACACCGAAGCCTAGCCCTTTATCAGTAGCGAAGTACTTGATAGCTTCTCCCATCGGGGCACCCAAGAAATCCCAAACGGGACCAATTGGCTTACCTGTTGCTTTATCAATCTGAACGCAACCAGTCAAGACAAGTAACATAGCCACTCCCATAGCTGAGAGGGCAAAACGTTTAATAGTTTTCAATGTGTTCATTCCTTCTTTTAAAAATAATACCTTTCTATTCTACTGTTTTTTTACAAAATATACAATAGTTCTATAGACCTAATTTGAGACTTTGAAGTCAGGATAGGGAGAAAAGTTGCTTAATTTAACATCTAAGTAGCTGACTTTTGAAAAAGGTGTAGGTCCTTTTCGGATTTCTTGGATAAATTTAGCCATAATAGCAGATGAATCTGCCTGTGCTAAGATTTCTACTGTACCGTCGTCGTTATTCCATACTCGACCTGTGATGCCACCAATTTCAAGTGCCAAGCTGTAAACACCCCAACGAAAACCAACTCCCTGCACCCTACCTTGCGCAATCATTCTAACCTTTTGCATACCAATCTCCTTTGATTGTGTTATAATATTTCTATGACTATTATAACTTCAAAAGCAAATTCTGTGGTAAAAAACGCCAAAAAATTACATCAAAAAAAATACCGCAAGACAGCCTATTTGATTGAAGGCTGGCACTTGTTTGAAGAAGCTGTCCAAGCTGGAGTGACGATTGAGAGGATCTTTGCCCTAGAAAGTTATCGAGATCAGTTAGCCTCGTTTCCGCAAACTGTCTGGGTGTCAGAGGATATTTTGCTAGATTTGGCAGATTCTCAGACTCCACAGGGAATTGTCGCCGTTGTTGAAAAAGAAGAAGGCGGACAGTTCGATTTTAAGGGAGGCAAGTTTCTATTTTTAGAGGATGTCCAAGATCCTGGTAATGTGGGAACCATGATTCGGACTGCGGATGCGGCCGGTTTTACAGGAGTGATTGTCTCAGACAAGTCAGCTGATATCTATAGTCTTAAAACTCTCCGATCTATGCAGGGCAGCCATTTTCATTTGCCGATTTATCGGATGAACTCTCAAACTTTGCTTAATAAAGCTAAAGAAGTGGAGCTTCAAGTACTAGCAACAACCCTATCTAAAGATTCTGTTGACTACAGAGAAATGCCTCCTATAGAAAATTTTGTACTAGTCATGGGGAATGAAGGTCAAGGAATTAGTCGCCTTATGACTGAAAGTGCAGATAAACTAGTTCATATCAGCATGAAGGGACAGGCAGAGAGTCTAAATGTTGCAGTCGCAGCGGGTATTCTCATCTTCCATTTAAGTTAATTTTAACCTTATTTGTTATAATCAATGGAAAGCTTCAAAGACAAAGGAGAAAAATATGAATCATACTATTATTCATGACCGCGCAGGTCTCAATCAATTTTACGCTAAGGTTTATGCCTTTGTTGGTCTGGGGATCGGACTATCCGCTTTAGTATCAGGCCTTATGTTGACGATCTTTCAATCTCAGTTGGTTTACTTTTTGATGCAGGGGCGTCTCTGGTTGACCATTGCTACTTTTGCAGAGCTAGCTCTGGTCTTTGTTGCCAGCAGTATGGCTTCAAAGAATAGTCCAGCGGCTCTTCCAGTATTTTTACTTTACTCAGTATTAAACGGATTTACCCTCAGTTTTGTGGTGGCCTTCTATACTCCAGGAACAGTTTTATCCGCCTTTGTATCGAGCGCCCTTCTCTTTGTTGTCATGGCGGCAGTTGGTATGTTCACTAAGAAAGATTTGAGTGGGGTTGGTCGTGCTATGATGGCAGCTCTTATCGGTTTGATTATTGCAATGGTGGTCAATGTTTTCTTGGCTAGCGGTTTCTTTGATTATATGATTAGCGTAGCTATGGTTTTAGTTTTCTCTGGCTTGATTGCTTGGGACAACCAAAGAATTCGCTATGCCTATGAACAATCACAGGGTCGTGTATCAACAGGTTGGGTAGTTTCAGCAGCTCTCAGTATCTATCTTGATTTTATTAATCTTTTCCTAAGTATTTTACGGATCTTCGGTCGAAATGATTAGAAGGTCTATGAAATCAGTGTTTTGAGCGACACTGATTTTTTTAAAATTTCTCTTTTCTTTTCTCGAAAATAGGTGTATAATGCTTTTAATTAATTTTTGAGGAGTAGTTTATGAAGAAAAGTTTTATCCATCAACAAGAAGAAATTTCTTTTGTCAAAAACACTTTTACCCAGTATTTGAAAGATAAGTTAGAAGTTGTCGAAGTTCAAGGTCCTATCTTGAGCAGGGTCGGCGACGGGATGCAGGATAATTTATCAGGTGTTGAGAATGCCGTATCGGTCAAGGTTCTTCAAATCCCTGATGCTACTTATGAAGTGGTGCACTCACTTGCTAAATGGAAACGTCATACTTTGGCCCGTTTTGGTTTCGGTGAGGGAGAAGGTCTTTTTGTCCACATGAAGGCCCTTCGTCCAGATGAAGATTCCTTAGATGCAACCCACTCTGTTTATGTTGACCAGTGGGACTGGGAGAAGGTTATCCCAAATGGTAAACGTAATATCGCTTATCTAAAAGAAACAGTTGAGAAGATTTATAAGGCCATTCGTTTGACAGAACTAGCTGTTGAAGCTCGCTATGACATCGAGTCTATCTTGCCAAAACAAATCACTTTTATCCATACAGAAGAGTTGGTAGAACGCTACCCAGATTTGACACCGAAAGAACGTGAAAATGCTATCTGTAAAGAATTTGGAGCAGTCTTCTTGATTGGTATCGGTGGGGAATTGTCAGACGGTAAACCGCATGATGGCCGTGCTCCGGACTATGATGACTGGACTAGTGAGTCTGAGAATGGCTACAAGGGTCTAAATGGAGATATTCTTGTTTGGAACGAATCATTAGGTGGAGCATTTGAATTGTCTTCTATGGGGATTCGTGTAGACGAGGATACTTTGCGTCGTCAGGTTGCAATCACAGGTGATGAAGACCGCTTGGAATTGGAATGGCACAAATCCTTATTGAACGGTCTATTCCCACTAACGATCGGTGGAGGGATCGGACAATCTCGTATGGCTATGTTTCTTCTTCGTAAGAAACACATCGGAGAAGTTCAAACTAGTGTTTGGCCTCAAGAAGTCCGTGATACTTACGAAAATATCTTGTAGAAAATCGAACCGTAAGGTTCGGTTTTCTTTCTCTTTTTGCCTATTATTTGGTATAATAAACGGTATGAAAATTGTATCAGGAATCTATGGAGGGCGACCTCTCAAAACGTTAGAAGGAAAGACAACTAGACCGACATCAGATAAGGTTAGAGGAGCTATTTTTAACATGATTGGTCCCTATTTTGAAGGGGGACGTGTTTTGGATCTCTATGCAGGTAGCGGAGGACTATCTATAGAAGCAGTATCGCGTGGCATGTCCAGTGCAGTTTTAGTGGAGAGAGACAGAAAAGCCCAAGCAGTTGTAGCTGAAAATATTCAGATGACCAAGGAAGTTGGAAAATTTCAACTCCTCAAGATAGATGCAGAAAGGGCATTGGAACAGGTATCTGGGGAATTTGACCTCATTTTCTTAGACCCTCCTTATGCCAAGGAACAAATCGTAGCAGATATTGAAAAAATGGCTGAAAGAGAGCTTTTTGCGGAAAATGTCATGGTGGTATGTGAGACAGATAAATCTGTAGAACTTCCAGAAGAAATTGCTTGCCTTGGAATCTGGAAGGAAAAAATTTATGGAATTAGTAAGGTGACAGTTTATGTCAGATAAAATCGGTTTATTTACAGGTTCATTTGATCCAATGACAAATGGACACTTGGATATCATTGAGCGAGCTAGCAAGCTTTTTGAGAAGCTTTATGTTGGTATTTTTTATAATCCTCACAAAGAAGGATTTCTAACACTTGAAAGCCGTAAAAGAGGATTAGTGAATGCTCTAAATCATTTGGAAAATGTAGATGTTGTGCTTTCTCATGATGAATTAGTAGTTGATGTCGCAAAGCAATTAGGTGCTACTGTTTTAGTCAGAGGTTTGAGAAATGCGACGGACCTTGAATATGAAGCGAGCTTTGATTATTACAATCATCAGTTGTCTCCTGAAATAGAGACTATTTATTTACGTAGTAGACAAGAACATCTCTATATCAGCTCTTCAGCTGTTCGAGAACTTTTGAAATTTGGTCAGGATCTTGCTCCGTATGTTCCTAATAGTATTTTGGAGGAAATAAGAAATGAAAAAAAATACTAGATGGCCCTTATATGTCATTCTTACCCTAATAGTTACATTCTTGGCCTTTGTAGTGCCATTACCCTACTATATAGAAGTTCCAGGTGGCTCTGAAGATATTCGTCAAGTATTAAAAGTCAATGACACAGAAGATAAGGAAGCAGGAGCCTATCATTATGTTACTGTTGGTGTCCAGCATGCTACTTTAGCTCATATTATCTATGCTTGGTTAACACCTTTTACAGATATTCGTAGTGCTCAAGAAACCACTGGTGGGTCTTCTGATGTTGAATTTATGCGGATCAATCAATTCTACATGCAAACATCACAAAACATGGCCAAGTATCAAGGTCTTAAGACAGCTGGGAAAGAAATTGAACTCAAGTATCTTGGTGTCTATGTTCTTACTGTGACGGATAATTCAACCTTTAAAGGTATTTTAAATATCTCTGATACGGTCACAGCAGTCAATGATAAAACATTTGATAGTTCCAAAGATTTAATTGATTACGTTAATTCACAAAAGCTAGGTGATACGGTTAAGGTGACCTATGAAGAAGATGGGCAAACCAAGTCTGCTGAAGGAAAAATTATCACCTTAGAGAATGGTAAGAACGGGATTGGTATTGGCTTGATTGACCGTACAGAAGTGACTAGCAATGTTCCGATTCGATTTTCAACAGCTGGAATTGGGGGGCCAAGTGCTGGTCTTATGTTTAGTCTTGCCATTTACACCCAGATAGCTGATCCAGCTCTTCGTCATGGACGTATTGTAGCAGGGACAGGAACTATTGACCGTGATGGCAATGTGGGTGACATTGGAGGAGTTGACAAGAAAGTTGTAGCTTCAGCTAGACAAGGGGCTTCAGTTTTCTTTGCTCCGGATAATCCAGTTTCTGAAGAGGAGAAAAAAGCTCATTCTGATGCAAAAAACAATTACCAAACGGCCCTAGAAGCTGCTAAAGAAATCAAGACAGAAATGAAAATTGTCCCTGTTAAAACCTTGCAAGATGCCATTGATTACTTGAAAAACAATCCCTAGTTTAAGGTGAGAGTTTCCAAACTAGCGAAGAAGTGGAGAAGATGGTATAATAGTCAAATGGTTCAATTATTATTCACTCTAAGCAGTCACATGCTCTTTATTTATGTGAGTTTTTACCTTTTAAAGGATCTTGTTAGATGGGAAAAGGTTTTAAAAGTGACAACTGAGAATACAGGAAAAGTTCGTTTACTAGTAGCCTTTTTCAGCATTGTAATGGGCTATATCTTGAGTTCTTTCTTTATCAGTTTATATCAGTTGTGGCAAGAAGCGTTTAGAGGGCTACTATGAATGTTTATCAATGAGTTCCCCTCAATAAGCTATTTTTGCTACAAAGAACTTTATAGAAAGTAAGAGTGTTTATGGATATTGTAATCTTATTACTGATATCGTTATTGATTTATTTGTTACCTCAAAATAAGGAATATCTAAATGTTAAAACCACATCGGGTCTAAGAGGTTTCCTGGCTCTAGGAATCATTTTTCACCACTTGTCTCAATGGGTTACAACAGGTACAGAATTTTCTAATTTCTCATATATGGGAACTTATATTGTATCTATCTTTTTCTTTTTATCTGCCTACGGATTATATATTCAAAATGAGAATAAAAATAATTACCTGGATAGTTTTTTAATCAGGAGACTTTCAAAAATCTTGTTTCCATTTTTTGCTATTTCTTCAATTTATCTGATTTACAGAGTTTTGGATGGACAATTGTTGGATTTGACTTTTTTTGTTAACTTGTTTGTAAAAGGAAGAACTATTATATACAATGGATGGTTTGTAAATGTAATTATCTTTTTGTATTTATGCTTCTATCTATCTTTTAAATTTTTTAATAATAAGGTATTATCTATTGTTCTCAATACAATATTTATATTCTGTTTTATCTGCTTAGCTATAAAGTTAGGCTATGGTTTTTGGTGGTATAACAGCACTCTTGCCTTTATTATTGGTTTAATATGGGCTAAAAATCAAGAGAAGATTGATAAAATATTAGAAAAACATTATTTTGTCGTACTTATTTTAATCACTGTGTTACTTTTTGTTTCACACCAGTATAATAATTTATTGAATTATTTAAATTTGAAGGATAGCTATAGTTATGCGATTGCTGCTAATGTGGACAATCTCATTTTTACAGTTTATTTCATTGTTCTTTTTATGAAGAAACTAAATTTTTCAAATAAATATTTAGTTTTTGTAGGTAAGATATCATTCGAATTATATATGATACATGGTCTTGTAATGTCTATATTAGGAAAAATATTTGTGTCATCGAGTCTTAATGATGTGTTATTTACGATTCTTGTTTTAATGATTAGTTTAGCTTTTGCTTGGCTTATTCATAAAGCAATTAGTAAGATTAGTTTGAAGCTAAGTTCAGTATAAAATCAACAGCAAAGGAAATAAGTATGGAAAAAATTGTGGTTCAAGGCGGTGATAATCGTCTAGTCGGTAGTGTTACCATAGAAGGAGCAAAAAATGCAGTGTTACCCTTGCTAGCTGCAACTATTTTAGCAAGTGAAGGTAAGACAATTTTGCATAATGTTCCAATTTTGTCAGACGTGTTCACAATGAATCAGGTAGTCTCTGGTTTGAATACCAAGGTTAAGTTCGATCAAGAAGGACACATAGTCGAAGTGGATGCGACTGGTGAAATTACGGAAGAAGCACCTTATAAATATGTTAGCAAGATGCGTGCCTCTATTGTTGTTCTAGGCCCCATCCTTGCTCGTGTAGGCCATGCTAAGGTATCCATGCCAGGCGGTTGTACAATTGGTAGTCGTCCGATTGATCTTCACCTAAAAGGATTGGAAGCAATGGGTGCCCAAATTACTCAAACAGCTGGCTATATTGAAGCTAAGGCCGAGTGTTTACATGGAGCTCATATTTATATGGATTTCCCAAGTGTTGGTGCCACACAAAACTTGATGATGGCAGCAACCTTGGCTGATGGTACTACAGTTATTGAAAATGCTGCGCGTGAGCCAGAAATTGTAGATTTAGCGATTCTATTAAATGAAATGGGAGCTAAGGTAAAAGGTGCAGGTACTGAGTCTATTACCATTACAGGTGTAGACAAGCTTCACGGAGCAACTCACCATGTGGTACAAGACCGAATTGAAGCTGGTACTTTTATGGTGGCTGCAGCGATGACTGGTGGTGATGTGTTAATTCGAGATGCCGTTTGGGAACACAACCGCCCCTTGATTGCAAAAATGCTTGAAATGGGTGTTGAAGTAATTGAAGAAGACGAAGGGATTCGTGTTCGTTCTCAACTAGAAAATCTGAAAGCTGTTCATGTAAAAACCTTGCCACACCCAGGTTTTCCAACGGATATGCAGGCCCAATTTACTGCTTTGATGACAGTAGCAAAGGGTGAGTCTACTATGGTAGAGACAGTCTTTGAAAATCGATTCCAACATTTAGAAGAAATGCGACGTATGGGCTTGCATTCTGAGATTATTCGTGACACAGCACGCATTGTAGGTGGTCAGCCTCTCCAGGGTGCAGAAGTTCTATCAACAGATCTTCGTGCTAGTGCAGCTTTGATTTTAACAGGTTTGGTTGCTCAGGGAGAAACTGTAGTTGGTAAATTAGTCCACCTTGACAGAGGCTACTATCATTTTCATGAGAAATTAGCTAAGCTAGGAGCAAACATTCAGCGAATTGAGGCAACTGATGACGATGAATAAAAACACTTCTTATGTAGTCCGACGTTTATTTTTACTAATTCTTGTTCTAGTTTTGGGGCTTTTAGCTCTCGGAATTGGTTTAATGGTTGGATATGGAATTTTAGGTAAGGGACAGGATCCTTGGGCTATTTTGTCTCCTGCTAAATGGCATGAATTGATGAGTAAATTTACAGGAAATTAGGCTGGCTGACCAGTCTTTTTCTAAAGGAAGGGAGAAATATGGATAAAAAAACAAGACAGGCTCTGATTGGATTCTTGTTGTTCTTACTTTTATCTGCAGGAAGTTACTACATTAAGCAGATACAGACAGGAAATCAAACTCCTAAAACCAAGCTTAGTCAGAAAAAACAAGCTTCTGAGGCTCCTAGTCAAGAATTAGCAGAGAGTATCTTAACAGACGCAGTCAAGAGTCAAATAAAAGGGAGTCTTGAGTGGAATGGATCAGGTGCTTTTATCGTCAATGGTAATAAAACAAATCTAGATGCTAAAGTTTCTAGTAAACCTTATGCGGATAATAAAACGAAACTGGTCGGTAAGGAAACAGTGCCAACTGTAGCCAATGCCCTTTTATCAAAGGCCACTCGTCAGTATAAAAATCGTGAAGAAACAGGAAATGGATCAACATCTTGGACACCTCCAGGTTGGCATCAGGTCAAAAATTTAAAAGGTTCCTATACGCACGCAGTTGATAGAGGACACTTATTGGGTTATGCCTTAATTGGTGGTTTAGATGGTTTTGATGCCTCAACCAGCAATCCTAAAAATATAGCCGTTCAAACGGCCTGGGCCAATCAGGCTCAAGCTGAAGATTCGACAGGTCAAAACTATTATGAAAGTATGGTACGAAAAGCCTTAGACCAAAATAAACGAGTTCGCTATCGTGTCACTCTTTACTACGCTTCAAATGAGGATTTGGTACCGTCAGCTTCTCAAATTGAAGCCAAATCTTCTGATGGTGAATTAGAGTTCAATGTTCTAGTCCCAAATGTCCAAAAAGGACTGCAATTGAATTATCGAACTGGGGAAGTGACACTTACCCAATAGACAAGAAATCAATTAAAGCCCCCTGTCAGCTAATGATAGAGGGCTTTTTTGTTCAATAAAATAAATAATGAGTATCCTCAGATTTTTTGTGATATAATGGAAAATAAGTTACTATTTTAGGAGAAGAACCATGGAAGACCCAAGCAGTCAGAATTTGTTGCTACAATTTGTATTATTGTTTATCTTGACCCTACTCAATGCTTTTTTCTCAGCTACAGAAATGGCGATGGTTTCTCTAAACCGATCACGTGTTGAACAAAAAGCAGAAGAAGGGGATAAACGCTATATCCGCTTACTTAAAGTGCTGGAAAATCCAAATCATTTTTTATCCACTATTCAAGTAGGGATTACGTTGATTACCATCTTGTCAGGGGCTAGTTTAGCAGAAACACTTGGACGGGAAATTGCATTTTGGATCGGCAATAGCGAAACAGCCTATGCTATCGCAAGTTTTCTATCACTAGCATTTTTGACCTATATTTCCATCGTTTTTGGAGAATTGTATCCAAAGAGAATTGCTTTAAATTTAAAAGATGCTTTGGCTATTCGTACAGCACCGGTCATCATTGCTCTAGGTAAAATTGTTAGTCCTTTTGTCTGGCTTCTATCTGCATCAACGAATCTCTTGAGTCGATTAACACCGATGACATTTGACGATGCTGATGAAAAGATGACTCGGGATGAAATTGAGTACATGCTGACAAACAGTGAAGAAACACTAGATGCAGATGAAATTGAGATGTTGCAGGGGATTTTTTCACTTGATGAACTCATGGCTAGAGAAGTGATGGTCCCACGTACAGATGCTTTTATGGTGGATATTCAAGATGATACTCAAACCATTATTCAAAGTATTTTGAAACAAAATTTTTCTCGTATTCCAGTTTATGATGGTGATAAGGACAATGTCATTGGATTAATTCATACTAAGAGTCTTCTTAAGGCGGCCTATGATGATGGGTTTGACAACATTGTCTGGAAAAGAATTTTACAAGACCCCCTCTTTGTTCCTGAAACGATCTTTGTAGATGATTTGTTAAAAGAGCTTCGTAATAGTCAGAGACAAATGGCAATCCTTCTTGATGAGTACGGAGGAATGGCTGGATTGGTGACACTAGAAGATCTTCTAGAGGAAATCGTTGGTGAAATAGATGACGAAACGGACCGAGCTGAAGTCTATGTTCATACGATAGGTGAGAATACTTACATCGTCCAAGGGACAATGACCTTAAATGACTTTAATGATTATTTTGATGTCGAACTAGATAGTGACGACGTTGATACAATTGCAGGTTTTTACTTAACAGGCGTTGGAACAATACCAAGTAACGAAAAATTGAGTTATGAGTTGCTTAGTAAAAATAAGCAGTTGAATCTAACAAATGATAAGGTGAAGAATGGACGTGTTACCAAGGTAAAAGTACAAATCACTGAACTTGAATTAGAAGAAGAAATAGACTAAATGGAGGCTTTTGTCGCAATGTACGACAAGGCTTTTTTAGTTTTATAATCAGTTTTAAAATGATTGATTGACAACTCCTTGTTATGGACTATACAGATCTCTAACTCGCCCCATAACTTTTTCTTATTTGTAGTTATTAAACCACAGATAAAAACAAAAAAACCCGTAAAATTGGGCTTTCTTTTCGGATAAATTCCTATAAATTGCTTTTAAAAAGGCGGTAGACGGATTTGAACCGACGATCAAGCTTTTGCAGAGCCGTGCCTTACCACTTGGCTATACCGCCATAACTTTTACTATTATACCTTGAAAATGAAATTCAGTCAATAGCTTTTTTTAATTTTTGTGGGAATAAGCCTAAATATTCTGAAAATTCGTTTACTTTTTTTGAAATCTATGATATAATTAATGATGATCTATACTTTATAAGAGGAGTTAAGAAATGAAAAAAAGTCAAGTGCTTGCTGTATCAGGAGCCGTTTTGTTAGCATCAGGAGTACTCGTTGCGTGCTCAAGTTCAAATACATCTTCAAATAATGCTAAACTCGCAAAAGATTATCAATATGTTTATCAAACAGATCCAGAAACATTAGACTATGTTGTTAGTAATGTTGACTCAACATCTTTTATTACAACAAATGCAGTTGATGGATTGTTGGCTAATGATAAATATGGTAACCTGGTTCCTTCTATTGCTGAATCATGGACAGTTTCAAAAGATGGTTTGACTTATACCTATAAAATCCGTAAGGATGCCAAATGGGTGACAGCAGAGGGAGAAGAATACGCTCCTGTAACTGCTAAAGACTTCGTTACTGGTTTGAAACACGCCGTAGATGGAAAATCAAAAGGACTTTCAATCGTTAGCTCTTCTATTAAGGGATTAGAAGCCTATATCAAGGGTGAAACAAGCGATTTTTCAACCGTTGGAGTAAAAGCACTTGATGATCAAACACTAGAATATACCTTGAACCAGCCAGAAACTTTCTGGAATGACAAGACCACTAGTGGTGTTTTGATGCCGGTTAATGAAGAATTCTTAACTTCAAAAGGGGAAGGTTTTGGTGCCCCAACCGATGCTAACTCTATTCTTTATAACGGTCCATTTGTCTTAAAATCTGTAACTCCAAAATCATCTATCGAGATGGCTAAAAATGATGCTTACTGGGACAAAGAAAATGTAAAAATTGAGAACGTTAAGTTCACTTTCTGGGATGGTAAGGACCAAGATGTGATTGCTAAAGGTTTTGCTGATGGTCAATATAGCAAGGCTCGTATCTTCCCTACAAGTTCTACATATGAAAAATATGCAGCTGACTTCAAAGATAACATTTACTTTAATGAACCAGGAGCGGGTGTTGCAACTGTCAGCTTGAATTATGGCCGTACAACCTATAACCACACTGCCAAAACAAGTGATGCCCAAAAGACATCTACTCAGAAAGCATTGCTAAACAAGGAATTTCGTCAAGCCTTGAACTTTGCGGTCGATCGCAATTCTTACTCAGCTCAAACAAATGGTACTGATGGAGCTGCAGTAGCCATCCGTAATACATTTGCACCATATAATCTTCAAGTTGGTAAGAAAACATTTGGTGAATTGGTACAAGATAGCTTGGCTAAGACAAATTCTTCTACTTGGTCAAACGTGTCTCTAGCAGATTCTCAAAATGGACTTTACAATGAAGAAAAAGCGAAAGAAGTCTTTGCTAAAGCAAAATCAAGCCTACAAGCTGAAGGTGTTGAATTCCCAATTCACTTGGATGCCTTGGTTATCCAAGAATCAACAGCGGTTGTAAACCGTGTTCAATCATTGAAACAATCAATTGAAAAAGTATTGGGTTCAGATAATGTTGTTGTAGACTTACAACAAATGACTCAAGCAGAAGTTTTACCAATTTCATTTAGCGCTCCAACAGCTAAAGAACAAGACTGGGATATCCATACCTTGCTAGGATGGAACCCTGACTATCAAGATCCTTCTACTTTCTTGGATCAATTCGTCCTTAAGGGAGGAAGCACTCGCCTTTACCTTGGTATTGACCAAAACACAGATGCATCAGTAGTAAGCAAACTTGGTTTAGCTGACTATGGAAAATTACTCGATGACGCAAACAGCGAAAACCAAGATGTTCAAAAACGTTATGAAAAATACGCGGTGGCACAAGCTTGGTTGACTGATAATGCTTTGACAATTCCAGTAATGGCTTCTCCAAAAGAAACAGCCGTTTCATATGTTTCAAAAGTTCTACCATTTAGCTCTTCATATTCAGTAGCCGGTCTTAAAGGTGAAAATTCAGGATACTTGAAGTACACTGAAGTTGGTGAAAAAGCAATTACCAAAGAAGAGTATGAAAAAGCTCGTGAAAAATGGTTGAAAGAAAAGACTGAGTCAAACGAGAAAGCTCAAAAAGAATTGGCGACACATGTGAAGTAAATAATTTTCAATAGAACTTTCTCTCCATGAGGAGAAGGTTCTTTTGGGATTTTTAAAGGAAATGATATGAAAAAATATATTTTTATGCGTGTTCTGCGGTCATTGGTTTCTATCTTCTTAGTAACAACCTTGACTTACACGATTATCTATACATTGGTTCCTAGAAAGTTAATTTTCAAGCAGGATACCAACTATAACAAGATTGCAACAACTGCTGATAAACGTGATAATTATGAAAATACGGTTTATGAGCGTATGGGATATATTGAGTATTACGACACCAAAGAATTGCAGGAAAAAGCTAGTAGTATGGATTCTTCTGTAACAGTTGAAGCTAACGAAAGCAACAAGGCTATCTACGAAAAATACATCAAACAAATTGGTCATGGATGGACCTTGGGAGTATTCTCGGAAAGTGGTCAATTCTATGCTACTCGTGAAATCCCAATTTTTGAGCGTGTTTTCAAGTTCTATGCTAATTTGATTGAGATTGATCATACAAATAAAATTCAAGACCCTGAAAATCCAGATTTGAAACGTTACCTTCGTTTTGAGAATGATCCTGCTGTAGGATGGTCGCTTGTTGGTTCAGGAACCAAACATAAATACCTTTTGTATTTTAACAGTCAATTCCCATTTGTCCACCAAAACTTTGTGAATGTGAACTTGGGTGATTCTTATCCAACTTATGCAAATAGCCCTGTATTACAGGTTATTACACAAGGCCAAGGTCAGACTAAGACATCACAAGTTCAATTTCCAACAGGTAAGAAAACATCTTCTGTAAACATTTATTCTAGAACCTATAAATCACCTAGTCAGGCTGATTCACGTGAAGTTGCCAACTATGGAAAAGATGACCCATATACTGCAACTGAGAGTAACTACCAATATCCATCTATGATTGCTAGCTCTGCAGTTGTCGGCTTGATTGGTTTGATTATTTCCTACGCAATTGCAGTACCACTTGGTTCAGCTATGGCTCGTTTCAAGAACACTTGGATTGATAGTTTCTCAACAGGGGCTTTGACCTTCTTGATGGCTCTTCCAACCATTGCCTTGGTTTACATTGTTCGCTTGGCAGGTTCTTCTATTGGTTTACCAGATTCATTCCCTATCTTGGGTGCGGGAGATTGGCGTTCATATGTCTTGCCAGCAGTTATCCTTGGTTTACTAGGTGCTCCTGGAACAGCAATCTGGATTCGTCGTTATATGATTGACTTGCAATCACAGGACTTTGTTCGTTTTGCTCGTGCAAAAGGTTTGTCTGAAAAAGAAATTTCAAACAAACACATCTTTAAAAATGCTATGGTACCGTTGGTATCAGGTATCCCTGGTGCCGTTATCGGGGTTATCGGTGGTGCTACATTGACGGAAACAGTCTTCGCCTTCCCAGGTATGGGTAAAATGTTGATTGACTCTGTCAAAGCATCAAACAACTCTATGGTTGTTGGTTTGGTCTTCATCTTTACATGTATCTCTATCTTCTCTCTTCTTTTAGGAGATATTTGGATGACCATGATTGACCCACGTATTAAATTGACTGAGAAAGGAGGCAAATAATGTCTACAATTGATAAAAGTAAATTTCAGTTCGTAAAACGTGACGATTTTGCCTCTGAAACTATTGATGCTCCAGCCTATTCTTACTGGGGTTCAGTATTTAGACAATTTATGAAGAAAAAATCAACTGTAGTTATGTTGGGAATCTTGGTAGCCATCATTTTGATGAGCTTCATTTACCCAATGTTTTCTAAGTTTGATTTTAATGACGTCAGCAAGGTAAATGACTTTAGTGCTCGTTATATCAAACCAAATGCAGAGCATTGGTTCGGTACAGACAGTAACGGTAAATCACTCTTTGACGGTGTTTGGTTCGGAGCTCGTAACTCTATCCTTATTTCTGTGATTGCGACAGTAATTAACTTGGTTATCGGTGTTTTTGTCGGTGGTATTTGGGGAATTTCAAAATCAGTTGACCGTGTGATGATGGAAGTTTATAACGTCATCTCAAACATTCCCTCTCTTTTGATTGTCATTGTCTTGACTTACTCAATCGGTGCTGGATTCTGGAATTTGATTTTTGCCATGAGTGTAACAACATGGATTGGGATTGCCTTCATGATTCGTGTGCAAATCCTTCGTTACCGTGACTTGGAATACAACTTGGCGTCACGTACTTTGGGAACACCGACCTTGAAGATTGTTGCCAAGAATATCATGCCACAATTGGTATCTGTTATTGTGACAACCATGACACAAATGCTTCCAAGCTTTATCTCATACGAAGCCTTCTTGTCTTTCTTCGGTCTTGGATTACCGATTACAGTGCCAAGTTTGGGTCGTTTGATTTCTGATTATTCACAAAACGTTACAACCAATGCTTACTTATTCTGGATTCCTTTAACAACCCTTGTTTTGGTATCCTTGTCCCTTTTCGTAGTTGGTCAAAACCTAGCGGATGCTAGTGATCCACGTACACATAGATAGGAGTAGAAATGACAAAAGAAAAAAATGTAATTTTGACTGCTCGCGATATTGTCGTGGAATTTGACGTTCGTGACAAAATTTTAACAGCTATTCGCGGAGTTTCTCTCGAGTTGCTTGAAGGTGAAGTTTTGGCATTGGTTGGGGAGTCAGGATCAGGTAAATCTGTTTTGACAAAGACTTTCACAGGTATGCTTGAAGAAAATGGTCGTATTGCCCAAGGAAGTATTGACTACCGTGGTCAAGATTTGACAGCTTTATCTTCTCACAAAGATTGGGAACAAATTCGTGGTGCTAAGATTGCGACTATCTTCCAGGACCCAATGACTAGTTTGGACCCAATTAAAACAATTGGTAGTCAGATTACAGAAGTTATTGTAAAACACCAAGGTAAAACAGCCAAGGAAGCAAAAGAATTGGCGATAGATTACATGAATAAGGTTGGCATTCCAGAAGCGGAAAGACGTTTTGATGAATATCCCTTCCAATATTCTGGAGGTATGCGTCAACGTATCGTTATTGCTATTGCCCTTGCCTGTCGTCCTGATGTTTTGATCTGTGATGAGCCAACAACGGCCTTGGACGTGACTATCCAAGCACAGATCATTGATTTGTTGAAATCTTTGCAAAATGAGTACCATTTTACAACTATTTTCATTACCCATGACCTTGGTGTAGTTGCAAGTATTGCTGATAAGGTAGCCGTAATGTATGCTGGAGAAATTGTTGAGTATGGAACGGTTGAGGAAGTCTTCTATGACCCTCGCCACCCTTATACTTGGAGCCTCTTGTCTAGTTTACCTCAACTTGCTGATGATTCAGGAGAATTGTATTCTATCCCAGGAACACCTCCATCACTATATACTGAGTTAAAAGGGGATGCCTTTGCCTTGCGTTCTAATTATGCAATGCAGATTGATTTTGAGCAAAAAGCACCTCAATTCTCAGTTTCAGAAACTCATTGGGCAAAAACATGGCTTCTTCACGAGGATGCTCCAAAAGTAGAAAAACCAGCTGTCATCGCAAATCTTCATGAAAAAATTCGTGATAAAATGGGATTTGCCCATCTGGAAGGTTAGGAGGAAGGAAATGTCTGAAAAATTAGTAGAAATTAAAGATTTAGAAATTTCCTTCGGTGAGGGAAGTAAAAAGTTTGTTGCCGTAAAAAATGCCAACTTCTTTATTAACAAGGGAGAAACTTTCTCGCTTGTTGGAGAGTCTGGAAGTGGAAAAACAACCATTGGCCGGGCTATTATTGGTTTAAATGATACTAGTAATGGGGATATCATTTTTGAAGGTCAAAAAATCAATGGGAAGAAGTCTCGTGAACAAGCTTCTGAGTTGATTCGTCGTATCCAGATGATTTTCCAAGACCCTGCTGCGAGTTTGAATGAACGTGCGACTGTTGATTATATTATTTCTGAAGGTCTTTATAATCACCATCTCTTTAAGGATGAAGAAGAACGGAAAGAAAAAGTACAAAATATTATTCGTGAAGTTGGGCTTTTGGCTGAGCATTTGACACGTTATCCACATGAGTTCTCAGGTGGGCAACGTCAACGTATTGGTATTGCCCGTGCTTTAGTTATGCAACCAGATTTTGTTATTGCAGACGAACCGATTTCAGCCTTGGACGTTTCTGTTCGTGCTCAAGTTTTAAACTTGCTTAAGAAATTCCAAAAAGAACTTGGTTTGACTTATCTCTTCATCGCCCATGATTTGTCTGTGGTTCGCTTCATCTCAGATCGTATTGCGGTTATCTACAAGGGTGTGATTGTGGAAGTTGCAGAAACGGAAGAATTGTTCAATAATCCAATTCACCCATACACACAAGCCTTACTTTCAGCAGTACCAATTCCAGATCCGATTTTGGAACGTAAGAAAGTCTTAAAAGTTTATGATCCAGGTCAACATGACTATGAAACTGATAAACCATCTATGGTAGAAATCCGTCCAGGTCACTATGTGTGGGCTAACCAAGCAGAATTGAATCGCTATAAACAAGATATACGCTAATTATGGTTTTATAATTTCCAAGAAAATTTTTCTGGGAATTATAAACCTTTTTTTGACCTTTGGCAACTATAGTTGATAGGAAACTCATAATTTGAAAAGTAGAAAAAACCATCTAATGCAGCCCTTGAGAATAGGACTTTAGATGGTTTTTATAGTACTGTTTAGTTTTCTTTTAATTTAGCTAATTCCTGTGCAAGTAGTTTAAGGGCCACTTGTGGGTTGGCTTGGCCTTTGGTTGCTTTCATAAGGAATCCTGTGAAAGCCTTGTCTGCGTTACGTTTGCCTGACTTGAAGTCGGCAACAGCAGCTTCGTTATCCGCAAAGACCTGGTGAATGATTGGAATCAAGACAGCTGGATCTGAGATTTGAACCATACCTGCTTTTTCTACGTATTCACGCGCGCCGCCACCATTTTTAGCCAGGTGGACAAAGACTTTCTTAGCGATTTTAGAAGAGATAGTGCCATCTTCGATAATAGCAATCATTTCAACCAAGTTTTCTGGTGTCAATTCGATTTGTTCAAGTGTCTTACCTTCAGCATTCAAGAATTGAGCGACTTCCCCTTGGAGCCAGTTAGAAACTTGTTTGGCATCACCGCCTAGGGCAACAGCTTTCTCAAAGAAGTCAGAAGTGACTTTATTTGCAGTTAACTGGCTGGCATCGTAGTCTGACAAGCCAAGGTCAGATACATAGCGAGCACGGCGTTCTTTCGGAAACTCTGGCAACTCTGTTCGCATTTCCTCAATCCACTCGTCTGAAATTTCAAAGAGGGGTAAGTCTGGCTCTGGGAAGTAGCGGTAGTCTGCAGCACCTTCCTTGACACGCATGAGGATGGTTGCCTTGTTGGCTTCATCATAACGGCGTGTTTCCTGGCGGATTTGACCACCTGAGCGTAGGATTTCAGCTTGACGTTGAACTTCGTATTCAAGCCCTTTACGGACATTTGAGAAGGAGTTGAGGTTTTTCAACTCAGTCTTGGTACCGAATTTCTCTTGACCATAAGGACGAAGAGAGATATTGGCATCCACACGCATAGAACCTTCTTCCATCTTAACGTCAGAAATACCAGCGTACTGGATGACTTCCTTGAGGGCTGTTAGATAAGCATAGGCTTCTTCTGGTGAACGCATGTCCGCTTCAGATACAATCTCAATCAATGGCACACCTTGACGGTTGAGGTCAACATAAGAGTAACCATCTGTACCATGGGTGTTCTTACCTGCATCTTCTTCCAAGTGAGCACGTTCGATACCGATTTTCTTGGTCGTACCGTCCTCTAGCTCTACTTCAATCCAACCATTATAGCCGATTGGTTCATCAAACTGAGAAATTTGGTATGCCTTTGGGTTATCAGGGTAGAAGTAGTTCTTGCGGTCGAAGTGCATTTTTTTGTGGATGTCCATGTTTAGGGCAAGAGCAGCTTTGATACCAGCATCGACCACCCCTTTATTGAGAACTGGTAGAACTCCTGGGAAAGACCAGTCAATCACGTTAGTGTTGGCATTTTGGTCGTTTCCAAAGTGGGCAGAAGTAGGTGAGAAGATTTTTGAATTGGTGTTGAGCTCTACGTGGACTTCAAGTCCGATGACTGTTTCAAAGTTCATTAGTTGTCACCTCCAAAAATCACGGGTTGTTGTTTGTGGTAATCTGTTGTTGCTTCAAAGGCAGCAGCAGCTTGGTAAATGGTTTCCTCAGAGTACTTAGGACCGATTAATTGCAATCCTACTGGAAGACCTTGAACAAATCCAGCAGGGATAGAAATTCCTGGAAGTCCAGCTAAGTTGACAGGGATTGTCAAAAGGTCAGCCAGGTACATTGCAACTGGATCATGGCTGAGTGAATCTAAGTCATAGGCTACACTTGGAGCAGTTGGACCTAAGATCAAATCATAGTCTGCAAAGACTTTTTCGAAATCTTGGATGATGAGGGTACGGACTTGTCCAGCCTTCTTGTAGTAGGCATCGTAGTAACCTGATGAAAGGCTGAAAGTACCAAGCATGATACGGCGTTTCACTTCTTCACCGAAACCTTGGCTACGGCTGTTTACATAGATTTCATCAAGGTTGGTCGCATCCTCTGCGCGGTAGCCGTAACGGATACCATCAAAGCGTTGCAAGTTTGATGAAGCTTCAGATGAAGCGATGATGTAGTAAACGGCAACACCGTATTTAGAGTGAGGAAGGCTGACTTCTTCAACTTTAGCACCCAGTTTTTCAAAGTGTTTAGCGGCATTAAGGATAGTTTCTTTAACCTCTGGATCAATCCCTTCTCCAAGGTATTCCTTAGGCAAAGCGATTTTCATGCCCTTGATGTCTTGTCCGATTTTTGAAGTAAAGTCGGCAATGCGGACGGGAGCAGAAGTAGAGTCTTTGGCATCTTCGCTGGCAATCGCATTGAGTAAGAGGGCATTTTCCTTAACCGTTGGTGCAAAAGGTCCAATCTGGTCTAATGAACTACCAAAGGCAATGAGACCGAAACGTGAAACTGTTCCGTAGGTTGGTTTGAGACCAACAATCCCATTGAAGGCAGCAGGTTGGCGGATAGAGCCACCAGTATCAGAACCAAGTGACAAGCGGACTTGGCCTGACGCTACAGCTGCGGCAGAACCACTAGACGAGCCACCAGGAACCTTGCTGTGGTCCCAAGCGTTTTTAGTTGCTCCGTAGTGTGAAGTTTCACCTGAACCACCCATGGCAAATTCGTCCATGTTGGTCTTTCCGACGACAATCATACCCTTGGCTTTGGCATTAGCAACGGCTGTTGCATCAAAGATTGGCTCATAGTTGTAGAGCATTTTTGAGGCTGCAGTTGTGAGGATACCATCTGTAGAAATGTTATCCTTAACTGCAAGTGGGATTCCTGAAAGGATATTATCAGCGTCAATCCCTGCCTCATCAATGACTTTGGCTTGAGCAAGAGCCTTCTCCTCAGCGATGGTAACAAAAGCGTTGATAGCTGTCTCGCGAGATTTGATATCTTCAAGTGTTGCTTGGGTTAATTCAGTCGCAGAAATTTCCTTAGAAACAAGGAGATTGTGCAAGTCTTCAATAGTTTTGTTATTAAAAGTCATTAGGCATCTCCTCCATCGTCTAGGATAGCTGGTACCTTGATATAGTAGTTGTCTTTTTCAGGTACGTTTTTAAACAAGCGATCACGGTCAGTTCCTTCTTCTGCCACATCAGGGCGGAGTACAGTCTTGCGGTCAGCCATAGTAGTCGTTGGTGAGACACCAGTTGTGTCAACTTCGCCCAGCAATTCAACCATGTCAACAATCTTAGACAAGGTAGTCGCAAAGGCAGCAGTTTCTTCTTCAGAGAATCTTAATTTTGAGAGATTGGCAACGTGTGTTACCTCTTCTTGCGTAATTTTCATCTTGCATCCTTTCGTGAAATGATGATTTTTAGTCTGTTCTATTTTACCATATTTTCCTATAAATAAGGGAGCCAAACTGAAAAGAAATAGAAATTGAAAAATCGTTGCTAATTCGCTATAATGGTTAAACTAGATAGTTGAAAGAATAGGATTTAGAATAGAAAAATGTTAGATCAATTGATTACCAGAACGCAGACAACTCCACCTCCCATATCCTTTTTTTGGTATGGGGTTATGGTTCTCAGCTTAGTGTTGTCTATTTACAGTTCGCTGACATATTATAAAAATCCACGATTTGTGAAGCTTTTTAAGGGGATTCAGATTCTTCAACTATTGGCCCTCTATAGCTGGTATATTGGTTTTCAAATTCCGTTTTCAAACAGTCTTCCTTTCTATCATTGCCGGTTGGCTATGTTCGCGGTTGTTTTCTTGCCTGACAAATGGAAAAGCAAGCAGTATTTTGCTCTTTTAGGAGCTAGCGGTGCAGTATTTGCCTTACTTTATCCCGTTTTTGATCCCTACGATTTTCCGCATATTACTAGCTTTTCCTTCTTAATTGGGCACTATGCTCTTTTGATCAATTCCTTGGTTTATCTGATGAATCACTATGATAAAACCTTATTGAAAAAGTATAAAATAATCGTCTACACCTTTATTTTAAACCTCTTCCTTGTTGGGGTTAATCAGGTAACAGGTGGGAATTACGGTTTATTAAATAAGACTCCTTTTATTCCTACTGCACCATTATGGATTAAGTATTTTCTTGTTTCAGTTATACTTTCTTTAGCCTTGCTTCTCTTTGATATAGTGTTCAAGAAAAGATGGCGAATGAAGAGTGAGCTGAGTCTGTAATCTTGTCTGATGTTTCCTTGGATGTTGGATTGAAAAACTTATAGATTTTCGATATAATGGAGTGTTGAAAGGAATGGTAAAATCCAATGTAAAAATCATTCTCAGCTATTAAAACAGATAAAAATAGATTTAAAAGAAAGAGAACTTATGAATATTCAAGAAGAAATTAAGAAACGTCGTACCTTTGCTATCATCTCCCACCCGGACGCGGGTAAAACGACCATCACTGAGCAGTTGCTCTACTTTGGGGGAGAAATTCGTGAGGCCGGTACGGTAAAAGGGAAGAAAACAGGAACTTTTGCCAAGTCCGACTGGATGGATATCGAGAAGCAACGTGGGATTTCGGTTACTTCATCTGTTATGCAATTTGACTACGACGGCAAACGAGTCAATATCCTAGATACCCCAGGGCACGAGGACTTCTCAGAAGATACCTATCGTACCTTGATGGCGGTAGATGCTGCTGTTATGGTCGTGGACTCTGCCAAAGGTATTGAGGCCCAAACCAAGAAATTGTTTGAGGTTGTGAAACACCGTGGTATTCCAGTCTTTACCTTTATGAACAAGCTTGACCGTGACGGTCGTGAACCACTAGACCTCTTGCAAGAGTTGGAAGAAGTCTTGGGTATTGCTAGCTATCCTATGAACTGGCCTATCGGGATGGGGAAAGCTTTTGAGGGTTTATATGACCTTTATAACCAACGCTTGGAACTCTATAAAGGGGATGAGCGTTTTGCTAGCTTAGAAGATGGAGATAAGCTTTTTGGAAGCAATCCTTTCTACGAGCAAGTCAAGGATGATATTGAACTTTTAAATGAAGCTGGAAATGAGTTTTCAGAGGAAGCAATCCTTGCAGGTGATTTGACACCTGTCTTCTTTGGGTCAGCCCTTACAAACTTTGGTGTGCAGACCTTCCTTGAAACCTTCCTTAAGTTTGCTCCAGAACCACATGGTCACAAGAAAACAGACGGTGAAATTGTGGATCCTTATGACAAGGATTTCTCAGGATTTGTCTTTAAAATCCAAGCCAACATGGATCCTCGTCACCGTGACCGTATCGCCTTTGTCCGTATCGTATCAGGCGAATTTGAGCGCGGTATGAGTGTCAACCTGCCTCGTACTGGTAAGGGTGCTAAACTGTCTAATGTTACCCAGTTTATGGCAGAGAGTCGTGAGAATGTGACCAATGCAGTAGCTGGAGATATTATCGGGGTTTACGATACAGGTACTTATCAGGTTGGGGACACTTTGACAGTTGGAAAAAACAAGTTTGAATTCGAACCCCTACCAACCTTTACGCCTGAGATTTTCATGAAAGTATCTGCTAAGAATGTCATGAAGCAGAAATCCTTCCACAAGGGAATTGAGCAATTGGTACAAGAAGGAGCCATCCAGCTTTACAAGAATTACCAAACAGGTGAGTACATGCTAGGAGCAGTCGGTCAACTTCAGTTTGAAGTCTTTAAGCACCGTATGGAAGGTGAGTACAATGCAGAAGTTGTCATGAGCCCAATGGGTAAAAAGACCGTTCGTTGGATTAAGCCAGAGGACTTAGATGAACGCATGTCGTCGAGTCGAAATATCTTGGCCAAAGACCGCTTTGACCAACCAGTCTTCCTCTTTGAAAATGACTTTGCCCTTCGCTGGTTTGCGGACAAGTATCCAGACGTAGAGTTGGAAGAGAAGATGTAGATCGCCAAAGTTACTTGATTGTGTAACAATCTAAGTAACTAACGCCAAGTTTCTATGGAACTTGGCTAGGCGCTCCACTAGTAAAGTTTTACGAATAATATCGATTCGTAAAACTTTACGTCGTAACTGGTAGTGAGCAGTCTAGCTAACTGCCTTACTAACTACGTTTGGCAAATGGAATCGGTTTGCCAAACTCCGTGTCGTGGTGTAAAAATCGGTTTACCTAAACGCTTCACTAGGAAAAGTCCACGAATATTATAGATTCGTGGATTTTTCCGTCGTAACAGAAAGGAAGTAGCCTAGCTAACTGCCTTACTAACTGAATAAATTGAAAAATAGCCTAGCTATCTAGAAAAAGATCAATAGAATGTCTACGATTATCACCTAATCGTGGGCATTTTTGATAGGAGTGGCAGAGGAGAATCGATTTATTTCGAACGATTTTTTATGAAAATCTATTGTCATAAGATCTACCTAGATAGTATTTTTGCATTAGATTATGAATAATCAATGAAACATGAATAGTCAATTTTTTATATTTTGTTTATATAATATATTGAAAATCCGAATGTTATATACTTTTTACAACTAAAATAAATTTAGTTATATATATTTTAAAAAGTTTTTTGAGACTTTTTATACCTAGCTATTAGATATTGATAGAGAGCTTATAAATGGTCGATGTTTCAAAATATTTGAACGATAATATTATATGAAAAATATATCAAATGTCTTGACTAGCGTTTGCACTTGGGGTATACTGTAAGAGTATGATTAAAATAAGGTGGATTGTCCACTTTTGGTATGTAACGAAAGGGTAAAACATGTTTTTTAGACGTCAGAATGGGGAATATAGAGAGACAGACCGTGTGACTCGGTTCAAATTAATTAAATCAGGAAAACACTGGTTGCGTGCTTCAACCTCTCTTTTTGGTTTGTTTAGAGTCTTACGAGGTGGGGTTGATACTAGCCAAGTTATGACGGAAGTAGTAGAAGATAAGGTCAATCCTTCTATTACAGGTCTAGATATTATAAAGGGACTTGCTGCCACGGGGGCTGTTTTAGGTGGAACTGCCGCAACTCAAACAAAGGTTTTTGCCAATGATACGGTAGCTGTTGAGAAGACTCTAGAAAATCCAGATTTGTTGGTTACCAATGATACGGTAGTTTTGGGTACGACATCTACTAGCAATTCTGAAAACTCTAGTAGCTTATCTCGTTCTGTGAGTGAAAGTGCTTCAGTCTCAGACTCTATTTCTATTAGTTCTTCAACTAGCACCTCTCTAAGCACTTCAGCAAGTACCAGCGCATCGGCTTCAGCAAGCACTAGCGCATCGGCCTCAGCAAGCACTAGCGCATCGGCTTCAGCAAGTACTAGCGCTTCAACTTCAGCAAGTACCAGTGTATCGGGTAGCTCATCAACTAGTCATTCATCTACGAATTCTCTAAGTAATTCATCGGATAAGAAAAACTCTGCTAGTCAAACAAGTAGTACATCAAACTCTACTAGTGTTTCGAATGAAGAAACAACTGCCAACTCTCAAACTGAGAAGAAATCATCTGACTTTAAGGAATCACAAGCAAGTAAACTTGATTTTTCTATTTTAAAACCTGCTGGCATTGAGTCGAATTTGGTTACATCAGGATCTGATGTAACCAGCTTAGTCGGTGTGACCGCTGGAGCTATTGCGACTTCCGAAGTTTCTGCTAAACAAAATGATGAAAATCGTAAGAAGTTGACAAAACTTTCAGCTGAGATGGGTGAGTATCTAGCTAAAGCTGTTGGGTTACCAAATACTGACTCTGCTATCACTAAGGTCAACTCTGCGGTAACTGACATTGAAAAAGCCTTGGCTGATCCAACTAGTGATTTGACAGCAGTGGTGCAAAAAGCGACTCAAGCTCGTAATTCTATTGTCAATGCTGTTTTGAGAGCGCAATCAGGTGCGCGTGATGCCCGTAATGGTCAAGCCATGTTGCGCGATGCTTCCCTTCGTGCAAGTTGGGCTCCTTCTCAGAATGACGGGCGTATGGAGGTAAGTAGTCCAGGTGCTACTTTTGATAAGGCTACTGGTATCGCAACGTACACCATGAATGTTCAGGCGAGTAGTGCTTTGCACAATGTTGGTGTTAAGATAAATGTCGGCCGAGGAGGTCATGTCCAAAGTGCAACATTTAATGGCAACTCTATGGAGAAAACCTACACTCAGGGTTCCGAAATTGTTTATAATTACAGACATGGACAAAATAGAAACTTAAGTGGTAGGATTGAAGTCAGAGTTAAATACGATAACAATGTGCCGACTGCAGAGGCTGATATGCAGGTGCAGGTCAGCTCAGCCCCAATCGGGAAAAATACCCCAGGGAATGCTTCAACTGTACAACATGGAAGTGTTGCAACAGGGTATACTGCATCAAAACCGACACCCCCACCTTCTGTGAGTAAATCAGGTCCAATTATCCAGAATAATAATGGAACTCATTTTGATGTTTATAATGATGATTATTTCGTTCATAATCTTCCTATTTTAAAAAATGGAGCTAGTATCCGCCAATATGGAATTATCAAGCAGGATGCTATTCCTGGAGTCACTTATGGCGGACAATTGATGGGTCAAGAAATAAATCGACCTAATCCGAGATATAATCCTTACGTTCCTAGTACTGGAAGCCCATGGTTAAATCAAACAAAGGAAATTAAAGATATTGGAACGGGTATATCGGGTACTGTAGGTAACGGTGAGGCATCCGCTGAAGTAGGAAAAACCTATAGCTATAGTATTGGTGCAGTTGATTGGGGAAATAAATCCTCTGAGGCTACTCTTACCTATACTATCAAGGGATTCAACGAGCGTCATGATGTTCAAAGTGGAGATGTTGTTCAAGTTAAGGATTTGGAGCATTTAACACCGCAAGAAATTGCAGAAGTTTATAATAACTTTATTAATAATCCAGCAAATAACCGTAATTTACTATCTAATCAAGACCTTGCTAAAAGAGGAATAACCCCACAAGTAACTTCGGACGCAAATGGTACCGTTTTAACCTTCCCAGGCACTAGAGCTAAAATAGAAGTCTCAACAAATGGTACGATCACAGTGACCTATCGTGATGGTACCACAAGTACTATCAATGCTACCTTAGAAAAATACAATCCAATTGCCAAAGTTCCTAAAGTTTATACCTATATTGGTGAACAGGCGAGCGACTTGGAAACTGCAAGTAACTTTATCCAGCGTGCTAACGGTAAAGAATTCCCTACTGGAACAAATATCACTTGGAAACAAGGGGCAGGAATTAGTACGTCAGAGACAGGCTCTAAACAAGCTATTGCCCATATCGAATATCCTAATGGTGGCAGCGAAGATGTTACTGTAGATTATGAAGTTCTGGCGACAATTAAGCCTAAAGGTCCAGTAAATGATATTCAAGGAACACCACCTCATAAGGGAACAGTTTGGCATAATTATGTTGATAAAGAGGGAACTGCTGGATATCCAAGTGGTGCAAACCAAGCTTGGAGTAAAAATGGTCAAGTAGTTTCTGACTCACCTATCAATACAAATGAGGCAGGAAGAAATACCTACCAAGTGACCTTTACCTATCCGGTAGGTCGTATGGGGGAAAATGACTCTAATAAACTAAGTCATACAGTTGATGTTGTTCATGATGTCTATAAGTTTGAATCAAATCGTTCTTATGTCTTTACTGAAAATAAGACAGATGATCCGGCTTATAAACAAGCTGTAGCAAATCCTAAAGAAGCAGTTACAAAAGTATCGGGAAGTCCAACTTTTAACGCGGCAAATACTAATTTCAATTGGGTTGGTGGCGCTCCGTCACTCACTGAGGTAGGAGTCTTTACTAAGGAAGTAGAAGTAGAACTGCCTGCAGATTCAACAGGTGTCAGAGTTAAACAGAATGTCCCTGTTACTGTGAAAGTAAATCCACAAGCGCCTGAAATTGCATCTGATTCAGTTACTGAAAAAGGTGGTTTGCCAAATCGTTCGATTGTGGTAAATAACGTAACTCCAGGAGCAACCGTCACTTTAACGATTGCAGGTCAAACAGTTAAAAAACAAGCAACAGGAACAAGTCTGACATTTGAACCGTCTGATTTGAAAGGCGTTACGGATGCCAATAATGGACTCTTACCTACAGGAAATGTAACGGTTAAACAAGAGAAAGTTGTAACGACTTCTGGAAGAACAGAGACCCTTACTTCTGCCACAACTACTAAGACCATTACTAAAGAAAATGTAAATCCAAATCCTGAATTTGAAATCTATGTCAAGAATAATGGTAAGTGGGAAAAACTTTCTCCGAAAAATAATGTCCGTCCTGGTACGAGTGGATACGAGATTTTTGCAGGAGATGAAGTTAAAGTTGTCTTAAAAGGTTCAGATAATAGTGGCAAAATCAAAGAACTGAAGCTTTATGATGGTATTTCTGATAAAACTAGAATATTCCAAAATGGATATTCTTCGAATGATGGTGCGCCAGGATTCAAGAATACACCGACGAATGCTCCAGCTACTTTAGAGTATACAGCGACTTATAATCCTAATCAGAAATATGCTGATACAAATAAATGGAATCTTGGGACCAAAGTTGTAGACTTGTCTGATAACGAAGCACGCACTCCGACAGTAGTTGTTGCTCAAGGTAAATTGAATGAAAGATTCCCTGGTGTTAAGCCGTCAGAAGTTTTCCAAGTTGAACATCCTAACGCTCTGAACCAGCGTGAGAAAGATAAAATCTTGGCGGCTGTGAAAGCAGCAAATCCAGAGACTGCCAACCGTATCAGCAGTTATTCTATTGCAGAAAATGGAACAGTGACCATCACTTATAAAGATGGAACGGTAAATACGGTAACGCCAAATATATCAGATTCAGATTACCGTGCATCAGTGTCAGCAAGCACAAGCGCGTCGGCATCGGCATCGACAAGTGCCAGTCAATCAGCAAGCACATCGGCGTCAGCTTCAGCAAGCACACGTGCGAGCCAGTCTGCATCAACAAGCGCGTCGGCCTCAGCATCGACAAGCGCGTCAGCTTCAGCAAGCACACGTGCGTCGGCCTCAGCAAGCACAAGTGCATCAGCTTCAGCAAGCACAAGCGCA
>NZ_AJMM01000002.1 GCF_000259505.1 Streptococcus sp. SK643
AACGAGGAACCAGAATATCCTTCTCCTTTGTGGGACAAACCATAATGATAAAATTAGAAAAGCAACGCAGTGAAATTTGATTTGAATTTTATCGAGCTCTTCCATCAACAAGTCTCGATTGCCTTTATGCGTACTGAGGATATCAAGATTATCATAAATATAAGGTAATACATGATTTGACAAAAAGTAATATGGAGTGAAGTAAATGATATTTGAAGATTTATTAATGGAAATTCAATCTGATTTGGTGTCTTTAGGATTAGAATATTCGAATAGTCAAATTGATGAAATTTATTTGTATGGTTATATGGAAGAAGGTAGTTATTTTTTCAATTTATTTTTTAAGAAAAATGGGGAGATAATTAAACTTAATCAGATTAATGATTTTTTGAATGAAAATGAAAAAATAGATGATTCACGTGATAGACAGATACAATTTCTAGAATTAGGAATTGATGATTTAGAAAAAATCGAGATTTTGTTTGAGAATAATAAAAAAGAAGTACCTACCGAAATCAAAATTATTTATAATAAGAGCAGCAATAGTCTCAAATCCAAATATAGTTATTCACCTATTTCAGATGATACTTCAGAATTAGAATTATTCAATAACTGGTATGATACGGTGAAAGTAGAAAATAATATTTGAAGATAAGCTAATGAATTTACAAGTAGTCAAGCGCTTTAAACTTAGTTTCTACTCCATTATCATATAGTTATGAGAATCAGGAAGCTCAGATTCATTACAATCAACTAGATCAACTATTTTCCATCACTGATTTACAGGGTTTTATGGGGATTGTGGACAGTGTCTACAGTCCTATTTATCCTTTAGGTTCTATTGTTGAGCTAGATTTGGAGCTATTACCAGAGGAAATCCAGAAAAGCTTAGCTGAGGGGGCAGGACTACTCGTTAAGACTGACCATTAGAATGGATTTCGGATTTTAGAATAGTTCCTAATTGATGGATTATTAATATTTGAGGGAGAAAAAGAGATATGACAAGTAGTTTAAAGCGAATTGCTGAAAAAATTATTTTTATTATTGAAGAAGAGTACCCAAAACAAAAAAGTGTTACAGGCTCAATTCAAAGTATTTATCAATTAGCAAATGAAATTATAGAAAGTGGAGAAGTAACAAAAAACATAAATCTAAAAAGTTTAGTTAGAATGTTTGCAGATGAGACCACGCATTATCAAAGTGAGCTCATTTACTTACTTCAAGATTTAGATAAGGAATTGAAAAAGAATAAACATAAAAGATAGTTTACAACATTTTTCATCGAAACGAAAAGAAGAGAATAGGTCGAAACTTCTTTCAGATATGGAGAAATTGACGCTGTTTGTCCCAATAAGATGGGTAGATAAGCAGACGTTCCTCATTCTCCATATTCAGGATAGAAAGGATTTAATAAAATGGAAACAGACAATACGGTATCTATTTGGATAGGTAATTTCAAAAATTTAACTGAGTTAGAAAATTATATTGATCTAACTTATGATGATGAGGGAGAGATCGTTGTTTCTGATTTTTTCAACGATTTTAAGATAGACATTAATGATATAGATGAAGATTTAATTGAAAAAGCAGTTTTGCCAAATGAAACAAACGATATATCTATTATTTTGCGCACTGCCTCCTATGAGGAACAGTTGTTGTGTGAATTGAACGCATTAGAGAGTCTGACTATAAATAAAGGCAATACAGTTGTACTAATCTATAACTATGCTTATGATGGCTCTGTAAAATTCTCAGATTATTTAAATTTCATTACAAGTGTAGATTATAAATAAAATAATAACTTAGGAGTTTTATCGCCGTCATCGCCCCATCTAAGCCTGGTTGAAGGACCGCTCGAATGAGATTGGTTCCTGGTGGGGAGATGTTGTTGAAGGCATACGGAATCTGCCTAATAATTTTAGATTAGAAACACCTTCAGCAAATAGAAGTCATAAGTATGAGTAAGGAGATGGGTAATATGGAATCAAAAGCAATATTTGAAGCTGCACAGGTAGGCGATTTTAAATTACTGAAAGATTTATATAGCGGTAGTATAAATCAGGTAAATAAGGAACAATTGAATCTTTTATCGGTTGTCCTCACTAATAGTGATAAAATTGATGACCGAATTAAGATAATTAACTTCTTGCTTGATAGAGGTATAGACATAAACTATCAGGATAGAGATGGTAGGACAGCACTACATAATTTTTTTCAATTTAAAGCAAATTGGAGACCGAATGTAGAGTACGCAGTAAATGTAATAGATAAGTTAATTGAAGCGGGTATAAATATTAATGCAATTGATAAATATGGATCAGTAGCATTAATTTATTCTTTAACTGTTTTAAAATTAACAACGCATGATGCATATCCTATTTATGAATTATTGCTAAAACATAATGCAGATTATACTCTAAAAAATGATGCGGGTAAATCTGCGTTAGACTACGCTAAAGAGTTATCTTGGAGAAATGATTTTTTAAATATTTTGGAGAAGTATGAAAATGAAAGTAAGTGATAATTATGGAGGATTTGTTCTATCAAGGAATGTAAAAAATGGATTACCTATTGCGTATACTTACAGAGAAAAATCTCGACTGTTACAATTAAATGGATGGACCATTTATTCTAGTTCCGATGATGAGGAATACGTAAATAATCCCCAAAATTTTGAAATTGTATCAGCAAAAACCATGTTTTCTATTGCACCCGTGATGGAAGAAATTTTTGAAGCGAAGTATGGGACGAATTTAGCGTGGCTATACGAGGAGGGGGTTCATGTTGGTTTCTATGATTTAAATGAGGAAAAAGAGGTAAAAATATCTGAAATTTTAGATTAGTTATGTATAGTAGTATTGTCTTGATTGATTTTTTATGAGGTGTATGTAGTTCTTGTATAGCGCTGCTAATATATATTGAATGTGGTATTCATTCTAAATATAAAAAGAAAGGAAAAATTAGAAAGTGGAAGATATTAGAACGGTAATCCTCCCTTTGCCTAGTATTGAATTAGTTAAGGAAAAAGAGGAAGAATGGTGCATTGATTTACCGAGTTCCTTTAAGGAATTCATAATCAGATATAATGGGATAATTCCTAAAAAGAATCTTTTTAAAATCAGTGATGATAAAGAGTATGTTATAGAAAGATTCCTTTGTATTTTAGATGATTTTGAAGAGAATTCCCTAGGAATGTACGATATTGATGCTATATGGAGTCCAATACTAGAAATTTTAAGTGTGGATCTAGATTCTGTTGGTGTAGAACTATTACCAGTAGCAACAGTGTTCGGTGGTGATTTTATATGTTTAGATTATAGAGAAGGGCCCCAGAACCCTAAGGTATGTTATTGGAAGCGCGAGGATTCATACGAATGGCATCCTAGTGTAGAGTTTATTTCAGAAACATTTGAAGATTTTTTAGGAATGCTATATTCTGAAGATGATATTGCAAATAGCTAGTATTTGGTTACGGAATCATGCTTTTGAGTATATGTTAAGAGTAATGCACAAAATATAATGCAGGAGTCCTATTTATGGGTGATAAATTCCTTGAGTTATTTATTGAAAAAACTTTTTATAATGAGCTATTTAATAAATTGAAATCTTACATCTACCTTCATAGAGATGAAATAAAAGTTAGATCCTACACTTTATTTTTGATATCCTATAAAGCGTTAGATGATTTTACCGTCAAGGAGTGAAAGATACACTCCTGTTTAGAGAAAAAACTTTACAAGCGTCCATCAGGTTATAGGAAGAATGCAAAGGAAACTGTCTGGGATAAAGCTAAGGATGAACAAGGTGTTGTCAAAAATCCTATTACTAAAAAGGTAATGGATATTGAGGAGCCTTGGGATATGGGACATAAACCGGGACATGAATTTAGAAAACACCAACAAAGTGCGGATGATAGAAAAATAACTCGTAAACAATTTTTAGATGAATATAATAATCCTAATAACTATAGACCAGAGCTACCAGAATCTAATAGAAGTCATATTTGTGAAGATAAGACGGATTTTTATTTTGGTTCATGATTTTGAAGAAAGGAACGTACTATGGAATATGATAAAAAAGAGATAGCTAGAAAGCTTTTAGATGATGTTGGCGGTATTCCAAGAGTATATGCATTTAAAGATGAATCTGGAAAAGAAATTGACATATTTTGTGTTGATGATTCTCCAATTGAACACGTATCTTCTTACTCCACTGTTGGGTTATCAGACTACACTTTGAACAAAAAGATAGATGATAAATCTTTAAGAGCAGAAATTATTGGTTCAACAGATAGTAGGAATGATTTGTTTCTAAATATAATAAGTGACTGTGCTTTTAAAGTGATGGATGGATTATCTCCTTGTATGCCAGGGACTGTATTTCTAAATGCAATAGATAATTATTATCTAGATTTTAATATGAAGCACATGTTATTGACTATCCCATTTTTATGGGAGTTGCACGATTTGGAATTTGAGCATGAATATGTTACTTGGTTGTTTGCAGTTCCGATTTCTGAGTCGGAGTACCATTTTTTTGTTGAGAATGGGTATCAAAAATTAGAAATGTTATTTGAAAAAAAACAAATAGATATTTATGATTTAAATCGTAGTCCTGTGGTTTAGATGATATTTTGAAAAAGGGAGATAAGTTGTTCTTAGATGGTCGGCATAAAGATTATTTTGAGGTATTCAATAAAAGAGGTAAAGTAAAGGATGTTCTTAATCTTGATGGAATTTCTAATAGTAAAAATTTAATTTAGCTTCTGGGAGGAGATTAAAATGATTAGTTCTGAGTTAAAAGATGTAATGAAACGATTGACTATTCTTAATGAGAATAATAAAGGTGTGCTACTTAGAGAAGAAAGTATCAGAGATATAGACAATACGATAAATATCTTTCTAAAAAAATATGAAGATCGTTTTTATGAAGGATTAAGATTGTTTAACAAGATGGACATTACTACAATTTCCTCTTCAGAGAATTCAGATTACACTATTGCTTTCTATAATCTATTAACTGGAATTAGGGGAATAATCGATTGTTTTGATGACTTTGATGATATTTTAGTTGAATTGAATAAAAACTTCATGTATCAAAGTGGTGAAATAACAAAAGAAGAATGGGAAAGTTCAGGGGAAGTAGTCTTGGATGACGAAGAAAATGAATTTGGAGATTGAAGAATAGATATTGATTCCTCTTAAATGAATGGGCAAGTCGAAGAATGAAAAATGGAATTTTAAATTTACTAGAAGGATTGAGAAGGTATTAAAAATGAAACAAAAAGTATCGTTATGGCTCGGTAATTTTGCCAGTCAAGAAGAATTTCAAGAATACTTCAAAATTACATATAAAGAGGATGGGAATAGCGTTTCTTCAGAATTTGAGACAGACTTTCATTTGTCGTACTACGATAGAGATTTAGTTGAAAAAGATTGGGTTGATGTTTCTGAAAATAATATTGATGTTTTGCTTGAAGGTTTCTCATACGATGAAGAGATTATTATGAAGTTTCCTAAAATATCATCAACCTATAATACAATTGTTTTGATTTATGATTTTGATTATTCTAAAGAAGGATTAAAAGTAAGTAACAATGGTTCTGGGACATTAGAGTTTATTGGTATTGCAGAATACGATTACTAAGCTTAGCATATAAGGAATTCTGGCACATCATCAACCCATCTAAGCCTGGCTGAAGGATCGCTCGAATGAGACAGGTCAGAAGCAATTAAAACGAATAAGAAAGTTGAAGTTCATGTCAAAATTGAGTATGTAGAGAATTCTGCACGACCGAAGACATTTAGGATAAATTATACAATTGACGGACAAACTTATACACATCGTATAAAAAATATTAGTAGAGGGAAGTAAATGATATTTGAAGATCAATTAATGGAAATTCAATCTGATATGATTTCTTTATCACTCGAGTATGTAGAAAATAAAGCAGAGATAGTTTATATATATGTAG
>NZ_AJMM01000003.1 GCF_000259505.1 Streptococcus sp. SK643
AATGTTCCAGTATATGGAGAAACAGGCGCACCAGCCGTAAATAATGTTCCAGACTATAAACTGACAACAGCAGGAACTAAGCAAGATCAGACTTACCAAGCACCAGCTACAAAAACAGAAGTTAAAAAAGGACTTCCAAATACTGGTACTAAAGAAAATGCTGCATTGGCATCAGTAGGATTCCTTGGATTAGTACTCGGTGCCCTTCCATTTGCCAAACGTAAAAACTAAGTCATTAAAAACATAAAAGAGAGGGAAACGTTTCCTTCTCTTTTTATTAAATTATTTATAATCTAGCTCTTCTTTATTTTGCTAACACATTCCGTATTTTTTTATTGTGAATGATGAGATAAGTCAGTATGAACTATTAAGAAAATTTTTTCACAATTTTCTGTAAGCAGTTTCCTTGACATCTTTCCTATTATGCGATATCATATGTCTATATAATATATGGGAGTCTGTGTACAGTCTGAGAGGAAGTGTTAAACTTCGACCGCATCTGATCTGGGTAATGCCAGCGTAGGTAAGGATACTTCGTCACATCTTACACCTTTTCCATATATGGGAAAGGTTTTTCTTTTTGGCAAAAGAAGAACTGAGAGGAGGAGGTTCTTATGAAAGCAAGCATTGCCTTGCAAGTTTTACCCTTATCTCAGGGGATTGACCGGATAGAGGTTATTGATCAAGTCATTGCTTATCTGCAAGCTCAAGGAGTGACTATGGTGGTAACACCATTTGAAACAGTCTTGGAAGGGGAATTTGATGAACTCATGCGTATTCTCAAAGAAGCGCTTGAAGTGGCAGGGCAGGAGGCAGACAATGTTTTTGCCAATGTGAAAATAAATGTAGGAGAGATTTTAAGCATCGATGAGAAACTTGAAAAGTATACTGAGACGACACATTAGTCTAATGGGCTTTCTCGGAGTCTTGTCAATCTGGCAGTTAGCAGGTTTTCTTAAACTGCTCCCCAAGTTTATCCTGCCGACACCTCTTGAAATTCTCCAGGCCTTTGTTCGTGATAGAGAATTTCTCTGGCACCATAGCTGGGCCACCTTGAGAGTGGCTTTACTGGGGTTGGTTCTGGGAGTCTTGATTGCCTGTCTCATGGCTGTGCTTATGGACAGTTTGACTTGGCTCAATGACTTGATTTACCCTATGATGGTGGTCGTTCAGACTATCCCGACTATTGCCATAGCTCCTATTCTGGTCTTGTGGCTCGGTTATGGGATTTTGCCCAAGATTGTCTTGATTATCTTAACGACAACCTTTCCCATCATCGTCAGCATTTTGGACGGTTTTAGGCATTGTGACAAGGATATGCTGACCTTGTTTAGTTTGATGCGAGCCAAATCTTGGCAAATCCTGTGGCATTTTAAAATCCCTGTCAGCCTGCCC
Source organism: Streptococcus sp. SK643 (assembly GCF_000259505.1). GTDB lineage: Bacteria > Bacillota > Bacilli > Lactobacillales > Streptococcaceae > Streptococcus. The sequence goes on from NZ_AJMM01000003.1 coordinate 1,396, forward strand.
TACTTTTATGCAGGTCTAAGAGTTAGTGTTTCCTACGCCTTTATCACAACAGTGGTATCTGAGTGGTTGGGAGGCTTTGAAGGACTTGGTGTCTACATGATTCAGTCCAAGAAACTGTTTCAGTATGATACCATGTTCGCTATTATCATTCTGGTATCGATTATCAGCCTTTTGGGTATGAAATTTGTCGATATTAGTGAAAAATATGTTATTAAATGGAAACGTTCATAAGAAAAAGGATGTTTCTGAAAAAGAAAAGAGGAAATTGAAATGAAAAAAACATGGAAAGTGTTTTTAACTGTTTTAACAGCTCTTGTAGCTGTTGTGCTTGTGGCCTGTGGTCAAGGAACTGCTTCTAAGGATAATAAGGAAGCAGAACTTAAGAAGATTGACTTTATCCTAGACTGGACGCCAAATACCAACCACACAGGTCTTTATGTGGCTAAGGAAAAAGGTTATTTCAAAGAAGCTGGAGTGGATGTTGATTTGAAATTACCACCTGAAGAAAGTTCTTCTGACTTAGTCATTAATGGCAAGGCACCATTTGCAGTTTATTTCCAAGACTACATGGCTAAGAAATTGGAAAAAGGAGCAGGGATCACTGCTGTTGCAGCTATTGTTGAACACAATACATCAGGGATTATCTCTCGTAAATCTGATAATGTAGCTAGTCCAAAGGACTTGGTTGGTAAGAAATACGGAACTTGGAATGACCCAACTGAACTTGCTATGTTGAAAACTTTGGTAGAATCTCAAGGTGGAGATTTTGAAAAAGTTGAAAAAGTACCAAATAACGACTCAAACTCTATCACACCGATTGCCAATGGCGTCTTTGATACTGCATGGATCTACTATGGATGGGATGGAATCCTTGCTAAATCTCAAGGTGTAGATGCTAACTTCATGTATTTGAAAGACTACGTTAAAGAATTTGACTACTATTCACCAGTAATCATCGCAAACAACGACTACCTTAAAGATAACAAAGAAGAAGCTCGTAAAGTTATCCAAGCTATCAAAAAAGGTTACCAATACGCTATGGAACACCCAGAAGAAGCTGCAGATATCTTGATTAAGAATGCGCCTGAGCTCAAAGAAAAACGTGACTTTGTCATCGAATCTCAAAAATACTTGTCAAAAGAATATGCAAGTGACAAGGAAAAATGGGGTCAATTTGATGCAGCTCGCTGGAATGCCTTCTACAAATGGGATAAAGAAAATGGTATCCTAAAAGAAGACTTGACTGACAAAGGCTTCACTAACGATTTTGTGAAATAATGACAGAAATTAGACTAGAACACGTCAGTTATGCCTATGGCCCTGAGAGGATTTTAGAGGATATCAATCTGAAAGTCACTTCGGGTGAAGTAGTCTCTATTTTAGGCCCAAGTGGTGTTGGTAAGACCACACTTTTCAACCTAATTGCTGGGATTTTAGAAGTTCAGTCGGGTCAAATCGTTCTTGATGGTGAGGAAAACCCCAAGGGGCGCGTGAGTTATATGTTGCAAAAGGACTTGCTCTTAGAACACAAGACCGTTCTTGGCAATATCATTTTACCCCTCTTGATTCAAAAGGTGGATAAGGTTGAAGCTATTTCTCGTGCGGATGAAATACTCGCTACTTTTCAGTTGACGGCTATAAGGGATAAATACCCTCATGAGTTGAGTGGTGGGATGCGCCAACGTGTGGCCTTGCTTCGTACCTACCTTTTTGGGCACAAACTCTTTCTCTTGGATGAGGCTTTCAGTGCCTTGGATGAGATGACTAAGATGGAGCTTCATGCTTGGTACCTTGAGATTCACAAGCAGTTGCAACTGACGACTTTGATTATTACTCACAGTATCGAGGAGGCCCTCAATCTCAGCGATCGTATCTATATCTTGAAGAATCGTCCTGGACAAATTGTCTCAGAAGTCAAACTAGATTGGTCTGAAGATGAGGACAAGGAAGTCCAAAAGATTGCCTATAAACGAAAAATATTAGCAGAATTAGGTTTAAATCAATAAAAATAAGGAGTTGGTGAAGATTATTCTTTGCCAACTCTTTTTCAACAGTCTAACGATTTAGGTAAAGTCAAAAATCATAAATTGTGCGTTTTCATGTGTTTACGGTGTGCTTGTTTATATCCGGTTGAGTAACCCATTTAGGGACTATTTTTATAGACTTTTTAAAACAAGGGTGATTATATGGATTAGTTTTTTATAGAAAGTCCGTATTTTCAAGGCTTTGACCTTAAAAATTTGACTTATAGAGTGTTAAATGATAGTATAGTCAAAGATAGTCAAGGTTAAAAGAAAGAGGTGGCTTTGCTATGAGATTTAAAAATACATCCGATCATATTGAGGCCTATATCAAGGCCATTTTAGATCAATCTGGTATCGTGGAATTGCAGCGAAGCCAGTTGGCGGATACTTTTCAAGTTGTTCCAAGCCAAATTAACTATGTTATTAAAACACGTTTCACAGAAAGTAGAGGCTATCTAGTTGAGAGTAAGCGTGGTGGCGGAGGCTATATTCGTATTGGCCGGATTGAGTTTTCGAGTCACCATGAAATGCTTCGCGAGTTGCTATACTCGATTGGTGAGCAGATTAGTCAAGAAATTTATGAAGACATTCTACAACTCTTGTTTGAACAAGATTTGTTGACCAAGCAGGAGATGAATTTACTGCTATCAGTAGCTTTGGATCGCGTTTTAGGAGAAGAAGCTCCAGTCCTTCGAGCAAACATGCTGCGACAGGTCATACAAGAGGTAGATAGAAAAGGGAAGTAAGATGAACTATTCAAAAGCATTGAATGAATGTATCGAGAGTGCCTATATGGTTGCTAGTCACTTTGGAGCTGATTATCTGGAGTCATGGCATTTGTTAATTGCTATGGCAAATCATGGCTATAGTGTGGCAGGTGCAACTTTAAATGATTATCCCTATGAGATTGATCGTTTGGAAGAGGTTGCCTCAGAGCTAACCGAAATGGTTTATAGTCCAGTTGAACGATATAAGGAATTGCCTTTTTCTCATCGTTTAGATGTTCTATTTGCAGAAGCTGAGTATGTAGCCTCAGTGGTACATGCAAAGATTTTGGGGACCGAGCATGTTCTTTATGCGATTTTGCATGATGGGAATGCTTTAGCGACTCGAATCTTGGAGAGAGCGGGCTTTTCTTATGAGGATAAGAAGGAGCAGGTCAAGATTGCTGCCCTTCGTCGTAATCTAGAAGATCGTGCAGGTTGGTCTAGAGATGATCTTAAGGCTTTACGTCAACGTCATCGTACAGTGGCTGACAAGCAAAATTCCATGGCTAATATGATGGGTATGCCACAGACTCCAAGCGGTGGATTGGAAGATTATACTCATGATTTGACAGATCAGGCTCGCTCTGGTAGGTTAGAGCCAGTCATCGGCCGTGACAAGGAAATCTCACGTATGATTCAGATCTTAAGCCGTAAGACCAAGAACAATCCTGTCTTGGTTGGAGATGCTGGTGTCGGAAAAACAGCCTTAGCGCTTGGGCTCGCCCAGCGTATTGCTAGTGGTGATGTACCGGCAGAAATGGCTAAGATGCGCGTGTTAGAGCTTGATTTGATGAATGTTGTTGCAGGTACACGTTTCCGTGGGGATTTTGAAGAGCGTATGAACAATATCATTAAGGATATTGAAGAAGATGGACAAGTGATTCTCTTTATCGATGAACTCCACACCATTATGGGTTCAGGTAGTGGGATTGATTCGACACTGGATGCGGCAAATATCTTGAAACCAGCCTTAGCTCGTGGAACTTTGCGAACAGTTGGTGCAACTACTCAGGAAGAATACCAAAAACATATCGAAAAAGATGCGGCCCTTTCTCGTCGTTTTGCTAAGGTGACGATTGAAGAACCAAGTGTGGCAGATAGTATGACTATCTTGCAAGGTTTGAAAGCAACCTATGAGAAACATCACCGTGTGCAAATCACAGATGCGGCTGTTGAAACGGCTGTTAAGATGGCTCATCGCTATTTAACTAGTCGTCATCTACCTGATTCTGCTATTGACCTTCTAGATGAAGCTGCAGCGACAGTTCAGAACAAGACCAAACATGCTAAAGAGGATCAATCAGGCTTGACAGCGGCTGATAAGGCCTTGATGGATGGTAAGTGGAAACAGGCGGCCCAGCTAATCGCAAAAGAAGAGGAAGTCCCAGTCTACAAAGACTTGGTGACAGAGTCTGATATTTTGACTACCTTGAGTCGTTTATCAGGAATTCCAGTCCAAAAACTGACTCAAACGGACGCTAAGAAGTATCTAAATCTTGAAGCAGAACTCCATAAACGGGTTATCGGGCAAGATCAAGCTGTCTCTAGCATCAGCCGTGCTATTCGTCGTAATCAGTCTGGTATTCGCAGTCACAAACGTCCAATTGGATCCTTTATGTTCCTAGGACCGACAGGTGTCGGTAAGACCGAATTGGCTAAAGCTCTGGCAGAAGTTCTTTTTGACGACGAATCAGCTCTTATTCGCTTTGATATGAGTGAGTATATGGAGAAATTTGCAGCCAGCCGTCTCAATGGAGCTCCTCCGGGCTATGTAGGTTATGAAGAAGGTGGGGAGTTGACCGAGAAGGTTCGCAACAAACCATATTCCGTTCTCCTTTTTGACGAGGTAGAGAAGGCCCACCCAGACATCTTTAATGTTCTCTTGCAGGTCTTGGATGACGGTGTCTTGACAGATAGCAAGGGACGCAAGGTTGATTTTTCAAATACCATTATTATCATGACTTCAAACCTTGGTGCGACAGCCCTTCGGGATGATAAGACTGTTGGTTTTGGTGCTAAGGATATCCGTTTCGACCAGGAAAATATGGAAAAACGAATGTTCGAAGAGTTGAAAAAGGCTTATCGACCAGAGTTTATCAACCGTATTGATGAAAAGGTTGTCTTCCATAGTCTATCGAACGACCATATGCAGGAAGTAGTGAAAATTATGGTCAAGCCTTTGGTGGCAAGTTTGGCAGAAAAAGGTATTGATTTGAAATTACAGGCTTCTGCTCTTAAATTACTAGCCAATCAAGGATATAATCCTGAGATGGGAGCACGTCCACTTCGCAGAACCTTGCAAACAGAAGTGGAAGACAAGTTAGCAGAACTCCTCCTCAAGGGAGAGCTGGTAGCAGGCAAAACTCTCAAGATTGGCGTTAAAGCTGGTCAGTTAAAATTTGATATTGCTTAAAATGTGAGAATCAGGGGAGACCTTGATTCTTTTTTTGAAATCTTTTTATAAAAAATAATAAAAAACTATTGACAAAATAAAAATATAGTATATAATAAAAACATAGAGAACAAAAATATTAAAAATTATAAAAAGGTTAAAGTTATGAAAAGGAAAACAGCAGTGGTATTTGGTACCTTTGCTCCATTGCACCAGGGACATATTGACCTCATTCAGCGGGCTAAACGTCAGTGTGACCAGGTTTGGGTAGTTGTTTCGGGCTATGAGGGAGACCGTGGTGAGCAGGTTGGATTGACATTGCAAAAGAGATTTCGTTATATTCGGGAAGCTTTTCGCGATGATGAGTTGACCTTGGTTTGTAAGTTAGATGAGACGCATCTTCCCCGTTACCCAATGGGCTGGGATCAGTGGTTAGAGAAAATGCTAGAAGAGATTGCCTACGATCAAAATCAGCAAGAGCTAATCTTCTTTGTGGGAGAGCAGGATTATCAACAAGAGCTGAAACAGCGTGGTTTTAAGACGGTCTTACAAGAAAGAAAGTTTGGAATCTCAGCAACTATGATTCGTGGAAATCCAATCAAGTATTGGAAATACATCGCTCAGCCCTTCCGTCGTCAATTTACTAAAAAAGTGCTAATCATGGGAAGTGCTAGTAATGGAAAAACAACTCTAGCCAAGGATTTGGCCAGGTATTACGATGCGCCAGTTAGTCTTGAGTATGCGCGTGAGTACCAGATAAAAAATAATGTTCGAGACGACGAGTTGACTCCAAAGGATTACTATTATCTGCTCTTGGGGCAGTATGATCAGACGTCCAAGTTGATTGACAGTAGTGCCAATAGGGGCTTGGTCGTCGCAGATACCAATTCTCTGGTGACCAAGGGTTACTATGATTATTACATGGAGTCAGAGGATCAAGGGGACTTATCAGGAGAGACTTTTGACAATCTTTTTGCCTCGATTTTATCTAAGGAAAAATGGGACTTGATTCTCTTTGTACAACCTGTAGGCTCCTATGTCAATGATGGTTTTAGAGATATGACCATGGCAGAGGATCACATTCGTCACAGTTTCTCACAACATTTGGATCAGATGAGGGAGCGCTACTTAGCAACTATTCCACTAGTTTATCTATCTAGTGATTATCTTGGAAATTACGAAACAGCAAAAGATGCTATTGATAGCATTTACCAAGCAGATTAGGAGAATATTATGAAAAAAATAACTAGAAAAATCACACAATTTATTGAAAACTTTAAAAATGTTCACTCGGAAGCCAAAAAGATTGGTTTTGCAGGAGTCATGCGCTTGCTTTGGAAGGATCTCTTTATGGGACGTAGTCTCTTCCAGTGGTTGTATTTAATTGCCTTGTCGAGTGTTCCTTTAATCTTGGAATTCACTCAAAATACGGATAGTCACGATTGGTTAAGCTTGTTTGCCTCTTGGACGGGGATTGTTTGTGTTATCTTAGTTGCAGAAGGACGGGCTAGCAACTATCTCTTTGGTGCTATTAATTCGGCTATCTATCTGATTTTGGCTATGAATGCGACCTTCTATGGAGAAGTCTTGACAACTGTTTATTTCTTTGTCATGCAACCAATCGGTCTTTATGCTTGGTTATCAAATCGTATCAATGAACAAGAAAAAGCAGAAGAATCCCACTTTGAAGCCAAGAAATTATCCTTGGTGGATTGGCTCAAGTACTCGGTCTTGACTGCTATCATTTGGATTGGTATGGGCTTAGCTTACCAAAGTATCCATAGTGCTCGCCCTTTCCGTGATAGTGTTACTGATGCGACAAATGGTGTTGGCCAGCTCCTGATGACTCGTCTCTACCGTGAGCAATGGATTTTCTGGATTGCAACTAACCTCTTTAGTATCTACCTTTGGTGGGGTGAAAATATTCATATTCAAGGGATGTACTGGGTCTACACATTCAACAGTCTAGTGGGTTGGTACCAATGGACTAAGGCAGTTCGTAAGGAGGCCTAACATGACTGACACGACGATTCCAGCTGGGATGAAAGAAAAAGAATATTTTGAAATTCATGCCAGTCAGGAAGAATTTTTAGACTGGTACTACAAGCAAGAACTCCCTCAATATGAAAAGCCTAGTGTGACGGTGGATATGGTAGCCTACTGCTTTGTAGAAGGAAAAATCAAGCTATTGCTAATCCGTCGCAAGGCTCATCCATATCAAAATTGTTTAGCGCTAGTTGGAGGCTTTATGGACAAGGGAGAAGACGCTGCACATGCTTGTCAGCGCGAGGTGAAAGAAGAGGTTAACCTAGACCTCCCTTTAGAAAAAATTGAACAATTGATGACAGTATCTACCCCCGGTCGTGACCCTCGGGGTTGGACTGTGACTATCGCCCACTTGGTTTATTTACCCAGTCGAGCACTTGATTTGATCAAAGCAGGGGATGATGCCAAGGATGTGGTTTTTGTAGATGTGGATTTTCAGACTGGGAAATGCTTCTTGGATGGATTAGAATTGAAAGAGCAAGCTTTTGCCTTTGACCATTATGCCATTATTAAAGAATCTATCAAACGAATCCAAGGGCGTCTAGACTGGAACCCAACCTTTCTCTATCTGCTAGAGGAGGAGTTCACTGTCTACGAAGGGACTGAACTGGTCAATCTCATCAATCCAGGTCGTCCAATCGTCAGCAATAACTTTCTCGTAAAATATGGCGAGTACGTAGAAGAGGTCGGGCTCAAACGAGTACCTAAAAAGAAACCAAGAAAAACCTATCGACTGAAATAAAAAACGAGGCCGGGGAAAAGTTCCCGACCTCTTTATTTACTGTTATGAGATGAAATTTCTCTTGCGACTACTTTTATGGGTGGCTATCCTTCTTAGAATTACTCAACATGTGAGTAAAGAAGTCTTTGTATCGTTGCTTGAGATATTTCTCATGCAAAACTAATAAAGCGATATAGCAAATCATAAAGGTTGTAGTTAGATAGAAGACATCAAATGCAGTTCGCGCATAGTAAGTTGCTGATTGATAAGAGACAATAGCTGTCACAATCAACCAAGGCAGATATTTGTAATACTTGTTTGACATAAACCTGTACCTCCTATATCCTAGTTCACTATTATTATATTCCTTTGACAAAAAAATGCAAGCGATTACACAAGGGCGATTTAAAAACTTTTAAACAAAATAAGAATTTTTCTCTGTTTTTTCTGTCAGATTACGAATAGAAGAGTAGGAGGAGAAAATGTAGTCAAGTTATTTAAGATTTTTAAAATTGCTTATATAAGTAGTTGACAGATTTAAAGATAAATGTTACAATAACATTACAAAAAGATTTCACAAAATTACTAAAACATTACAAAGAGGTAGAAAAATGAAAAAGAAAACTTATATTCAATTGATGACAGCAACTGTTTTGGCATCAACTTTACTACTAGGAGCTTGCGGAAATAAAAAAGAAACAACTCAAGCAAGCAGTTCTGCTAAAACAAGCCAATCATCTAGTACTAAAGCAAGCTCAGCAAACAATGAAAGCAAGACTCAGAAATCATCCACTTTATCAACATCTGAAAAGCCAAAGGTATCTTCTGATAAGTCTTCAACAACTGCAACTCAAACACAAGCAGCAAACGCATCAGCAACCGAACAAAGAAAGGGACAAGACGTAGCTACTCAACAAGCAGCTAGTCAGCAAACTGCTACTAAGCAACAAAGCTCTCAAGCACAAGTTAATCAAAAAAACTATGATTCAACAACTGATCGTAAATTTCAAGATAAACAAGCAGAGCAAAATAAACGCTATAAGGGTGTCTTAACTATGGTTGATGGGGATTTCTCAGCTGCAGCGGGCAATTGGAAGGGAGCTAATGGCGAAACCATTACTGTTTCTTCAGGAGGTCAATTTACAGTAGAAACTGCTGATGGCAAGAAGGAAAACTACTCTATCAAAGGTTATTCATATACCCTTGACGATGGTAAGTATAATGCTACAATCGGTGGAGGAAAGACCGTTCAAATTACCACAGGTGCAGATGGCAAGGTTTCTAGTGTTGCCTTGAGTCAATAATAGCTTTCAGTATTTGAATGTTTACAATCAAAGAAAATCCGTCAGCTCAATAAGAGTTGACGGATTATTTTATACTTGTACTTGGGTTAAAAATTCTTCTGTAGTAAGAATTTGAGCAAACTCATCTTGTAGAGTAAGGAGATTAATCTCATGGATAGTCTCAGGAGAGATGGCCTGACCGTTTTTGTTAGATAGGGTAAAACTGGCAGTAGCATCTGCTAGTAGAGTGACTTCAAAACCAAGATTTGCTGCCATTCGTGTCGTAGTAGATACACAATGAGGCAATGTCAAACCAACAAGGACTAAATGACTAATCTGATTTTTACGTAAATATGTTTCAAGATTTGTCCCAATAAAGGCGCTATTAACCGTTTTTTGAAAGACAGGTTCGGAAGCAACTGGTTCAAATCCATTTTTAAACTCCTGATTTTGTTTGTTATGAAATTGCGACTGGGGATTATCAGATATGTGTTGAATGTGTAAGACTGGAAGACCATGTTTACGAAAGTATTCCAGTACCCTGAATGCTTGGTGTTCAGCTTGAGGATTGTTTCGTTCTCCCAAAATAGGTCTATCAAATGCTTTTTGCATATCGATAATCAGTAGAGCAGTATGAACCATTTTAAGCCTTATCCAACTGCAAGAGGGCTTCAATTTCTGCCAAAGTGCTGGCTTGTGAAATAGCTCCACGGAGTTTAGCTGCACCAGATGTTCCACGGAGATAGTGAGGAGCGAGGCCACGGAATTCACGGACCGCGACGTTTTCTCCTTTGAGGTTAATCAAGCGTGTCAAGTGTTCGTAGGCGATTTTCATCTTGTCTTCAAAGGTCAAATCAGGTAGGATTTCTCCTGTTTCAAAGTAATGGTTGATTTGGTTGAAGAGGTAGGGATTGCCCATGGCTGCACGGCCAATCATAACTGCGTCAGCACCAACTTCTTCAATACGTTGTTTGGCTTCTTGGACAGTACGGATATCGCCGTTAGCGATGAAGGGAATCTTGGTAAGAGCTTGGGCAACCTTATGAAGAGTTTCAAGGTCGGCGTGGCCTGTATACATTTGTTCACGGGTACGGCCATGCATGGCGAGGGCAGAAACACCTGCAGCTTCAGCAGCGAGGGCATTTTCTACTGCCAGAGATGGGTCAGCCCAACCAGTACGCATTTTGACAGTAAGCGGAATATCAAGAACCGATTGGACCTTGTTGATGATAGAGTAGATCTTGTCTGGATCCTTGAGCCACATAGCGCCAGCTTCGTTCTTCACGATTTTATTAACTGGGCAGCCCATGTTGATATCCACGATATCGGTCTTAGTGTTTTCTTGGATAAATTCTGCTGCGCGTGCGAGGCTGTCTTCATCACTACCAAATAGTTGGATAGAAACGGGGTTTTCTCCTTCATCAATATGAAGCATGTGCAGGGTTTTTTCATTGTTGTATTGGATTCCCTTGTCAGAGACCATCTCCATTACAACGAGTCCAGCTCCGAGCTCTTTTGCGATGGTACGAAAGGCTGAGTTAGTCACACCAGCCATGGGTGCTAAAACAGTACGATTGGGAATCTCAACATTGCCAATCATAAAAGGAGTATTAAGATTTGTCACGAATGAGTTCCTCCAGATCGTTTTCATCAAAGTTGTAAGTAGTTTGGCAGAATTGACAAGTGATTTCTGCCCCGTGGTCTTCCTCTTTCATTTCCTGTAAGTCTGAGTTTGGAAGACTGGCAAGAGCGTTCATAAAGCGCTCATGGCTACAGTCACATTGGAAACGGATTTCTTCTTCAGAAAGACGCTTATAAGCCTCGTCACCGTAGATAGCCTTGAGGAGGGCTTCGATATGGTCTTCACTTTCGAGAAGGGTTGAGATAGCTGGCATTGCTTGGATGCGTTTTTCAAAGCGAGCAATCTCTTCTTCCTTGGCTCCCGGCAAGACTTGAACTAGGAAACCACCTGCAACCTTAACCTTGTCTTCTTCGTCCAAAAGGACATTGAGACCGACTGCTGAAGGTGTTTGTTGGCTTTCAGTCAGGTAAAAGGCAAGGTCTTCACCAATTTCCCCAGAGATGATAGGAGTCATAGAGTTGTATGGATTTCCAGTACCGTAGTCTGTGATAACGAGGAATTGACCATTTCCAATAAAAGGTCCGACTAAAACTTCACCAGTTGCAGTCTTTTTGATGTCAACACCAGGATTTTGAACGTAGCCCTTGACGTTACCCTTGGTATCAGCGACCGTGATGATAGCACCTAGAGAGCTAGATCCCAGCACCTTAACTGTTAGTTTGGTATTTCCTTTTTCATTGGCTGCGAGAATCTGGCTGGCGATAAGAGTTCGACCAAGCGCTACAGTTGAGCTAGCTTGGGTTTGATGTTTTTCTTGAGCAGTGCGGACGGTTTCTGTGCTATCAAGGACAAAAGCACGAAAGGCTCCACTTTCTGAAATAGTTTTAATAATTTTATCCATAGCTACTATTTTAGCATAAAAATGCCCAAAGGGGGAGCCGTGTGTTTGTTGATTTTTAGGATAATGGACTAGGAAATCAGTATGAAAATAAAAAGAGAAACAGATTATTTCATCATTTTTAAGTTTTGTGTTATTCTAAAGGAAGAAAATGAAAGGGGTAACAAATGTATTTAGGCGACTTGATGGAAAAAGCAGAATCTGGTCAATTTTTAGTACTTTCCTTTTTATTACAAAAATCTAAGACGACGGTCAAGCAAGCAATGGAAGAAACTGGATTTTCAAAAGCAACCTTGACAAAATATGTCGTCTTGCTTAACGACAAGGCCCAGGAAAAAGGTCTGGATCTGAAAATTCGTTTGGCAGATGAAATTTTGAGTTTATTAATTGGTCCAGCAGTCAAAGGGCGAGAAATTCGGAGCTTATTCTTGGGAAATGCCATAAAATACCAAATTTTAGTTTATCTCCTCTATCACCATCAGTTTTTAGCCCATCAATTGTCTCAAGAATTGATGATTAGTGAGGCAACGCTTGGTCGTCATTTATCAAGCTTAAATCATATTTTATCAGAATTTGACTTGTCTATTCAAAATGGCCGTTTGCGAGGTCCAGAACATCAGATTCGTTACTTTTATTTCTGTCTTTTCCGCAAGGTTTGGTCGAGCCAGGAGTGGGAAATGCATACGCAAAAGCCTGAGAGAAAGCAGGAAATTGCGATACTAGAAGAAATCTGTGGTGCTAGCTTGTCTTCGGGTCAGAAATTGGACTTGGTTTTGTGGGCTCACATCAGTCAACAGCGCCTCCGAGTTAATGCCTGTCAATTTCAAGTGATAGAAGAAAAAATGCGAGGGTATTTTGACAATATTTTCTACCTTCGTTTGCTTCGAAAGGCCTCTTTCTTTTTTGCTGGACAACATCTTCCTTTGGGGGCTGAGGATGGGGAGATAATGATTTTCTTTTCTTTTCTTCTCTCTCATAGGATTTTACCGCTTCATAGTATGGAGTATATCTTAGGTTTTGGTGGTCAACTTGCAGATTTGCTAACACAGATGATTCAAGAAATGAAAAAGAAGGACTTGTTGGGAGATTATACAGAGGACCATATCACTTATGAACTTAGTCAACTCTGTGGTCAAGTTTACCTATATAAGGGGTATATCTTGCAGGATCAATACAAGCATCAGTTAGACAATCGTCATCCTTATTTGCTGATGGATCATGACTTTAGAAATACAGCAAAGGATATTTTCGATGCCTTGCCTGCTTTTCAACAGGGTACAGACCTGGATAAAAAGATTAAATGGGAATGGCTCCAGTTGATGGAATATATGGCTGAAAATGGTGGCCAGCATATGAAGATTGGCTTGGACTTAACCTCTGGCTTTCTTGTCTTTTCGAGAATGTCGGCTATTTTGAAACGTTATTTAGAATACAATCGCTTTATCACCATAGAGGCGTATGACCGAACTCGGCATTATGATTTACTGGTTACAAATAACCCCATTTATAAGAAGGATCAGACACCGGTTTATTATTTGAAGAATGATTTAGATTTGGAAGATTTGGCAGGGATTCGTCAGTTACTATTCACTTAAAAGGCTTGGTTAATCCAGGTCTTTTTTGTGAAATTTACACAATCTCCTCACATTTTTTTAAAAATTAAAAAAAGTTGATAAACAAGAAAGCGCTTTATTTTGTATACTAGTTAGTGTAAAGAGGAGACATCCTCAAGATCTTTATGAGGAGGACATCACATGTCACAAGAAAAATACATTATGGCTATTGACCAGGGAACAACAAGTTCTCGTGCCATTATCTTTAATAAAAAAGGTGAAAAAGTTAGCTCTAGCCAAAAAGAGTTCACTCAAATTTTCCCTCACGCAGGTTGGGTAGAACACAATGCCAATGAAATTTGGAATTCTGTACAGTCTGTTATTGCGGGTGCTTTCATTGACAGTGGTGTGAAGCCAAGTCAAATCGAAGCAATCGGGATCACTAACCAACGTGAAACAACAGTTGTTTGGGATAAGAAAACAGGGCTTCCAATCTACAATGCCATCGTTTGGCAATCTCGTCAGACAGCTCCCCTAGCTGAGCAACTAAAAAGTAAAGGCTATGTAGAAAAATTCCATGAAAAAACTGGTTTGATTATCGACGCTTACTTCTCAGCAACCAAGGTTCGTTGGATTTTGGACCATGTTGAAGGTGCTCAAGAGAGAGCTGAAAAAGGTGAGTTGCTCTTTGGTACTATTGACACTTGGTTGGTTTGGAAATTGACAGACGGTGCGTCTCACGTAACGGATTATTCAAATGCAGCCCGTACGATGCTTTATAACATTAAAGAACTCAAATGGGATGATGAGATTTTAGAAATCCTCAATATTCCTAAGGCTATGCTTCCAGAAGTTCGCTCTAACTCTGAAATCTACGGTAAGACAGCTCCATTCCACTTCTATGGTGGAGAAGTTCCAATCTCAGGTATGGCAGGGGACCAACAGGCAGCCCTATTTGGACAGTTGGCCTTTGAACCTGGTATGGTTAAAAATACTTACGGAACAGGATCTTTCATCATTATGAATACTGGTGAAGAAATGCAGTTGTCTGAAAACAACCTCTTGACAACGATCGGTTACGGTATCAATGGTAAGGTTTACTATGCTTTAGAAGGATCCATCTTCATCGCGGGAAGTGCTATTCAATGGCTTCGTGATGGACTTCGTATGGTAGAGAACTCACCAGAATCTGAAAAGTATGCTCGTAATTCTAACAACGATGATGAAGTGTATGTCGTTCCAGCATTCACAGGATTAGGTGCTCCATATTGGAATCAAAATGCTCGCGGTTCTGTCTTTGGTTTAACTCGTGGAACAAGTAAGGAAGACTTTATCAAGGCAACTCTTCAATCAATTGCTTATCAAGTACGTGATATCATTGACACAATGCAGGTGGATGCTCAAACAGCTATTCAAGTATTGAAAGTGGATGGTGGAGCAGCTATGAACAACTTCCTCATGCAGTTCCAAGCTGATATTTTAGGTATTGACATTGCTCGTGCCAAGAACTTAGAAACTACAGCTTTAGGTGCAGCCTTCCTAGCTGGTTTAGCAGTTGGATACTGGAAAGATTTGGATGAGTTGAAACTCTTGAATGAGACTGGAGAACTCTTTGAACCATCTATGAACGAATCTCGTAAGGAACAACTTTACAAGGGTTGGAAGAAAGCTGTGAAAGCAACTCAAGTTTTTGCAGAAGAAGACTAATACTGATGACATCAGTTTAACAGTGACAGGACTTAATTAGAAAGTGTGTAGATATGGAATTTTCAAAGAAAACACGTGAATTATCAATTCAAAAAATGCAGGAACGTACCTTGGATCTCTTGATTATCGGTGGAGGAATCACCGGTGCTGGTGTAGCTTTACAGGCTGCAGCTAGTGGTTTAGATACTGGTTTGATTGAAATGCAAGACTTTGCAGAAGGAACATCAAGTCGTTCAACTAAATTGGTTCACGGAGGACTACGTTACCTTAAGCAATTTGACGTAGAAGTTGTATCAGATACGGTTTCAGAACGTGCAGTGGTACAACAAATTGCACCTCACATTCCAAAACCAGACCCAATGCTCTTACCTGTTTATGAAGAAGATGGAGCAACCTTTAGTCTCTTCCGTCTTAAAGTGGCTATGGATCTTTACGACCTCTTGGCAGGTGTCAACAATACACCAGCTGCAAACAAGGTCTTGAGCAAGGAAGAAGTATTAGAACGCCAACCAAACTTGAAGAAGGAAGGATTGGTAGGAGGTGGAGTTTATCTTGACTTCCGTAACAACGATGCACGCCTTGTAATTGAAAACATCAAACGTGCCAACCAAGATGGTGCTCTTATCGCTAACCACGTGAAGGCAGAAGGCTTCCTCTTTGACGAAAGTGGCAAGATTACAGGTGTGGTAGCTCGTGATCTCTTAACAGACCAAGCATTTGAAATTAAGGCTCGCCTTGTTATTAATACGACAGGTCCTTGGAGTGATAAAGTACGTAATTTGTCTAATAAGGGAACCCAATTCTCACAAATGCGTCCAACTAAGGGAGTTCACTTGGTAGTGGATTCAAGCAAGATTAAAGTTTCTCAACCAGTTTACTTTGATACAGGCTTGGGAGATGGTCGTATGGTCTTTGTACTTCCACGTGAAAACAAGACTTACTTCGGTACAACAGACACAGACTACACAGGTGATTTAGAACATCCAAAAGTAACTCAAGAAGATGTAGACTACCTACTTGGTATTGTAAACAACCGCTTCCCAGAAGCAAACATTACTGTTGCTGACATTGAAAGTAGCTGGGCAGGTCTTCGCCCATTGATCGCAGGCAATAGCGCTTCTGACTACAATGGAGGAAATAACGGAACCATCAGTGATGAAAGCTTTAACAACTTGATTGCGACTGTTGAATCTTATCTCTCTAAAGAAAAAACGCGTGAAGATGTTGAGGCTGCTGTCAGCAAGCTTGAAAGTAGCACATCTGAGAAACATTTGGATCCGTCGGCAGTTTCTCGTGGATCTAGCTTGGACCGTGATGACAATGGTCTCTTGACCCTTGCTGGTGGTAAAATCACAGACTACCGTAAGATGGCAGAAGGGGCTATGGAGCGCGTAGTTGAAATCTTGAAAGCAGAATTTGACCGCAGCTTTAAACTCATCAACTCTAAGACATATCCTGTTTCAGGTGGTGAATTGAACCCAGCAAGCGTGGATACAGAAATCGAAGCTTTTGCTGAACTTGGAGTATCTCGTGGTTTGGATAGCAAGGAAGCTCATTACCTAGCAAATCTTTATGGTTCAAATGCGCCTAAGGTCTTTGCTCTTGCTCATAGTTTAGAACAAGCACCAGGACTTAGCTTGGCTGATACCTTGTCACTTCACTATGCAATGCGCAATGAATTAGCTCTTAGCCCAGTTGATTTCCTTCTTCGTCGTACTAACCACATGCTCTTTATGCGTGATAGTTTGGACAGTATCGTTGAGCCAGTTCTTGATGAGATGGGACGATTCTATGATTGGACGGAAGATGAGAAAGCATCTTACCGTGCTGATGTAAAAGCGGCTCTTGCTAATAATGATTTGGCAGAATTAAAAAATTAAGAAAAAATAAAAGAGGTGGAGGGCAGGACTCCTAGTTTCCCCTCTCCTCCTTTTTATGGAGACAGAAATATGATGAATGAATTATTTGGAGAATTTCTAGGGACTTTAATCCTGATTCTTCTAGGGAATGGTGTTGTAGCAGGTGTAGTTCTTCCTAAAACCAAGAGCAACAATGCAGGTTGGATTGTCATTACTATGGGTTGGGGGATTGCAGTTGCGGTTGCAGTCTTTGTATCTGGAAAACTCAGTCCAGCTCATTTAAATCCGGCTGTGACAATTGGTGTGGCTTTAAAAGGTGACTTGCCTTGGGCTTCAGTATTTCCTTATATCTTAGCTCAGTTTGCAGGAGCTATGGTGGCTCAGATTTTGGTTTGGTTGCAATTCAAACCTCACTATGAAGCAGAAGAAAATGCAGGAAATATTTTGGCTACTTTCAGCACAGGACCAGCTATCAAAGACACTGTATCAAACTTGATTAGTGAAATCCTTGGAACCTTTGTATTGGTATTAACAATCTTTGCTTTGGGACTTTATGACTTTCAAGCAGGAATCGGAACTTTTGCAGTGGGAACATTGATTGTCGGTATCGGTCTATCACTAGGTGGGACAACAGGTTATGCCTTGAACCCGGCTCGTGATTTAGGACCTCGTATCATGCATAGTATCCTTCCAATTTCAAACAAGGGAGACGGAGACTGGTCTTACGCTTGGATCCCTGTTGTGGGACCTGTTATTGGTGCAGCCTTGGCCGTGCTTGTATTCTCACTTTTCTAATCTAGAAAACAATGATGTTGATAGAGCTTGAGATGAAAATCTCAGGCTTTTTTCATTTAGTATAACCTCTTAGTACTATCCACCAACGATAATAATTCCTTAAAAAAAGTAGGAAGAATAAAGGCAATAGCTTTTGCTTTTTCATGTGAAAATCCTCACTTTTGTTTGCTGCTATTTTATGCTAAAATATTAAAAATCAAATGTTAATTCCAAAGTTGGCAACTAAGATAGGAGAGCTACATGTCTAATTCATTTATCAAGTTGTTAGTCTCTCAATTGTTTGCAAATTTAGCAGATATTTTCTTTAGAGTAACAATCATTGCTAACATATACATAATTTCAAAATCAGTAATTGCCACATCTCTAGTTCCCATTTTAATAGGGATATCCTCTTTTGTTGCAAGTCTTTTAGTTTCTTTAGTTACTAAAAGGATAGCGCTAAATAGGGTTTTATCTTTATCCCAATTTGGAAAGACTATATTATTAACGATACTGGTAGGAATGTTCACCGTAATGCAATCAGTAGCGCCTTTGGTAACCTATCTATTTGTTGTGGCAATTTCCATATTAGATGGTTTTGCCGCACCTGTTTCCTATGCTATTG
Organism: Streptococcus sp. SK643; assembly: GCF_000259505.1. Taxonomy (GTDB): domain Bacteria; phylum Bacillota; class Bacilli; order Lactobacillales; family Streptococcaceae; genus Streptococcus. The sequence continues at coordinate 19,627 of NZ_AJMM01000003.1, forward strand.
TGCCACGCTATGCGACCGATTTGGGCAAGGCTAACTCAGCCTTTTCAATGACTGGTGAAGCTGTTCAATTGGTGGGGTGGGGGTTAGGTGGACTCTTGTTTGCAACAATTGGTCTTTTACCTACCACGTTTATCATTTTAATCTTGTATATAATTTCCAGCTTTCTGATGTTATTTCTTCCTAAGGCTGAAGTGGAGGTGTTAGAGTCAGAAACTAATCTTGAAATTTTGCTCAAAGGTTGGAAGTTAGTTGCCAAAGATCCTAGATTAAGACTGTTTGTATCAGCAAATTTATTTGAAATTTTCTCAAATACGATTTGGGTTTCTTCCATCATGCTTGTTTTTGTAACGGAGTTATTAAATAAAACGGAAAGTTACTGGGGATATTCTAATACAGCATACTCTATTGGTATTATAATTAGTGGCTTAATTGCTTTTAGGCTATCTGAAAAGTTCCTCGCTGCTAAATGGGAAAGTATTCTTTTTCCTCTTGTAGGCATGGCAATAGTGACACTGACTATTCTATATTTTCCAAACGCACAGATGTTTTTACTATTTTCAGCTTTAGTTGGTATGTTATCGCAGCTAAAAGAAGTTCCTGAAAGTGTATTTCTTCAGGAAACAGTAGAGGAAAATCATTTGGTTAATGTCTATTCGGTTCTTGAAGTAATTTCGACACTATCATTTTCAGTATTTGTTTTGCTAATGAGCTATATTACTGAGAGTTTTGGTATTAGTATAAGTTTTTGGTTATCAGCCATTTGTCTGATGATAGAAGCTATTTTAATCTATATCAGACGAGATTATTTTAAATGAGAGACTAGGTAAAATGTCTTTAAAAATCAGAAAAGCGCATAGTATCAGGTGTTGAAAAAAACTTGATATTGTGCCTTTTATTACGGGAAGATTTAATTCATTTTCTCCTGAAATTTAGTGCTTGTCCAGCCTAACTCTATTTAAGACAGATATAGAAAAACTATATAATCCTTAAAATAAACTGAAATGTAGTGAAAATGTATGGTAACAAATTGAAAAAATACTCTATAAAATGGTACAATGGTAGAAAAATACCATAGTAAGAGTCCATCTTATTTAGCAAAATTACAGAAATGAAAGGTTTTTCTTGATGAAACAGAGAAAAGAACTCTATCTCTTTCTTGGTCGAACAGCCTTGTATTTTATTATTTTATTGGGTCTTCTTTACTTTTTTAGCTACCTTGGTAAAGGTCAGGGTGGTTTTATCTATAATGAATTCTAACTAGAAGGGGGCTCCCTATTGTGTCACATAAACCAATAATAGATATAATTGAGACAATTGAGCATTTTGCTCAGACACAGCCTACCTATCCTGTCTACAATATATTGGGGCAAGAACATACTTATGGAGATTTAAAGGCGGATTCGGATAGTCTAGCTGCAGTTATTGATCAGTTAGGTTTTGCAGAGAAATCTCCTGTGGTCGTTTTTGGTGGTCAAGAGTATGAAATGTTAGCAACTTTCGTCGCTTTGACAAAGTCGGGACATGCTTATATTCCAATAGATAGTCATTCAGCTTTGGAACGGGTGACTGCTATTTTAGAGGTGGCTGAGCCAAGCTTGATTATTGCCATTTCTGATTTTCCATTAGTGCAAACAAGCATACCGGTTCTGAATTTAGAGCAAGTCCATGAAGCTTTTGCTCAAGGGACTAGCTATGAGATTACGCATCCAGTCAAGGGAGAGGATAACTACTATATCATCTTTACTTCAGGTACGACTGGTAAGCCTAAGGGAGTACAGATTTCCCATGACAATCTCCTCAGCTTTACTAACTGGATGATTACGGATAAGGAGTTTGCGACACCGATTCGTCCGCAAATGCTAGCACAACCACCCTACTCTTTTGACTTGTCTGTCATGTACTGGGCACCGACCTTGGCACTGGGTGGTACACTTTTCGCTCTTCCTTCAGCCATCACTCAGGACTTTAAGCAACTCTTTGCGACTATTTTTTCATTGCCTATTGCTATCTGGACATCAACCCCTTCCTTTGCAGATATGGCTATGCTGTCAGAAGACTTTAATAGCGAGAAAATGCCGGGGATCACGCATTTCTATTTTGATGGAGAAGAATTGACTGTCAAAACAGCTCAAAAACTGCGGGAGCGTTTCCCAGATGCTCGAATCATCAATGCCTATGGCCCCACAGAAGCGACTGTGGCTCTATCAGCTGTAGCTGTGACAGACGAGATGTTGGCGACTCTCAAACGCCTACCAATCGGCTATACCAAGGCTGATTCTCCAACCTTTATCATTGATGAAGAGGGGAAGAAACTGCCAAATGGTGAACAGGGGGAAATCATTGTTTCTGGACCAGCCGTTTCAAAAGGTTATATGAACAATCCTGAAAAAACAGCGGAAGCCTTCTTTGAGTTTGAAGGGCTACCAGCCTATCATACAGGAGACGTGGGAACCATGACAGATGAGGGATTGCTTCTCTATGGTGGGCGCATGGATTTCCAGATTAAGTTTAACGGCTACCGCATTGAGCTAGAGGATGTTTCTCAAAACCTCAACAAGTCTCGTTTCATTGAGTCAGCTGTTGCAGTTCCGCGCTATAATAAAGATCACAAGGTACAAAATCTGCTGGCTTATGTCATCTTAAAGGATGGAGTTCGTGAACAGTTTGAACGTGATATCGATATTACAAAGGATATCAAGGAAGACCTTACAGACATCATGATGTCCTATATGATGCCTTCAAAATTCCTTTATCGAGATAGCCTACCTTTGACTCCAAATGGTAAGATTGATATCAAGGGCTTGATAAATGAGGTGAATAGCAGATGATGGAGTTTTTTAAGCAGCTTCCTCATCTAGAGCCATATGGAAATCCTCAGTATTTTGTATACGTAATTATTGCGACCTTGCCTATTTTTGTTAGTCTATTTTTCAAGAAACGCTTCGCCTGGTACGAAGTGCTGGTTAGTCTCTTCTTTATCGTTACCATGCTGGTAGGTGGAAAAACCAATCAATTGGCCGCCTTGGGTATTTACCTTTGCTGGGAGATATTACTCCTGCTCTTCTACAAGCACTATCGAAAAGGTAGGGATGGCAAGTGGGTCTTCTACCTAGTTAGTTTTCTGTCCCTACTTCCGATTATTTTTGTCAAGGTGCAACCGGCTATCAATGGAACGCAGTCCTTGCTAGGCTTTTTGGGTATTTCTTACCTGACATTTCGTTCGGTTGGGCTTATCATAGAGTTAAGAGATGGGGTTATCAAGGATTTTACTTTTTGGGAATTTCTACGTTTCTTGCTCTTTATGCCGACATTCTCTAGCGGGCCTATTGATCGCTTTAAGCGTTTTGATGAAAATTATCAGACCATTCCTGAGCGGGATGAGCTGATGGATATGTTAGAAGAGGCTGTTAAGTATATCATGCTTGGCTCTCTATACAAATTTATATTGGCCCATCTTCTAGGAGAAATTCTATTACCCCCTTTGAAGAACTTGGCCCTACAGACAGGAGGTATCTTTAACCTCTATGCACTAGGAGTTATGTATACTTTTGGTTTAGATTTGTTCTTTGACTTTGCAGGTTACTCCATGTTTGCCTTAGCTATTTCAAATTTGATGGGAATTCGTAGTCCTATCAACTTTAACAAGCCTTTCCTATCAAGGGATTTAAAAGAGTTCTGGAATCGCTGGCACATGAGCCTATCTTTCTGGTTCCGTGACTTTGTCTTTATGCGAATGGTAATGGTGTTGACCAGAAAGAAGGTCTTTAAAAACCGCAACGTAACCTCAAGTGTAGCTTACATTCTCAATATGCTCATCATGGGTTTTTGGCATGGAGTGACCTGGTACTATATCGCTTATGGCCTCTTTCATGGATTAGGCTTGGTTATCAATGATGCTTGGATTCGTAAGAAAAAATTGCTTAATAAGGAACGGAAAAAAGCAGGGAAGACTGCTCTACCTGAGAATCGCTGGATTCAGTTGCTTGGCATGGTTGTCACCTTCCATGTCGTCATGTTATCATTCTTAATCTTTTCTGGATTTTTGAATGATCTATGGTTAAAAAAATAAAGGAAATAAAATATGGATATCAAATCAGAAGTTATCGAAATTATTGATGAGTTGTTTATGGAAGATGTTTCTGACATGATGGATGAAGATCTTTTTGATGCAGGTGTCTTGGATAGTATGGGAACGGTTGAGTTGATTGTTGAGATTGAAAACCGTTTTGATATTCGTGTCCCTGTGACAGAGTTTGGTCGCGATGACTGGAATACAGCTAATAAAATCATAGCAGGCATTGCGGAGCTCCAAAATGCTTAAGCGTTTATGGCTGATTTTTGGACCCTTGCTTCTTGCTAGCCTACTAGTATTTTTGCTTATCTTTTTTTATCCAGAGAATCTAAGTCATAATCTGTTAGAAGAAAAATATTCTGCTGCGGCTGCTAGTACGGAAAGTTTCAAAGAAAGAAGTCAGAAGGTCAGAGCTTTTACAGATCCAAATATGCGTTTTGTCCCTTTTTTGGGATCAAGCGAGTGGATTCGTTTTGATAGTATGCATCCGGCTGTCTTGGCGGAAAAGTACAATCGCTCCTATCGCCCCTACTTTTTAGGACAAGCAGGAGCAGCATCTCTCAATCAGTACTTTGGTATGCAACAAATTTTGTCAGAAATTGAGAATAGACAGGCGGTTTTTGTCATCTCTCCTCAGTGGTTTACGGAGGAAGATTACGAGCCAGCATCCTTTCAAAATTACTTTAATAATGATCAGTTGACAGCATTTTTGGAAAATCAAGAAGGAGATATAGCTGCGAAACACGCGGCAAAACGCCTCTTAAAACAAAACCCGGGCTTATCCATGAGAGGCATGGTTGAAAAATTGTCCAAGGGTGAGGAGTTGACAGAGGTTGATCATACTATAATCAATCTCTTTGCACGATTTAATGAGAGACAGGCTTCTCTGTTTGGTCAATTTTCTATACGTGGCCAACTAAAATATAAAGAACATGTAGAAAACTATTTAAAAGATCTTCCTGATCAATTTTCTTATGATGCATTAGAAAAAATTGCTCGTAAGGATGCAGAAGAGAATACAACTAATAACGATATGGGTATGGAAAATCATTTTTACAACACCCAAGTTAAAAAGGATTTAAAAAAATGGGAAGGCTATCAAAAAAATTATAACTATCTGAAGTCTTCAGAATACAATGATTTGCAGTTGATTCTCAATCAGTTTGCCAAGTCAAAGGTTAATGTACTATTTGTTATCCAACCCGTCAACAAGAAATGGATGGACTACACAGGGCTCAGCGAAGACATGTACCAAAAAGCAGTGCATAAGATACGTTATCAGCTAGAGAGCCAAGGATTTACCAATGTTGCTGACTTCTCAAAAAATGGAGGAGATCCTTATTTTGTGAAGGACACCATCCATCTTGGTTGGTTGGGTTGGCTTGCTTTTGATAAGGCAGTTGATCCTTTCTTATCCAATCCCAAACCAGCACCGACTTACCATCTGAATGAGCGCTTTTTCAGTAAAGACTGGGCGACCTATGATGGGGATGTCAAGGAATTTCAATAATGAATAAAGTTAGCATCATGATTAAACTCTAAAAGTTGGATAATTAGTCTTCTTTTAGAGTTTTTTGTGATTCTCTATTTTTAGTTTGATGTGGAGTTCCGATTGTGCATGTAAACAAATCTTGCTACAGTTTTACCTTTTAACTTCTAATGGCAAAGTAATCTGATTTGTGTTATAGTGAATATGCTTGAGAAAATTTTCTAAAAAGAAATTATTTTTATAAGTCATTTATGTTCATTACTGTGATTAGGATAGTCTTTTGATTGACGGAAATTCTTAATGCGGTAAGATAAGATATCTTAAACAGAAAGATTTTTTCAAATTCTAATAGAGTAAGGAGAAAGAGTTGAAAGAAGTAGTAATTGTTGCAGCGGTTCGGACAGCGATTGGATCGTTTGGAGGAAGTTTAAAAGATATTTCTGTTGTTGAGTTGGGAAGCTTGGTAATCAAGAATGCGATTGAAAGAGCTAGCTTGAGACCAGAACAAGTTGATGAAGTGATTATGGGGAATGTTTTGGGGGCAGGTCTAGGACAAAATGTAGCTCGCCAAATGAGTGTTCATGCAGGTGTACCAGTTACAGTTCCAGCATTCACAATCAATAAAGTATGTGGGTCTGGTTTGAAAGCTGTTCAATTGGCAACCCAAGCAGTTTTATGTGGGGATGCAGAAGTAGTTGTTGCTGGTGGAGCTGAAAATATGAGCCAAGCTCCCTATATTCTTCCAAATCAACGTTGGGGGTCTCGAATGGGAAATGCTACAGTAGTGGATACTATGCTTCGGGATGGCTTGACAGATGGATTTGAAGATTTTCATATGGGAATCACAGCTGAAAATGTTGCTGAACAATATGGAATTACTCGTGAAGACCAAGATAGCTTTGCCCTTCAATCTCAAAAACGTGCTGTGGCTGCAGTAGAATCTGGTCGATTTAAAGAAGAAATTATTCCAGTTGAAATTCCACAAAAGCGAGGTGAGCCTCATATATTTGATACGGATGAATTTCCAAGAAAAGACGCTTCGCTTGAAAGTCTTTCTAAACTTCGTCCAGCATTTCAAAAAGACGGAAGTGTCACTGCGGGTAATTCTTCAGGTATCAATGATGGTGCAGCAGCAGTTGTGGTAATGAGTGCTGAAAAAGCCAAAGAATTGGGTATTACAGCACTAGCAACTATCAAATCTTATGCAAGTGCAGGTTTAGATCCGAAAGTGATGGGATGTGGTCCCATTTATGCCTCTCGCAAGGCACTTGAAAAAGCTGGGCTTACGGTTGCAGATCTTGATTTAGTAGAATCAAATGAAGCATTTGCTGCTCAATCCTGTGCAGTTGCTAAAGAACTGAATCTGGACTCAGAAAAAGTGAATGTTAACGGTGGAGCTATTTCACTGGGACATCCCATCGGTGCTTCAGGTTGCCGTATATTGGTTACCCTTCTTCATGAAATGCAAAAACGTGATGCAAAACGTGGACTTGCAACACTTTGTATCGGTGGAGGAATGGGGACTGCTCTTATTGTCGAGCGCTAAGCAGATACGATACTAGGATAAAAAGTAAGTTATGTAGTTAAAACACTCTATTAAGTTGTTTCTAGCTTGATAGAGTGTTTTTGTTAGCTTCTGCTTCATTAATTGGGAATCTAGCTATTTGCTTGAAAAGGAATGAAAAATAGTTGTGTTAGTTATTCTCGATGGTATTTTTCCCTGCTTTCCTTTATAATGGGTGTATGGATAAGAAAAAATTATTATTAATTGATGGGTCTTCTGTTGCTTTTCGGGCATTTTTTGCTCTTTATCAGCAGTTGGACCGTTTTAAGAATGCAGCTGGTCTTCATACCAATGCGATTTATGGCTTCCAGTTGATGTTGAGCCATTTGCTGGAGCGGGTTGAGCCCAGTCATATTTTGGTGGCTTTTGATGCGGGAAAGACGACCTTCCGGACAGAGATGTATGCGGACTATAAGGGTGGTCGGGCTAAGACTCCGGATGAGTTTCGTGAGCAATTTCCCTTCATTCGTGAGTTGTTGGATCATATGGGGATTCGTCACTATGAGTTGGCTCAGTATGAGGCGGATGACATCATTGGGACTCTGGACAAGTTAGCTGAAAAAGATGGTTTTGATATCACCATTGTCAGTGGGGATAAGGACTTGATTCAGTTGACGGATGAGCATACGGTGGTTGAGATTTCCAAGAAAGGTGTGGCTGAGTTTGAGGCCTTTACGCCAGAATATCTGATGGAAAAGATGGGGATTACACCGACTCAGTTTATCGATCTCAAGGCGCTTATGGGAGATAAGTCGGATAATATCCCTGGGGTGACCAAAATCGGTGAAAAGACGGGAATCAAACTCTTGCTGGAGCATGGTTCGCTTGAAGGTATTTATGAACATATTGATGGGATGAAGGCTTCTAAGATGAAGGAAAATCTCATCAATGATAAGGAACAGGCCTTCTTATCGAAAACACTAGCTACCATTGATACCAAGGCACCGATTGAGATTGGTTTGGAGGATTTGGTCTATAGTGGTCCAGATGTTGAAAATCTTGGGAAATTCTACGATGAGATGGGTTTCAAACAGCTCAAGCAGGCTTTAAATATGTCTTCAGGCGATGTGACTGAAAGTTTGGACTTTACTATCGTTGACCAAGTCAGTCAAGACATGCTGACTGAAGAGTCTATCTTCCATTTTGAGCTTTTTGGTGAGAATTACCATATAGATGACTTGGTTGGATTTGCCTGGTCTTGTGGGGAAAAGCTTTATGCTACAGACAAGCTTGAGCTGTTGCAAGAGCCTATTTTCAAGGATTTTCTAGAAAAAACACCTCTGAGAGTTTATGACTTTAAGAAGGCTAAAGTTCTCTTGCATCGTTTTGGTCTGAATTTGCAGGCGCCTGCTTTTGATAGCCGTTTGGCTAAATACCTCCTTTCGACTGTGGAGGACAATGAAATTGCGACCATTGCTAGTCTTTATGGTCAGACTTATTTGGTTGATGATGAGACTTTCTATGGTAAGGGTGTCAAGAAGGCTCTTCCTGAACGGGAGAAATTCTTGGAACACTTGGCGCGTAAGCTTACTGTACTAGTTGAAACAGAGCCTGTATTGCTGGAAAAACTCAGCGAAAATGGGCAGTTGGACCTTCTCTATGATATGGAACAACCTTTAGCCTTTGTCCTTGCCAAGATGGAAATTGCTGGTATTACGGTCAAGAAAGAGACCTTGCTTGAGATGCAGGCTGAAAATGAGCTTGTCATTGAAAAACTAACTCAGGAGATTTATGAACTGGCTGGTGAGGAGTTTAATATCAATTCGCCTAAGCAGCTAGGTGTACTTCTTTTTGAAAAATTGGGGTTACCTTTAGAATACACTAAGAAAACCAAAACTGGATACTCGACTGCGGTGGATGTCTTGGAACGCTTGGCACCTATTGCTCCGATTGTTAAGAAAATCCTAGACTATCGTCAGATTGCCAAGATTCAATCGACTTATGTGATTGGCTTGCAGGACTGGATTTTAGCAGATGGTAAGATTCATACTCGTTATGTGCAGGATTTGACCCAAACAGGTCGTCTGTCTAGTGTGGATCCAAACTTGCAAAATATTCCTGTTCGTTTGGAACAAGGCCGCCTCATTCGTAAGGCCTTTGTACCTGAGTGGGAGGACAGTGTGCTACTCAGCTCGGACTATTCACAGATTGAATTGCGCGTTTTGGCTCATATTTCTAAGGATGAGCACCTGATTAAGGCTTTCCAAGAGGGAGCGGATATCCATACCTCGACAGCCATGCGGGTCTTTGGCATTGAACGTCCTGAGGATGTGACTGCAAATGATCGTCGCAATGCCAAGGCGGTTAACTTTGGAGTGGTTTATGGGATTTCAGACTTTGGTTTGTCTAATAATTTGGGAATTAGCCGTAAGGAAGCCAAAGCCTACATTGATACCTATTTTGAACGCTTCCCAGGTATTAAAAACTACATGGATGAAGTGGTGCGTGAGGCGCGTGATAAGGGCTATGTAGAGACCCTCTTCAAGCGTCGTCGTGAGTTGCCAGATATCAATTCGCGCAACTTTAATATTCGTGGTTTTGCGGAGCGGACTGCCATCAACTCTCCTATCCAAGGTTCGGCGGCAGATATTCTCAAGATTGCCATGATTCAGCTGGATAAAGCCTTGGTTGCAGGTGGTTATCAGACTAAGATGCTGTTACAAGTGCACGATGAAATCGTCCTTGAGGTTCCTAAATCTGAATTGGCAGAGATGAAAAAATTGGTCAAACAAACTATGGAAGAAGCGATCGAGCTTAGTGTTCCTCTGATTGCAGATGAAAATGACGGGGCGACCTGGTACGAGGCTAAATAAATTTTGTGATGATGAAGAGGAGGGATAAAGCCCTCCTTTTATAGCAAAAATCTGCAAGCCTTTTCAAAATGTGCTATACTGATGAAAAAGGAGGATTTCTATGAGTCAAGAATTTATCAATCCAAGTGATGGCGTGATTCGTCAGTATTTAGCAACGAGTAAAACCCTTGCTGTGGTAGGTTTGTCTGATCGTGAGGAAACGACCAGCAATCGAGTGACCAAGGAAATGCAGGCTCGGGGTTATACAATCATCCCAGTCAATCCTAAGGCAGCAGGTGGCGAAATCTTGGGAGAAAAGGCCTATGCGAGTTTGGCTGAAATTCCTTTTCCGGTCGATATTGTCAATGTTTACCGTCGCAGTGAATTTTTAGCAGATGTCGCGCGTGATTTTCTCAAAGCTGATGCCAAGATTTTTTGGGCACAGCTAGGACTTGAAAGTCTAGAAGCGGAAGAAATCTTGCGTGCTGGTGGATGCGATGACATCGTGATGAATCGCTGCATCAAGAGAGAACATACACGCTTGATTGAGGAAGCATAAGAAAAAGGTAGCTGGAGGGCTACCTTTTGTATTAGAAAATGCCGATAAGGGTCTGCATACCAAGACTAGTGAGGATGATGGCAATCCAGCAAATAGCTCCGAGAACAATGGATTTTCCGCTGGATTTGACCATAGCGACCAGATTTGTTTTGAGTCCGATAGCACTCATGGCCATGATAATGAGGAATTTGGAGAGTTGTTTGAGAGGGGTAAAGAAACTACTGGACACACCAAGAGAGGTCAGTAGGGTGGTTAGGAGAGAGGCAAGGATGAAGTAAAGAATAAAAAGTGGGAAGACTTTTTTCAGTTGCAATCCTTGCTTATTTTTTTGCTCGCGACTTTGCCAGTAGGAGAGAAAGAGAGTGATGGGGATGATAGCTAGGGTGCGCGTGAGTTTGACAATGGTTGCGGATTCGAGGGTATTGCTTTGGTAGAGGCTGTCCCAGGCGCTAGCTGTGGCTGTTACAGAGGAAGTATCATTAACGGCTGTTCCTGCAAAGAGGGCGAAGCCGTCATTGGATAGATGAAGCCAGGTTCCTAGGGTTGGAAAGATGAGCGCAGCCAAGACATTGAAGAAAAAGATAACGGAGATAGCTTGGGCTACTTCCTTTTCCTTAGCATGGATAACAGGCGCTGTCGCCGCAATGGCAGAACCCCCACAGATGGAAGAACCTACTCCAACCAAGGTAGCCAGTTTTGTATCCAGTGCAAAGAAGCGCTGGAAGAAGTAGGCAATAATCAGAGCTATTGAGATAGTGGACAGGATGACAGGGAGTGAAGATTGGCCAACTGCGAAGACCTGCGAGATATTGAGACCAAAACCAAGCAAGACAACGGCATATTGGAGCAATTTTTTAGAACTAAAGGTCAACCCAGCATCCAGTTGTTTATAGGACGAGAGAAAGGGATGTAGGAGCATGCCTATGAAAATGGCAAAAACGGGCGCGCCAATAACAGGGAAGAATCCTCCTAAGTACCAAGATACGATAGAAATGAGAAGGCAGGCCAAGATACCTGCTCCATTTTTTGATAGAAATGACATAAAAAACTCCAAATAAAATCTATTACCATTATAGACCTGTAAAGAGGAAAAGTAAAATAGAAAGTGGAAAGCTATTCTATCATGTATTTTTGCGGTCGGGGGGCTTTTGTAGTATAATAGAGATACGTTTTGAAAGTAGGAGGTATCTATGGACTTAACTAAGCGCTTTAATAAACAGCTAGATAAGATTCAAGTTTCCTTGATTCGTCAATTTGATCAGGCTATTTCTGAGATTCCTGGAGTCTTGCGTTTGACTTTGGGAGAACCTGATTTTACAACGCCGAATCATATAAAAGAAGCAGCTAAGAAAGCTATTGACCAGAACCAATCCTACTATACTGGTATGAGTGGTTTAATAGCTTTAAGACAAGCTGCTAGCGATTTTGTCAAAGAAAAGTATCAGTTAGACTATGCACCTGAAAATGAGATTTTAGTTACTATTGGGGCGACGGAGGCTCTGTCTGCTACTTTGACGGCTATCTTGGAAGAAGGAGATAAGGTGCTCTTACCAGCTCCTGCTTATCCCGGTTATGAGCCTATTGTCAATCTAGTTGGTGCTGAGATTGTGGAGATTGATACCACTGAAAATGGTTTTGTTTTAACACCAGAAATGTTAGAGAAAGCTATTCTCGAGCAAGGGGATAAACTTAAGGCTGTCATTCTCAACTATCCAGCCAATCCGACAGGAATTACCTATAGTCGCGAACAATTGGAAGAGTTAGCTGCTGTTCTACGCAAGTATGAGATTTTTGTGGTTTGTGACGAAGTTTATTCAGAATTGACCTATACAGGAGAAGCTCATGTATCTCTAGGAACTATGCTGAGAGATCAGGCTATTATTATCAATGGTTTGTCTAAATCGCATGCTATGACAGGTTGGCGTTTGGGGCTGATTTTTGCTCCTGCAGTCTTCACAGCCCAGTTGATTAAGAGTCATCAGTACTTAGTAACCGCTGCAAATACCATGGCTCAACATGCTGCGGTGGAAGCCTTGACGGCGGGTAAAAACGATGCGGAACCTATGAAGAAGGAATACATTCAGCGTCGGGACTATATTATCGAGAAAATGACTGCTCTTGGTTTTGAGATTATTAAACCAGATGGGGCTTTTTATATCTTTGCTAAGATTCCAGCGGGTTACAACCAAGATTCCTTTGCCTTTCTGAAGGATTTTGCTCAGAAGAAGGCAGTTGCTTTTATTCCGGGTGCAGCTTTTGGTCGTTATGGAGAAGGCTATGTTCGCCTATCTTATGCAGCTAGCATGGAAACGATCCAAGAGGCCATGAAACGACTTGAGGAGTACATGAGAGAAGCATGATTCAGTCTATCACGAGTCAAGGCTTGGTGCTCTACAATCGCAATTTCCGTGAGGACGACAAGCTCGTCAAAATCTTTACAGAGCAGGCTGGCAAGCGTATGTTTTTTGTCAAACACGCAGGTCAGTCTAAACTAGCTCCTGTTATTCAGCCCTTAGTACTAGCTCGTTTTCTCCTGCGAATCAATGATGATGGGCTTAGCTACATCGAGGATTATCACGAGGTCATGACCTTTCCTAAGATCAATAGCGACCTCTTTGTCATGGCCTATGCGACCTACGTGGCAGCTCTTGCAGATGCGAGTTTGCAGGACAATCAGCAGGATGCTCCCCTGTTTGCTTTTTTAGAAAAGACCTTGGAGATGATGGAAGCGGGTTTGGATTATCAAGTCTTGACCAATATTTTTGAAATTCAAATCTTGACTCGATTTGGAATCAGCCTCAATTTTAATGAGTGTGTCTTTTGCCATCGGATTGGACAAGCTTTTGACTTTTCTTTCAAATACGGAGCTTGTCTCTGCCCAGATCATTATCATGAAGATGAGAAACGCTGTCATCTAAATCCTAACATCCCTTATCTACTTAATCAATTTCAAGCCATTGATTTTGAGACCTTGGAGACCATTTCGCTCAAGCCTGAAATCAAACAAGATCTTCGTAAGTTTATGGATCAGATCTATGAAGAGTATGTTGGGATTCGCCTAAAATCAAAGAAATTTATTGATTCCCTATCAGACTGGGGACAATTACTAAAAGAGGAAAAGAAATGAAAAAAATCGCAGTAGATGCCATGGGGGGCGATTACGCACCTCAAGCCATCGTTGAGGGTGTCAATCAAGCCCTAGCTGACTTTTCAGATATCGAGGTTCAACTCTACGGAGATGAAGCTAAAATCAAGCAATATCTAACAGCGACAGAGCGCGTCAGCATTATCCATACGGATGAGAAGATTGATTCAGACGATGAACCTACAAGAGCTATTCGGAAGAAGAAAAATGCCAGTATGGTATTGGCAGCCAAGGCTGTCAAAGAAGGCGAAGCAGACGCTGTTCTCTCAGCTGGGAATACAGGTGCTTTGTTGGCGGCTGGATTCTTCATCGTGGGTCGTATTAAGAATATCGACCGTCCTGGACTTATGTCAACTTTACCAACTACAGATGGAAAAGGCTTTGATATGCTAGACTTAGGAGCTAATGCTGAAAATACAGCCCAGCACCTCCATCAATATGCGGTTCTTGGATCTTTCTATGCTAAAAATGTTCGTGGGATTGCAAATCCTCGTGTTGGCTTACTTAACAACGGAACAGAAAGTAGTAAGGGTGATCCCTTACGCAAGGGAACCTATGAACTGTTAGTGGCTGATGAGAGCTTGAACTTTATCGGAAACGTGGAAGCGCGTGATTTGATGAATGGCGTTGCGGATGTTGTCGTAGCAGATGGTTTCACGGGAAACGCTGTGCTCAAAGCCATTGAGGGTACAGCCATGGGAATCATGGGCTTGCTTAAGACCGCTATTACAGGTGGAGGTCTTCGAGCAAAACTGGGTGCACTTCTTCTCAAGGATAGTCTCAGAGGTTTGAAAAAACAGCTTAACTATTCAGATGTCGGAGGTGCGGTCTTGTTTGGTGTTAAGGCACCTGTTGTTAAGACTCACGGCTCAAGTGATGCCAAGGCTGTGTACAGTACGATTCGTCAGATTCGTACCATGCTAGAAACAGACGTAGTTGCCCAAACTGCGCGTGAATTTTCAGGAGAATAAAAGAGATGACAGAAAAAGAAATTTTTGACCGTATTGTGACGATTATCCAAGAGCGACAGGGAGAGGACTTTGTCGTGACAGAATCCTTGAGTCTGAAAGATGATTTGGATGCTGACTCAGTTGACTTGATGGAGTTTATCTTGACACTGGAAGATGAATTTAATATCGAAATCAGCGATGAGGAAATTGACCAACTGCAAAGTGTAGGAGATGTGGTTAAGATTATTCAAGGAAAATAAAGAGGCCTTTTGTCAACTGTAGTGGGTTGAAGAAAAGCTAGGATCGAGACTCTGGGATAAAAAGTTCTCAGTCACAAAAAAAGCTAGAGATTTCCAATTGGACTTAGCCTGGTGGCGTGATCACCAAACGACGCAAGCTCTCTTTGAGTTGACCAAGGAGCATCACCAGCATGTTTATGGAGATCAAGAAATTTTGAATCACTACTTCAAGGATGCTTGGCTTCGCCTGCCTTTGACCTATAACCTTCAAGTGGGATCGGATAAGGATCAGCATCAGTATGGGGACTTGGCCTTGTATGATGAGTTTCCAGGTCTTCCAGCAGTTATTCATTATACATCTCACAATAAACCCTGGACAGCCAATCGTTTCAATCATTTTAGAGAGATTTGGTGGTTCTATTATGCTTTATCTTGGGAAGATGCCTTATTCCACTTGGGAAAAATGTAGAGGATAACTTCCTAATGTACAAGTTCTTGCTTAAGGCTGAGCGTGTTATTCATACAGAGAAGTGTATCTACTGGTATCGGGTCGGAAGAGAGGACACCTTATCCCAGGTCTGGACTGAGAAGCGCGTCCTGGATGAAATGGAAGCAAAAAATGAAAAGCTGGCTCTTTTAGGAATGATGGGATATGATCTGACTTTGCATCGCTATATCTACAAGACAAGGTTGAAGCGAGCGATTGAAAAGCTTTAAGAAGCCCAGCTACAAGAAACAGAAACTTATCAATGTGCCCGTATAAACTTAGGTTTGTTGGAGCCCTAGATTCTTAGTTAATGGGCTCCTTTTTAGAAAGGATTCTTATGCTAGTTATTGCACCAGAAAATAATAGAGAGTTGGAAAAAGTCAGAAAGCTACTGGCTATCTTGGGGCAGTCTTATCAGGTCCTGTTTACCAATTTGGAAACAGATTTGGGGCTAGGTGAAGATAGTTTGGCTTCCCTCTTGACCTATACAGATCCCAGCTCTAGGGAGGGGCAGCCCCTCTTTTTTAATGACTTACCTGTTCCTGATTATTGGGAGCCATGGACTATGGGGATTACGACCTATATTTTTGATGGTCAGAAAAGACGAGGAAATATAATCTTACGAAAAGATATCCAATCACGAACCGTAGAGTATGTGGAGTGGCTGGGTGAGGGGGATACTGTCCTGACTATTGAAGATTACAATCGTTATGGTTGGAGAAGCCGTAAACGACTGTTGGAAGAAGATGGACAAACCTACCTGGAAATTTACTACAATCGAAATCAGGAAGAGGTCTTGCATCATTTTGTCAAAGAAGGGTATTTCCTCTATCAGAAAAAGTCTGGTCGAGATCAGCTTTATGCTAATGAGGAGGAGTTGAGACGAGCTCTATTCGATAAGGCCCTTTCTGGTCAGGAACCCCTTATCTGTTTGGATTCGAAGGTAGTTCCCCTCCTACAAGAACTTGGAAAGGAAGACCTGATTTTTTGTAGTCCTCACCAAGAGAATTTAGGAGACCTTCAAAAACAAGTCAAGCAGATACTCATCTTGAATTACTATGCTCCTGAAGATCGAAAAGCGGACTTTCACTATGTGGCTGGATTGGTTGATCCTGGGACAATTACCTTTCAAACTAAGGCTTTGATCATGACAGCATCAGAAGAAGTGGAAAGCTTGGCCTACTTGGTAGAAAGTCTTCCCGGAGTGGACTTTCATGTTGCAGCCCTGACCAACATGGGACCCAAATTAACCAATTTAAGCTCTATTCCTAATCTTCATCTCCATCCGAATTGCTCAGAGGAGAGTTTTCAGGAGTTATTGGCAAGCTGCTCGCTATATTTGGATTTGAACCATGGTCAGGAAGTTTTAGCAGCCTCTATGAGAGCGATTGAGAGTGGGTAGCTAATTCTTGGATTAAACACGACTGTTCATTATGAGTCTTACAAAAAATTACCAACTGTCCTCGCATCTAGCGATTTATTACTAGAAAAGATCAAAGATGTGTTGCAATCACCAGAAGAGTTTACTAATCGGATTGAGGAACAAAGAGTCATCTTGCAATTGGCTAGAAAAGAAGACTTGCTTGCATTCTTCAATTGTCGAGGGGAGGAAGCCAAATGACTATTTATACCTTTAATCTCTTGCTGGGATATGAACCAAATGGGGTAGATGTGGCTCAGGCTTCTCGGGCAATTATGCTTCGTCAGTTGCAGGAGCCAGCACGATTTGTCTTTACGACCTGGCCTAGTCCTCAGAAGTTAGCCTATTATCTCTCACTTGGCCACAAGGATGAAGAACTCTTATACGCCTATCTCAGCTTTACAGATCAAGAAATCAGTGTTCCTTCTGTCACAGTCGAGGCTCTACAAACGGACTTTCAGCTAACGCGACTAGACTTGGTGAAAAAGACGGAGACTGAGGCCCATTACCAGATTTCTAATGATCAATTACTGGTCTTTACTTTAGATCCTTATCATCAAGGCTGTGTCCGCTATGTTGATTATCTAGTGAGAGGTTCTATGGTTAAACGGGAGTGGTATGGAGCTAAAAAAATAGTTACAGAATACTTTGTAGGTGGGATCATCGTTCGACGAACCTATCACCATCAAAATGGTAGAGTAGCTTTTCAGGAAATCAAGCAGGGACAAGACTGGTTTTATCAATTGGGAAGGGAAATTTTATTGACTCAAACTCAAGTGTTGGAACGTTTTCTTGCTCGACTTGATTTAGGGAAAGAGGATATTCTCTTGCTTGATCGAGCATCCTTAATGGACTTTTCCCGCCCCATTCTTGAGCAAAAGACTTCTGCTCACTTAGGGTTTGTCTTTCACTCGGAGCATGAATTTTTGAATGGTTCTCTTAATTATGAGTACTATTATGTATTTAAATATATGCAACGCTTTGACTTCCTGCTAACAGCAACAGAACTTCAAAAAGAGGTCTTATTAGAAACCTTTAAAAAGCAAGGTATAGATGTACTTCCTATTTATGTACTTCCTGTCGGACATTTGGATCAGTTACAGCAACCATCGTCCCCTCGCCAACCTCTGAGCTTGATGACAGCATCTCGCCTGGATCCTCGTAAAAGAATTGATTTAGCCATTCGGGCGGTTGCTTTGGCCCATCAAAGGGTGCCCACTTTGCAATTTCATATCTTTGGTAAAGGAGGAGAGGAGCCTACTTTGCGCCAGCTTATCCAAGATCTTCATGCGGATGATTATATCTTACTTCGAGGACATGCAGATTTAGAGTCTATTTATCCCCAGTATCAAGTTTATATCACGACTTCCCAGTGGGAAACCTTTGGTTTAACCCTGATGGAAGCCATTGGTTCGGGTTTGGTCTTACTTGGTTTTGATGCTCGCTATGGTAATCCAACCTTCATTCAGGATGGAAAAAATGGTTATCTAGTCCCATGTGGTTTGGATAGAAATGAAGAAGAATTGGTTGCTGACATGGCAGAGAAGCTCGTTTTTATCTTAGAAAATGACTTGAAGTCTATGCACCAGGCTTCTTATGATCTCGCAAGGAACTATTTGAGAGAAAGGATTGTTCAAGCTTGGCGTCAAGTGCTCGACGAACTGAGGGAGAACCTTTAAAGCCCTGAATACTAAGTGAATGAGTCTGATTTCTGCAGGGTGAAAAACTCGGCTCTTTGTCAACTGTAGTGGGTTGAAGAAAAGCTAAGATCTAGAAAGGATAAATTTCGTCCTTTCTTTTTTGATGTTCAGAGCGATAAAAATCCGTTTTTTGAAGTTTTCAAAGTTCCTGAAACCAAATGTATTTCGTTTGATAAGTTTGATGAGATTATTGGTTACTTCCAGTTTGGCGTTGGAATAGTGTAACTGAAGGGAATTAAGGATTTTCTCTTTGTCCTTAAGAGAGGTTTTAAAGATAGTCTGAAAGAAAAGATGAACCTTCTTTAGATTGTCCTCGATGAGTCCGAAAAATTTGTCAGACTCTTTATTCTGAAAGTGGAAAAGCAAGAGCTGATAGCACTTGAATCAACGCTTTTTAAGAAGAATTCTAGTAGGCATACCAGTCGTTTCGAGGTAAGGGACCTTAGATGGTTTTTGAAAATCATATTTCTTCATTTGGCTTCCGCAATCAGGGCAAGATGGAGCCTCATAATCCAGTTTAGCGATGATTTCCTTGTGGGTATCCTTATTAACAACATCCACAAATTGGATATTAGGGTCTTTAATATCGAGTAGTTGTGTAATAAAATGTAATGGTTCCATATGAATCTTTCTAATGCGTTGTTTTGTCGCTTTTCATGATAGGTCATATGGGACTTTTTTCTACACAAAAATAGGCTTCATAATATACAGATAGGATTTACTCACTACAAATCGTATAGAGCCATAATAAGCACCCTGATGTATATTATCAACCAATGACTCTTGATATGACAAAAATGATTGTTGAGTATATATAGGAGTTCCAAGGCACTTGCTTTGGAATTTTTTCTTTGGTTCAAGCGACCGTTTAGGAACAGATTTAGTCTTTCTAGGGACAGGAGAAATCTGAGGAGAAATAGGGGATATAATGAAATTAGAAAAATCATAGTCTTCGAAAATCTCTTCAAACCACGTCAACGTCGCCTTGCCGTAGATATATGATACTGACTCTGTCAGTTCTATCCACGACCTCAAAACAGTGTTTTGAGCTGACTTCGTCAGCCTTATCTACAACCTCAAAGCAGTGCTTTGAGCAACCTGCGGCTAGCTTCCTAGTTTGCTCTTTGATTTTCATTGAGTATTAGGAAAAAGGAGATGAAGATGAAATTTGGGAAACGTCACTATCGTCCGCAGGTGGATCAGATGGACTGCGGTGTAGCTTCATTAGCCATGGTTTTTGGCTACTATGGTAGCTATTATTCTTTGGCTCACTTACGAGAATTGGCAAAGACGACCATGGATGGGACGACGGCTTTGGGCTTGGTCAAGGTGGCAGAGGCAATTGGCTTTGAGACGCGAGCAATTAAGGCGGATATGACGCTATTTGACTTGCCAGATTTGACCTTTCCTTTTGTTGCCCATGTGCTTAAGGAGGGGAAATTGCTCCACTACTATGTGGTGACTGGGCAGGATAAGGATAGCATTCATATTGCCGATCCAGATCCTGGGGTGAAATTGACCAAACTGCCACGTGAGCGTTTTGCGGAAGAATAGACAGGAGTGACTCTGTTTATGGCACCTAGTCCAGACTACAAGCCTCATAAGGATCAAAAGAATGGCTTGCTCTCTTTTATCCCTATATTAGTGAAGCAACGTGGCTTGATTGCTAATATCGTTTTGGCGACACTCTTGGTAACCTTGATTAACATTATGGGTTCTTATTATCTGCAGTCTATCATTGATACCTATGTGCCAGATCAGATGCGTTCGACGCTGGGAATTATTTCTATTGGGCTGGTCATCGTCTATATCCTCCAGCAGATCTTGTCTTATGCTCAGGAGTATCTCTTGCTTGTTCTGGGGCAACGGTTGTCAATTGACGTGATTTTGTCCTATATCAAGCATGTTTTTCACCTACCGATGTCCTTCTTTGCGACACGCAGGACAGGGGAAATCGTGTCTCGTTTTACAGATGCTAATAGTATCATCGATGCACTGGCTTCGACTATTCTTTCGATTTTCCTAGATGTATCAACGGTTGTCATTATTTCCCTTGTTTTATTTTCACAAAATACCAATCTCTTTTTCATGACTTTATTGGCGCTTCCTATCTATACAGTGATTATCTTTGCCTTTATGAAGCCGTTTGAAAAGATGAATCGGGATACCATGGAAGCAAATGCGGTTCTGTCTTCTTCTATCATTGAGGACATCAATGGTATTGAGACGATCAAGTCCTTGACTAGTGAAAGTCAGCGTTACCAAAAGATTGACAAGGAATTTGTAGATTATCTGAAAAAATCCTTTACCTATAGTCGGGCAGAGAGTCAGCAAAAGGCTCTGAAAAAAGTTGCCCATCTCTTGCTCAATGTCGTCATTCTCTGGATGGGGGCTGTTCTGGTCATGGATGGCAAGATGAGTTTAGGGCAGTTGATTACCTATAATACCTTGCTTGTTTACTTTACCAATCCTTTGGAAAATATCATCAATCTGCAAACCAAGCTTCAGACAGCGCAGGTTGCCAATAACCGTCTGAATGAGGTTTATCTGGTAGCTTCTGAGTTTGAGGAGAAGAAAACGGTCGAGGATTTGAGCTTGATGAAGGGAGATATGGACTTCAAGCAGATTTCCTACAAGTATGGCTATGGTCGAGACGTCTTATCTGATATCAATTTGACCATTCCTCAAGGTTCTAAGGTGGCTTTTGTGGGGATTTCAGGGTCAGGTAAGACGACCTTGGCCAAGATGATGGTTAATTTTTACGACCCTAGTCAGGGAGAGATTAGTCTGGGTGGTGTCAATCTCAATCAGATTGATAAAAATGCTCTGCGCCAGTACATCAACTATCTGCCTCAACAGTCCTATGTATTTAACGGAACGATTTTGGACAATCTTCTTTTGGGAGCCAAGGAGGGGACGACTCAGGAAGATATCTTACGAGCAGTTGAGTTGGCAGAGATTCGGGAGGATATCGAGCGCATGCCACTGAATTACCAGACAGAATTGACTTCGGATGGGGCAGGGATTTCAGGTGGTCAACGTCAGAGAATCGCTCTGGCGCGTGCTCTCTTGACAGATGCGCCGGTCTTGATTTTGGATGAGGCGACTAGCAGTTTGGATATTTTGACAGAGAAGCGGATTGTAGATAATCTTATGGCTTTAGACAAGACCTTGATTTTCATTGCTCACCGTTTGACCATTGCAGAGCGGACAGAGAAGGTTGTTGTCTTGGATCAAGGAAAGATTGTCGAAGAAGGAAAGCATGCTGATTTGCTTGCACAGGGTGGCTTTTATGCCCATTTGGTCAATAGCTAGAAAGGGAAGAGGATGAAACCAGAATTTTTAGAAAGTGCGGAGTTTTATAATCGTCGTTACCATAATTTTTCCAGTCGGGTGATTGTACCCATGTCCCTTCTGCTCGTGTTTTTACTTGGCTTTGCAACTTTTGCAGAGAAGGAGATGAGTTTGTCTACCAGAGCGACTGTTGAGCCTAGTCGTATTCTTGCAAGTATCCAGTCTACTAGCAATAATCGCATTCTTGTCAATCATTTGGAGGAAAATAAGCTGGTTAAGCAGGGGGATATTTTGGTTCAATACCAGGAAGGGGCAGAGGGTGTCCAAGCGGAGGCATATGTTAGTCAGTTGGACATGCTTAAGGATCAAAAAAAGCAATTGGAGTATTTGCAGAAGAGTCTACAAGAAGGGGAAAACCAATTTCCAGAGGAGGATAAGTTTGGCTACCAAGCCACCTTTCGCGACTACCTTGGCCAAGCAGCTAGTCTTAGGGCTAGTACATCGCAACAAAATGAGACCATCGCATCCCAGAATGCAGCAGCTAGCCAAACCCAAGCCGAAATCGGCAACCTCATCAGCCAAACAGAGGCTAAAATTCGCGATTACCAAACAGCTAAATCAGCTATTGAAACAGGTGCTTCCTTGGCCAGTCAGAATCTAGCTTACTCTCTCTACCAGTCCTACAAGTCTCAGGGCGAGGAAAATCCGCAAGCTAAGTCTCAGGCAGTTGCGCAGGTTGAAGCACAGCTTTCTCAGTTAGAATCCAGTCTTGCTACTTACCGTGTCCAGTATGCAGGTTCGGGTACCCAGCAAGCCTACGCGTCAGGCTTAAGCAGTCAATTGGAGTCCCTAAAATCACAACACTTGGCAAAGGTTGGTCAGGAATTGACACTTCTAGACCAGAAAATCTTGGAGGCAGAGTCAGGTAAGAAGGTACAGGGAAATCTTTTAGACAAGGGGAAAATTACGGCTAGTGAAGATGGGGTGCTTCATCTTAATCCTGAGACCAGTGATTCTACCATGGTTGCAGAGGGGACCCTGCTAGCCCAACTCTATCCGTCCTTGGAAAAAGAAGGGAAAGCCAAACTTACAGCTTATCTAAGTTCAAAAGATGTAGCAAGAATCAAGGTCGGTGATTCTGTTCGCTATACTACGACTCATGATGCCAAGAATCAACTTTTCTTGGATTCTACGATTACCAGCATAGATGCGACAGCTACCAAGACTGAAAGAGGGAATTTCTTTAAAATCGAGGCGGAAACCGATCTGACTGCTGAGCAGGCTGAAAAACTTCGGTACGGGGTGGAAGGTCGCCTACAGATGATTACGGGCAAGAAAAGTTACCTACGTTATTATTTGGATCAATTTTTGAACAAAGAGTAATGTTCGTGTTTTTTTAGAGTTAAATGATTTTAAAACTGTGAGAAAGGTTCTTCTTGCAGTTTTTTCTTTATGATTTTTGAAGTAAATCTGTTATTTATTCGGTTAAATTCTTGTAGTTTTATGTTTTTTGTGGTAAAATGTGCTCAAGTAATACGAAAGGCGAACTTTAAAATGTCAAAACAATTGATCTATTCGGGAAAAGCTAAAGATATCTATACAACTGAGGATGAAAATCTTATTATTTCAACTTACAAGGACCAAGCGACTGCTTTCAATGGTGTCAAGAAGGAGCAGATTGCAGGTAAGGGAGTCTTGAATAATCAGATTTCATCTTTTATTTTTGAAAAATTAAATGCGGCTGGTGTGGCGACTCACTTTGTGGAGAAACTTTCGGACACGGAACAACTCAATAAAAAGGTTGAGATTATTCCTCTAGAAGTCGTGCTTCGTAATTACACGGCTGGTTCCTTTTCAAAACGTTTTGGCGTAGACGAAGGTATCGCATTTGAGACTCCGATTGTTGAGTTTTACTACAAAAATGATGATTTGGATGATCCATTTATCAATGACGAGCATGTGAAATTCCTTAAAATTGCGGATGACCAGCAGATTGCTTACTTGAAGGAAGAAACGCGTCGTATCAATGAACTTTTGAAAGGCTGGTTTGCTGAGATTGGCCTCAAGTTGATTGACTTTAAGCTAGAGTTCGGTTTTGACAAGGATGGCAAGATTATCTTAGCAGATGAATTTTCACCAGATAACTGCCGTTTGTGGGATGCGGATGGCAACCACATGGACAAGGATGTTTTCCGTAGAGGTCTAGGTGAATTAACAGATGTTTATGGGATTGTTTGGGAAAAGTTGCAGGGGTTGAAATAATCTGTGTACAAGACTCTTAACGTCGTTTGGAAACATTGCAAGAGCTGAAATAAAGGAATAAGAATTGATGGATAAACGTATTTTTGTTGAAAAAAAGGCTGATTTTCAGGTCAAGTCAGAGAGTTTGGTTAGAGAACTTCAGCATAACTTGGGGCTTTCAAGTTTGAAAAGTATTCGCATCGTGCAAGTTTATGATGTATTTGACTTGGCAGAGGACCTGTTTGCACCTGCAGAGAAACACATTTTCTCTGAGCAGGTGACAGACCATGTTTTGGAAGAAGCGGCTGTGCAGGCGGATCTTGCTAACTATGCTTTCTTTGCTATTGAAAGCCTACCTGGTCAGTTTGACCAGCGTGCAGCTTCTTCACAGGAAGCTTTGCTTTTGCTGGGAAGTTCGAGTGATGTGACGGTCAATACAGCCCAACTTTACTTGGTGAATAAAGATATCGATGTGACGGAATTAGAAGCGGTCAAGAACTACTTGCTCAATCCAGTTGATTCTCGTTTTAAGGACATCACGACCGGGATTGCCAAGCAAGAGTTTGCAGAATCGGATAAGACCATTCCCAAATTGACTTTCTTTGAAGGTTATGGGGCTAGCGACTTTGCCACCTACAAGGGAGAGCAAGGTTTAGCTATGGAAGTGGATGATTTGCTCTTTATCCAAGACTACTTCAAGTCAATCGGGCGCGTGCCAACTGAAACGGAACTTAAGGTTTTGGACACTTATTGGTCTGACCACTGCCGTCACACGACTTTTGAGACAGAGTTGAAACATATCGACTTTTCAGCTTCTAAATTCCAAAAGCAATTGCAGTCAACATATGACAAGTACATTTCCATGCGTGATGAGTTGGGACGTACGGAAAAACCGCAAACCTTGATGGATATGGCGACTATTTTCGGTCGTTATGAGCGTGCTAATGGACGTTTGGATGATATGGAAGTGTCAGACGAAATCAATGCTTGCTCAGTTGAAATCGAAGTGGATGTTGATGGTGTGAAAGAACCATGGCTCCTCATGTTCAAAAATGAAACCCACAACCACCCGACAGAAATTGAGCCATTTGGTGGTGCTGCTACCTGTATTGGTGGAGCCATTCGTGACCCATTATCAGGTCGTTCTTATGTTTACCAAGCCATGCGTATCTCAGGTGCGGGTGATATTACAGCACCGATTTCGGAAACTCGTGCTGGTAAGCTGCCCCAACAAGTCATTTCTAAAACAGCTGCTCATGGGTATTCTTCATATGGTAACCAGATTGGGCTTGCAACAACCTACGTTCGTGAATACTTCCACCCAGGCTTTGTAGCTAAACGCATGGAGCTTGGTGCCGTTGTCGGTGCAGCTCCTAAGGGCAATGTTGTCCGTGAAAAACCGGAAGCGGGTGATGTCATTATCCTCCTTGGAGGTAAGACTGGACGTGATGGTGTCGGTGGTGCGACAGGTTCTTCTAAGGTTCAAACGGTTGAGTCTGTGGAGACTGCTGGAGCTGAAGTTCAAAAAGGAAATGCCATCGAGGAACGCAAGATTCAGCGCCTCTTCCGTAATGGTGAGGTGACGCGTCTCATCAAGAAATCTAATGACTTTGGGGCAGGCGGTGTCTGTGTAGCTATCGGTGAATTGGCAGACGGTCTTGAAATCGACCTCAACAAGGTACCTCTTAAATACCAAGGCTTGAATGGTACCGAAATTGCCATCTCTGAATCTCAAGAACGGATGGCTGTTGTGGTGCGTCCTGAAGATGTAGATACCTTTGTTGTTGAATGTAACAAAGAAAATATTAATGCTGTTGTTGTTGCGACAGTAACTGAAAAACCAAATTTAGTCATGCACTGGAATGGTGAAACCATTGTCGACTTGGAACGTCGTTTCCTTGATACAAACGGTGTGCGTGTGGTCGTCGATGCTAAGGTTGTGGACAAGGATGTCAAGCTTCCAGAAGAGCGTACAACAAGCGTAGAAACACTGGAAGTTGATACACTTACGGTTCTGTCTGACCTCAATCATGCGAGTCAAAAAGGTTTGCAGACTATCTTTGACTGCTCTGTTGGTCGTTCTACGGTTAATCACCCACTTGGTGGTCGCTACCAATTGACGCCAACTGAGGCTTCTGTGCAGAAATTGCCAGTTCAACATGGTGTGACCCATACGGCGTCAGTCATGGCCCAAGGTTTCAACCCTTATGTGGCAGAATGGTCTCCATATCACGGTGCTGCTTATGCAGTTGTCGAAGCAACTGCTCGTTTGGTTGCTACGGGCGCCAACTGGTCTAAGGCTCGTTTCTCTTACCAAGAGTACTTCGAGCGCATGGACAAACAAGCTGAGCGTTTTGGTCAGCCAGTAGCTGCTCTCCTAGGCTCTATCGAAGCTCAGATTCAGCTTGGTCTACCATCTATCGGTGGTAAGGACTCCATGTCTGGTACTTTTGAAGAATTGACCGTACCGCCAACCTTGGTTGCCTTTGGGGTAACGACGGCAGATAGCCGTAAGGTGCTTTCTCCTGAGTTCAAAACTGCTGGGGAAAACATCTACTACATCCCAGGACAAGCCCTCTCAGCAGAGATTGATTTTGACTTGATTAAGTCTAACTTTGCTCAGTTTGAAGCTATTCAAAAGGCTCACAAAGTAACATCTGCATCGGCTGTCAAATACGGCGGTGTGGTTGAAAGTTTGGCTCTTGCTACCTTTGGAAATCATATCGGTGCAGAGGTAACCTTGCCTGAACTCGAGACAGCTTTGACAGCTCAATTGGGCGGATTTGTCTTCACCTCTCCTGAAGAAATCGCTGGAGTAGAGAAGATCGGTCAAACGAACGCAGACTTTGCATTGACTGTCAACGGTGTGAAGCTAGATGGATACAAGCTTGACAGTGCCTTCCAAGGGAAACTAGAAGAAGTTTACCCGACAGAATTTGTCCAAGCGAAAGAGCTGGAAGAAGTTCCAGCTATCGCTTCTGAGACAGTCATTAAAGCCAAAGAAACTATTGAAAAACCAGTTGTTTACATCCCAGTCTTCCCAGGAACCAACTCAGAATATGACTCAGCTAAGGCCTTTGAAAAAGAAGGTGCAGAGGTTAACTTGGTGCCATTTGTAACCTTGAATGAAGAAGCCATAGTTAAGTCAGTTGGAACTATGGTTGATAATATTGGAAAAGCAAACATACTCTTCTTTGCAGGTGGTTTCTCAGCTGCAGATGAGCCAGATGGATCCGCTAAGTTTATCGTCAACATCCTTCTCAATGAAAAAGTGCGTGCAGCCGTTGATAGCTTTATCGCTCGTGGCGGTTTGATTATCGGTATCTGTAACGGATTCCAAGCCTTGGTTAAATCAGGTCTCCTTCCTTATGGGAACTTCGAGGATGCTAGCAGTACTAGCCCAACTCTCTTCTATAATGATGCTAACCAGCACGTAGCTAAGATGGTAGAAACCCGTATTGCCAATACTAATTCACCTTGGCTTGCTGGTGTGAAAGTGGGCGATATCCACGCTATTCCTGTTTCGCACGGTGAAGGGAAGTTTGTCGTGACGGCTGAGGAATTTGCAGAGCTCCGTGACAATGGCCAAATCTTTAGCCAATATGTGGACTTCGAAGGCAAACAAAGTATGGATTCTAAGTACAATCCAAATGGTTCTGTCCATGCCATCGAAGGAATTACCAGCAAGAATGGTCAAATCATCGGTAAGATGGGACATTCAGAACGTTATGAAGATGGTCTTTTCCAAAATATTCCAGGAAATAAAGACCAGCATTTGTTCGCGTCTGCTGTACGTTATTTCACAGGGAGATAAAAGGTATAAAACAGTCAGTTTGTAAAAAGGATATTATGATTCAGTATATTGAAAGGCTAGAAAGAGATTTTTTGTTTATAGAACATGGTTTTAAAGAACAAGAGAAGAAAGCCTTAGCTGATTATAAATCCAATGATAGCGAGTATATCAAAAATTTGGCACTTTTGGCTTATGAATCAGATGTTTATCAAGTTCGAATGTATGCTGTGTTTCTTTTAGGGTACTTATCAAACGATAAAGAAATTTTAATATTCATGCGAGATGAAGTTTCCAAAGATAACAACTGGAGAGTTCAGGAAGTTCTTGCTAAAGCATTTGATGAGTTTTGTAAGACTACTGGTTATGAAACGTCACTGCCAATCATTGATGAATGGTTAAACCATAACAATCCAAATATAAGAAGAGCTGTAATAGAGGGATTAAGAAGATGGACAAGCAGGCCATATTTTAGAGAGCATCCTACCGAGGCTATTAAACGAATAGCTACTTTAAAAGTAGATACAAGTGAGTATGTTAGGAAGTCGGTAGGGAATGCTTTAAGAGACATAAGTAAGAAATTTCCTAATTTAATTAAAGAGGAAATCAAGAGTTGGAATGTAGAAAATAAAGAAATCAAAAAAGTGTACAAACTAGCCAGTAAAATTATTGAAGTTTAGAATGTAAGTACAAAAGGTATAAAAAATGACATACGAAGTAAAATCTCTTAATGAAGAATGCGGTGTTTTCGGTATCTGGGGACATCCAGATGCTGCTAAATTGACCTATTTTGGACTCCATAGTCTTCAGCACCGTGGTCAGGAGGGGGCAGGAATCCTCTCCAATGACCAAGGGAAATTGAAGCGCCATCGTGATATGGGGCTTTTATCAGAAGTCTTCAAAAATCCTGCTAATTTGGATAAATTGACAGGAAGTGGAGCAATTGGGCATGTGCGTTATGCGACTGCTGGCGAAGCTTCTGTAGATAACATCCAGCCCTTCCTCTTCCGTTTTCACGATATGCAGTTTGGTTTGGCTCATAATGGAAATCTGACTAATGCAGCCTCTCTCAAGAAAGAATTGGAACAAAGAGGAGCCATTTTCAGCGCGACATCGGACTCGGAAATCTTAGCTCACCTCATTCGTCGCAGTCACAATCCGAACTTGATGGGCAAAATCAAGGAAGCGCTCAGCCTTGTTAAAGGTGGTTTTGCTTATATCTTGCTGTTTGAAGATAAGTTAATTGCTGCTCTTGACCCAAATGGTTTCCGTCCCCTTTCGATCGGGAAAATGGCTAACGGAGCAGTCGTAGTGTCATCTGAAACCTGTGCTTTTGAAGTCATTGGTGCAGAATGGATTCGCGATTTAAAGCCAGGTGAGATTGTGATCATTGATGACAAGGGAATCCAGTATGATAGCTATACAGATGATACCCAGTTAGCAATCTGTTCTATGGAGTATATCTATTTTGCTCGCCCTGATTCTAACATTCATGGTGTCAATGTTCATACGGCACGTAAACGTATGGGTGCCCAATTGGCGCGTGAATTCAAGCATGAGGCAGATATCGTAGTCGGTGTGCCCAATTCTTCTCTCAGCGCAGCTATGGGCTTTGCGGAAGAATCAGGTCTACCAAACGAAATGGGCCTCATCAAGAACCAATACACCCAACGTACCTTTATCCAACCGACTCAAGAATTGCGGGAGCAAGGGGTGCGGATGAAACTCTCTGCTGTTTCAGGAGTTGTAAAAGGCAAGCGTGTGGTTATGATTGATGACTCTATTGTACGTGGAACAACCTCTCGTCGGATCGTTCAGCTCCTGAAAGAAGCAGGTGCGACTGAGGTTCACGTTGCCATTGGTAGTCCAGCGCTAGCTTATCCATGTTTCTACGGGATTGATATCCAGACCCGTCAGGAGCTAATTGCGGCAAATCATACGGTTGAAGAAACGCGTCAAATCATTGGGGCGGATAGCCTGACCTATCTTTCTGTTGAAGGATTGATTGATTCGATTGGTATTGAAACAGATGCGCCGAATGGTGGTCTCTGTGTCGCTTACTTTGACGGTGACTACCCAACACCTCTCTACGACTACGAAGAAGACTATCGTCGAAGTTTGGAAGAAAAGACCAGTTTTTATAAATAGGTAGCCTATCCTCCATTAAAGAAAAGTAATAAACAAATGACAAATAAAAATGCTTATGTCCCACGTTTCACTACTGACTAAAAGCTAAAGCATTTGTCAGTAGACGCTTTCTCCTATGGGGCAAAGCTAGAACCCTGACTAGTATTTTTATACTCTTCGAAAATCAAATTCAAACCACGTCAGCTTCACCTTGCCGTACTCAAGTACAGCCTGCGGCTAGCTTCCTAGTTTGCTCTTTGATTTTCATTGAGTATTAGATAAAATAATTGTTTATCTAAAAATACGTCGCAGTCTTTCCCAAAAAAAGAAAAGGAAAAATAAAATGGCAAATAAAAATGCGTACGCTCAATCTGGTGTGGATGTTGAAGCGGGTTATGAAGTTGTTGAGCGGATCAAAAAGCACGTAGCTCGTACGGAGCGTGCAGGTGTCATGGGAGCTCTTGGTGGCTTTGGTGGCATGTTTGATCTTTCAAAAACAGGTGTCAAAGAGCCCGTCTTGATCTCAGGAACTGATGGTGTCGGAACCAAGCTCATGCTGGCTATCAAGTATGATAAGCATGACACGATTGGGCAGGATTGTGTGGCCATGTGTGTCAACGATATCATCGCTGCAGGCGCGGAGCCTCTCTATTTCCTTGACTACGTAGCGACAGGCAAGAATGAACCAGCTAAACTAGAGCAAGTCGTCGCTGGTGTAGCAGAAGGTTGTGTGCAGGCTGGTGCTGCCCTTATTGGTGGGGAAACGGCTGAAATGCCTGGTATGTATGGTGCAGATGACTATGACTTGGCTGGTTTTGCAGTCGGTGTGGCTGAAAAATCTCAAATCATTGACGGTTCAAAAGTGGCAGAAGGAGATATTCTGCTCGGACTTGCTTCAAGTGGGATTCACTCCAATGGTTACTCACTCGTTCGCCGTGTCTTTGCCGATTACACAGGTGAGGAAATTTTGCCAGAATTGGAAGGCAAGAAACTCAAGGAAGTTCTTCTTGAGCCGACTCGTATCTATGTCAAGGCTGTCTTGCCACTCATCAAGGAAGGCTTGGTAAACGGCATTGCCCACATCACAGGTGGTGGCTTTATTGAAAATGTCCCTCGAATGTTTGCAGCTGACTTGGCTGCTGAGATTGAGGAAAGCAAAGTTCCAGTCTTGCCAATCTTCAAAGCCCTTGAAAAATACGGTCAGATCAAGCATGAAGAAATGTTTGAAATCTTCAATATGGGTGTGGGACTCATGCTTGCAGTTAGCCCTGAAAATGTAGGCCGTGTCAAGGAATTGTTGGATGAACCAGTCTATGAAATTGGTCGTATCGTCAAGAAAGAAAACGAAAGTGTCATCATCAAATGAAAAAAATAGCGGTTTTTGCCTCTGGTAATGGTTCAAATTTTCAGGTGATAGCCGAAGAATTTCCAGTGGAGTTTGTCTTTTCAGACCATCGTGACGCCTATGTGCTCGAACGTGCAGACAAGCTCGGCGTTCTATCCTATGCTTTTGAACTCAAGGAGTTTGAGAGCAAGACAGACTACGAAGAAGCGCTTGTTGAACTCTTGGAAGAACACCAGATTGACTTGGTTTGTCTAGCAGGCTACATGAAAATCGTTGGACCAACCTTATTGGCGGCTTATGAAGGTCGGATTGTCAACATTCATCCAGCCTACCTGCCAGAGTTTCCAGGAGCTCACGGAATTGAGGATGCTTGGAATGCAGGTGTTGAGCAGTCTGGTGTGACCATTCACTGGGTGGATTCTGGAGTAGATACAGGAAAGGTCATCAAACAAGTACGTGTACCACGGCTGGCTGATGATACGATTGACAGTTTTGAAGAACGGATTCATGAAGCAGAGTATAAACTCTATCCTCAAGTGTTGGAGAGTTTAGGGGTAGGGAGAAGATAAGAAGTAAATCAGGTTTTGATTGTGCAATATTGCTAGGAGAAAAAATGATTGATTTGAAATTAGTAGATGAGAGCAGTTTTCAGGCAGTGCTGGATTTGAAAATATCTGAAGCTGATGAACGAGCGCGTTTCGTGGCTCCAAATGTACGCTCTTTAGCTGACGCATGGCTCTACCGAGAGAATGGGGATGTGTTTCCGAGGGCAATCTATTGGGATAAGCAAGTAGTTGGCTTTCTCCTGTTGGAAATAGACGAGGATGAAGCGGAATACTTTATCTGGCGGATAATGATTGGTCAGCAATACCAAGGAAGAGGTTATGGTCGAAAAGCCTTGGAAGCTCTAATCAAAGAGGCTCAGATGGATAGAGCTTGCAGTCATATTATTGCAGATTATGTGGCCGGAAATGAAAAAATGAAGCACCTGCTGACTAGTCTGGGTTTTCAGGAAACAGGATTTATACAAGAAAATAACGAAGTCGCTATGCGCTTGGACCTAAAGAAAGAGGAATAGAATGACGAAAAAAGCTTTGATCAGCGTCTCAGACAAAGCGGGCATTGTTGAATTTGCCCAAGAACTTAAAAAACTTGGTTGGGAGATTATCTCGACTGGTGGAACCAAGGTTGCCCTTGATACTGCTGGGGTGGACACCATTGCTATCGATGATGTGACTGGTTTTCCAGAAATGATGGATGGTCGTGTTAAGACCCTTCATCCAAATATCCACGGTGGGCTCCTCGCTCGTCGTGATTTGGATAGTCACCTGGAAGCGGCCAAAGACAATCAAATCGAGCTCATTGACCTTGTAGTGGTCAACCTTTACCCATTCAAGGAAACTATTCTCAAACCAGACGTGACTTATGCTGATGCTGTGGAGAATATCGATATTGGTGGGCCATCTATGCTTCGTTCAGCAGCGAAGAATCATGCCAGCGTGACGGTTGTGGTAGACCCTGCTGACTATGATGTGGTGCTTAACGAATTGTCAGCCAATGGTGAAACGACTTACGAAACGCGTCAACGTTTAGCGGCCAAGGTTTTCCGTCACACAGCGGCTTATGACGCCTTGATTGCAGAGTATTTCACAGCTCAAGTCGGAGAAAGCAAACCTGAAAAGCTCACTTTGACCTATGACCTCAAACAAGCTATGCGTTACGGTGAGAACCCTCAACAAGACGCGGACTTCTACCAAAAAGCTTTGCCGACTGACTACTCGATTGCATCCGCTAAACAACTTAACGGGAAAGAATTGTCATTCAATAATATCCGTGACGCTGATGCGGCCATTCGTATTATCCGTGATTTCAAAGATCGTCCAACCGTTGTGGCTCTCAAACACATGAACCCATGTGGAATCGGTCAGGCTGATGACGTCGAGACTGCTTGGGACTACGCTTATGAGTCTGACCCAGTGTCCATCTTTGGTGGGATTGTTGTTCTCAACCGTGAGGTGGATGTTGCGACAGCTGAGAAGATGCATGGTGTTTTCCTCGAGATTATCATCGCACCTAGCTATACGGATGAGGCGCTAGCTATTTTGACCAATAAAAAGAAAAACTTGCGTATCCTTGCCTTGCCATTTGACGCTCAAGAAGCGAGTGAAGCGGAAGCTGAATATACTGGTGTGGTCGGTGGACTTCTGGTGCAAAACCAAGACGTTGTCAAAGAAAGTCCAGCTGACTGGCAAGTGGTGACCAAACGCCAACCAACTGAGACAGAAGCGATAGCACTTGAGTTCGCTTGGAAGTCTATTAAATACGTCAAATCAAACGGAATTATTGTGACCAACGACCACATGACACTGGGTGTTGGTCCAGGTCAGACTAACCGTGTGGCTTCTGTTCGTATCGCCATTGACCAAGCTAAAGACCGTCTTGACGGCGCTGTGCTTGCTTCGGATGCCTTCTTCCCATTTGCGGATAATGTGGAAGAAATCGCCAAAGCAGGTATTAAGGCTATCATCCAGCCCGGTGGATCGGTCCGTGATCAGGAATCCATCGAAGCTGCTGACAAATATGGCTTGACCATGGTCTTCACAGGTGTGAGACATTTTAGACATTAAGAATATAAAGGAAAGAAAACAGTTTCTTTCCTTTTTTGGCTTAAAATGCTAAGTGAAACAAGATTAAAACGAACATTTATGGTATAATTTTAATAAATAATTCGCAAAAGAGGTTAAGAGATGAAGCTGTTAGTTGTCGGTTCTGGTGGTCGTGAACATGCGATTGCCAAGAAGTTGCTTGAATCAAAAGACGTTGAAAAAGTCTTTGTGGCTCCTGGAAATGACGGAATGACTCTGGATGGTTTGGAATTGGTAAACATCTCTATTTCCGAACATTCTAAGTTGATTGACTTCGCAAAGGTCAACGATATCGCTTGGACCTTCATCGGTCCAGATGATGCCCTTGCTGCTGGCATTGTGGATGATTTTAACCAAGCTGGGCTTAAGGCTTTTGGGCCGACTAGGGCCGCTGCTGAACTGGAGTGGTCCAAGGATTTTGCTAAGGAAATCATGGTCAAATACGGTGTTCCGACAGCAGCCTATGGCACATTCTCGGACTTTGAGGAAGCCAAGGCCTATATCGAAAAGCAGGGGGCTCCTATCGTGGTCAAGGCGGATGGATTAGCGCTTGGCAAAGGTGTTGTTGTTGCAGAAACGGTTGAGCAAGCGGTCGAAGCTGCCCACGAGATGCTTTTGGACAATAAATTCGGTGATTCAGGTGCGCGTGTTGTCATCGAAGAGTTCTTAGCTGGAGAGGAGTTCTCTCTTTTTGCCTTTGTTAATGGCGACCAGTTCTACATCATGCCAACAGCTCAGGACCACAAACGTGCCTACGACGGGGACAAGGGTCCTAACACTGGTGGGATGGGTGCCTATGCACCAGTTCCACACTTGCCACAGAGTGTAGTTGATACAGCGGTTAAGACTATTGTCAAGCCAGTTCTTGAAGGTATGATTCAGGAAGGTCGCCCTTATTTGGGTGTCCTTTACGCAGGCTTGATTCTGACAGCTGATGGACCTAAGGTCATCGAGTTTAATGCACGCTTTGGAGATCCTGAAACTCAGATTATTCTGCCTCGTTTGACATCTGACTTTGCACAAAATATAACGGATATCCTGAATGGCAAGGAGCCAAACATCACTTGGACGGATAAGGGTGTGACTCTGGGTGTGGTTGTCGCATCCAACGGTTACCCGCTAGACTATGAAAAGGGTGTTGAATTGCCAGCCAAGACAGAAGGCGACATCATCACCTACTATGCAGGGGCTAAGTTTGCGGAAAATAGCAGAGCACTGCTCTCAAACGGTGGACGTGTCTATATGCTCGTCACCACAGCAGGCACTGTCAAAGAAGCCCAAGACATCATCTACCAAGAACTCACCCAACAAAAAACAGAAGGCCTCTTTTACCGAAAAGATATCGGAAGCAAGGCCATAAAAGATTAACAGATATTGGCGAGCGAAAGCGAGCCAAACTAAGATAATGGTCGCCGTGGTGAAAAGACCAGAACAATTTCTGTTCTGGTCTAGGGAAAATTTGAGACCTTAGGCTCAAATTTTAGGAATGAAACCGAAGGTTTGCTTCCGTCCCCACCACCTAAGACCATTATCAAAAAAGAAGAAAAAAGGAAAAATTATGACTAAACCAATTATTTCCATCATCATGGGCTCAAAATCCGACTGGGCAACCATGCAAAAAGCAGCAGAAGTCCTAGACCGCTTCGGTGTAGCCTACGAAAAGAAAGTTGTTTCCGCACACCGTACACCAGACCTCATGTTCAAACACGCCGAGGAAGCCCGTAGTCGCGGTATCAAGGTCATCATTGCAGGTGCTGGAGGCGCAGCCCATTTGCCAGGCATGGTAGCAGCCAAAACCACTCTGCCTGTCATTGGTGTACCAGTCAAATCACGTGCGCTTAGTGGGGTCGACTCGCTTTACTCTATCGTACAGATGCCGGGTGGCGTGCCTGTAGCGACGATGGCTATTGGTGAAGCAGGTGCGACCAATGCGGCCCTCTTTGCCCTCCGTCTTCTGTCAGTAGAGGATCAAGCTATTGCGACAGCATTGGCAGATTTCACAGAAGAACAAGGAAAAATCGCAGAGGAGTCGACAAATGAGCTCATCTAAAACAATTGGAATTATCGGTGGGGGTCAACTGGGGCAGATGATGGCCATTTCTGCTATCTACATGGGGCACAAGGTTATCGCGCTGGACCCAGCAGCGGATTGCCCAGCCTCCCGTGTGGCGGAAATCATAGTGGCGCCTTATAATGATGTGGATGCCCTCCGTCAGTTGGCGGAGCGTTGCGATGTTCTGACCTATGAGTTTGAAAATGTCGATGCTGACGGTTTGGATGCCGTCATTAAGGATGGACAGCTCCCTCAAGGTACCAATCTGCTTCGTATTTCCCAAAATCGTATTTTTGAAAAGAATTTTTTGTCAAATAAGGCTCAAGTAACGGTGGCATCTTACAAGGTTGTGACCTCAAGTCAAGACTTGGCAGATATTGATCTGTCGAAAAACTATGTCCTCAAGACTGCAACTGGTGGCTACGACGGGCATGGGCAAAAGGTCATTCGCTCAGAAGCAGACTTGGAAGAAGCCTATGCACTAGCCGATTCAGCAGACTGTGTTTTGGAAGAATTTGTCAACTTTGATCTTGAAATTTCCGTCATCGTATCAGGAAATGGCAAGGATGTGACGGTGTTCCCAGTTCAAGAAAATATCCACCGTAACAATATCCTGTCTAAGACCATCGTACCAGCCCGTATTTCAGAAAGTCTAGCTGATAAAGCCAAAGCCATGGCGGTGCGAATTGCAGAACAGCTTAACCTGTCTGGAACCCTTTGTGTAGAAATGTTTGCGACGGCTGATGACATCATTGTCAACGAAATCGCTCCGCGTCCACACAACTCAGGCCACTACTCAATCGAAGCCTGCGATTTCTCCCAGTTTGACACGCATATTTTGGGTGTTCTTGGAGCACCATTGCCAGCCATCAAACTGCATGCACCTGCTGTTATGCTCAATGTCCTCGGTCAGCATGTAAAGGCCGCTGAAAAATATGTCACAGAAAATCCAAGCGCCCACCTCCACATGTATGGTAAAATAGAAGCAAAGCACAACCGCAAGATGGGGCATGTGACTTTGTTTAGTGATGTGCCAGATAGTGTGGAAGAGTTTGGGGAAGGGATTGATTTTTAGGAGATGTCTATGATTCAAATAATCGTTAATGCATTTGTTGAAAAGGATAAGACTGGAGCAGTTGTCGAAGTCTTGTTTGCTAGTGCTGACCAAGATAAGGTACAAGCTAAATATGAAGAACTAGCTGCACAATACCCTGAAAACTATTTAGCAATTTATGATTTACCATTGGATACCGATCTCAATGAATTCTCTCACTACCCATCCGTGTTTATTGGGAAAGAGGAGTTTGAATAGGAAATATTAAAATACAATTTAATTGATTTTTATTTCGAGTATTGATACTAGTTAG
The DNA here is from genome assembly GCF_000259505.1 of Streptococcus sp. SK643. Taxonomy (GTDB): domain Bacteria; phylum Bacillota; class Bacilli; order Lactobacillales; family Streptococcaceae; genus Streptococcus. The sequence continues at coordinate 56,906 of NZ_AJMM01000003.1, forward strand.
GGGTATAAAATGAAAAAATATTTGAGATTTTTAGTAACAACAAGTGACTTGTCTAATTTTATTATCATTTTAGTTGCTCTATTTTTATCTTGTATAGGTACCTCAACTTTTTTCGATGGAAATATTGATTTAAATTCACGACTTCCTATTTTTTTGTATACTACTCTTGCCACATTAGTATCATCTATACTTGATCCTATTTTAGAAATTCTAAAAGTTGAGTCTAAAAAGAAAAAACAGAAAGTAATATTATTGGGAATTATAGCTAGCTTAGCAACCTATTTTTATAGCTTTTATGATAATTCAATATTCGAGAATCTTCAGTCAATCTCGAAGCGAGGAGGTTTCTCGGCTGCATCTGTAGCGCTATTATTATTTAATATGACTTATATAAACTATCAGCTACAAAAAATTAGAGAAGAAGAGTTAAACGAAGAGAAACGAAAACAACTTGAAGACAAACTAAAATCAAAAGCTACCCTAGAAGAAAAAAATGAGCTTGAAGAGCGTGTGTTAAAACTTGAAGAGCGTGTGTTAAAATTAGAAGGAAGAACGAATGAATAAATTAGAATTAAAATTGTCTTCGCAAAAAAGTGACGATACACTATATACGAATTGGCAAATTTCAAAATTATCTAATGATTTTAGTGAATTCTATTATAAATCGGTTTTATTACATGATATTTCTAACTATCTTGATCAAGGTGTTCTGAAAAAAGATGTTATTATTTTTAATTCATCTATAAAAATTAATAATCAATATACAAAATATAGAAGTGCAGAGCTTGATTTGAATAATCCTACTGATGTTGTGAAGTTTTATCACTTGGGTTCTCCAATTTCTCTTTTTCCTAATAAACAAGTTTTAGTTTTACATGAGCTTTTTGAAGCTTATCGAGTGTATTTTTCCATTGCTAGTAAGTACAAGTTAAATTTAGGTAATAAGAGGGATGATTTATCGGAACTATTTAATATCTCTAGAGAATCTTCAGATGTATTGTATTTCAGTTTTGTGAAGTTCTTTAGTGAGAAATTAACAGAGAATAACGAATTAGAAAGTGATAATAGAAGGAAGTGTCTTCAGGAAATACAATCTAAGTTTAAAATTAGAGATAATGAATTGATAGAATTATTCAATAGTTTTGATGAAAAGCAATTATCTAAGCAGTTTGATTATATATTTAACAGATTTGAACGCCCAATCGTTGGTATCAAGATGGAAGATGATAAAATTAAGCTCTTGGGAAATGAGTTCTTTGTACAATCAAAATTTACTTATTTGAATGACCGTTTTTTGGAGACCAGGTCAATAAGCCAAAATAGTCCTTTAGAAATGATGCTTAAAATGTCATTTATAGTCGTCCCTTATTTGTGGCTTATTTTTAGAGAAAAAATTGATGTGATGAGAATGCAAAATCAAAATGATCAATTGGATCAAAAAATAGAAAGCTTAGATATAGAAATCAAAAAACTAGAAAAGATTTCTGAAGACGAAGGTATTTCATTAAATCAATCAACTCCGTTACCTAATTTAAAAAAATCTGTAATACAAAAAGGTGAATCTGTACTAGATGAACTTGAAGCAAAAGTAATGTAAGGAGAAACTAACAATGATCAACCGTTACTCTCGCCCTGAAATGGCGAACATTTGGAGTGAAGAAAATAAATACCGTGCTTGGCTTGAGGTGGAAATCTTGGCTGACGAGGCATGGGCTGAGCTGGGTGAAATCCCTAAGGAAGATGTGGCTTTGATTCGTGAGAAGGCAGACTTTGACATCGACCGTATTTTGGAAATTGAGCAGGAGACTCGTCACGATGTGGTGGCTTTCACGCGTGCGGTTTCTGAAACGTTAGGGGAAGAGCGCAAGTGGGTCCATTATGGTTTGACTTCTACCGACGTGGTAGATACGGCCTATGGTTACCTCTACAAGCAGGCCAACGACATTATCCGTCGTGACCTTGAAAACTTCACTAACATCATCGCTGATAAGGCTAAGGAGCACAAGTTCACTATTATGATGGGTCGTACCCACGGTGTGCATGCTGAGCCTACAACTTTTGGTCTGAAATTAGCAACTTGGTACAGCGAAATGAAGCGTAATATCGAGCGATTCGAGCATGCTGCTGCTGGTATTGAAGCTGGTAAAATCTCTGGTGCGGTTGGGAACTTTGCCAACATCCCACCATTCGTAGAGCAATATGTCTGCGATAAGCTTGGTATCCGTGCTCAAGAAATCTCTACACAGGTGCTTCCTCGCGACCTTCACGCTGAGTACTTTGCAGTTCTTGCTAGCATTGCGACCTCCATCGAGCGTATGGCGACTGAGATTCGTGGTTTGCAAAAATCTGAACAACGCGAAGTGGAAGAGTTTTTTGCCAAGGGACAAAAAGGGTCTTCAGCAATGCCTCACAAACGCAACCCTATCGGTTCTGAAAACATGACTGGTCTTGCGCGTGTTATCCGTGGTCACATGATTACGGCTTATGAAAACGTGGCTCTCTGGCATGAGCGTGACATCTCTCACTCATCAGCTGAGCGTATCATCACACCAGATACGACTATTTTGATCGACTACATGCTTAACCGTTTCGGAAACATCGTTAAGAACTTGACGGTTTTTCCTGAAAACATGATTCGCAATATGCACTCAACTTTCGGTCTTATCTTTAGCCAACGTGCTATGTTGACCTTGATTGAGAAAGGGATGACCCGTGAGCAAGCCTATGACTTGGTGCAACCAAAAACAGCCTACTCTTGGGATAATCAAGTAGACTTTAAACCACTTCTAGAAGCAGATCCAGAGGTGACATCACGCCTCACACAAGAAGAAATCGACGAAATTTTCAATCCAGTTTATTACACTAAACGAGTGGACGATATCTTTGAGCGTCTTGGACTTGGCGACTAATCATAAATCAAAAAAGCGAGAAATTCATCTCGCTTTTTATTGTTTCTCTAAAAGACTGTTAGTCTTCTTTTTTCTTAGTCAATCCATAAGCTACAAGAGTAGTCATGAGGCCTGCGGCTATCAATCCTGCGGAATGGTGACTTCCTGTTTCAGGGAGTTTTTTCTCCGTTGCCACAGGAGCTGGATCTTGAGGAAGAGCTTTGGTTTCCCCAGCAGGAACAGATGTTGGGGCTGGTTGGCTTGGGATTTCTAGTTTTGGTTCGTCTTCAGAGATTGCATGTTGTGTCTTTTTATCATCAACATGTGTTACTAGAGTTCCCACTTCCACTACTTGAGCAATAGCTTCCTGAGCTAGGACACTGTTTACAAGTGCTCTTACTTCCTTACCATCAGTAGAAGTAGTGACAGAGTAGAAGTTTACGCGACGACCATTGACACCTTTAGTTACTACTTGAGCTTTACCTTTGGCTAATAAAGGATTTTCACGAGTAACAGTGGTAAATGGAATTTCTTCTTCTTGGATGTCAATTCTAGGTTTGATTTCTGCTACAGGTGCAAGCTCGTGTTCATCGCCGACTTGAGCTACTAGAGTTCCCACTTCCACAACTTGAGTAACAGCTTCTTGGGTTACAAGACTATCTACAAGAGTTTTTTCTTCTTTTCCATCTGCAGAAGTGGTTACAGTGTAGAAATGACTACGATGTCCATTGACACCTTTCGTCACGATTTGAGTTTTGCCTTTCAGTAATAGAGGGTTTTCATGGGTGACTGTAGTGAATGGAATTTCTTCTTCTTGGATGTCCAGTCTAGGTAGAGCTTCAGCTACTGGTGCAAGATTGTGTTCATCGCCTTTATGTTTTATAGGAGCGCCTACTTCAACCACTTGATTGACAGCTTCTTTTGTTACTTGGCTATCGAGAACGGTTTCTGTAGTTTTGCCATTTTCAGTTAGAACAGAGATATGATGAATTCGTTCCCCTTTGACCCCAGGTGTGATGATCTTTTCTTGTCCCTCTGGGAGGTTTGGATTTTCTTTTTTAATAATCTCAAACGGAATTTCTTCTGTTCTTGTGATGAGCTCTGGTTGGGTTTCGACGTTGGCAGCCACTTCATTTTCATCCAGGCTTCCTAAGTGAGTTGCAGCTGGTTTGAGGCCTAGACGGGCAGCGTGGAGTTTGTCTACAAGTGTATCGACTTCAGCCTGTTTATTACGATTGAGGTTATAGTTGAGAGCTTCTTTAGCTGCATGAAGGGCGTCTATACTTTCTTTACTATATCCTTCCAAGTTTTGAGGAAGTTGACCGACTTCGTTACGGAGAGCTGAGTAGTTAGCGCGGAAGTAGTCCTTGTTGTGGTCAGCAAAGGCAGTCATGATTTCAAAAATTTCTTCTTCCTTGTACTCAGCACTTGGTTTATCTGCCCAGATACCTAGCATACTTCCGACAGTTGGAAGGTCTACTTCGGGATACTTAGTAGAAGCAAGTTGATTGAATGGAACTTTACCAGAATTTTCAATGGCTTTTGAAAGTGGATAAGCTTCATCTTGTTTGTGATTTCCTATAACATAATACCAATCTCCGTTGGTGTTAAGAAGTTTGTAACCTTTGCTTGCCAGGTATTGAGGAGATGCAAGATTATAGCCCCACCAACCTTTAGACCAGTAAGAAATCAAGACATCTTTATCAAATTCGACATCATCCTTATCTTCATAGTAGAAGCCATCATTAAAGGCCATTGGTCGAAGGCCTCTCTCTTTAGCCATAGCAGCAAGAGTGTTAGAGTATTCAGCAAACTTACCATAGAGATTGTAGTATTTTAGATAATACCAACCTTGAGCGTTGGTTGCATCGTTGGCATATTCGTCTGTGCCGTAGTTGAATATTTTAGTCTTGCCTGCAAAGAAGTCCATGTACTTGCCGATAAGAGCTTTTGTAAAGTTCATCGCTTCTTCGTTTTCAAGGTCCATGGTTGTTTTTGAGACCTTATCAAAGTTGGCTTGCGGATTATGGATACCTAATTTTTCCATAGCAACAAGCATTGCATCCATGTGACCTGGGCTGTTGATCGCTGGGATAAGGCCTAGACCTTTAGATTTTGCATAGTCAATCAGGTCAGCAACTTCAGCTTGACTAAGTGTGGTGCCGTTTGGATCGTCGTAGTAGGCTTTTGTCCCTTCGATAATGGCATTTTTGACATCGTCACTTGTATAAGTCTTGCCGTTAGCAGTGATGCTCATATCATCTAGTAAGAATCGAAGTCCGTCATTACCAAGTAGGAGATGAAGATCAGAATATCCTAGTTCACTAGCCTTGTCAATGATGCGTTTTAATTGTTCAGCTGAGAAATACTTGCGCCCAGCATCGATTGAAATCACCTTATTTTTTTCTAGTTTTTCAAGTTCACGTTTGGCTTCTTCTTCTTTTTGAGCTTCAGGCGTGAGGGTCAAATTGCTGACAGTTTCTTGAAGTTTAGCGATAGCTTCATCAATCGTATCTTGTTGGGCACGGCTAAGGTTGTTATCGAGAGAGCGAATAGCTTTTTCAGCTTCTTTTACGGCCGCGACACTTTCTGAAGTATAGCGGTTAAGGTCTTTTGGTATCTCGTTAAGAGCCTGTTCTGCAGATTCGTAATCAGCCGCAAAGTACTCGGCGTTAGAATTTGCGAATTGGCGCATGAGTTTGAAGAGTCGTGATGGAGAATAGCGTGCAGATGGGGTATCAGCCCAGGCAGCTACCATACCACCGATAATTGGAATGTCAGCACCTTCTGTTTTTGGTACTGAAGTGATTGGAGTGCTCTTGATACCATTGAGTCCTTGATCGAGGTTGTACCAGCCTTGGCCATCTGCATTTCGTCCTAGAACGTAGTACCAAGCATCGTTGGTATTCAAGATTTGGTGTCCTTTTTCAACTAGAAGTTTAGAAGAAGCGACATCATAACCGCCCCAGCCACCAGTCCACATAGAAACGATGATATCTTTGTCAAAAGTTCCAAAGCTAGTATCACTATTGTAGTAAATACCATCGTTGAAGGCCATTGGTTTGAGGCCGTGCGATTTTACAATACGAGCTAGGTCATTGGCATAGGCAATAAATTTTTCATATCCTTTTACAGGGTAGCCTTCGTTTGGATAGTATTTATCAGCTTGAAGAACACTCCAACCTTTAGCATTTGTTGCATCATTGGCATACTCATCTAGTCCGATATTAAAGATTTCAGACTTCCCAGCGAAATAAGCAGCGTATTTATCAATCAGAGCCTTTGTAAACTCAACTGCCTCTTTATTATCAAGATCAACTGTACGGGCAGATTCTTTCCCAAAGTAGTTAAAGTTAGGGTTCTGGATACCGAGCTCTTTCATGGCATTTAAAATCGCATCCATGTGGCCAGGACTATTCACAGTTGGGACTAAGCCGATACCCTTATCTTTGGCATAGTTAATAAGATCCGTCATTTGGCTTTCTGTTAGATGGTTACCATTTGGATCATTGTAATACTCATTTGTACCTTTTTCAATGGCGCGTTTGACATCATCACTAGCATAGGTTTTTCCATTAGCTTTGATGGTCATGTCGTCCAACATGAAACGCATTCCGTCATTTCCAACTAGTAAATGAAGATCAGTAAAACCGTAGTGCTTGGCCTTGTCAATAATCTCCTTGAGTTGGTCTGGCGAAAAGTACTTACGTCCAGCATCGATTGAGATCATTTTTCTTTTGGCTAGTTTTTCATTTACCTGTGCTACTCGTTCAGTAGTTGGAGTTGGAACAGCTGGAGTAGATGGCTCATTTTGATTATCAGCTTCCTTAGTTTTTTCAGCTTGAGTAGAACTATCTGCTTGAACAATAGGTGTTGGACTTGCATTTTCACTTACTGGAGGGGTTACAGGATTGTCAACTTTTGGAGCATCTGTCTTAGCAGTGCCAACATCTGCTTTCACTTCTTCTTTAGGTTGGATTACTGTGTCTGAAAGCTTTTCGGCTTCCTTAGTTGGACCTTCTTTTAATTGCGGGTTATCTGGCATAGTTTGTAAAGTTTCAGGTTTTTGCGGTGCTGGTGTGACTCCGTCAGCGGATACGACTTGAGTACCAAAGGCAAAACCAATCAGCACTGAAGCAGCTCCAAACGCATACTTACGAATGGAAAATCGCTGTTTCTTTTCTAGTTTCATGACATAACCTCCTTGTAACACTGTTTTGATAACGTTTACATAAAACCAATTTCATTTTATTATCTATCTAATAAAAAGTCAAGTAGCTTTTATATAAGAACTATAATAAATGTAGAGAATTATAAAGTTTTGGTAAAAATCAAAAATATCAGTTAAACACATGAAAATGATATAATTTTTAACTTTTTTAGTAAAAATAGTCTAAATTAAGTAAATTAATGATATAGGGTTTTCATAATATCGTTTTCAGGTTATAGTAAAAAAGCCTAAGCAGTGCTTAAGCTTTTTATTAGTGATCACGGTCACATGAAATAAATTTAATTTTGTAGTAATCAGCTCGTTTGTATGTTTCGCTGAAGGCGAGGACTTGACCAGTAGACTCTAGTCGAGTTGTCTTAGTTTGCAAAACAGTAGGGAATTGCTCGTCAACTCCGAGCACTGAAGCAGCATGTTCTGGAGTAGGAAATGCTATTTCATTGATTTCTTCAAAATGTTCATCATTCATATGAATGTGGTAATCCAATTTAAAACGGTTATAGATTGAACTATAATATTCTAAGTTAGGATAATTTGCATTGATGTATTGCTCTGGGATATAAGATGTGTGGTAGATGTATGCGACACCATTAGTTTGACGTACACGTTCAATTTTGTAGTAGAATTGATCACCACGAAGTCCAAGTTTTTCTAAGTAGTTTAGTTTGTTTGCACGTTCGATCGAAAGAACAGTAACTTTGTCATCTTTGGTTTCGAAAACTTCTACATCAGAAAACTCTACGAGTTTATGCTTACGTGCGCGTGAAACGAATGTCCCTTTCCCTTGTTGGCGGACAATATAGCCGTCTTTGGCAAGGTCGTTCAAGGCACGGACAACAGTGATCGAACTTACATCATACATTGAAATCAATTCAGCTTCAGTGTAAAATTTATCTCCACTGGCGAATTGACCAGAGATGATTTTGTTCTTTAACTCGTCTTTAATATATTGATACTTAGGAATTGCCATATTTTCACCTCGATTTTCTTTCTCCGTTAAAGATTTTACCATAAAAATCACAAGATTAACAGTTTTTTGAATAAAAAATTTAAGATAATAAGCTATAAGGTTAATTTGTATAGGAATTATTATAAAACGATACATATTTATACTTGTTGTACAAATCTTACTACCTTTATGTATTATAAGTTTTTTTTTTGGAAAATTTAGTAAAAAATGAAAAAAATGTGAAAACCTATTGACAAATGGAAGATATTCATGTATATTTACTATATCAACGAATGAAAGCGTAAACTTTAATTGTCAGAAGGTAGTATTATGACACGATTTAAAATTACGGATGATTTCTACTTAGATGGGAAACTGTTCAAGATTTTGTCCGGCGCCATTCATTATTTTAGAATTCCAGCAGAGGATTGGTATCATTCCTTATACAACTTAAAAGCGCTTGGTTTTAATACTGTCGAGACTTACGTTGCGTGGAATTTACACGAGCCTGTTGAAGGGGAGTTTAATTTTGAAGGTGCTCTTGATTTGGAGAGATTTCTCCAGATAGCGCAGGATTTGGGGCTCTACGCTATTGTACGTCCGTCCCCATTTATATGCGCGGAGTGGGAGTTTGGCGGCTTGCCAGCTTGGCTCTTAACTAAAGACATGCGTATTCGCTCGTCTGATCCATCCTATATTGAGGCGGTTGGTCGTTACTATGATCAATTATTGCCAAGGCTTATTCCACACTTGTTGGATAAGGGTGGAAACATTCTTATGATGCAAGTTGAAAATGAATATGGATCTTACGGAGAAGATAAGTCTTATCTGAGAGCAATTCGAAAATTGATGGAAGAAAGAGGGATTGATTGTCCACTCTTTACCTCAGATGGTCCTTGGAGAGCTACTCTAAAGGCAGGAACTCTAATCGAAGATGATCTTTTTGTAACAGGGAACTTTGGTTCTAAGGCACCGTACAACTTTTCACAGATGCAGGAATTCTTTGATGAGCATGGTAAGAAATGGCCACTCATGTGTATGGAATTTTGGGATGGTTGGTTCAATCGTTGGAAAGAACCAATTATCACACGGGATCCTAAAGAATTGGCAGATGCTGTTCGAGAAGTTTTGGAACAAGGATCGATTAACCTTTATATGTTTCACGGTGGAACAAACTTTGGTTTCATGAATGGTTGCTCAGCTCGAGGAACTTTGGACTTGCCACAAGTTACATCATATGACTACGATGCCTTACTTGATGAAGAAGGAAATCCAACTGCCAAATACTTAGCAGTTAAGAAGATGATGGCAACGCATTTCCCAGAGTATCCACAGTTGGAGCCACTTTATAAAGAAAGCATGGAAATGGATTCGATTTCACTTGCTGAAAAAGTTTCCTTGTTTGAGACCTTAGATAGTTTGTCTAGTCCAGTAGAAAGCCTCTATCCTAAAAAGATGGAAGAACTTGGACAAAGTTATGGTTACCTACTCTACCGAACAGAGACAAGTTGGGATGCAGAAGAAGAACGCATTCGGATTATTGATGGTCGAGATAGAGCACAGTTGTTCGTAGATGGTAAGTGGGTTGCAACCCAATACCAAACTGAAATTGGAGAAGATATCTTTTATCAAGGAGAAAAGAAAGCGTTATCTCGATTTGATATCCTGATTGAAAACATGGGGCGTGTCAATTATGGGCACAAGTTTTTAGCCGACACACAACGTAAAGGAATCCGAACAGGTGTCTGCAAGGATTTACACTTCTTACTTAATTGGAAACAATATCCACTACCACTGGATAATCCTGAGAAAATTGATTTTTCAAAAGGATGGACAGAAGGACAACCAGCCTTTTACGCATACGACTTCACAGTTGAAACGCCGAAGGATACCTACTTAGACTTGTCTGAGTTTGGGAAAGGAGTTGCTTTTGTCAATGGGCGTAATCTAGGACGTTTTTGGAACGTCGGCCCAACACTCTCGCTTTATATCCCTCATTGTTATCTCAAGGAAGGTGCTAATCGTATCATTATTTTTGAAACAGAAGGTGAATATAAAGAAGAGATTCATTTAACTCGTAAACCTACACTAAAACACATAAAGGGGGAAAACTTATGACAATTGTAGGATGCCGTATCGATGGACGTTTGATCCACGGACAAGTAGCCAATCTTTGGGCTGGAAAACTAAATGTTTCACGTATTATGGTTGTAGACGATGAAGTTGTCAACAACGACGTTGAAAAGAGTGGTTTGAAACTTGCGACACCACCAGGTGTAAAATTGAGTATTTTGCCAATTGAAAAAGCGGCAGCCAATATCCTTGCTGGAAAATACGATAGCCAACGACTCTTTATCGTGGCTCGTAAACCAGACCGCTTCCTTGGTTTGGTCGAAGCAGGTGTACCACTTGAAACCCTTAATGTTGGGAACATGTCTCAAACACCAGAAACACGTGCCATCACACGTTCTATCAACGTAGTGGACAAGGATGTGGAAGATTTCCACAAATTGGCAGAAAAAGGTGTTAAACTTACTGCTCAAATGGTTCCAAATGATCCAATTTCAGACTTTTTGAGCTTATTAAAATAGGAAAAAATTTTTAGGAGGTCATTGTTATGATACAATGGTGGCAAATTTTACTTCTCACTTTGTACTCAGCTTATCAAATCTGTGATGAGTTGACGATCGTTTCATCTGCAGGTTCCCCTGTATTTGCTGGTTTCATTACTGGTTTAATCATGGGAGATGTGACAACTGGTTTGTTTATCGGTGGTAGCTTGCAGTTGTTCGTACTTGGGGTAGGTACCTTTGGTGGTGCTTCTCGTATTGACGCAACTTCTGGTGCGGTTCTTGCAACAGCATTCTCAGTTTCACAAGGAATTGCTACAGACCTTGCAATTACTACAATCGCTGTACCAGTAGCAGCACTTTTGACTTACTTTGACGTACTTGGTCGTATGACTACTACATTCTTCGCACACCGTATTGATGCTGCGATTGAACGTTTCGATTATAAAGCAATCGAACGTAACTACCTTCTTGGTGCTCTTCCTTGGGCTCTTTCTCGTGCCCTTCCAGTCTTCTTTGCCCTTGCCTTTGGTGGTGCATTTGTACAAACAGTAGTTGACTTGGTTAAACAGTACCAATGGGTTGCAGATGGTTTGACTCTTGCAGGACGTATGCTTCCAGGTCTTGGATTTGCAATCTTGCTTCGTTACCTTCCAGTTAAACGTAACCTTCACTACCTTGCTATGGGATTTGGTTTGACAGCTATGTTGACTGTTCTTTACTCATACGTAACAGGTCTTGGTGGCGCTGTTGCTGGTATCGTAGGTACTCTTCCTGCTGATGTTGCTGAAAAAATTGGCTTTGCTAACAACTTCAAAGGATTGTCTATGATTGGTATCTCTATTGTAGGTATCTTCCTTGCAGTGCTTCACTTCAAAAATAGCCAAAAAGTAGCTGTAGCAGCACCTTCTACACCATCAGAAAGTGGGGAAATCGAAGATGACGAATTCTAATTACAAACTAACAAAAGAAGATTTTAATCAAATCAACAAACGTAGCTTGTTTACTTTCCAATTAGGTTGGAACTACGAACGTATGCAAGCGTCTGGATACCTTTACATGATCTTGCCTCAATTGCGTAAAATGTATGGGGATGGAACTCCTGAATTGAAAGAAATGATGAAAGTTCATACTCAATTCTTCAATACTTCACCATTCTTCCACACAATTATCGCTGGTTTCGACCTTGCTATGGAAGAAAAAGATGGTGTTGGTTCAAAAGATGCCGTTAACGGTATCAAGACAGGTTTGATGGGACCATTTGCTCCTCTTGGAGATACTATCTTTGGTTCACTTGTGCCTGCTATCATGGGTTCTATCGCAGCAACTATGGCTATCGCTGGTCAACCATGGGGTATCTTCCTTTGGATCGCAGTTGCAGTTGCTTATGACATCTTCCGTTGGAAACAATTGGAATTTGCATACAAAGAAGGGGTTAACCTTATCAACAATATGCAAAGTACTTTGACAGCTTTGATTGACGCTGCATCTGTACTTGGTGTCTTCATGATGGGTGCTCTTGTAGCAACAATGATCAACTTTGAAGTTTCTTATAAATTGCCAATCGGTGAAAAATTGATTGATTTCCAAGACATCTTGAACTCAATCTTCCCACGCTTGCTTCCAGCAATCTTCACTGCCTTTATCTTCTGGTTGCTTGGTAAGAAAGGCATGAACTCTACAAAAGCAATTGGTATCATCATTGCTCTTGCAGTAGGTCTTTCATTCATCGGTAAATTCTTACTTGGAATGGGCGCATAATTTATGGTTAAATCATTAATTTTGGTGAGTCATGGTCGCTTCTGTGAAGAACTTAAAGGTAGCACAGAAATGATTATGGGCCCACAAGAAAATATTCATGCGGTAGCTCTTCTTCCAGAAGATGGCCCAGAAGATTTTACTGCAAAATTTGAAGCTGCTATTGAAGGTTTGGATGATTTCCTAGTCTTTGCGGATCTTCTCGGTGGAACACCATGTAACGTGGTAAGCCGTTTGATCATGGAAGGTCGTGATATTGACCTTTACGCAGGGATGAATCTTCCAATGGTGATTGAATTTATCAATGCGAGCCTTACAGGTGCAGATGCGGACTATAAGAGCCGTGCTGCAGAAAGTATTGTGAAAGTTAATGACCTGTTAGCGGGCTTCGATGATGACGAAGATGAATAAGATGTGACAACGTGAAAATCGTTAGAGCATTTTATATAAAATATACATGGGAATGGGGCTTACTCCCATTCCCATATTTAATAGAAAAAGAGGGATTCGATGCTAAATTATACAAAAGAAGACTTACTTAAATTGGGGGCAGAAATTACGACACGTGAAATCTACCAACAGCCTGATGTATGGAAAGAAGCTTTTGAGGCTTATCAAGCAAAACAAGAAGAGGTTGCGGCTTTCTTAAAAGGAATCGCTGATAAACATGACTATATCAAGGTTATCTTGACAGGTGCTGGGACTTCTGCTTATGTGGGAGACACTTTGGTACCTTACTTTAAGGAAGTTTATGACGAACGTAAATGGAATTTCAATGCCATCGCGACAACTGACATCGTTGCCAATCCAGAAACTTATCTTAAAAAAGATGTAGCGACGGTTCTTGTGTCATTTGCACGTAGTGGTAACTCTCCTGAGAGTGTTGCAACTGTTGACTTGGCTAAAGCCTTGGTGGATGATCTTTACCAAGTGACGATTACTTGTGCTGCAGAAGGGAAATTAGCTCTCCAGGCACATGGCGATGAACGTAATCTCTTGCTATTACAACCTGCTGCTTCAAATGACGCTGGCTTTGCCATGACATCTAGCTTTACTTCTATGATGTTGACAGCTCTCTTGGTCTTTGATCCAACAGAATTTGCTGTTAAAGCTGAACGTTTTGAAGTTGTATCTAGTCTTGCCCGTAAAGTTCTAGACAATGCAGAAGATGTCAAAGAACTTGTTGACCTAGACTTTAACCGTGTCATCTATCTAGGCGCTGGTCCTTTCTTTGGTCTTGCTCATGAAGCTCAGCTCAAGATTTTGGAATTAACAGCTGGTCAAGTTGCGACTATGTATGAAAGCCCAGTCGGCTTCCGTCACGGTCCAAAATCATTAATTAACGAAGATACAGTCGTTTTAGTCTTTGGTACAACGACAGATTACACTCGTAAGTACGACTTGGACTTGGTTCGTGAAGTTGCGGGTGATCACATTGCTCGCCGTGTTGTGCTTTTGAGTGATCAAGCCTTTGGTCTTGAAAATGTAAAAGAAGTTGCGCTTGGTTGTGGTGGTGTCTTGAACGATATTTACCGAGTATTTCCATACATCGTTTACGCTCAACTCTTTGCTTTATTAACTTCACTCAAAGTGGAAAATAAACCAGATACACCATCACCTACTGGTACAGTAAACCGAGTGGTACAAGGTGTGATCATTCACGAATATCAAAAGTAAGACTGCGTTTATAGATTCTTGATAAGAGGATTTGTATATCATCAGGCAAACCATAGATTGTGAATGGACTTTCTATGGTTTGTTTGCTTAATAGAATTAGGAAGAAGGAGAAACGAATGAAAGCATACACAGAGCGTGTCTTCGGCAGAGTTGATGAACAAGATGTCCTAGCTTATTGCTTTGAGACTGATGCAGGTTATCAGTTAGAGGTTATGACATACGGGGCGACTATCTTGCGATATGTCACACCTGACAAGGCTGGAAATTTTGCCAACGTTATTTTGGGATTTGATGACTTTGAAAGCTATGTGGGAAATAGTCCCAAGCATGGGGCTAGCGTAGGTCCTGTGGCAGGACGTATTGCAGGCGCGACTTTTGAGCTCAATGGCCAGACTTATGATCTTGAAGTCAACAATGCTAGCAACTGTAACCACAGTGGTTCTACTGGTTGGGATTCTAGCTTGTTTGAACTAGTTGAAGTAAGCGACCATGGCTTGACCCTCTACGCAGAGCGTACAGACGGTACAGGTGGATTTCCAGGCAATCTCAAGATCTGGATCAGTTACCATTTGGAAGAAACTGGTGCCTATGACATCAGCTACAAGGTAACGACCGATCAGGATACGCTGGTCAATCCAACCAACCACAGCTATTTCAACTTGTCTGGTGATTTCACGCAGACGATTGACCGTCATGTCTTCCAACTAAACACAGAGGGAATTTATCCAATTGCGCCCGATGGTGTTCCTGCTAAAACTCCAGATGCTAATCGTGATGTAGTGAAACACATTTATAATGGTGCCTTGTTGAAGGATATCTTTGCAGAAGAAGATGAGCAAATCCAGCTAGTATCTGGTTTGGATCACCCATTTGCCCTTCCTGCAGGTCATGACAATGCTGGTTTCCTTTATGACCAAAACTCAGGTCGTTTCCTGATTTTCAAGACAGAGGCTCCATGCTTTGTAGTCTACACAGCAAACTTTGTGGATGAAAGTGTCATCATAGGAGGTCAACCAATGGTACAGCACAATGGGATTGCCCTTGAAGCGCAAGCTTTACCAGATGCCATTCACAGTGAGCTCAAAGACCAAGTCATTCTCAAAGCGGGTCAAACATTTACAAGTAAGACACGTTATGAGCTTGTTGTGAAATAAAGAAATAGAATTATTGTGGGTATTACCGTCGTTAATTTTCCATGGGATTTAGACCATCATCTCTAGGTTAGTCTATCTTGCAGATGATCAGTCTTTGTGATAGAATAGCATAAAGTCCTTTTGAGGGGGAACTTGCTAGGAAATCCCCAAGCATAGTAACTAATTAACTACCCTCGCCTTTCGACGAGGGTGGTTTTTCCTTTGTAAGCAGAAAATAAGAGAGAAAGAATGTATAACATGTCGAGAATTGTCACCATTCATCCAGTCAAGGAAATCCATCGCTATGGCTTTGAGAGCACCCAGGTCTATCGAGCACGTATCGCACGACATCTAGGCTTAGACTACATCCACCTCATATCAAGTCCCCAGCTACGACCTGATTGGAAGAAAGATTTAATCAAGTTAGGATTTTTAAAAAAAGAACTGCTCTGTGTTCCGCATAGTTTTTCAGATATAGGGCATGCAGATTTATCAGTGAGACCAGAAAGCCTAACGCTAGCAGACGGAGATCAGGTTGAGCTCAATGAAGATGGTTTTGTCGCTTCTGTTACCCTAGGAGATGGTTCGGGAAGATATTACTATACCAAAGGTCCCTTCTTGTTTGAAGATTTCAAGGAAAAGGAGTTGCGTTGGTATCATGAAAATGGAGAATTGGCTCTGGAAGGACGCTTTATCGATCCCTTCAAAGAACCCTCTCCTGTCACTATCTTTTACCCAGAATACATCTACCGCATAGGAGGAGAAATCCGTTCTGAAGAGGACTTGTTAGTGAAGTTCCTAGCCGGATGGGCAAAACAGACCGATCTCTTTATCCGTGACCAACAAATCGTTCCCAAACCCAGCCTTTGGCGTTATATGGAAAACACGGACAAAAATTACTATGAAGTCGTCCATGAAAATGTCATGCGAGACTTACGCCTCGCCAATCTGCGCAAGGCAAACAAATACCTAGTTGCCAGTGAAAAGTTGACAGAAATCTTGACCAAGGAAGGTTACCAGACAAGATTCCTGCCACCTATGTTTACAGAAAATCCCGGTCAAATCAAAGAAGTGGGACCTGTGCTAGACTATTGTTTAGTGGGTCATATGGGAGAAGGCAAGAACGTTGAACTTATCATTGAAGCCTTTATCGAACTCTACAAACGTGGGTCCAAGGCCCAGATTACCTTTTATGGTGGTACAGAGGAGCGTCTGGAGGAACTGCGCAATCGCTACGACCTGCCACCAACCATTCACTTTAAGGGTATCGTTGACGAAGTGCCTTATCATTTGCACCAATGCTATCTGTCTGCAAGTTACACAGAGTTATTTGCTAATGCCTGTGTTGAAGCCTTGAATCAAGGTTTGCTGGCTTTGTTATCAGATGTGGATATCGCTCATCGTCTCTATGCTAGTCAGTCCAATGCCATCAACTTGTTTAAAACCAAATCAGAGTTGATTCAAAAGATAGAAGAGATGGAACAAGCAGACTATAGCCAGTCAAATGCAGAAAATATCGCCCTAGCATCTCACTATTCACTAGGGACAGTGACCCAAGGCTACCGCGAACTACTAGATAGGAACTTATAGGATGTTGTAAGTTGATCAATCTAGCTTTTCTCACTGGTCCAATACAATAGAAAACCAAAGGAATACTATATGAAAGCAAAATCTAAACCCATAGCTGTCATTTTGATCCGTTCGGGTTCACGCGGCTTAGTGGATAAAAATATCAAACCGCTTGCAGGTAAACCCTTGGTTTTCTATACCATAGAAGTTGCTCTAGCCTCTAAGCTATTTAGTGATATCTGGGTTTCCTCAGACTCACTCGCCTATTTAGAACTCTGTCGTCAAGCCTATCCAGAGATTCGTTGTGTCCATAGACCAAAAGAATTGGCCCTATCAACAACCTCTAGCTTAGAAACCTTACGAGATTTTTTACAACCCTTTGAGGAAGAGCAGGTCTTTGTGAATCTACAGGTGACCTCACCCCTGAGAGAGGTGGAGCACCTCGTCGAGTCCTATCAACTCTACTGTCAGTCTGGCGCCGACCATTTGATTTCCTGTGTTAAGGCGGACAAGAGTCGTAGTCTTTACTTGCAATTAGCGGAGTCGTCATTTATCCGTCCGCCTCAGGTTTCCAAGCACTATGCTCGGCAGAAAGAACCTGTCTATTACTATCCCAACGGTAGTATCTGGATTTCTCGCAAGGATCGTTACCTACGAGATGAGACCTTTTACACAGATAAGACAGTAGCCTATGAAATGCCCAAACTCTATTCTTATGATATCGACGATGCCTTGGACTTTGAAGTCGTTGAGACCTTGCTGTACCATCACCACCTAGGAGAATCAAAGAGATGAAACACCTCATCATTGCTACAACGCCCTTGCAGGCCAAGATTGCCCAGCATATCAAGAGACTCTATCCTGATCAGGACTTTGTCAGTCTTTATGTCAGTCCTGTCAAAAATGCCCGTCAGGAGCATTATGCTAAGGATTTTAACCATGTTCACTATCCTCAGACGGAAGAGGATTTGGCTCAGATTTGTCAGGAGCTGGCTGGCGACTATGACACCATTTTTTATGCTAGTTTTGACAATAACTTGATTCTGGACTTGGTTGCTAGCTCTACTTACCAACACCTCATGAGTTTCGATGATGGCTATGCGGATATTTACCCCTTGGGTATGTATGCTTGGCCTCTCCAACCCAGTCAGGTGGGTTCTTTGGGTTTGACCAGAGATGACTTGATTGAGCGAACGGAAAAGCACTATACCCTCTATCGCAGTGACTACCATGTCGTAGCTAGAGAAAAGCTAGTTTATCTGGAGCATTTTTTTGACCTGCTTCAAGCCCCAGTTTCAAATGGCAAGACGGTCAAGGTCCTGCTGGGACAAAAGTTCTCTGAAGAGGACGACCAGATCTCCATCCGCTTTATCAGCACCTATGCCAAGGCCTTGGCCATTGACCTCTATCTACCCCATCCCAAGGAAACCTTCACTATCCCTGATGTGACTTACTTGGAGACGGAGTTGATCTTTGAAGATGTTCTAGTCCAACTCTTTCAAGAATACGAGTTCGTTAAGGTCTATCACTTTACCTCATCTGTCAGTCTCCACTTAAAAGACCTGCCTCATGTGACCATTACAGGTATTTCTCTCCCCTACTATGAGGACCGTCAAAAAGAATTGCGACGATTAGGTTGTCAGTTTGAAAGGGTTTCCCTTGGCTGGTAGTATAAATGTATATTTTTAAACATGTAAATCCATGCATCTGTATGGATTTTTTATATATAACTATAGTGAAAAACTATAGTTTGAATTATCAAAAAGTAATCAAATTTCTTGTATGAGAGGTTTTGAAATGTTAAAATAGAAACGTTAGGTTTTCGAGTTTATCAATTGTTGTTTACTATAAAAATGTGGTGAATTTTGGAAATCATGCAAAAAATAGTCGTAAAGGATACTAAGGATGTTTATAAATAAAAAAGAAAAATTTTCCATTCGTAAGTTTAAAGACGGTCGTTCAGACTCAGTCAAGATCGGTACAGTAGGTCTGATTGTCGGTGCAGCCCTTGCAATGGCAGGACAAACCCAGACTGTAGAAGCAGCGATGAAAGAAAACAGCGACAACACAACAACGATCTCAAATGATAAGGGGTCAGTAATTGTAGATACAGCTAATATTGAGAACCCAAATGAAGGTAGGCAATTTTCAACTGATCCAACTGCAGAGGGAACAAATACAATTACTAAAACAGGAAAAGTAGATTACAAATATGTAACTGCTGAAGGTAATACTGTTCTAGAAGAAAATAAAAACCAAAATTCTGGTGCTGATAAAACAATCGAAACAACATACGATGTATACGGTAAATCAGGAGAAGTTTTCAAAGAAACTACTGGTGGCGATGCAGAAGATAGCGACCTAAACGACGCTAAAGAAAACGGTAAGAAAGCAACAATCGAAAAAGATGGGAAAACTTACCACCTAATCGGAGAACCTAAAGTTGAAACTACTGGAAACGGTGGAGGAGTATACTCTGACACAACTCTAGGTGATGTAACCGCGAAACTTACTCCAGAAGGATTAAGTAATGCAGAAGGTAAAATCACTTATGATACTGTAAAAGCTGGTGGAAAAGCTTGGATCGTTGAACAAACAGGGAAAGGAACATATGGTAAATATGTACTAGCTGATTCAGGTGCAATCACTTCTGATGCTAAGATGGTAGAAGCTTTCAAAGCTGGAGAAGCTGCAGCAAAAGATTTCACTTCAGCTAACGTAACAGCTGATGGTGGAATCAAAGAAGGAGACTATGTTTTCGTCCTTGAGAAAAATACCTATGTAACAGCTAAAACTGAGAGTTTCGCTTTAACAGCAAGCATACAATTGACATCTAGTGATAATGTAGCAGATGATAAAGATGGATCTGGGGCTACTGTAAATAGAACATATGCAATGGTACAAAACTTTAAAGCGGCTCCAGATACTTTAACAGGAGTAGCAAACAAAACTCTTGTGAAAGGATATCTTGCATATCTTCAAGAAAAAGGATTTGAAGATAACCTTCTTAATTTCAAACGATATATTGGTTTAGGAATAGGAGCACAAGCTGGTGACCCTAACGCGATTATTGCTGATAAGGGAGATCAAGTTGATGATAAAGGAAGACCTACAACTGATATAACAGCTGATATATCAAGCGTTTCTGAATCAGATTCAAGTACTATAGAAGATACTCCTGATTTTGTTCTTAAATTAAATACTCCTTCGCCGGATGTTGAAGAGTTTTCTTACCGTGATGAAATTACTCCTCTTCGTGCATACCGTTTAGCAAGTGGTACTACAACAATCACTTACACTTATGCAGAAGAAAAAACTCGTGAAGTAGAGAAAAAAGGTTCTGTAGTAGTGAACTACCAAACAACAGACGGAGTAGAATTAAAATCTCCTTATACTGATACTCCTGAGACAGTAGCTGAAGTAGTAACTGAACATTACTACGTAAATGCTGATGGACAAGAAGTAGTTGTAGAAGATAAAACTGTTAAAACGCCTAAAAACGTAGCGTATAACACTAAAGAAAATGCAGATGAAAAACCTCAAAAACTTACGGATGCACAAGGAAATGTTTACTACCTAAACGAAGCAAACACTAAAACTGCTGTAAACGATCAAGAAACTACATCACCAGCTGAAACAGGGACAGTAGTAGAAGGTGTTACAAAAGTAACTTACATCTATGAAAAAGCTGGATCAGTAATCGTTAACTACAAAACTGAAGATGGAACTCCACTTACAGGTACAGTAGTTGGTGATGAAAGCAAAACTGTAGAATCAGGTGCCAAAGACACTGATAATGGTAAACCAGGAACAGCTTATAACACTGCAGATAACGGAATGAAACCAGAACGTATTAAAACTGCAGAAGGAAAAGTTTACCAATTAGTTCCAGAATCAACTGAAGGTGAAGAAACAGGTGAAGTTGAATCAGGAACAACTAAAGAAGTAACATACGTTTATAAAGAAGTTAAAGGTAATGTTGTTGTTAAGTATGTAGATACAGAAGGTAACACACTTGCTGATGACGAACAAGATGAAACAGATGCTTCTCTAAATGTTAAATACGACACAGCTGACCACAAAAAAGAATCTATCGAAAAAGATGGTGTTAAATACTACTTAACAACTAAAGAACTTAAAGATGATTCTAAACCAGCTACTGGAGACGTAGTAGAAGGAACAACTACAGTAACTTACGTTTACGAAAAAGCTGGTTCAGTAATCGTTAACTATCAAACAGAAGATGGAACGCCATTAGTAGGAACTGCAGATGGAGCAAATGTAGAATCAGGTGCTAAAGACACAACAGATGCTAAAGCAGGAACTGATTACAACACTGCGGACAATGGAATGAAACCAAACCGCATCACAACTGCAGAAGGAAAAGTATACGAATTAGTACCAACAGCAACTAAAGGTGATGAAACTGGTAAAGTTGTTGCTGGAGAAACGAAAGAAGTAACATACGTTTATAAAGAAGTAAAAGGTAACGTGGTCGTTAAGTATGAAGATACTGAAGGTAACGTAATCGCTGATGACGAAAAAGACGAAACAGATGCTTCTCTAAACGTTAAATACGACACAGCAGACCACAAAAAAGATGAAATCACTAAAGATGGTGTTAAATATTACTTAACAGCTAAAGAACTTAAAGACGGTTCTAAACCAGCTACTGGAGATGTTGTTGAAGGAACAACTACAGTAACATACGTTTACGAAAAAGCAGGACAAGTAGTCGTTAACTACCAAACAGAAGACGGAACTCCACTAGTAGGTGTAGATGCAGCAGGTGCGAATGTAGCTTCAGGTGCTAAAGATACTGTAGATGGAAGACCTGGATCAGCATACGACACTTCTGATAACGGAATGAAACCAAACCGTATCACAACTGCAGAAGGCAAAGTCTACGAACTAGTACCAGCATCAACTAAAGGTGATGAAACAGGTACAGTAGTAGCTGGAGAAACTAAAGAAGTAACATACGTTTATAAAGAAGTTACTGGAGACGTAGTAGTTCACTATGTTGACAAAGAAGGTAACAAAATCGCAGCTGACAAGGATGACCTAAAAGGTGCATCTCTAAGCGAAAAGTATGACACTGCTGTTGATAACAAACCAGAAAAAATCACTGCAGAAGACGGAACTGTATACTACATTACAAAAGCTGGTCTTAAAGATGATTCTAAACCAGAAACTGGAAACGTAGTTGAAGGTAAAACTGATGTAACTTACGTTTATGAAAAAGCTGGATCAGTCATTGTTAATTACCAAACAGAAGACGGTACTCCATTAGTAGGAACTGCAGATGGTAAAGATGTAGCTTCAGGTGCAAAAGACACTGACAATGGAAAACCAGGTTCTGAATACAACACTGCAGATAACGGAATGAAACCAAATCGTATCACAACTGCAGAAGGAAAAGTATACGAACTAGTACCAGCATCAACTAAAGGTGATGAAACAGGTACAGTAGAATCAGGTCAAACTAAAGAAGTAACATACGTTTATAAAGAAGTTAAAGGTAATGTAGTTGTTAAGTATGAAGATACTGAAGGTAACACACTTGCTGAAGACGAAAAAGACGAAACAGATGCTTCTCTAAACGTTAAATATGACACAGCAGACCACAAAAAAGCTGAAATCACTAAAGACGGTATTAAATATTACTTAACAGCTAAAGAACTTAAAGATGATTCTAAACCAGCTACTGGTGATGTCGTTGAAGGTACAACTACAGTAACTTACGTTTATGAAAAAGCAGGACAAGTAGTCGTTAACTACCAAACAGAAGATGGAACTCCATTAGTAGGTGTTGACCCAGCTGGTGCAAATGTTGCTTCAGGTGCAAAAGACACTGTAGACGGACGTCCAGGATTAGACTACAACACTGCGGATAACGATATGAAACCAACTCGTATCACAACTGCAGAAGGCAAAGTATACGAACTAGTACCAACAGCAACTAAAGGTGACGAAACTGGTAAAGTTGTTGCAGGTGAAACGAAAGAAGTAACCTACGTTTATAAAGAAGTTACTGGTGATGTAGTCGTTCACTACGTTGATACAGAAGGTAACGTAATTGCTGAAGATAAAGAAGATACAAAAGGTGCTTCTCTAAACGCTAAATACGATACAACTGATAACAAACCAGAGAAAATCGAAAAAGACGGAACTGTTTACTACTTAACAGAAAAAGCTGTCAAAGACGATTCTAAACCAGAAAACGGAGACGTAGTAGAAGGTAAAACTGAAGTAACTTACGTTTACGAAAAAGCAGGACAAGTAGTCGTTCACTACACTGATGACAAAGGTAACACGATTCAAGTGGATGCTGTTGATACAAAAGACGGCAAACCAAACGCTGACTACAACACTGCTGATAACGATATGAAACCAAACCGTATCACTACTCCAGAAGGAAAAGTATACGAGTTAATCCCTCAATCAACTAAAGGTGATGAAACAGGTAAAGTTAAAGCTGGTGAAACTACAGAAGTAACTTACGTCTACAAAGAAATCACTGGTAATGTAGTCGTTCACTACGTTGATACAGAAGGAAACACATTAGCTGAAGATACGAAAGATGTAGAAAATGGATCACTAAGTGAGAAATATGATACAACTGACAACAAACCAGCTAAACTTGAAAAAGATGGACAAGTTTACTACTTAACAGCTAAAGAGCTTAAAGACGGTTCTAAACCAGAAAACGGTGCTGTTGTAGAAGGAACTACAGAAATCACTTATGTATACGAAAAAGCAGGAAACGTTCTTGTTCATTACGTAGACGAAGCTGGAAACACTCTTCAAGCAGATGCTGTTGATACTAAAGACGGTCAACCAGGAGCTAAGTACGATACTTCTGATAACGATATGAAACCAACTCGTATCACAACTCCAGAAGGAAAAGTATATGAACTCGTTCCAGCATCAACTAAAGGTAACGAAACTGGTGATGTTGAAGCAGGTAAGACAACAGAAGTAACATATGTGTATAAAGAAGTTAAAGGAAACGTAGTCGTTCACTACACTGATGAAGCGGGTAACACAATCGCTGAAGATGTTAAAGATACGACTGACGGATCAGTAAGCTCAGCATATGACACAACTGACAACAAACCAGCTGTAATTACTACAAAAGATGGTAAGAAATACGCATTAGTACCAACTGCAACTAAAGGTACTGAGAACGGTAAAGTAACAGAAGGAACAACAGAAGTTACTTACGTTTATAAAGAAGTAACTGGTGATGTAGTAGTTCACTATGTTGACACAGAAGGTAACGTAATCGCTGACGATAAAGAAGATACTAAAGGTGCTTCTCTAAACGCTAAATACGATACAACTGACAATAAACTAGCAACAATCGAAAAAGATGGTGTTAAATACTACTTAACAGAAAAAGCTGTTAAAGAAGATTCTAAACCTGAAACAGGAGACGTAGTAGAAGGTAAAACTGAAGTAACTTACGTTTACGAAAAAGCAGGACAAGTAGTAGTTCACTATGTAGACGAAGCTGGAAACACAATCCAAACAGACGCTGTTGATACTAAAGACGGTAAACCAGGAGTTACTTACAACACTACTGATAATGATATGAAACCAACTCGTATCACTACTCCAGAAGGAAAAGTATACGAATTGGTACCAGCATCAACTAAAGGTGACGAAAACGGAAGTGTTGAAGCAGGTAAAACAACAGAAGTAACATATGTGTACAAAGAAATTAAAGGGAACGTAGTAGTTCGTTATGTAGACGAAGCGGGTAACGCAATCGCAGAAGACGTTAAAGATACTACAGACGGATCTATAAATTCAGCATATGACACAACTGATAACAAACTAGCTACAATCACTACAAAAGATGGTAAGAAATACGCATTAGTACCAACTGCAACTAAAGGTGCTGAAACTGGTAAAGTAACAGAAGGAACAATAGAAGTTACTTATGTGTATAAAGAAATTAAAGAAGAAACTCCTGAAAAACCTGAGAACCCAGGAACTCCAGAGACTCCGAAAACTCCTGAAAAACCTGAGAACCCAGAAACACCAGGAATACCGAACACTCCTGAAAAGCCAGGAACAAATCAAGAAAACCCAATGAATCCGGTAGATCCTACATCTCCAAGTCAACCAACAACACCAGCTGCTCCAGCAACACCAATGATGCTATCAGCACCAGTAACTGGTGAAGCACCACAAGCTCCAGCAGCTTCATCAGAAGCTAAAGGACAAGCTGAACTTCCAAACACTGGTACTGAAGACAATGCTAGCCTAGCAGCACTTGGACTTCTAGGTGTCTTAAGTGGATTTGGACTTGTTGCTCGCAAGAAAAAAGAAGACTAATTCTAATTAGATTTTCTGACAAGAATAAGGAGTAGGATATTATATCCGCTCCTTTTTCTTTGGCGTATAAAATGGCTTTATGTGATCCTCTTTACAAGAAAATTTTAATTGGTGTTTGATGTAGCTTTTTTGTATAATGTAGAAAAAGGATAAAAGGAAAAATACGATGATGAAACAGAAATGGATTCTAGGCTTAGTTGTGGCCGTGTCAGTCGGTTGTTTAACTGCTTGTAGTTCGATTGGCTTACCAGAACCCACGAAAAACTTTGTTGGAGGGACCAAGGAAGAAACGAAAAAGGCGGTAGAAGATCTTTATAAGAGTGTTTTTGAGGACTATGAGGTGATTTTATCTTCTGGAAAAATGTCTGTTCCTGATATTGAAGCAAAACTTCATAAGTCTGATCGGGTGATTCATTCATGGGTGATTGAATCTGCAGCGGCTGACCCATCTAGACAACGTTATGCGTTTTCAGATTTGGATGGGGATGGTCAGTCAGAGATGATTATTGGAAGTCAAGCTGCAGGTAAGAATTATTTCTTGACGGGTGTGTATTACCTAAAAGACGGTCAACCAAGCTTGCTTGCTGATGGATTTGTAGCAGGACAAGGTGGTGCCCGTAGTGCAATTAAACTCTTTAAAACGGGTGAGATTTTATCTTTGGGCTGGTCTTCAGGAACTGGTGATGGCGTGGGGACTCTAGACAAGTTAGAAGGAGCTAAGGGTATTACCAAACTTAGTAGCAAGGAAATTAAAATTACTGATAAGAAATTACTAGAGAAATTTGGGAAAACAGAGGCTGATGAGTTAACTCCAGATCAACTTTCATGGAAAGAATTTAGCTATACTCCTAGTAAAGAAAGACTAACCTCTACTTCAGAAATGACTACTAGTTCGTCAAGTGGGAACGCAAAAGATCCTAAGGGGACGACCTCTTCTAAGTCAGAAGAAAAAGGACCTTGGACAGCGGGTAAGTCTGCAGCTTTAGCAGAGTTTATGGTGACTTGGGGAAATCAAATGGGACAACCTAACTACCAAAAAGGGATAGTAGCAGGAAATATCGGTGCGGATATGCTCTATTGGACAGATGGTAGCAAACTTGATGCGGAATTTTCAAAAACAGGTAGTGGTACTGCCAAATACCGCATTGTAGAAACTTACAGTAATTGGGATAAATACCCAACCGTTCACAATTACTTCTTTGCTATTACAGATACTGGCGAAGGAATCGTTTTCCACTCACCAACGACCAATGGTGACAAGATGTATCTCAATCCCACAGAAAACGTCGATTTAAGAAATAACTTTGCTAGCCTAGTAAAATAAATACAAAACAATCCGAGAAGAATTTTCTGGGATTGTTTTTTGCTAGGGGAGTTCCTTCAAGTTGTCTGGCTTGACTTTCTTGATAGAAATTATATAATAGTTGTAATAATTTCGATTACAATAAAAGAGAGAAATATTTATGACCTATGAATACAAGAGCCACGTTTATTTAGCAGAGGCAGTTTTAAATGTAGAGGATTTGGCAAGTCAAACAGCCTTTTATCAGCAAATTATTGGTTTAGAAATCTTATCTCAAACTGAGACAGAGGCCATTCTAGGCCTTGGTGGAAAAGCCTTGGTACATTTGATTCAAGCACAAGAGAGTGGAGAAGTAAGGGGACATTATGGTCTTTACCATCTGGCTATTCTCTTGCCGACACGCAAGGCTTTGGCGGATGTCTTGAAACACCTGACAGAATTACAGATTCCTCTTGTCGGTGGTGCAGACCACGGTTACAGTGAGGCCCTTTACTTGGAAGATTTGGAGGGAAATGGCATCGAGCTCTATCGAGATAAGCCAGTTTCCACATGGGATATTCGAGAAGATGGTCGCATTATTGGGGTGACAGAGGCCCTTGCGGCGCAGGATATCTATGAGTTGGGGGAAAGAGTAGAGCCCTTTATTCTAGCAGATGGCACGAGAATGGGGCATATTCATCTTTCCGTCAAGGATAGTCGAAAGTCCAGCCAGTTTTATCAAAAAGTGTTAGGACTAGAGGATAAATTCAGTGTGCCTAGCGCTAGTTGGATTGCGGCTGGGGATTACCATCATCATTTAGCTGTCAACGAATGGGGAGGAAAAGGCCTAGCTACGCGTAAGCAAGGCTTGCCAGGCTTAGCCTATTATGTCATTGAAGTCGCACATAAAGAAGAACTGTTAACGATTGCCCAGAGAGCACAAGAAGTTGATGTATCAATCAAATGGCTGACATTGAGCCAGTTGGAAATCACAGACCCAGATGGAATTGTGACTCGTATTCGTTTAGCAAGATAAAACTAGGGATTTCTATCGAGTTATCAGTACGGCTAGTTTGCCTTTTGAAAAGTTTTTGGTAATAGAATCGCGTGAGCTGGATGGGCGAGAATTTTGACAAAGAAGCTGATTAGAGATATAATGAAGAAAAATCGAGCAAGGAAAAAGAAATGACAAACTCAAAGTATATTATTCGTTTGAAACGTTCAGAGGGCCAGTTGCGTGGAATTCAAAAAATGATTGAAGAAGATCGTGATTGTGCTGATATTGTGACGCAATTGACAGCAGTGAAATCTAGTGTGGAGCGCGTGATTGAGATGATAATTACCGAAAATCTTACTGAATGTATCAACCAGCCGCTAGATGATCCTGAAGCTCAAAAAGAACGCCTAGAAAAGGCTATCCGCTACTTGATTAAACGGAAATAAAGAGATAAGAGTTGCAAAGATCTCTGCTATTAGAATAGTTTAATGTGAATCAAGAGAGGCTGGAAAAAGTCTTTAAAATTAAAAAAACGCATAGTATCAGGTATTGAAAAACCTTGATACTATGCGTTTTATTGTGGGGAGATTTATACTCTTCGAAAATCTCTTCAAACCACGTCAGCTTCACCTTGCTGTAGAAATATGTTCCTGACTTTGTCAGTCTTATCTACAACCTCAAAACAGTGTTTTGAGCAGCCTGCAGCTTGCACTTTGATTTTCATTGAGTATTACTTCACTTTCTCCTGAAATTGCGTTTTTGCCCAGCTCCGCTTGATTATTCTACTTGACCAGGCCAAGCATTCATACCACCTTCTACATTGGTAACGGTAAGGCCTTGGGCGCTGAGAAATTGGCAGGCAGATGCAGAGCGGACTCCTCCTTGACAGATGACATGGTATTCATGGTCAGGTTTGAGTTCTTTGTAGCCTTGTTCCAAGGTACTTAATGGAAGATTTTTGGCACCTGGTGCATGTCCTGCTTGGAATTCATGTACTTCACGGACATCGATAAGTTCTAGATTTTCATTTTGATATTTTCCATAAAAGTCAGCCATACTGATACTAGTTTCCATATTCTACTCCTTCTGGGTTAGCTATTTTGTATAGTGAATAAGCGCCGTCAAGGTTTTGGACGGCAAATCCTGCTTGCTTGAGGATACGCTCTGCGATATAGCTGCGAAAACCACTGTGGCAGCTGACGATGTAGGCTTGGTTCTTGTCAAGTTCATCCAAGCGATCCCGTAGTTCGTTTAGGGGGATGTGTATAGTGTCTACCTTAAGTCGGCCACTTTGAAGTTCGCTACTTGTCCGTACATCAAGGAATTTCTTTCCCTTAGCTAGTTCGTCTTCGAGCTGGTACCATTGAACATTGTCGCTGAGACCTTCGATAAGGTTCAAGGCTGCGTAGCCCAGCATATTGACGGGATCCTTGGCAGATCCAAAAGGTGGCGCATAGGTGAATTCCAATTCTGGTAAGTCAAAGACGGTGAGCTTTCCCTTGATAGCAGTTGCTAGAATATCGATTCGCTTGTCAACACCTTTCTTCCCAACTCCTTGGGCACCATAGATTTTTCCAGTGGTTGGGTCAAAGAGGAGCTTCAAGGTCATATCAGTAGCTCCTGGGTAATAACCGGCGTGGTCTTTTCCGCTGACATGAAGTGCCTTGTAAGGAAGTTGATTCATGCTAAGGATATGTTCGCTGAGACCAGTCGAAGCAGCTGTCATATCAAAGGCACGAACAATAGCAGTGCCGATACTGCCCTTGTTTGTACGTCCTAGTCCTGCGATGACGTCCGCTACTTGTCGTCCTTGACGATTGGCAGGAGAAGCGAGAGAGATGAGAGCGTCTTGGCCCGTAATCTCTTGCTTGACGACAATGGCATCCCCAACTGCAAAAATATCTTTTTGACTGGTTTCGTAATGTTCATCAACCAGAATCCCACCTCTAAGTCCCAGTTCAATCCCCGCAGATTTGGCCAATCCGTTTTCAGGTTCAACACCGACAGAAAGGATGGTGAGGTCAGAAGTGATCTTTTGACCGTTTTCGAGAACGATGACTTTTCCTTGGTCTTCAAATCGAGTCGCAGACTGAGAAGTGATAACGCGAACGCCGTTTTTAACCAATTCTTCTTGAACAAAGGCTGCCATTTCTTGATCTAATGGTGTCAAGACATGGGGTGCTTTCTCAACAATAGTAACTTGCAAGCCACGTTTTGCCAGATTTTCAGCCATTTCAAGCCCGATAAAGCCTGCACCGATAACGACAGCTTCTTTTGGATAATTGTCCAAGGCTGCCATAATTTCATCGAGATCGGGAACATTGCGGAGCGTGTAGGCGTTCTTAGATTCTGCCAAGCCTTCAATGGTAGGAACAAATGGTTTAGCTCCTGGGGAGAGGATCAACTTGTCGTAGCTTTCTGTGAATTCCTGTTCATCGTGTCGCACTGTTACAGTGTGTTCTGCTGGCGAAATGCTGATAACCTCATGGAAAGGACGAACATCCAGATTAAAGCGTGCCTTGAGACTTTCAGGAGTTTGGACCAATAAACTATCACGGTTTGCAATCTCTCCTGAAACATAGTAAGGAAGTCCGCAGTTTGCAAAGGAAACAAAGGGACCTTTCTCAAAAATAGTGATTTCAGCGTCTTCCATGAGACGTCTGAGGCGGGTTGCTGCTGACATACCGCCTGCAACTCCCCCGACAATGATCATTTTCATTGACTTCTCCTTTATGCTTCTAGATGACTTTACCTGTCCAAGCACTCATACCGCCTCGGACATTGATGACATCGTAGCCTTTTTTCTTTAGCTTTTTAGCAGCCATCTTACTTCGTACACCAGAATGACAAATGACATAAAGTGTTTCTTTTGTTGCTGGTGTGTAGGAACCAATTTCGGTTAGAGGAACATTTTTGGCATTTTTGATATGACCTCTACGGAATTCCATAGGCGTCCGAACATCCAGTAGCTGAATCGGTTTCTTGAGTTTAGCTTCTAACTCGCTGGTAGAAATACTGTCAATTTTTGTAAATAAGTGAAACATAGGCACCTCCAAATATACCCTTATGGGGTATATTAAACCATGAAGTCAAGCTTTTGTCAAGCAAGTTGTTTTGACTTGGTGGAGATTGGTTGCGATTGTATTGTTTTTATTCTCAGTGCATCACCTTCTTTCTTGACACTCGGTCAGCTTTTGATACAATAGTACAAAATTAGAGGAGGTGGGTTATGATTCAGAAACATGCGATTCCTATTTTAGAATTCGATGATAATCCTCAGGCGGTCATCATGCCCAATCACGAAGGTTTGGATTTGCAATTGCCCAAGAAGTGTGTCTATGCATTTTTGGAGGAGGAGATTGACCGCTATGCGAGGGAAGTAGGGGCGGACTGTGTCGGCGAATTCGTTTCAGCCACCAAGACCTATTCAGTCTATGTCGTTAACTACAAAGGCGAGGAGGTCTGTCTGGCTCAGGCTCCTGTCGGTTCAGCCCCAGCTGCCCAGTTTATGGATTGGTTGATTGGCTATGGTGTGGAGCAGATTATTTCCACCGGAACCTGTGGTGTGCTGGCTGATATAGAAGAAAATACCTTTCTAGTCCCTGTTCGGGCTCTGCGAGATGAAGGAGCCAGTTATCACTATGTGGCACCTTCTCGTTATATGGAAATTCAGCCAGAGGCTATTACTGCTATTGAGAAAGTTTTGGATGCCAGAGAGATTCCCTATGAAGAAGTCATGACCTGGTCCACAGATGGTTTTTACCGAGAAACGGCTGAAAAGGTGGCTTATCGCAAGGAAGAAGGCTGTGTTGTTGTGGAGATGGAGTGTTCTGCACTTGCAGCAGTAGCCCAACTGCGTGGGATTCTCTGGGGAGAGTTGTTGTTTACAGCTGATTCCTTAGCAGACTTAGACCAGTACGATAGTCGTGACTGGGGTTCAGAAGCTTTCGAGAAGGCCTTGGAACTATGCCTTGATATAGTCTCTCAGTTCTAGCTCTTCTCCTTCTTTTTATGGTACAATGGATGTATGTTATTCAAATTATTTGTGAAAAAAATTGAAAGAGCCTTGGGTGGACTTTCGCCTGCTCGTCGAATCTTTTTGAGTTTCGCTGGAGTTATTTTTATAGGTTCTCTTCTTTTGAGCTTACCTTTTGTTCAGGCAAGTGGTTCGCAGGCCACTTATTTTGACCATCTTTTTACGACAGTATCAATGGTCTGTGTGACTGGTCTTTTTACGCAACCAGTGGCTACGACCTATAATGTCTGGGGGCAGTTGATTTGTATGCTCTTGATACAGATTGGTGGTCTGGGGCTCATGACTTTTATCGGGATTTTTTATATCCAAGGCAAGCAAAAGCTTAGTCTGCGTAGTCGTGAAACCATTCAGGAGAGTTTTAGTTATGGGGAAAGTAAGTCTTTGAAGTCTTTTATGCGTTCCATCTTTTTGACGACTTTTCTGGTGGAGGGTTTGGGAGCTTTTCTTCTTAGTTTCCGTTTTATTCCTGAGTTCGGCTGGGGACGAGGCATTTTCACCTCTATCTTTTTAGCCATTTCAGCCTTTTGTAATGCTGGTTTTGATAATTTCGGCAGTAGCAGTTTAGTGGCTTTTCAGACGGATCCCTTAATCAATCTGGTTATTGCTGGTTTGATTATCACAGGAGGTCTTGGCTTTATGGTCTGGTTTGACTTGGCAACCCAGTTTGACAAGAAGAAAAAACGCCGTCTGCGTTTCCACACCAAGCTGGTCCTATTCTTGACCGCAGGGATTTTGCTGTTTGGGACAGTATCCACACTCTTTACGGAGTGGCACAATCCAGGAACCATTGGCAATCTCAGCGTTCCAGAGAAAGTGCTGGTTAGCTTTTTCCAAACCGTTAGCATGAGAACGGCTGGCTTTGCTTCTATTGACTACACTCAAGCTCGGCCTGTGACCTTGTTTATCTATATCCTACAGATGTTTCTGGGTGGGGCGCCTGGAGGGACGGCTGGGGGGCTCAAGATTACGACTTTCTTTGTCTTATTGGTCTTTGCGCGTAGTGAATTGCTGGGCCTGCCTCATGCCAATGTTGCGCAGAGAACCATTGAGGCTCGCACAGTCCAAAAATCCTTTAGTGTCTTTATTATCTTTTTGATGACCTTCTTGTTGGGTTTGGTGTTGTTGGGAATTACGGCAGAAGGAACACCGCGATTTATCTACCTCATGTTTGAGACCATTTCAGCCCTTGCGACAGTTGGGGTAACAGCAAATCTGACACCAGAATTGGGCAAGATGGCTCTCAGCATTGTCATGGTGCTCATGTTTATTGGCCGTATTGGTCCCTTGACCTTGCTGGTTAGTCTAGCGGACTACCAGCCTGATAAGAAAGATTTGATTCACTATATGAAAGCAGATATTAGTATTGGATAAGAAAGGAAGAACTATGTCAGATCGTACGATTGGAATTTTAGGTTTGGGAATTTTTGGGACCAGTGTCCTGACAGCGCTCGCCAAACAAGATATGAATATTATTGCCATTGATGACCACGAAGAGCATATCAATCAATTTGAACCTGTTTTGGCGCGTGGAGTTGTTGGGGATATTACAGATGAGGAACTCCTCAGAACTGCGGGGATTGACACCTGTGATACAGTTGTCGTTGCGACGGGAGAAAGTCTAGAGTCCAGTGTTCTTGCAGTCATGCACTGTAAGAGTCTGGGAGTACCGACTGTTATTGCTAAGGTCAAAAGTCATACAGCCAAAAAGGTCTTGGAAAAAATTGGTGCAGATGTGGTCATCTCACCTGAGTATGAAATGGGACAGTCTCTCGCACAGAATATTTTGTTTCATAATTGCGTCGATGTCCTTCAATTAGATAAAAATGTTTCTGTTGTAGAGATGAAGATACCGAGTGCTTGGGCTGGTCAAAGTTTGAGTCAGCTAGATTTACGCGGCAAGTATAACCTCAATATTATCGGATTTCGTGAGCAGGAAAATGCACCCTTGGATGTCCAATTTGGCCCCAATGATCTCTTGAAGGCAGACACCTATATTTTAGCTGTTATCAATAATCAGTATTTGGATGCTTTGGCGGAAATCAATTCGTAGAAAATTAATATAAGTATTTTATAAGAGGGATTTAAGAAAAATTTTAACTTTTTCTTAATCCTTTTTAATTTTAGGAGATTATACTAGAGTCATCAAATAAAGAAAAACTCTAAGGAGAATCCTATGAAATTCAATCCAAATCAAAGATATACTCGTTGGTCTATTCGCCGTCTTAGTGTCGGTGTTGCCTCAGTTGTTGTAGCCAGTGGCTTTTTTGTCCTAGTTGGGCAGCCAAGTTCTGTACGTGCCGATGTGGTCAATCCAACCCCTGCTCAAGTTGTGCCAGATGCTACTCCGGTGAGTGAAAAGAGTGACTTACCAGCAGAACTTCTCAAAGAAGCAGTCGATACAGCTCTTCCTTCAGAACAGGCAGAGTCAACACCTAAAGCAAGCTTGGATACTACAAGCTCTCCAGAAAAAGCGGATGTGACTACTAAAGACCAAGTAGTAGCACCAAAAGAAGAAGTGCAAGCAAAACCAGAATCTAAGAAAGAAACAGAAGATGTGGTTAAACCTGCGACAAATCCTGCGCCTACAGTTTCTGGACAAGACCGTGAAGCAAATGAAGCTCAACCAGCAACCACCCCAGCTGAAGTCCAAAAGGGCGTGGCTGACAATACTAAAGACACAGTAGATGTTCCAGCTGCTTATCTAGATAAAGCGAACTTCCCAGGTCCATTCACAGCTGGTGTCAACCAAGTCATTCCATATGAATTCTTCGCTGGTGACGGTATGTTAACTCGCCTTATCTTAAAAGCATCCGACAAGGCTCCATGGTCAGACAATGGTTCGGCCAAAAATCCTGCTCTTCCACCAGTAGAGAAATTGGGCAAAGGCCTCTACTTCTACGAAGTGGACTTGGCCGGCACCCAAGGTAAATCAGATAAAGAGCTTCTAGACCTCTTGAAACAAAACGGCACTCAAAGCTATAAAGCTACCATCAAAGTTTACGGTGCTAAAGATGGCAAAGCAGATTTGAGCAACCTTGTAGCGACAAAAGATTTGGATGTCAACTTAAATGGCTTGACTACTCCAGCTGAAGTGCAAAAAGGTGTGGCAGACAATACTAAAGATACAGTAGACGTTCC
>NZ_AJMM01000004.1 GCF_000259505.1 Streptococcus sp. SK643
CTGTAAATTCTATAGTTACTTTTACTTCAGAATCCATTGAAGAAAATATTGTTTTATAATAATTGATTGCAGATTCTTTAATTTCACTCTTAAATTTATCTAAATACTCTGCTTGTTTATCACTAGAAAGTTGGTTAGCGACCAATTTCCCAGTATCAATATCTTCTGTAGTTCCACTTAATAACTCTCCATGACTATCATATAAATCATAAGGATTATCTTTTGAAAGTTCAACACCAATTACTTCCAATTTTGGAACAATAACCTTATATTCTTTTTCGCTTATTTGTTCAACCTTTACACTACTTTTAATTCCAAATTTAGCTTTATAATTTAAAATTACTAATGCTGCTTTTTTAGAGAACGGCACATCAAACCCAAAAACTTGAGTTGTTTTTGTTTCAGAAATAATTTCATTAATTCCCGCATTCAAAAATACAACTTCATTCACTTTTTCAATACTTTCGATATTAATTGACGATTTGACTTCTGATTTATGTTCCTTAGGTAAGAAAAATAGCACTCCAATAGCTATAATAGCTATTAATACCACATTCAATAGTACACTAAACATATTAACTTTCTTCTTTAATATAGACAAGATAAAAAAACCTCACTTTAAATAATCTATCTAAATTTTACACATTCTAAAGAAAATAGTCAATATTTTTTCGTACTATCTTCTAAAATTAATTGTGCCTATTAAAAATGAAATTAGTTTGTTGCATTTGATTATATTTTTTGAACACCAAATCCATTTAAAATTGAGTGCTATTTTGAGCACTAAAAAAGGGCTCTTTGTCAAATAGTGTTGATGAAGAAATTTAGGAAGGGATTAAGCAACTAATTGTTGCTTAATTCCTTTTTGTTTTGGGCCAAACATTTTTGTTATTAAAATAATCCTATTTCTAAAATGGTAATAGTTTCTAAAGCCGTAGGCATTTCTTTTAAGCACTTTTATTTTATTGTTTATTCCTTCAATAGGGCCATTTGTTCTAGTTGGATACTCACAAGTATTTTGAATATATGGCAAGTAAGTCATAAGAGTCTTTAATACTCTTTTTAAACCAGGAGATAGGTCTAATTGCGTAGCTGCTTCAATCGTTTCCTTGAATTCTATATAATCTCTATCCTGTATACATTCACGAAGTGAATGTACAACCTCATAATCATTTTTAAGAGATGGATTTTTTTCTAAGATATAATCTACGATTCCTTTACTTGTTATGAAGCTTTCAAAAAGCTTATAACGATTATATTTATAGTTCTGAAGTTCATTAGAGTTCTTTAAAATTAACTTCCAATAATGTTTTAACTTTCGATATAATTTAGAGTCTTTATAGCGATGCTTATTCATGACACGTACCCGAGTTCGATTTAATTCTCTATTTAAGGCTTGTACGATATGAAAAGGATCAATGATAATTTTAGCGTTAGGAAACATTTCTTTTATTAATTGAATGTACGGTAAGTACATGTCGATGGAGATAGTTTTTACCTTTAATCTAGTCTTAGGCTCAAAACGATGAAAATACTTTTTCAAGCTGTAAGATTTTCTATCTCGTACAACATCGACCAGCTTGTGTGTAGTGCTATCACAAATAATGAAGCTCATATTACTATCGGAAGATTTGACGGATTTAAATTCATCAAAACACAAATGCTCAGGTAAATCGTGTAATGGTTTAATCTTTAGTAAACGTGTTGTATCATCTATGATACGTCTTACCGTATGAACTGAAACATTTGTTTCTTTTGCGATATAGGTTTCAGATACTGTTTCACTTATTTTTGATTTAATTTCATTTTTTAAGCGTTTAGAGATATGACAGTGTTTTTCTACGATTCGACTAGTGTCTGCGGTAAATGAAGAGCCGCATTCTCTACAGAGAAATCTCTGCTTGCGTAGATTTAAGTAGGCCGCTAGGCCTGAAACAGAACAGAGAGTGATACGAGATGTTTTCGTGCCGTTTTTAACGATATTATTATTTCGGCTAACACACCCACAAACGGTACAAAATTCTGGTTTATGCGTATAAGTAGCTGCATAAAATAAAGATTTTCTCTTTTTAAATATCTTCTCTTGAACTTTATTATCCCAAATAATGTTTTTATCTTTGATTTGTAGTGTAGCTTCTAGTATATTGTTCATATGGTCATCATCC
>NZ_AJMM01000005.1 GCF_000259505.1 Streptococcus sp. SK643
TTCATAGTTGGAGCTAAGTTCTCAAAACTCGTATCTCTTTTATCTAACTTTAAGCATTTAGCTGTGATTTCACTCGGAAGAGAACCCCAGAAATAAGTTTTAGGACTAATGCTAGTCATATCCAAAAGATATTTTTCACCTTTAAATTCTACAATTTTATGAAAAGTTTTATTTGTTTCTTTAAATTTTAATTCCATATTCACCACCCAAACACTTTCTGAGTTGATTTAATACCAGAATCAATACTATTTCCGACTTCCTTGATACCTGCATCAATTTTGCTTCCAACTTCCTTGATACCTGAATCAATATTACTTCCCATTTCCTTAACACTTTTTTCAAGATTGTCACCCATCTCGTTTGCTGTATCTTTGGTTCCTAGAAAATTATGTATATAAGCTAAACCTACCGTAAATCCAACAGCAAGACTCCTACTATAGTCCATTAATAATTTTTTGGAGGTTAGTTCTTTTTTACTTCATATTGGTGCGTTTTATTTGTAATGAAAGATACCTCCTGCCAATTTATCAGCTAGCTTGGGAAAGAGAGTATAAAACTTATGGGCTAGGTTCAACAACATCGGTAGATTGAGTTCGCGTTTGTTTTTCCCAATAATTCCTATAATCTTTTTAGCCACTTTATCTGGCTCTAGGAGAAAGCGTTCAACTGACTGGAGATAGGCACCATCTGGATCTGCTTGGTCAAAAAATGCTGTTCGGATAGGGCCTGGATTAACCGTTGTCACATAGACTCCATAAGGCAGAAGTTCTAATCGTAGGGCATTTGAAAAACCAATAGCCGCAAACTTAGTTGCTGAGTACAAACTTGATTTAGCTGTTGCAATCAAACCTGCCATGCTGACAATATTGATGATATGACCTTGCCTCTTCTCCTTCATACGAGCACCAATTCGACGAGAAAGGTTCATTAAAGCAAAGGTATTAACCTCAAACATCTGATGAAGATCCTTGTCAGAAATCTGGTCAAAATCTTCAAAGATTCCATAACCAGCGTTGTTGATCAAGACATCAATCTTGCCATAGCGAAGATAGAGGTTAGCAACCAAGGTTTCTAGGGCTGAGTCATCGGTAATATCGATT
Organism: Streptococcus sp. SK643; assembly: GCF_000259505.1. GTDB lineage: Bacteria > Bacillota > Bacilli > Lactobacillales > Streptococcaceae > Streptococcus. Next base: position 1,101 of record NZ_AJMM01000005.1, read on the forward strand.
TCAATCAATTCTACCTGTGGATGATTTCCGTAGAGATTAGCTAATTTTTCCTGACTTCTACCAAGTAGGATAAGCTGGTCGTCAGGCAAACCTTTGACCATTTCTTGAGCAAGTCCACCACTAGCTCCTGTTATCAGAATCGTTCTCATTTTTTCCTTTCTGGGGGTCTTAGATTTCCACTTCTTCTAAGTCTTTGACCACGTGGACATTTTCAAAGATAGTAGCTGCATCATTCTTGAGCTTGCTGATATCTTTCGAGAGGAAACGGGCACTGATATGGTTGAGCAAGAGGCGTTTAGCACCTGCTTCTACTGCCACCTGCGCTGCCTGCATGTTAGTAGAGTGGCCATGGTTACGAGCAATTTTTTCATCACCCTTACCATAAGTCGACTCATGGACAAGGACATCCGCATTAATACCTAAGCGTACACTGGCATTCGTTTTTCGAGTATCTCCTAAAATGGTGATAATCTTTCCAGGACGTGGAGCAGAGATATAGTCTGCTGCCTTGATTTCGGTTCCGTCTTCCAAAACAACATCCTGACCGTTTTTGATTTTTCCAAAAAGTGGGCCAAATGGGACGCCAGCAGCCTTGAGTTTTTCAGCATCCAAGGTACCTTCTAGGTCCTTTTGCATTACACGATAGCCAACGCAGAAAATAGTGTGATCCAACTCCTCTGCATACACCGTGAATTTATCAGTCTCAAGGATTTTTCCTAAAGAATCTTGGTCAAACTCATGAAAATGAATGCGGTAAGGCAGGCGCGAACCTGACACACGAAGACTGGTTAAGACAAATGACTTAATTCCTTGCGGACCATAGATTTCCAAATCTGTCTGCTCTTCATTGGCCTGAAAGGCCCGGCTAGATAAAAAACCAGGTAGACCAAAAATGTGGTCACCATGTAGGTGAGTGATAAAGATTTTGCTGACCTTCCGTGGTCGAATTGTGGTTTCTAAAATACGATTTTGTGTTCCTTCCCCACAGTCAAAGAGCCAAACTTCATTAATCTCATCCAAAAGTTTCAAAGCAAGACTTGATACGTTGCGGGCTTTAGAGGGCTGGCCAGCCCCCGTTCCTAAAAATTGAATATCCATTCGATACTTTCTAATTAATCAATATATAACATGGCTGTGCGGTTTTCCGATCGGAAATAGCGCTTGCCAGAAAAAGCTGTGGCTTCTTGTAATAACTCCTCTTGGCTGTAGCCTTTGAGACGCTTACGACCATCTGCCAAGCTTTCCAAATCAGTCAAAGCTGTGAGACTATCCACACTAACAACTTCCTCATCTCCGACCTCTTTCATATAAATCTTGCCAGACTCTTCAAAGACTAGTTGATGGGGGAAAATTTGTGCAATCTCAAAGAGCAAGCCTTCTGAAATAATCTCTTCATTTTCAGAGAAAATTCGACCCAGTCCCTCACTCTCATAGCAAAAACCAAAAGACTTACCAGTTAAATTGAGGCGAATAAAGGGTTTCTTTTCTAATGTAAAGGTCGGCTGAGCGTTATAGAGGTCTAGTTCCTGACTCAGTTTAGCAAAGTAAGCTGTCGCAGCCTCAGGACTCTTTTTCTGGTAAAGCTCTGCAAAGTAGGCGTTGACAACACTAGGTGGAGGAGTAATGAGGGACAACTGCTCCTGCTCTGATTTCCCAGCTAAGAACTGCTCCAAATAAAGTAAATCTAAGCTGGTGTAGCCACCGTATTTGAGGGCTAATGCTTTCATATCAGTCATAAAATTCCTCTAACCTCCATTTATTTTTAGCTGCTATATAACCAGTTATTAGTTCACCATCTTCTTGATAATCACGTTCTTCAAGAATCGCTACACTTTCTAAATCATGAATCTTGTAGGATTTAGAGAAGGGCACACGCAGGGTAAAGGATTCAAAAATATCATTGATTTTCTCTAAAAATAGAGCTTGCAACTTCTCACGACTATCCTCAGATTTGGCAGAAATAAGAGCGTATGGCGTTTGGGTCGGCATGAAATCCTCCACCAAATCCGCTTTATTATAAAGTGTCAGGCGAGGAATGTCTTCCATATCCAAGTCCTTCATGATGGACAGGACCGTTTTTTCATGCTCTTCGTGATAGGGATTGCTGGCATCGATAACATGAACCAAAAGGTCTACATGCTTACTTTCCTCCAAGGTTGACTTAAAACTGGACACTAACTCTGTCGGCAAGTCTTGGATAAATCCAACGGTATCAGTCAAGGTCACTTGGAGATTTCCACCTAGATGAATACTCTTAGTCGTCGCATCCAAAGTCGCAAATAGCTCATTCGCTTCATATTGGGTCTTGCTGGTCAAAGTGTTCATGATAGTAGACTTCCCAGCGTTGGTGTAGCCAATCAATCCAATCTTAAAGGTGCTGGACTCTAGACGTTTTTCTCTAACCGTAGCACGATTTTTCTCGACGACCTTGAGCTGGCGCTCGATATCCGTGATTTGATTGCGAACACTACGACGGTTCAGCTCTAACTGACTTTCACCTGGTCCACGAGAACCAATGCCACCCGCCTGACGACTCAGCATAATCCCCTGACCAACCAAGCGGGGCAAGAGATACTTGAGCTGGGCCAAATGCACTTGGAGTTTCCCTTCATGGCTTCGAGCCCGCATGGCAAAGATATCCAAAATCAACTGCATCCGGTCAATAACCTTAACACCTAGAACTTCCTCCAAATTGACATTTTGACGAGGAGTCAGGCGGTTATTAACGATGACCGTTGTGATTTCTTCTGCATCGACCATGAGCGCAATTTCTTCTAACTTTCCAGAGCCAACAAAGGTCTTGGAATCATATTTATCACGCTTTTGTCTGTAAGTATCGACTACGACTGCCCCAGCTGTCTTGGCTAGACTGGCCAGTTCTTCCATGGAGAGGTCAAAATTATCCATGCCTTGTAATTCAACACCAATCAGCAAGACCCGTTCTTCTTTTTTCTCCGTTTCAATCATGTAAAAACTCCTCTATCTGGCTAAAAATGCGGTCTTTTACACCAGACTCTCCAATTTGATAAAAGGTCACCTGCATACGATTACGGAACCAGGTCAACTGACGTTTAGCAAAGCGACGCGTTGCCTGTTTAAGGCTGTCACTAGCTTCATCCAAAGACTCTTCCCCTCGAAAATACGGAAAGAGTTCCTTGTAGCCAATACCTTTAGCTGCCTGAACATCAGGATAGTTATCAAACAACCATTTAGCTTCGTCCAAAAGTCCAGCATCAAACATCAAATCCACGCGATGATTAATCCGTTCATAGAGTTGGCTGCGTTCATCATCCAAGCAGATAATCAGCGGTTCATACAAACTCTCTTGATTTTCCAAATCTTGAGCAAAATGAGCGATTTCCAAGGCCCGCATGGCACGGCGACGGCTAAACTGGGGAACTTCAAGATTATTTTGAACTAAGAGCGATGCCAATTCTTCATCTGAAAAGGGCTCTAAACTAGCCCGATAAGCTAAAATCTCCTCGTGAGGTGTCTCCCCTCCCAAATGATAGCCTTCTAGGAGACTCTGAACATATAGCCCTGTTCCACCAGCAATAATAGCTAGTTTCCCTCTACTTTGAATATCTTCTATTGCAGTTTTAGCTTCCGAAACAAAATCAAAAGCCGAGTAGGACTCGGTCACATCTCTTACATCAATTAAGTGATGAGGAACTGTCGCTAGCTCCTCTGAACTGGCTTTCGCAGTCCCAACATCTAGCCCTCGATAGACCTGCTGACTATCTCCACTAACAACTTCACCATTGAAGCACTTGGCAACCTCAATGGCAAGGGCCGTTTTCCCAACAGCAGTCGGTCCAACAATCACAATTATTTTTGTTTTCATCTTTTTTCCTTGAAAAATTCCCATTTTTTCGTTACTATTATTATAACACAAAAAGATCAGGCAGAAAAATGCTACCTCTTGAGGAGCCTGTCTGGTTAGGAAGATAAAGGAGGAAGACTCATGGCTAAAGGATTTGCTAAAGGTCTCGTAACAGGTGTCGCAGGAACTGTCGCTGCAGTTGCAGGTGCAGTATACGCATTTAAAAAGAAAGTGATCGAACCAGAAGAAGAAAAAGCAGCTTTCATCGAAGAAAATCGTAAAAAAGCAGCTCGCCGCCGCGTATCACGTTAAAATAAAAAGAAGTTGGGAAATCCCAACTTTTTTTACTTTTTAAATAGCCAAGTCAAACTTCAACTGTGGTTTGACAGGGTCATAATCGACCAATTCAAAATCCTCTGCTCTGATATCAAAGAAATTAGTCTTATCTGGCACATTCAAGACCAAACGAGGTTGGCAGTTTGACGGCTCTCGGCGAAGCAATTCCTCTGCTTGTTCAAATTGATTGTCATAGATATGAAGGTTATTGATAAAGTAGAAAAACTTCCCAACCTTCCAACCGAAATGCTTGGCAATCATCATCTGTAAAGCCACATACTGCATGGCATTGATGTGATGGGCCACCAGCATATCATTCGAACGTTGAGTCAAGGTCGCATCCAGATAGATCTCACCATCTACACGACGGACATCAAACATGGTCTGAAAGGCACATGGAAGAAGACCGTCTGTTTCCTCAAAAGCCTGATAATCCCAGAGCGAGATAATATTGCGACGGTTCCAAGGATTTTCTTCCAATTGTTTGAGAATCTTATTGATGATATCGTGCTTTTTAACCACGGCACCATAGCGCTCACCAATGGTTCCTGTATTTTCCACTTCCCAGTCATTCCAGTAGTGAACATTGTACTTATCATTAAGCACTTCTAGACTATTTGACTGGTCTTGGTAGATCCAAAGAACTTCCTTGATAGCTGATTTGATAGCAATGGGACGCAAGGTCGTAATAGGAAATTCACCCTGAGCCAAATCATATTCAGCAAAGGCACCTGTCACATATTTAGAGTTGGCAACAGTTCCGTCCTTGTACTTGGGACGAGCTTGCTCTGAGAAAACACCTTCCTTTAGAATCCGTTCAATATTTTTCTTAAAAATTAGATCTGCTTTGGTCATCTATACTCACCTCTTTTATAGTCCTAACTAGTATAGCATAAAAAGAAAATTTCTACATCCTTAGATAATCAATAGCTTTCTTATATTTTTCTAATCGTTCCAGATCCTTTTCAGTAACAGTAGCTAGTCTAGATAAATCTGAATTATGTTTCAAATCTGCAAATTTGACACGACGTGCTATAGGACTAGATTTAACAAGTTCCAAATATTGTTGATAATCTTGTCCTTTTTTCTTGGTCAGTATCTGTACAGCACTAACAACAGTCTCTGGTAAACCAGCCAATATTAGTTCTTCTGCTGTATAAGGGCTATCTTCAAGAACATCGTGCAATAGGGCTACTGCCTTTTCTTCTTGCGTATCGACTAGACTTGCTACAAAAAGAGGATGTTCAATATAATCTACTCCCGCCTTATCATATTGACCTTTGTGAGCTTTTTTAGCGATAGACAAGGCCAAATCAAACATGGATTGTTCTGATTGATTCATTAAATTTTTCCTTTCTAAATACAAGAAGCTATTTGCTTTAAACTAGTAGATATCATTTAAAAAGAGCTTGATTGATCACCAAGCTCTGTCATTTTTTATCTTACTGTAAAACAAGTGATGCAGCACCGATAACTCCAGCATCGTTTCCTAGAGTTGCAAGAGCCAATTTCGTTGTCGAACGTACTTGTGGGAAGGTGTTTTCATCGTAAACCTTTTGCACACCTTGTAGAAGGAATTCTCCAGCTGCCGAAACTCCACCACCGATCACGATTGTTGATGGGTTTAGGATTGAACCGATGTTGGCACAAGCGATTCCCAAGTAACGTGAGAAGTTACGGTAAACGATCAAAGCAAGGTCGTCTCCTTCTTTTGCTAAATCAAAAACAGTTTTAGCAGTTACTTCTTCCCCATTATCAATCAAGCTCTTCAAGCTAGCACTACCCTCATATTCATCTGCATAACGGCGAGTCAGGTTAACAATACCTGTTGCAGAAGCTACTGTTTCAAGACAGCCTTTCTTACCGCAAGTACATGCGATTGGTTGGTCAAAATCAACAGTAATGTGACCAAGCTCACCTGCTGCGCCAGCAACACCGTGAAGCAATTTTCCTTCTGCGACGATACCGCCACCAACACCTGTACCAAGAGTCATAAAGACAACATCTGGTTGGTTATCACCCGCACCCATCCAACGTTCACCAAGAGCTGCCACGTTAGCATCATTATCGATGAAGAATGGAATACCCAAGGCTTTTTCAATTTTTTCTTTGATTGGTTGTAAGGTCTTCCAGTTTAAGTTATAGGCACCGATAACAGTCCCTTTATCACGATCAACCACTCCAGGTGAACCCATTCCAATCCCTTGGAAATCTTCTGCTGACAAACCAAGCAAATCTAAACGATGTTTGATAGATTCAATCATATCGTCTACAATATGGCTTCCTTCATCTAAAATGTTAGTCTTGATAGACCATTTTTCTTGAATTTCTCCAGTTGTTGTTAAGATTGCAAACTTGATAGATGTTCCACCAAGGTCAATTCCGATAATCTTTTGACTCATCTTTTCTCCTTTTTTCTCTGATAGTATTTGAAAATGCTTACAGAGATAGTATAACAAAAATTTTCGACTAATGCAAAGGTTTGCATTATATTAGTGACAAATTTTAGTTAAGATAGTTCCCACCATCAAATCCGTAGTATTCTTCAAGTGTCAACCCACTTGCTGCAATTTCCTTGGCTTCTTTTCCAACATAGCGTAAGTGCCATTCCTCATGCATATAACCTGTTACACTCTCTTTGCCTTTAAGGTATCGAACAACAAATCCATAGTCTGCAGCATGGTCTAACAACCATTGAGCAGCACTTGCATCTTCAACTAAGTGTCCATCTGTACCAATAACATCAAAAGCAAGACCTGTTTGGTGTTCACTATAGCCAGGTCTAGCTGAATAACGATCAGCCGCAGCCTGACCTTCTCTATTTACATAGCTTTGATATAATTGTGCTTGAGTTCCATAACTTCTAAATCCACTATAGGTATTGCTAACAGCATAGCCTTCTTTTTGCATCTGTGCAATCAGTTTTAAAAAGGCAGCTTTAGCAGTTGGATTGTCCCCTGGATTGTAGTCTTTAGACAAAGGATAGTGTTTATTTACAACAAGAATCTCATCGTACTTCCCTTGAAGGCTATAATATAAGCCTCTATTAGTTACTTTAGTATTTGAATCTGAATTTGAATTTGAATTTGAATTTGAATTCGATTTCCACAAACCTGAGCCATCTACATAATAACGTCCACCATCTACCCATTCATTGACAGCCATTTTACCATCTGATTTTAGATAATAATTGCCTTGCCATGCATTACGAGAGTAAGAGCCATCTGACTTCAAATAATACCAGGCTTGATAGGAAGCATCATAAACCCATTCACTCTGAGCCATTTTACCATTTGATTTTAGATAATAAGATCCTTGCCATGCATTGCGAGCATATGAACCGTCTGATTTTAGATAATACCAAGCTTGATACGAAGCATCATAAACCCACTCGCTCTGAGCCATTTTACCATTTGATTTTAGATAATAAGCCCCTTGCCATGCATTACGAGCGTATGAACCATCTGATTTTAGATAATACCAAGCTTGATACGAAGCATCATAAACCCACTCACTCTGAGACATTTTACCATTTGATTTTAGATAATAAGCCCCTTGCCATGCATTACGAGCGTATGAACCATCTGATTTCAAATAGTACCAGGCTTGATACGAAGCATCATAAACCCATTCACTCTGAGCCATTTTACCATTTGATTTAAGGTAATAACTTCCCTTCCAAGTATTAGTTACAGGATTTCCCTTGTCATCATGATAGTACCAAACTCCATCCTTTTGAACCCATCCACTTGTGATTGTTGAACTAGAGTTTGTTTTTACCTCAGTCGATTTTCTTGGTTTGAAAGCCCCCTCAGGAGCATTTTTCAATTCACAAGCTATGCCATCATGATCTTTATCTAACTTGGCAGAATAACCTGGCTCTCCTTGACGCATATCCGAATATCCATGGGCCCATGCTTCCTTACAACTAGAAAAATGAACATTTTCTTCTGCGACAGCAGCTTGAGAAAACATGGCTAAAAGTGGCAAAGTAACCAAACTTATTTTTAATAACATACGTTTTTTCATTATTTTATCTCCTCCTTTTTGATATCGCTTACATCCTTATTTTATCAAACTTATTTCTACATTTCAAGAAAACTTCTGGTCTTTTCTGCAAACTCTTTTGGTTTGTCAGTATTCAGAGTGTGAGGACCGTCAGGTATAATTTGAAACCGAGCCTGGGGTAACAGCTGATAAAGCTTACGCATTGAAATTAGATTTGGTAGATCCTTACTACCACAGATTAACAAGCTTGGATAGTGACAATTCTGTGCAATTTGAGTTAAATCAAGTGTTTTCATTTCCTCTGAAACTCCCACCATAAGCGTCTTATCTGCTCCCTGCTTTTCAAAAAAGCTTTTTGGAAGTAGTTTAAAAATCATCAATTGGATTTTAAATAAGATATTTCCAGCTAGTTTCAGAGGGCAACCTGACAAAACTAAACCTTGAAGATTTGGTAAATCGTAACTTGAAAGCTCCAGTGCAAGAGTAGCACCTAGAGATAAACCAATCAAAACAAAAGGCTGATTCTCCTCTGATAAATGCTTAGCTACCCGTTTTTTAGCTTCCTGATAAGATTCAACTCCCGAAGGAAACAATTCAAGAATTTCAGATGGATAATCTGCAAGCAAAGCCTGCACTTCTTCCCAACTCTCCGCTGACTGACCTAATCCATGTAAAAAAATCAGTTTCATTTAGTTATCCTTTAATGATAATTTATATAAGCCCCTAACTGCATTACAGCCATATATAGCTTCTGCTTGGGCTAGTTCTTCTAAGGTTAAGACTTTTTCTTCTACCTTTCCTTTTTCAAGTAAATGCTGACGATAAATTCCTGGCAATATTCCAAGATTGATTGGTGGGGTATAGAGTTTTCCAGCGATTTGCAAGACTAGATTGCCAATCGATGTTTCTAGCAATTCTCCGTTTTCATTATGATAAATTTTTTCTTGTTTGGCAACAGTCAAATGTGGTCTATAAGTCGTTTTGAAGTAGGTAAATGGTGTTTGCAAACTCCTTTCCTGCAAGCAAAGTTGAGCTTGACAGAAAGCTGGGCTAAGTGGGGTTAATTCCTGACAACAAAGATCTATATCGCCAGACTTACTGATGCTAATCCTTAAACGATAGTCCTTTTCCACATGGCAAGCCTGACACTCTGCATCAATCCTTTGTAGCAGATTTTCTGGATTAAAAGGATAGGCAAAATAGCGGCCAGCATTTCTTAGTCTGTCTATGTGTTCTTCTTTAAATAACAAATGTTTCTGACTAATTTTTCCTGTCGTAATAAGCTGAAAAGGAACCTGTTTCCGATAAAGCACAGCAGCCTTTTGATGGACCTCATTATATTCAGACTCCCAAGTACTATCCCAAGTGATTCCACCACCAACTCCATAAATAGCTTGGCCCTTGTGAAGTTGAATGGTACGAATGGCCACATTGAAAATTCTCCGTCCATTTGGAAGCAAGATGCCAATGGTCCCACAGTAAACTCCACGTGCTTGGGGCTCTAGGTTTTTGATAATTTCCATAGTCGCTATCTTAGGTGCCCCTGTTATGGAGCCACATGGAAAGAGTGAGCGAAAAACTTCAACTAAATCCACATCCGGTCGAACTTGACTTTTAATAGTTGAAGTCATCTGCCATACAGTCGAATATTGCTCTACCTGACACAAGCGTTCCACATGCTCACTTCCCACCTCAGACAGTCGGTTCATATCATTACGCAAGAGGTCCACAATCATCATATTTTCAGAACGATTTTTGGGATCCTGTTCCAACCAAGCTGCCTGGTCCAAGTCCTCTTGATTGGTCAGTCCACGTTTGGTTGTCCCCTTCATTGGCCTTGTCGTCAAATCACATCCCTTTTGTTCAAAAAAGAGCTCCGGACTCATGGAAATCACTGCCATCTCATCATGCTCAACATAGGCATTATAGCCCGCCTCCTGCTCCACTACCATACGATTATAAATAGCAAAAGGATTGGCAGTCACTGCCTGCTTGAGCTGAACCGTATAGTTGACCTGATAGGTGTCACCTTGACGCAGATGATGATGAATCTGAGCAATGGCTTTTTCATACTCTTCCTTTGAGGTTTCTTCCTTCCAATTTGACGGCATATCAATTTCGTCATAAGTCAATGGTATAATAGATTTTTCAACACTATCATGAACCGTAAAGTAAAGCAAATATTCTCCCATCAAGGGAGCTGGGTGAACAGCTAATTTCTCCTCAAAAGCCGGTGCAGCTTCATAACTGACATAACCTACTACATAGTAGCCTTGTTGCTGGTAGTCTTCCACCTGGGCTAATAGGTCCTTCACTTGAGCCAAGTTTCTTGTTTTTAATTCTTTAATAGGCTTGGTAAAAGTATGTCTCTCACCCAAAGCTCTAAAATCAATTACTGTTTTTCTATGCATAGCTTAAGTATAGCATAAAATAAGAAAAGCCTCATCCACAAAGTAAGCGAGTAAAAACTCAATTCTGACAAAACTTTAAAAATATTCTCGAAAATCTCCTTGCATACTCTCAAAAACTTAGACACCACTATAAACTCTATCAACTATTACTGTTTCATTTCCCAGAAAAATAAACAAACCATTTCTTTGAACTGATGATAGAAACGATATCCTATATAAATCCCATCTTTCTAACTGTTTTTAAGACTTTTTTGAAAGATAAGGAGAAGATCATGAATGCACTGGAGCTACCCTACTCAAATGAAAAACTAGAGGCGACCCATAATCTCATCGAAGTCATCAAGCGAAACGCTATTGGTTTCCGGAATTTTGACAACTTCAAAACTAGAATACTTATCGATTTAAACATCAAAAAGGAGAGAAACAAGTTGGTTCTCTCCAGGTTGTAACTTTTCATCAACCCACTACAGTTGACAAAGAGCCTTTATTATTCTATTAAAATCCTATCTACTATTTAGAGAACAAATCTCCAGTAAATCCATTCGTTTTTTGTAGAAGTTGTTTATAAACTTTCTCTTTCAGGCTAACTGTATTTCCAAATCCATTCCCTTTGAGATCTTTTTCAACTGCTTCATCAAACAATTCTTGAAGTCTGGCATACGTTGAAATTTTCTCACCATTAATTTCAATTTCAACAAGGCCTTTTTGAGCTTTCTCATGAACTTCATGGTACCAAGCAGATTTCCATTCTTCTAAGTTTTGGAATCTTCCATTTGAAACTTTCTTAATGATGAAATCGTCTCCAACATAACCATTGTTTTCTTTCTTAGCAGCATCTTTATATTTATTAGAAGCGTATCCTAAGAAACCATCGAGGTAACCAAAGTAACCCCACATACGGAATGTATTATGTTTAAATGAAATAGAACCTACAGTACTTCTACTTGTATTACCACCATAGATACCTGCCATCATATTAACGGTTTGATAAGCAGAATCGAAACCTTCCGAACGATAACGTCCATTACCAGGCATTCCATGCTTGGTAACAAAATTATTGTTTACCAATTGATCAATCGTTGTTAACTTCATGTTTTTCTCTTCATCATTTAAATCACGAAGTTTATCCCATTGATGTGGTTCACCTTTTAGGCTGTTACGATCAGCATTCGAACGCCATTCTCGATCCATTTTCTTAAACCACTTATCATTTGTACCTTGATTTTTCTTAATAACGGCATCAGCTTCTAAGTAATCAAGCATCATCATTGATTCATTATAATTCTTCATGTAATGATCAATCTTTTGACGACTATCTAACATATTAGGATTATAGTTATACCATTGGTTACCATCATTTTGACGTTCATATGCCATGTTTAATCCTAAGGCACCATATTCTCCATTTGGATTTGAGACTGATGGTGATTGTAACATACCTTGAGCGAAGGCTTCAACGTCTGTTCCTTCACGGTGACGCCATGTTCCTAAGTAGGCCATACGGTCATTGATGTGAGTCGTTTCGTGAGTGAATGCAGATGTACCAAAATCACTAATCATGCTAGAGATGATGTAATATACAGCCTCTTGTGGTTGTGGATTTTGGAAGATATAAGCGTATGCGCCCATTCCATTGTATCCATGCCACTTATCAGTCGGACCATAGAATTCACGAATTGGAGCAAAATCGCCTTTCTTCGTATGTCCCATACGGTCAACCCATCCCAAACCTGGTACATCATGGTTATCCCAAATTGCAGATGGTACCATATTTTCACTCTTAAGAAGATTATTTCGTACATTATCTGCAGCAAGTCTTGACCAGAAGTCTAAGTAATTGATTTGTTCTTGCGCACGTAAATCAACTTGCTTCTTGAACGCTTCACGTTCTTCTGCCGTATTCTTACCATATTTCTCAAATGAACTAAAGGCAATGGTATTATAGGTTGTAATTAAAATCATATGCGCTTTCTTCAGATTCAGAAGTGGTAAAATATAACGTCCGTGATGTCCATTATTAATTACTTCATACAATTTATGTTTCTTATTCGCAAAATCAGGATTTGATGATTGTTTCTCAACAACATAAGCGTTATCTGCAATGTTATTCTTGAACCAAGTATTCATATCTGTTTCACTAGTGAATAATTCCATGTTGTACTTCAGGAATTCGTGTAAGTTAGCTTTACCAGTAGCACTTGCAAGAGCTCTGTTAAATGCATCGTGTGATTGATCACCTTTTAGGTTGTTACCATTTGATGCGAAGCTGATTAATCTATCAAGTACATTAATGTTCTTACCGTAGAAATCCGGTTTGAAGGTCATCATATTTTTGATATTTAATCCGTCAAATTTAATTCCATAGTATTGGTTTAAATAAGCCAGAGCTAACATAATCTTAGCTTTGTTATCTTCAACTTTTTTAATCAATGCACGTTTAGCTGCTTCGTCCGTATTTAATTGATGGTCTTCATTTTCAACTAAAGCTTTAACTAAAGCATCAAGATTATCTTTTACTTCTTTGAAGCTTTCTTCCATGTATAACATCTTAGGATTGTTATTAATCTTACGAACTTCATCTGAATCAAGTTCAACAGAAGCTAATTTAGCTTTGATATCGCTGATCAATTGTGTCCTATCTTTAACAACCATATTTGGTGTATAGACAATATCACCTAATCCTTCAATACTATATTCACGAACTTGTTGAACCTTAGATTCTTTTTGTGTAATAGCTTTAATTTCTTTCGTCTTATCAGCATAATGAATCATAATCTTATCAACATCTGATAAGTCAGTCACAAATTGACCATCTTTCATACCTGTAACAGATAGTACCTCAGTCGTTAATAATTTAGAATCTGCAGGAATCTTGTTACCTTGGTTTATAATCCACTCTTTATTGTAGAATGGTTGAAGTTTTTCAATATTACGGTATGCAAGTTCACGAGATGCATCATAATCTTGAGTAGCTTTATACGTATCAGCTTTATGTTTTGTATTATTAAGTTTATCTTCTGTTAGTGGGTTAATCACGAATTGATCAGCTGTGATACCCATTGCTTCGATTTTCTTGTTCGCTTCTTCAAGACTAATTTCTTTAATTCTATTTGAACGTGAGCGTTGATATGAACGACTACCTGCACTAACATCTTTTACTACAAAGTTTCTTTCTAGTACATCGTTTGTATAGTAACCATCTTCAGTATCAATATCTCTAGATCCGTAGAATTCTTCACCGTTTTTAACTTTCATCATTGAAACAGTATCTGCAACTCTACCCCATGTCCAGTTTTTACTGATGAAACCACCAACTTCAACAGGGTTCTTAATATCTATAGTACCTTTAGTCACCGCATTACGTACAGAAGCATATTTATCAATTCCGTTAGGGTCAGAACCGTTATCTGTAACAGCAACAAGTCCACCAACACGAGCTTTATTAGCAACGATATCAGCATCTACATAGGCTTTCTTAATATTACCTTTCCAAACTTCACCTGCAATACCAGCCATACCCCAAGGTCTATCACCAACACCAGTAAGTTTACCGATAAAGGCAACATTTGTCAGTTGTCCACCAATATCCACCTTATTAGTGATACCAGAGATTCCATCTTTACCAAGAATACTACCTGTTACTTTAATATTTTCAACAGTAGCGTTTTTAACAGATCTAGCAAGAGCAGAAATGTTTTCAATCCAAGGCATATTGATGTTAACGTTAGCTAAGTTAAGATTTTTAACTGAACCACCCTCTACAATGCCAAATAATTGACGTGCCATGTTGTGGATTGAATAGTGTTGACCGTCAACACTTGTTAAATGACCTTTAAATGTACCAGGCACATACTCTTTATTAGGAGTTGGTACGTTAGCAGCATTAAGGTCTGCACCAAGTTTAAAAGTACCACTTGGATTAGCTTTCATAGCCGTTACTAGGTCGTTAAAGCTATAATATACATCACCGTCGTGTGTTTTTTGTTTTTCAAAGTAATGAACATACTCTTCGCTAAGTGTGTTGTCAGCATTCCGTTGAATCAAATCAGGTGCTTTGGCAGTGACTTTGTATAAAGTTTTTCCATCTTTTTCTACTTCTTCAATCTTGTCAACAGAAAGTCTTGTCACTTTATTATCATGAGTTGTCACACGTAAATATAATGGAGCAACATCTGTTGGTTTTTCAGATAATAAGCTCTTATCTGTTTCATTTCCTTCAGCATCTACACTGATTAAACTAGTTTCTTTGATATTTTTAATTTCAACTTTTTTAAGATCAATTCTAAGAGGTTCTTCTTTAAGAACTTCTTCTTGGTCACCTTCACCTAAATTATAAACCATCTTCGTTTCAAGTTTATAATCTTTGTAGTACTGTAAGTCTGTCAAAGAAGCTGTTAGATCTTCTGGTGAAACATTCAAGGTCTTCACAATCTCATCACCTTTTTTTAGAGTCAAGGTGATTGATTTAATAGCAGCTTTACTTGGATTCTCTAGGTTATATTTAATTTGTGATGAACGTTTTAAATCTTGAACATCGACCAGTGACAAGCTCAAGATTGGTTTCTCAAAGGTTTTAGTTCCTAACTTGATGATACGATCTTGGTCTAACTCCAAAACCTGTTCCACAATTTTTGGTGCTTCTTCAGTTTTTAAACCTTTGATAGTTTTGTAAGTCTTGGTAACTTTTTTCTGTCCATCTTTTCCTTCTTGGACAGTAACTCTTTCACCTTTTTTCAGTTGGGCATCTTCTTTAATAACTTCCTTAAATGGAATCTTTTCAAGACTTTCTTCAACAACTGTTCCTTCAATTGGCTTAATTCCACGTTTTATTTGCTCATTGATAGGATCCTTTGTAACTTCTGTACTAGTTGTACCTTCTCCAACTTTAACACCTTCTACAGTTTTATAGGTTGTTTTGGTAACTTGGTTTCCTTTTTCACCATTTCGTACAACTGTTTCTTCATCTGTATACTTTGTTGGATCCTCAATAACTTCGGTTTTATACTCGAGCTCTGTAGTTGATTCTTCAACAACTGTTCCTTCAGTAACCTTATACTCTGGTAACTCTGCTTGAACAAGAGCTTCTCCAGCACGTCCCTCTTCTTGAGTTCCTTTCACATCAACTGAGGCTTCTGGTAAGTCAGCTTGTGTCAATGCCTGACCTTCTTTACCTTCTTCTTGAGTTCCCTTCACTTCAATTGGAGCTTCTGGTAATTCTGCTTGTGTTAAAGCCTGACCTTCCTTACCAACTTCTTGGGTTCCCTTCATTTCAATTGGAGCTTCTGGTAATTCTGCTTGTGTTAGAGCCTGGCCTTCTTTACCAACTTCTTGGGTTCCCTTCACTTCGA
>NZ_AJMM01000006.1 GCF_000259505.1 Streptococcus sp. SK643
TCATTCATTTTTGACTTAATTTCATCATAAGATAGGGCATGTGATTCCTCTTCTAACGTCTCAGGCATTTTTCCTGTTTCATAAAGAGATTTAATTTGTGTGCTATCCAATGTTTCGTATTTCAATAATGCTTCAGCAATCAATTTGTGTGTTTCACGATTTGATTGGATGATTTCAGCAGCTTTATTTCGTGCTTCATTTAATAATGAACGAACCTCTTCGTCAATTTCATAAGCTGTTTGTTCTGAAATTGATTTTTGAGGACTCTGTGCACCAAACATAGCATGGTTTCCTTCATATTGTACTGGGCCAAGTTTTTCACTCATACCGTACTCTGTAACCATTGCACGCGCCATTTGCGTCGCTTGTTCAAAGTCGTTTGAAGCTCCTGTAGTTTGGACATTAAAGATAATTTCTTCAGCTACACGTCCACCCATTAAGCCAGCCAATTGCTCTTTCATATCTTCTTTAGAAAGTAACATTTGATCTTCTTTAGGCAGAGCAATCATGTAACCCCCTGCACGTCCACGAGGGACAATTGTAACCTTATGTACAACTCGTGCATTTGATAAAACCAATCCAACAATTGTATGTCCAGCTTCATGATAAGCGACCAATTCACGTTCTTTTTGAGATACTGTCTTATCTTTTTTAGACGGACCAGCGATTACGCGATCTTCTGCTTCATCAATATCTGAGGCATCAATTACCGATTTATTGCGACGAGCAGCAACTAAAGCCGCTTCATTCAAGACATTCTCTAAATCAGCACCAACAAAACCTGGAGTTTGTTGAGCCACTAATTTCAAATCAACATCTTCTGCTAAAGGCTTGTTCTTAGCATGAACTTTCAAGATTGCTTCACGACCCTTAACATCAGGACGGCCAACCAATACTTTTCTATCAAAACGTCCTGGACGCAGAAGGGCAGGGTCAAGTACATCTGAACGGTTCGTCGCAGCGATGACGATAATTCCTTCATTTCCCTCAAAACCATCCATCTCAATCAAGAGTTGGTTCAAGGTTTGTTCACGTTCGTCATTTCC
Organism: Streptococcus sp. SK643; assembly: GCF_000259505.1. Taxonomy (GTDB): domain Bacteria; phylum Bacillota; class Bacilli; order Lactobacillales; family Streptococcaceae; genus Streptococcus. The sequence goes on from NZ_AJMM01000006.1 coordinate 1,047, forward strand.
TCCGCCAAGACCAACTCCACGTTGACGTCCAACAGCATCAATTTCATCGATAAAGATGATAGCTGGTGCTGCTTTTTTTGCATCCTCAAAAAGAGAACGAACACGACTTGCACCAACTCCGACAAACATTTCTACAAAGTCCGATCCTGAGATGCTAAAGAATGGAACGCCTGCTTCTCCAGCGACTGCTTTAGCAAGCAAAGTCTTACCTGTTCCCGGAGGTCCCTCCAAAAGAACACCTGCTGGAATACGAGCTCCAAGTTTTGTAAATCGTTTTGGATCTTTTAAAAATTCAACAACTTCAACTAGTTCTTGTTTTTCTTCCTCAGCTCCAGCAACATCTGAAAATCTTACTTTAATATCTTCTTTATTTGCAGCTTTAGCCTTACTACGTCCAAAACTCATCGGGTTACGGCTATTATTTCCTCCCATATTTCCCATCATAGAGAATAGGAAGAAGAAAAGAATACCGAATGGCACAATGGATACAAGAATATTAATCCACATACCACTTGAACTTTCATGCTTAACAGTTACTTCCGCTTTATGGTCAGAAGCAAGCTTTTGCAATTCTGATACCGTCGTATCTGACGGAAGAATGATGCTTGAAAATTTCTCTACTGTTGTAACAGATGGAGAAAAGAACTGAATGCCTGTTTCTTCTTTACTTGTTTTAGGATTTTTATAAACACCTGAAACTTCGATAACACTGCCATTTGGTTGGTAAGTCAATTCTTTTACATTGTCATCGGTAATTTCTTTTACCAATTCTGTATAATTAATTTGCTCACTTTTCCCTGCAACACTACCTGTACTAAAATACTGGTAACCTGTAACTAGGAAAAAAATAAGTAATAACCATAGAAAAGGATTTTTAATTAAACCATTATTTTGTTTTTTCATTAAAAATAATTCTTTCTAATTTGTATACACTTCTTCTTTTAATACTCCAACATAAGGAAGATTGCGATAATTTTCTTTGTAATCCAAACCATATCCAACTACAAACTCATTTGGAATAGTGAAACAAGTATAATCTGCTTCAATTTCTACAACGCGTCCCTCTGGTTTGTCCAATAAAGTCGCAATTTTAACAGAAGCTGCTTCTCTAGCTTTAAACATATCTCTCAAGCTCTTCAATGTTTGACCTGTATCAATGATATCTTCTACAAATAGAACATGTCTTCCTTTGATATCTTGAGTTACATCTTGCTTGATATTGATGACACCGCTACTTGCTGTTCCACCATGATAGCTAGAAACCATCATGAAGTCCATTTCAATATGTGTGTCGATATGTTTGACCAATTCAGCCATAAAAGGAATAGATCCTTTTAAAATCCCAACTAAAATTGGATTTTTTCCTGCATAGTCTTTAGTGAGTTGAGCACCTAATTTTTTAGCAGCTTCTGTAATTTCATCGTGTGAAACGAGGATTTTTTTAATATCGTTTTCTAACATTTTTTTACCTATCTATTTTTTCTATATAAAGTACAGTGTTCATTATATCATTTTTCGTTTTTTTACTCAAATCACTGGTCGCAATTCCTAAAATTGAGACAATTTTACCAAATTGCTCAATAATCAGAGCAGATTTTCGTTTTTCTATAGGAATTTTTAAATCTATAAATAAGCGTCTTAATTTTTTTCTATGCCCGTTTTTGATAATAAAATCCCCTGATTTTCGATGACGAATATGAATTGATGTTTCCCGTGAAACAGGAATTTGTTGAACTGAATCTCCCTCTAAAGGAATTCCAAAAGAAAATGAGTGTCCTAAATAGGAAACTTGATTTTGATAGTGTAACACAAGTTCATTTTTATTTTCATCGGCCTGAGGACTGATTTTACAAATCCGAAACTGTTGATACTCTTTAATTAATTCATAACCATTTTTAAGCGGATGATGATACTGGCTTTTAGATTTTAAAATCTGTCTAACTTCTTCAAACTGAGCTTTGGTAAGATTCAAATCTGGAAAGCGACTGATATAGTTTTGAAGTAAAACCTTTTGTGTAGACTGAGAAAAAGTAAAGAGTTGCTCTAAGTCCTCCACATCAACATCTTTTGATAATTCAGTTATTGCCAACTCATAGTCTCTAACCTCATTACCTAATTCTAATATAGAATCTCTAAAGCAGGGATTTTCCTTCTCTAACTCTGGTAAATAAAGATTTCTCGTTCTATTTCGAAAGTAATTATTCTCATTATTTGTTTTATCATCAAAATGAAAAATTGGTGGAAAATCCTTTTTATGAAATTGTAGTAAAGGACGGATAATTTCAATGTCTCCTACTAATTGCTTTTCTTTAATTCCTGATAAATACCGTAATCGACTACCTCGAATCAAACGCATAAAAATCGTTTCAACCTGATCATCTGCATGATGTGCCGTAACCAAAACTGTTGCTCCAGTTTCTTCCATAACCTCTTTAAAAAAATCATAACGAAAATTTCGAGCACGCACTTCTGAAAATTCACCTGAAAACCTAGTGATATAAATAGGAAGTTTAGCTTGATTAGCTAACTTCCCTAACTCCTCTTCTTCAAAATCTGATTCTAGTCTCTGCTGATGGTTAACATGAGCTAAAATCAGTTCAATTTCCAACTCTTTTTGATACTTGGATAATAGTCGAAATAAAAACATAGAATCCAACCCACCTGAAAGAGCCAACAAAACCTTTGAATGTTTGTTAAAATATTTTCTTTGAATAAAATGATTTAAAAAATCTTGTTCCATCATTTTAAAACCTCATAAACATCCTTGGCTATTTTAGTAATGGTATCATAATCAGAATTCTCTGTAAAAATTGAAAGAATAAATGGAGAATCGGTATAAACTATTGCAGTGTCATGTTTAAATTCATCTGCATCGCCAATTTTGTGAGCAACTTTAACAGAAACACCTTTGGGAATTCGCTGATTATCAAAAGCAGTTTTTGTCAAAGATTCTAAAACAAATCCATTTTGATTATAAATAGCTTCCATTACCTTACCAGCCATTTCAGAAGATATTAGTTTTTCTTTTGGATCCCAATCATGTCCCATAATAACAGATAATTTAGTTTTAAAATCGATATCAGATTTATTTGAGACATAATATCCTAGAATATTATGAGCAATATTATCAGATTCTTTTGATACTCTCGTAATTAAATCTTTTAAAGAATATTCTTTATTATCTTCTTTTTTAGGAAGACTGCCACTTCCTTCTGGTTTATAAGAACCTGGAAAATCATTAACTTCAGATATGTATTTTAAACTTGTATCTAATTGATAAACTCCCTCATTTATTTTTTCTTGCGTATAATAAAGATAAGGTAATTTCAAAACACTAGCTGCATACATTTTTTTATCTTGATTGACACCAGCTTCATTCCCAGTAGTCAGTTGCTTAACATAAATAGAGAAAGAATCTTTCTGATATTTTTCTGATAATATTTCTTGGACCTTACTCATACGATTATCTTTTTCAGAAGTATAGTCCTTATCTATCCATCCAACTTGATCAATATGTAAAAATTCTCTTCCTTCCACAAACATGGTCTTATCAATTGATACTTGCGAATAAGATGTTAAAGATGATGTTGCTTCTCTCAAATCATAAGGACTATTATATACTTTAAATCCAGACTCTAACCATACTTTTTTTACTACGGATCTTGCTTCTGATTGATCGTATAACAATCGTTTATCAGCGGCAATAAATTGATGATTTGATAATTTAAATACTGGAATTCCTTGCCTATTTAGACGCCATTCAGTTATATGAAAAGTTGTTTTGGGAGTTAGCTTTCCAGATTCTATTACTAAATCTTCATTAGCATAGACTGGGATTTCTCCATAAACCACGGGAGCATTTAATTTTTCTCTAAAATAAATACCAAAATCAGATTGAGAAAGGTAATAAATTTCTTTCGAAGTGTAGACTACTTCTTTTTCTGTGCTAACAACTTTTGAAATTGTCAAAAAGCTCGGTAGCAACAAAATAATTAAGAATTTACGCATTCTTCCTTTCCTTTTCTTCTTGTAAACGCAATTGTTGATTTTTCTCAGTCAATTCTTCTAATTTTTCATCTGACAAGTTCAAAAATCGCTCGACTACACTTAATAAATTTTCCATGTTATCACCTTGGAAGTAAGTTAGGAATGGTGTAGACTACTTCCCTAGAATTTGAATAATAGTATTTAGCACGCATATATTTAGCAGCATAATCTTCATCCTTCAACTTGTTTGCAAAGTCTGTTTCCTTATCCTTCTCCTCACTCAAAGTTTGATACTGAGTTTGCAAATCAGCTAGTTGCTGACGTCTTTGTAGTAATTGATTATAACTCTGTGCTAAATTAAAAGTCGGCAATATAAATAACAAAATGATCAAAATCAATATCCAACCCATAAAACGATTTCGTTTTTGTCGTTCTTTCATTAGATATCGATTACGTTGATGTTCGTTTTGAATAAAAGAATTGTTTAACTGTACAATATTTTTAGTCATTTTCTTCTACCCGTGTTTCACTGATAATTTCATACATGCCCACTGCATCTTCTTTTTTTGTACTATCTTTCATCTCTAATACTTTTACAAGAAGTAGTTTATTGCCAAAACGAATCTCAACTTGGTCATTTACTTTCAAATCAGTTGAACTTTTTGCCAAAATACCATTGACCTTTATTCTACCTTTATCTGCAACTTCTTTTGCAACTGTACGTCGCTTGATAATTCGTGATACTTTTAAATATTTGTCTAATCTCATCTTTATTTCCTCAAATTATTATTGTACCATTTTTATCTATTTTATAGAAGAAAAATGTTAAATAGAATTTGCTTCCTTGGATTCTTTTATCCCTAATAAAGTTTCTCCAAAACTCAACAATCCCTCTAATATTTCATAATCTTTCTTGTTTCGTACATCAAAAACAACTTCCATTAATCCTCTATTCTCAGCTATAGCAGCTTTTAAGTTCGTTGCGGATAAAGCTTTAAAATAATCTTGAGCCAAGAACAGTCGCTGAGTAATTTTTTCAAATTGAACTGTAATCTTATTCTCTTTTCTTTCCACACGTTCTACAAAGACCTTGTCAAAATATGACTTGACCAAACCAATCTCTAAAAGATAGGCAACAACATCTGGGTATTCTCCAAAGCGATCCATCAACTCCTCTTGTAACTCTTCATAGTTAGTACGACTGTCAATCTGACGAATTTTTTTATAAATTTCAATTTTGTGTCGTTGATCAGTGATATATGTTTCAGGTAGATAAGCATCAATTTGCAAGATTAATTCAGCATTGCCTTTAATTCTTTTGTTCCCACTGCGATTTCTTTTAGCAATAGCTTCCTCTAATAACTGAGAATACAATTCAAAACCAACAGAATCAATAAATCCAGACTGAGACTTTCCTAAGAGATTTCCAGCCCCACGGATTGAGAGATCTCGCATAGCAATCTTAAATCCAGATCCCAATTCTGTAAATCCTTTAATCGCTTCTAATCTCTTCTCGGAGACTTCACTGATTGATTTTTCTGGACGATACATGAGATAGGCATAAGCAATACGATTACTACGACCGACTCTTCCTCTTAACTGATACAAGGTTGACAAGCCCATATGGTCCGCATTTTCAATAAATAAAGTATTGGCATTTGGAATGTCCACCCCTGTCTCAATAATGGTAGTCGTCACTAAAATATCATACTGACCTTCAATGAAATCCAGTAGAGTATTTTCTAACTGAATATCACTCATTTGCCCATGAACATAACCAATCGAAGCATCTGGAATCAACTCCTGTAATTCTGAAACCTTCTGATCAATTGTGTCAACTTTATTGTAAAGATAGTAAACTTGACCTCCACGCTCCATTTCACGCAAGACCGCATCACGAATGACACTATCATTCTTTTCCAAAACATAGGTTTGCACTGGATAACGATTAGTCGGCGGAGTCTCAATGACTGACAAATCTCTGATTCCTAACATAGACATATGAAGGGTACGAGGGATTGGAGTAGCGGTCAAAGTTAGGACATCCACTTGTTTTTTCAGTTCTTTCAAGGTTTCCTTATGCTTGACACCAAATCGCTGTTCCTCATCAATAATCATCAAGCCCAAATCAGCAAACACAACATCTTTTGACAAAACACGATGGGTTCCAATCAAAATATCAACTTGACCGTTTTTTAATTTTTCAAGTGTCTTTGCCTGCTCTTTTTTACTTCTAAAGCGACTCAACACATCAATATTAATTGCAAAATTTTGGAATCGTTCCTTAAAATTCGTATAGTGCTGTTGTGCTAAAACCGTCGTCGGAACTAAGACGACAACCTGTTTGTGATCATTGACTGCCTTAAAGGCTGCACGCATAGCAACTTCAGTCTTTCCAAAACCAACATCCCCAACTAAAAGTCGATCCATTGGCTGAGAAGCCTGCATATCTCTCTTGATTTCCTCAATACTACGAAGTTGATCATCCGTTTCAACATAAGGAAAGGCATCATCAAAAGCATGTTGATCTTCATCATCAGCTGAAAAAGCAAATCCCTTCAACTGACTACGCTCAGAATAAAGTTTGATTAAATCGTCAGCTATATCCTCTACCTGGTTCTTAACTTTTTGCTTGGCTTTTTTAAAATGGCCATCATTTAATTTATTAAGTTTCGGAGCTTTCCCATCACTTGAGACATATTTAGATAGTAGTTGTATCTGCTCAACTGGGATAGAAATTTGATCACCATTTTGATACAGTACGCTTACATAATCACGGTGAATCCCCTTGATTTCAATTGTTTCAATTCCTAGATATTGACCAATCCCATGGATATGATGGACAACGTAGTCCTCTTTTTCAAGTTCATTGTAATCTTTTAGTCTTTCAGCATTCGAAACATGTTGTCTTCTAAAACGACGTTTTAATTTCTTTTGAAAAATCTCATGTTCAGTAATCAACAAAATCTTTTCATCAACAAAATGAAAACCATGTCTTAGATTGCCATCAATTAAGTTTACAGATTCTTTACAGATACTTGATTTATCTCTGAAATCCAATTTAATCTTGTATTCCTCTAAAACAGACTCCAATGTTTGGCTTCCCATTGAATTACTGGATTGGAGGACAATAGTGTAGTCCATTTTTTTATATCTCTCAATCTCCTCTTTAAGAAAAGAAAATTGATTAAAAAACTCCTGCATAGGATATTGATTAAATTGATGAATTTGGTCAAACTTGAGATTTCCTAACCCCTTTTGCAGATTAGAGAAAAAGGTAACCGGACTCTGTTTTTTATAGATTTGCTCTGTATCAGCAAAATACTGCATCTCAGAAAATGCTTTACTGTTCTGTAATTCTTCTGTAAAGTATTGTGCTAATTCTCTTTCAAAGACTTCATACTGATTCATTAATTTTTGATAATCATCAAAGAATATTGGGGTATCTTTTTCAATATAGTCAAAAACAGTCCATGTCTTGTCATAACACAAAGATAAAAATTTACGAGAATCTAAATGCATTTGGTTTTTATTAAAATTAGAAAGTATTTCTTCTAAATATGATTTTAAAATTGGAGATAGAGTGTTAGAAATTTGTTTCTCTAAAGCTGACTGTCCTCGTTGATATTCCTTATCTCTTAATAGTATATCACTAGCTGGAAAGATAGTAATCTCTGTCTGATTTTCTTTGGATAATTGTGTTTCAACTTCAAATGACCTAATACCATCAACTTCATCACCAAAAAACTCAATACGGTTAGGCTCTAACCGAGATATCTCAAAAATATCTAAAATATCTCCTCGTATACTAAACTCTCCCTGAGTCTGTACTTGAGTAACTTTTCGATAACCTATTTCCTTTAATTGGTCAATAACATCGTGTTGGTTATATTCTTCACCAACCTTAATACTTATAACACTTTCTTTAAATACAATTGGAGAAGGTAAAATTAATCTACTGGCTGCGATATTACAAACCAAGATCCCTTTCTTAGAAGGATCATTCAAAAAACGCAAACCTTCAACTCGTGAAATGATTTTTTCTTGTGAAGACATTAAAAATTCTACCATAGGAGAGTCATCTACCAAAAATGGATAGATAAGTTCCTCTCCTAGGATAGCAATAAGATCACTGATGATTCGCTCTGCTTCTCCATAAGTAGATGTTAGTAATACAATCTTATCCTTTTTTTTCAGACTACTCGCAATTGCAAGAGCCTTGGTAGAAGTTGACAGACCTAGTATTAATTGTCTTTTCTTATCAGCTAGATGTTGATGCCACTTTTTAATCTGATTATTTTCTGAGAATAACTCTAATAAGGTCACCATTTATCCGTTATACCTCTGCATCGTTTTTTCAAAACTTTTCTCTTGTAAATAATAATTTACAGCGTCGTCAACCTTGTCAATCGACTGTAAAATTCCAATATAGTCGTCCTGATCAAACTTACTCAAAACATGGTGAACAACTGACATTCCTTTCTTAGGTCTACCGATACCGATCTTAACGCGATTAAAGACCTGACTTCCTAGATGTTGGATAATAGACTTGATACCATTATGACCACCTGCAGATCCCTTTGCTCTTAAACGAATCTTTCCAACTTCCATGTCAAGATCATCGTAAATGATGAGTAAATCTTCAATATCCAAACCATAATAAGTCAATAAAGCATGAACCGCTTTTCCACTTTCATTCATAAAGGTTGTTGGTTTGACAAGATAAATTTTTTCTCCATTGAAAAAAAAGCTTGCTAGGTCAGCTTGAAATATTTTATCATGTGTAAAAGAAAGATTTTGTTGTTTTGCTAGTTGATCAATCAACATAAATCCGACATTGTGCTTTGTTTCAAAATATTTATCCCCTGGATTTCCTAATCCAACAAGTAATTTGGTCATTTATTTTTTCCTTTCAAAAGCCAAAAGGGTTGGAATTTTTTTCCAACCTAATTGATACTATTTACTACATTTTATTAGACATTGAAGCGGAATTCCATGATATCTCCATCTTGAACGATATATTCTTTTCCTTCTTCACGCAAGCGTCCAGCTTCTTTTACAGCCTTTTCAGATCCGTATTTCACCAAATCTTCATAAGACATAGTTACTGCACGAATAAATCCTTTTTCAAAGTCAGAGTGGATAATACCTGCCGCTTGTGGAGCTTTCATACCACGTTTGAAGGTCCAAGCGCGAACTTCTTTTTCACCAGCTGTGAAGTAAGTTCCCAGTCCAAGCAAGTGGTAAGCTGCACGAGTCAACTTGTCAACGCCTGATTCTGTCAAGCCAAGTGCTTCAAGAAACTCTTGCTTATCTTCATCGTCTAACTCAGAAATTTCTTCCTCAGCACGCGCGGAAATAACTACTACTTCAGCATTTTCTGTCGCTGCAAATTCACGAATTTGTTTAACATAGTCGATAGAGTCAGGTTCTGAAACTACATCCTCGTCTACATTGGCAACATAAAGAACTGGTTTAGTTGTCAAAAGGAAGAGACTTTTGACAACTTTTTGCTCTTCATCTGTAAATTCAATAGTACGTGCTGATTTTCCATCTTCAAGAACAGGTTTAATCTTTTGAAGAACATTAAATTCTGCTACTGATTCTTTATCTTTTTGCGTACGTGCCATCTTTTCTACACGCGCATAGCGTTTATTAACTGATTCTAAGTCAGCAAGAATCAATTCTAGGTTTATTGTATCAATATCTGCTAGTGGGTCTACAAAGGCATCTTCACGCCCTTGCTCGCGCATAACATTTTCATCATCAAAAGCACGAACTACGTGAACAATTGCATCTACTTCACGGATGTTAGCCAAGAATTTATTTCCTAGCCCTTCTCCTTTTGATGCGCCTTTTACAATCCCGGCAATGTCCGTAAATTCAAATGTTGTTGGAACTGTCTTTTTAGGGGTAATCATTTCAGTCAATTTTTGGAGGCGTTCATCCGGAACTTCTACCATTCCAACGTTTGGATCAATGGTGGCAAATGGGTAATTTGCTGCCTCTGCTCCTGCTTTTGTAATTGCATTAAATAGTGTTGATTTACCAACGTTTGGCAAACCAACGATACCTGCTGTTAAAGCCATATTTTCTCATTCTCCGTTCACATTTCAATCCCTAATATTATAACACAAAAAGGGAAAACTTGCTAACCCTCTAACTAAGTGGTGTTAATCAATAACTTTATTCATTTTACGATCAAAATCATAACGTCCCATCATGACAACATGTTCACAATTACTGCATTTTATTTTGATATCTGCCCCTATGCGTGTAATTTCCCAACGATTGGCTTTTTTACCAGTTGACTTGATGGTACAAGCATGTGGCTTTTTCATCTCAACAAAATTTCCAACTTGATACATACTACTCTCCTTTTCTTTTTCGATTATATCATAAAAGAGGCGAGCTAGGCTCAACCTCTTAAAATTAATTTGTACGAACTGGGGTGATAAGTTGCATAAAGTCCTCGTCAGTATCTGCTGGCACAAGAGTAAATGGACGAACAGCTGAGATAAAGCTAATGGTCACCTTTTCGCTATTTAAAGCTTTCAGAGAATCAATCAAATAAGTTGGGTTGAAACTAATGGTCAAATCTTCACCAATAACCTGATCAGTATCGATTTCTTCGTTTACTTTACCAACTTCTGGAGAGTGAACATGGGCGCTAACAACCCTATCTTTAATTTCAAGTTTCACAGTACCATTTTGAGTAGCACTCGATAAAAGACGAGCACGCTCCATCGATTGTCGTAATTTAACAACATCAAAAGTAACTTCCGTATTAAATTCTGTTGGAATCAAACGATCTGTGTCAGGATAATTTCCTTCTAGGAGACGAGTATAAAAGCTAATATTTTCACTTCTAAAAAGGATTTGGTTATTTGCGAAGAAAATCTCAACTGTTTCAATATCATCTGTAAATACCGCTGAAAATTCACGTAGAGAACGGCTAGGAATGACAACATCAAAATCATCACTATTTTTCTCAAGCGTTAATTTTTTCTGGCTTAGACGATGAGAATCTGTTGCCACTGTTTTTAGCTCTTTGTGTTGACTCAATACAAAATGAACACCTGTTAAAATCGGACGACTTTCCTGTGTACTTGCAGCAAATGCTGTTTCATTGATAATTTTCTTGAGTAATTTTGTTTCAAGAATTAAAGGAGTGCTTACTGAAATTTCTTGGATTCGTGGATATTGTTCACTATCTTTTCCTTTTAGGGTAATTTCTGATTTGCCACTGGTTAAAACAATTTGTTTTTGCTCAATTTCTTTAAAATCAAGTGTCACATCAGGAAGACTAGATATGACATTTATAAAGAAAGAAGCTTCAAGAAGAATAGAACCTAAGGAAGTAATTAGTAAACCAGCATCTTCATTTGTTTGAGAAATAAAATTTTCAATTGAAATTTGACCATTTGAGCCGATTAAAGTAATACCTTCATTGGTAACATCAATTTTTATAGTTGATAAAATGGGAATAGCATTTTTTGAACTAATAGCTCTTTTTGTAGTATTCAAAGCTTGTAGAAATAAATTTTTATTAATTGAGAAATGAATCATGGATTCTCCTTTATTTATTTTTAGTATTAGAAGGATAATAGTAATAATAGAGTCTGTGAAATCTGTGGAAAACTGATTTCAAGATAGTTATAGCAAGTGTTTTGGTTTGTTTAAAAAGTGTGGATAAAAAAGAGTGAAAAGTAAAAGTTATTCACAGGCTACTTGATTTTCTTTTTAATTGATTCTATTTCTAAACGTAAATTATCATCATCTTCTATCAAAGATTTAATTTTTGCGTGGGCATGAATGACTGTGGTATGATCTTTTCCTCCAAACTCTTTCCCTATTTTTGGAAGACTGTTATCTGTTAATTCTCTGGAAAGATACATGGCTACTTGACGTGCTAAAACAATATTTTGAAGACGTCTACTTCCCTTCATTTCTTTGACACTAACTCCATAGAAGTTACCTACTTCAGTTTGAATTTTATCAATTGGAATGACGAGGATTTGGCTAACATCTTGTTTTCGAGCTCTAATAGCTTCTGCAGCAACATCAATTGTAATATCTTTGATTTTCTTTACTCTAGCAACTAAAGTGATATCATTAATTGCCCCTTCAAGATCGCGAACATTTGAATCAAATTGACCTGCTAAGTATTCTAAAGTATCGCTTTGGAAATTGTAATCCAAATGTTCAGTTTTGCTTTGTAGAATGGCAATTCGCGTTTCAAATTCAGGAGGTGTAATGTGCTGGGTTAATCCCCAACTAAAGCGCGTGACAAGTCTTTCTTCAAGCCCTTCCAGATGTTTTGGACTTCTATCACTGGTTAGGACAATTTGTTTTTGCTTGTCGTGCAGTGCATTAAAGGTATTGAAAAATTCTTCTTGTGTTGCAACTTTTTTACCACTTAGAGATTGGATATCATCAATCAATAAAAGATCAAGGCTACGGTATGTCTTTTTAAACTTTTCCATTTCTCCCAGTCTTAAGTGATCTAGAAAGTCATTAATAAAGCTTTCAGCAGGGATATATTTAACACGCGCATCAGGAATGTTTTTTAGAATTTCATTACCAATAGCATTTAATAGGTGAGTTTTACCTAGACCTGGACCTCCATATATAAAAAGAGGGTTATAGGTCAAAGCTAGATCCTCTGAAACAGCTAAAGCAGCAGATTTTGCCCAAACGTTTCCATCGCCTTGGATAAAATTATCAAAGGTATACTTTTCTTTTAATCCAGTATCAGAATAAGGAATAGTTTCCAACTTTGGACTGTGGTTATAGATATTAGAATGAATGGCTTCTTCTACTTGTGAGATATTAGTAACTTGAGGTTTAGTGAAAACATAATGTGCCCTTATTTCAGCATCGTAAATTTCAAACCCGGCTACTACAATAATATCTTTCAGTTGTTTTTCCCATACCATTTCCATCTCAGATCTTGGCAGAAATATAGTGGCAACATTCTCTTCTACCTTGATTAGTTCAGCTTGGATAGCATAGAAATCATACATGGATCGTGTCAATCTTTCTTGTGCAAATTCCAATATACGGTTCCAAAACTGTTTTTCTTTCAACAATTCTTCAACCTCCTTTACTTATTGGTTTTAACTTCTGTGCTAGTTTTATTTTACCATACCTAGCAATATTTTTCCACAGCTTAGGTAGCTATCACAATAAAGATTTTCCACAAGTTGTGAATAGTAATCCACAATGTTACTAGGTTTTATCCACAGATTGGGGAAAAGAAGCAAAAATATTGATTATAAAGGATTTTAATTATAAAAAATAGTGGATAACTTTGTGAAATGAAAAAATAAAAAAACAGCCTTATTTCAGACTGTTGATAATTCTATCGTATTCTTCTTGACTAGAAAAAGAGAAAATAATTTTTCCATGGTCTTTTTTAGACAGTTTGATTTCTACATCTAATCCTAATAGGGTTTTTAATTGATGCTCTTCATTTTTTATGAAATAATCCGTATTTTGAGGTTTCTTCATCTTTTTTTTTGAAAGAAGAGATTCTAATCTCCTAACTGAAATTTCCTCTTTTAGTATGAGGTGAAAGAAATATTCTTGCTGCTCTTTGTTTAGTCCAACTAAGGAACGTGCATGAGCTTGAGATAGCTTGCCATCTTCTACTTTTGATAGGATATGTTCTGGTAGAGAAAGTAAACGGATAGAATTGCTTATATAAGGACGAGACTTGCCCATTTGATCTGCAATTTCAGTATGAGTAAATCCTTTATTTATGAGAGATTCAAATGCGCGTGCTTCTTCTACTGGATTTAAATTTTCTCTCTGTAAATTTTCAATGATAGATTGAACCATCATCTCTTTGTCTGAAAGACTTTTGACAATGGCTGGAATAGAGGTAAGGCCAGCTAAGAGAGACGCTCTGTATCTTCTTTCTCCTGCAAGGATTTCGTAACCAATTACAGGAGATTGGCGAACAATAATGGGTTGAATAATGCCATTTTCTTTAATGGACTGAGCTAGTTCTTGTAACTTATTAGCATCAAATTCTTTTCGAGGCTGATAGGGATTTTTTTGTATATCTTTGATAGAAATCATCTCAAATTTTTCCATGATTCTACACTAACATATCTTTTTATTTCTGTAAAGCTTTCTTTACACTGATGTCAATTAAGATTCTAAATCATTAGAGCTCTTATCTAATTTGATAGTAGCAGTCCCTTCTTTACCATTACGGTAGAAGGTTATTTTAATAGTATCTCCAATAGAATGATTGTAAAGGGCACTTTGTAAGTCTGTTGATGAAGAAATATCTTTATCATCAACTTTTGTAATAACATCGTATTTTTCAAGATGGCCATTCGCAGGGAGGTTATCTTGAACAGATCGGACAACTACACCAGCAGTAATATTACTTGGAATATTTAATCTTCTGATATCGCTTGTGCTAATATTTGATAAATTAACCATTTGAATTCCCAAAGCTGGTCGCGTCACTTTTCCGTTTTTTTCTAATTGATTAATAATATTGATAGCATCATTTGCAGGAATAGCAAATCCAAGGCCTTCTACAGACGTTCCACCGTTAGTTGCTATCTTACTAGATGTAATTCCAATAACTTGTCCCTGAATATTGATGAGGGGACCACCAGAGTTACCAGGGTTAATGGCAGTATCTGTTTGAATAGCTTTTGTAGAAATGGCTTGTCCATCTTCAGATTTTAATGACACATTTCTATCTAAACTTGATACAATACCTTGAGTAACAGTATTTGCATATTCTGAACCTAATGGGCTACCAATAGCAATGGCAGTTTCTCCTACGGTTAACTTACTAGAATCACCAAATTCAGCTACTGTTGTCACTTTTTCTGAAGAGATTTTTACAACAGCAATATCAGAGAAGGTGTCAGCACCAACGATTTCTCCTGGAACTTTAGTTCCATCTGAAAGTCGAATATCTAGTTTGCTAGCTCCGTTAATAACGTGATTATTAGTAACAATATAAGCTTCCTTATCATTTTTTTTGTAGATGACTCCTGAACCTTCACTAGATACTTGTTGAGAATCTGTCACTGTATCATCATTACCAAATACGCTGTTTTGTCTATTTGCTGAATAGGTGATGACAGAAACAACAGCATCTTTTACTTTATTAACGGCTTGGGTTGTTGAATTTTCGTTTTTATAGGCAGTCTGTGTAATAGTACTGTTATTTGAATTAGAGACTCCATTTTTTGAACTCAATTGAATGATTGAAAAACTTCCTAATGCACCACTGATAAAGCTAATGACAATAACAACTAATAATTGAAACCATTTTTTGTAAAATGTTTGTAGGTGTTTCATATTTGCCTCCGTATTTTTTAATTACTGAAAGTATAAACTGACTATCTTAATTATAACTTAAAAACAAAAGTTTTTCACAGATTGTGGATAACTTTTAAAAATTGTGGTTTTCTAGGTTAGATTACACAATTTATCTTGTGAATAAGATGTGAAAAAACTGAGAATATGTTAGAATAGAGACATGAAAATTAAAGTGGTAACAGTTGGAAAACTGAAAGAAAAGTATCTAAAAGATGGGATTGCAGAGTATACGAAACGAATTTCTCGCTTTTCTAAGCTTGAAATGATTGAATTATCAGATGAAAGAACACCAGATAAGGCTAGTGAATCTGAAAATCAGAAAATTTTAGAAATAGAAGGTCAGAGAATTTTATCAAAAGTTGGTGACCGTGATTTTGTTATTGTGTTAGCCATTGAAGGGAAAACTTTCTCCTCAGAAGAATTTAGTCAGCAATTAGAAGAAGCTTCTATAAAAGGATTTTCTACTCTTACTTTTATTATAGGGGGAAGTTTAGGTTTAGCTCCTATTGTGAAAAAGAGGGCCAATCTTTCTGTTAGTTTCGGTCGTTTAACCTTACCCCATCAGTTAATGAGGCTAGTCCTTGTTGAACAAATCTATCGCGCTTTTACGATTCAGCAGGGATCTCCTTATCATAAATAGAAAATTGACTTTAAACTGGATTTTTGGTAGAATAAGTGTGTTAGGTCTCATAGCTCAGCTGGATAGAGCATTCGCCTTCTAAGCGAACGGTCGCAGGTTCGAATCCTGCTGGGATCAATATGTTAAAGAAAGCTGGGAATTTTCCCAGCTTTTTTATGTACATTTCAGGATGAAAAAATGACAGTTGAGGGATTTTTTTCTAAAAAGGACCTTAGTTCTGTAAAATAGATTTGTAGATTAACTGAAAATAAAAAGGTTTAGGAGATTTCAGTATGAAAATAATTGTAAAATTAGAAAAGATTAAATGTTGGGATATTCGAAAATTAAAAAAAGATAAGGAGTAAAAAGAGAATATGGAAATTATAATAGGAATAATAGATACCTTATTAACTTGTATTTTAATTAGTAAGATCTATAATAAAATATGTAAAACTTCAAAAACAGAAGAATATATTTTAGGTTTTATACTATTTTTATTTCAATTGATTTATTATTATCTCTTTTTTTCGTTAAATCCTCATAGTTTTCTTTTAATTGTATATTACGCATTAATGAATGTGTATCCATTTATATTTTACCTTTATTTAAAATTTATTAAAAAATACAATGACACAACAAACATATTTTTAAGTATCTCATTTTCATTACTATATCAAAGTACCCATACTTTTTTATCTGTGACTTCATCATCTATAACAGGAGATTTTCTTGCACAACATTATGAACCAATATTCTTTTTTATAATCAATTTAGTATCTTATTTTATAATAGAAAAGATTATTACATATTTTCGTTTGGAATTAAATTATTTTGATAGGGATTACATGTATCCTTTTCTAAAAAAAGTACTACTAATATTTATTTTATTATATATTTTATCCTTTATTTCAGATATAGTAAGTACAATTGCTCACTTAAATAGTTTTGGAAGTATTTTATCATCAATTGTTTTTATTTGTTTACTTTTGACTTTCTTTGCTATGAATTCCCATAAAGATAAGATAGAAAAAGAAATTGCTTTGAATCAGAAAAAATTTGAACAAAGACATTTACAGAATTACACAGATGAGATTGTTGGTTTGTATAACGAAATACGTGGATTTCGTCATGACTATGCAGGCATGTTAGTTTGTATGCAGATGGCTATTGATAGTGGAGATTTACAAGAAATTGATAGAGTTTACAATGAGGTTTTGGTCAAAGCCAATCTAAAATTACGTTCAGACAAGTACACTTACTTTGATTTAAATAATATAGAGGATTCAGCTTTGCGAAGCTTGATTGCTCAGGCAATTGTTTATGCCGGAAATAATGGTGTGGAATTTTCACTTGAAGTAAAAGATACAATTACGAATCTCCAAATTGAGCTATTGGATTTGGTTCGAATTATGAGTGTTTTATTGAATAATGCGGTTGAAGGATCTGCTGAGAGTTGTAAAAAGAAAATAGAGGTAGCAGTGATTAAAATGGATTATGAAACTGTTATTGTTATTCAGAATTCATGTAAAGTCACTTCTACTCATCCGGAAGATTTATTTGCATTAGGTTTCTCTACAAAGGGAGCAAATAGGGGAATAGGTCTAAATAATGTGAAGGAAATATTGGACAAGTATGAAAATATTATTTTGGAAACAGTGATGGAAGATAGTACTTTTAGGCAAGTTATTAGGTTTAAGAGGGAGTTTGAATGAAAGTTTTAATTTTAGAGGATGTTATTGAACACCAAGTCAGATTAGAGACAATACTCGAGGAAATTTCTAAGGAGTCGAAAATTCCCATTTCATATAAGACTACAGGAAAAGTTCGTGAATTTAAAGAATATATTGAGAACGATGAAGTTAATCAACTCTATTTTTTAGACATCGATATTCATGGAATTGAGAAAAAAGGATTAGAAGTTGCACAGTTTATTCGTCGCCACAATCCTTATGCAATCATTGTTTTCATCACTAGTAGATCAGAGTTTGCGACTTTAACCTATAAATATCAGGTTTCAGCTTTAGACTTTATTGACAAGGATATAAATGAAGAATTGTTCAAAAAAAGAATTGAACAGAGTATCTTTTATACAAAGAGTATGTTACTTGAAAATAAAAATGTTGTAGATTACTTTGACTATAGTTATAAAGGGAATGATTTAAAAATTCCTTACCATGATATTCTATATATTGAAACGACAGGAGTATCGCATAAATTACGCATTATTGGTAAGAATTTTGCAAAGGAATTTTATGGAACAATTACAGATATAGAGGAGAAAGACCAAAAAAATCAACGATTTTATTCTCCACATAAATCATTTTTGGTAAATATAGGCAATATTAGAGAAATTGATCGAAAAAATATGGAAGTTGTTTTCTATGAAGACCATCGTTGTCCTATTTCAAGATTAAAAATTAGAAAGTTGAGAGATATTTTGGAGAAAAAGTCTCAAAAGTAATTGACAATTAGTAAGAAATTGATATAATGGTTATATCTGCTACAGATAGATGGTCCGTTGGTCAAGGGGTTAAGACACCGCCTTTTCACGGCGGTAACACGGGTTCGAATCCCGTACGGACTATTTAATCCGCCATAGCTCAGTTGGTAGTAGCGCATGACTGTTAATCATGATGTCGTAGGTTCGAGTCCTACTGGCGGAGTAGATGAAAGGGAACACTGTTGTGTGTTCCCTTTTTTGCATCAATTCGTATCACCAAGCATCTTCATAAGGAAGTCTGTTATTTCTTGAGGACTTTCTTTTTTTCCATGTGCAATCCAAGTTTGACAAACACCAAAAAGTGCATGAGTTAGATAGATGCTACTATATTCTAATTCAGTGGTATTTAGATTTAGTTGCATAAAGCGTTTTTGTAAATCCGTACTGAGCATGATATGAAGTTTATTTCGTAAGAAATTTTGGATTTCTTTAGTCCCATTTTCAGAAAGAAGGGCAGCCAGAAGTGGTTCTGATTCTAGATATTCAAAGACTTCTAAAATAGCGTTTCTTTTGTGATGAGCATGTTTTTGAAAAATATATTCAAATGTATGGAATAGCTTGCTTTGATAGTGCTCAATCATATCATACTTATCCTTATAGTGAGTATAGAAGCTGGAACGACTAATTCCGGCTTTTTTTGCTAACTTGACAGTAGAAATTTGATCAAATGGCTGTTCTATCAGTAGTTGTACCATAGCATTTTCAATAGTTCGCTTTGTTTTTAAGCGTTTGTTACTTTCTTGCATATTTCCTCCTTATAAACAAATTAGACTATGTGTCTAAAAATTAATTTTTTTATCTTGTAATTTATATTTTTTATTGTATAATCTATTATATCAAAATTTTAGACAATGTGTTTAAAAAAAGAGAAACTATGTTTAAAGAATGGAAAGCAATTTTTAAAAAACCAAACTTTATTATTGTCATGATAGGGATTTCTCTTATTCCCGCTCTGTACAATGTCATATTTTTGTCATCAATGTGGGATCCATATGGTCAATTGTCTGACTTACCTGTGGCAGTTGTCAATAATGATAAAGAAGCTTCCTATAATGGTAATAACATGTCTATAGGAAAAGACATGGTGTCTAATTTAGAGCAAAATAAATCATTGGATTTTCATTTTGTAGATGAAGATGAAGGAAAGGAGGGATTGGAAGATGGCGATTACTATATGGTAGTGACTTTACCAAGTGATTTATCTGAAAAAGCAGCTTCTATTTTAACGAATCATCCAGAGCAAATGCAAATCGATTATCAGACTTCAAGTGGTCATAGTTTTATTGCCAGCAAGATGAGCGATTCTGCGATGACACAGTTAAAACAGAATGTTTCTGCTAATGTAACCGAATCCTATACGAAAGCTTTATTTCAAAAGATGGGTGATTTAAAATCCGGTTTAACGAAGGCAGCCGATGGAAGTGAACAATTGGCTAACGGGGCCAGTCAGTTAGCTGTAGGAAGTCAGACATTGTCTTCAAATCTTGCTACTTTAGCTAGCTCAAGTTTAACCTTTTCGGATGGAACAGATCAATTTACAAAAGGGTTGACAACGTATGTCACAGGAGTAAAGCAACTGAATAGTGGCTTAGGAACATTTAATGATGGTTTACAGAACTATACAAGTGCGGTTTCACAGGTTGACACAGGACTTAATCAATTATCTTCGAAAACTCCAGAATTAGTTGTAGGTGTCAACCAGTTAAATACAGGGATGAAGTCATATGCTGGTGGAGTTTCACAACTCAATTCAGGTCTCAGTCAATTTTCGGTTGGTGTCAATGCCTATACAAGCGGAGTTGACAAATTATCTGTTGGTACAAACCAACTATCAAGTCAATCAGATACATTGAGAGACGGTATTACTCAATTAAATAAAGGAATAAAAGAAATATCCACACAATTAAATACTTCATCTCAACAGAAAGAGGATATAACACAGTTAGCAAGCAGTTTAGATGAGTTGAATAAGGCTCTCCAATCAGTTACAGTTTCAGATAATACTGATCTTAAAAATACAATATCTAATGACTTAACAAATATAACGACTCTTGCTCAAACTATTGTGACTAATAGTCAAGCAGAGCAAGAGAAAACTCTTACAAATCTTCAAGCAACAGCAACTTATCAATCTCTCACTGAAACTCAGAAAAAAGAATTGACTGAAGCTGTTTCAAATAATTCTAATTCTACGATAGAGTCAGCAAAAGCAATTTTAACAACGGCAGGAGATTTAAAAGAAAATTTAGGAAGTATAAACCAACCAGTCTCTAATCTTTCTACTTTACAGACTAAAGCAAATCAACTTTTACCTATAGCGTCTAGTTCCTTGACATCTATGTCAAGTGGATTTACACAGTTGCAAAATGCTGTAGATAATCAGTTAGTTCCCGGAAGTCAATCAATTGAAAATGGAGTTAATGCGTATACTAAGGGATTGGATACTATTTCTTTAAGTGTAAATCAACTAAGTGAAAAGAATATAACTTTAACAACAAGTTTGGATCAATTGGTTTCTGGCTCAACCAAGTTGACAGAAAACTCTTCAAAATTGACAACTGGTTTGGATACTCTAGCTGGGAAAACTCCAGAATTAGTAACAGGTATTGAAAAACTATCATCTGGTTCTGCTCAATTGAACAATAAGAGTCCAGAGTTAATAGCAGTTCTTACTAAATTACAATTTGGCTCTGATCAATTAACAGATAAATCAACACAATTACTTTCTGCAGCATCCCAACTAGGAAGTGGCGCTATGAAGATAGCAGATGGTACTGGAAAATTAGCTGAAGGTGGAGCAACTTTAACTGCTGGTATTGAAAGTTTACAAGTAGGAACTACTGATCTAGGACAAGGCTTAAGAAGTGCTAGCAATCAACTAAAATCAGCATCAACAGAATCTAAAAATGCAGAGATTTTGTCAAATCCACTCAATCTTTCAAAAACAGACAATGATCAAGTTCCTGTAAATGGGATTGCTATGGCTCCTTATATGATATCAGTCGCTCTCTTTGTCGCTGCATTATCAACAAATATGATTTTTGCTAAATTACCTTCAGGTCGTCATCCTGAAACTCGCTGGGCTTGGTTCAAATCTCGCTTTGAGATAAATGGAGTTATAGCTGTTTTAGCCGCTGTCTTAGTCTATGGTGGCGTTCATCTTATTGGTCTAACAGCAAATCATGAAATGAGAACCTTGTTCTTAATTATTATCGCAAGCTTAACATTTATGTCTATGGTAACTGCATTAACAACATGGAATAGCCGTATAGGAGCTTTCTTCTCTCTTATTTTGCTATTATTACAGTTAGCATCAAGTGCAGGTACCTATCCACTTGCTTTGACAAATAATTTCTTTAGAGCTATTAATCCGTGGTTACCAATGAGTTATTCAGTTTCGGGATTACGACAAACAATCTCTATGACAGGAAATATTCATCATCAAGTCATTTTCCTTGCTGTGATATTAGCCCTATTTACTGGTTTAGGTATGCTAGCCTATCGACCTAAGAAAATGGAAGAAGATTAAAAAAATCGACCGATTAATTGGTCGATTTTTTATGCTTTAGATGACTTTCGTCTGTGATTATAGGTTCCAAATAGTAAGAGAGAAGTAAAGGAACAAATTGCTCCAGTAATAAAACCATTGGGAATAAAGGAAAGTGTAATAGTTCCTTTTCCCTTAGGAACGTCAACTTTCATAAAACCAGTTTGAGCTTGTTTAATTTCTATTTTCTTACCATCTTGGTAGGCAGACCAGCCTTTATCATAAGGAATGGTGAAGAAAATGGACGTATCTTGTTTAACATCATATGTAGCAAAGACTTTGTTTTTAGAAGTTGATACTGTGACAGGTTGTTCTTTAATTTTTTGAATTGCCTCGGTGAAAGTTTTGGTATCTAAACGATAGAAGGCAGGAGATTCAAATGATACCTGTGAATTTCCAGGGAAACTAACATTAATATTGAAAGTTTTTTTCTCTTTTGTATAGCCTAGATTAAAGAAGGAGAAGACATTATCAGTTGTAAAAGTTTTCTTTTCCCCATTGACAAGGATGTCAACCTTTTTTTGTTTGTCATTAGAAAAGTGAAGGTTTGTGAAAGAAAGATAAACTTGACTGTTTTCGGGAATCTCAATTTGATACTGGATTGCTGCATCCTCATTTGAAGAACTTGTAACACTAATCAAATCATCAGTATTTTCAGTTTTTTCATAAGGTATTGGAGAAAAATAATCAAAATTGACATTAGCAAGCTGATTTAAAAACGAAGCTTGATTATCCAAGGTATGTTCATTGAACTTGACATCATTGTAAACAGATTGACTAGCAAATGCAATCGGAAGAGAGTATTGATTTTCATATAGGGTAAGGTTATCTTTTTGATAGATATCTTGGAAACCATACTTATCAATAGGACTTTCTGAGATATTGTATTGGATGCCAAATAAACTATCAGCCAAAATACTATTATTGACATAACGGAGATTGAGATTGGTCCCAGAGGATTTAAACCCAAGTTTATCCAAAGTAGAGCTTGCTGAACGATTTCGAACAGATGAAAATTGAGAGATTCCATTGTAGTTGAATTTCATACTGTCATTTCCTGTCTGAGTTTGTAGTTTTTCAGTACGAGTAAATGAATTTCCAATATATGTTGAGAAAGATTCCATAGATGGGATATCTCGACTATATGCATTTCGAGAAGCAAATCCCCATTCCTTAGCAATTCCATCAATTTGAGTTGAAGCATTTAAACTGATTTCAATTATTATAAATAAGGAAAGTAGAATTGAAAAAAGCTTCACCGTAATAGTTTTTTTTATGATTGCAAGTAGTAAGAAATAGTAAACCACTAAAAATTCAAGAGTAAGAAATATGTTTAAATCTGTTAAAAAAGAATAGTATGACTTAAAATATATAGTTGCTAGAAATCCTGTCAAGAAAATCAATAAAGACATTAAAAGATTCCAGAGTTTCAGTTCTTTGAGTCGGTTTAGAACCTCTGCTGCAGTATAAATCAATAGAGTAGAAAAAATCCAGGCATAGCGATGTAAAAACATATTGGGAGTATGCATCCCTTGCCAAAATAGATCAATTGCCTCTATGTAAAAACTAGCTATTAAAATAGTAAAGAACATTCCATAAACAAGTTTCACGTGAAACTGAATGGATTTTAATGTAAAAAATAAGATCGTTAAAATAAAAGGAAGAAGTCCAATAAAAATCATTGGAATTGATCCATATTTTGTTGTATCAAAAGATCCAATAAATTGTTTAGCAAAAACATCAAGATACCAACTACTATCAGTTTTAAATTTTGTGATAGCTGTTAATTTTTCCCCATTAGTCCGTAAATCTAAGAGAGTAGGAAGAGTCATGATTAAACTAGCAAATCCAGCTAAAAAGGAAGTTACTACGAAATCAAGAAAGGATAATCTTCGTGTTTTAAAGTCCCAAGAAATTTGACAGAGATACCAGAAAAAGAGAAACAATGCCGTCATATAACCAAAATAATAATTTTGGATAAATAAGATTGACAAACTTGTAAAGTATAAAAGACGTTTATTTTCTGTAATTAGTAAGTGTAAACCTGTTATGATTAAGGGAATCAATATAAAAACATCTAACCAATTTTTTATCTCCAACTGACTCACAGTGAAACTCATGAGAGCGTAGGAGGTAGATAAAGCTAGCTTTATAGGTTTTGGGATAGTTTCAAAAATTCTACTTATACTAAAGAAGGTTGACAGACCAATAAAGCCGAATTTGAGGAGAGTTATTAGATATACAGCATCTGACATATTGGAAAGATTAAAAACGTAGACTAGTGGTGATAAAAAACTTCCCAAGTAATAACTAGATAGAGCATAAAAATTCAGACCAAGACCACTTGTGAAGGTGTAAAACAGGCTACCATTTCCATGTAGGATATTTCGTAAAGCTACATCAAAAATAACGTATTGATGAAAACCATCTCCTAAAAGTGGAGATATATCGCTGTTCCAGTAGATACCTTGTGAAAGATATACCCCTACCATTATGATTATAGGAATGAAGAAAGAAAGAAAATAGGTCCAATATTTTTTAAAAAAAGATTTCATGTTACCTCATAAAATGATAGAAAACCCAGTTGGGGAATCCAACTGAGTTTTGAAGCTTTATTTAGTCTTTCCAAAGTTCTTTGACTTTTGCTTGTACTTCTGCATTTTCTAGGAATTCATCATAGGTCTCATCAATACGATCAATGACTCCATTTTTAGATAAGACAATAATGTGATTTGCCAAAGTTTGAATGAATTCATGGTCATGACTAGCAAAGATGATGGATTCTTTAAAGTTTTTCAATCCATCGTTCAAGCTTGAGATAGATTCTAAGTCCAAGTGATTGGTTGGATCATCAAGGACAAGGACATTTGATTTCAAGAGCATGAGTTTTGAAAGCATGACACGTACTTTTTCTCCACCTGACAAGACGTTGACAGGTTTGTTAACTTCATCTCCAGAGAAAAGCATACGTCCGAGGAAACCACGTAGGAAGGTGTTATCATCTTCTTCTTTACTTGCGAATTGACGCAACCAGTCAAGAATTGAATCTCCACCTGCAAAATCTGCCGAGTTGTCTTTTGGTAAGTAAGATCTACTTGTAGTAACTCCCCATTTGACAGTACCTTCATAGTCAATATCACCCATGATTGCACGAATTAATGCAGTAGTTTGGATGTCATTTTGTCCAATAAGTGCTGTTTTATCACCTGGACGCAAGATAAAGCTGATATTATCTAGAATAGTCTCACCATCAATTTTGACAGTTAAGTTTTCTACTGTCAAGAGATCATTCCCAATCTCACGCTCTGCTTTAAAGTTGATAAATGGGTATTTACGACTTGATGGAACGATTTCTTCAAGTTCAATCTTATCAAGCATTTTTTTACGTGAAGTTGCTTGTTTTGATTTAGAAGCATTGGCAGAGAAGCGAGCAACGAATTCTTGTAATTGTTTAATCTTTTCTTCTGCTTTAGCATTACGGTCGGCCAGTAATTTAGCAGCAAGTTCTGAGGATTCTTTCCAGAAGTCATAGTTTCCGACATAGAGTTTGATTTTCCCAAAATCAAGATCGGCCATGTGTGTACATACTTTGTTCAAGAAGTGACGGTCATGGGATACAACAATAACGGTGTTATCAAAATCAATCAAGAAGTCTTCTAGCCATGTAATTGATTGGATATCTAAACCATTGGTAGGCTCATCCAATAGAAGAACATCAGGTTTACCGAAAAGTGCTTTGGCAAGTAGAACTTTAACTTTTTCACCATTTGCTAATTCGCTCATATTTTGGTAATGCAGTTCTTCTGGGATATTTAGGTTTTGAAGTAGTTGAGAGGCTTCACTTTCTGCTTCCCAACCACCAAGTTCAGCGAATTCTCCTTCAAGTTCAGCAGCGCGAACTCCGTCTTCATCTGAAAAATCTTCCTTCATGTAAATAGCATCTTTTTCTTTCATGATGCTATAAAGTTTTTCGTTCCCCATGATAACGACATCAATAGCACGTTCTTCTTCATAGTCAAAGTGATTTTGACGAAGAACAGAGAGACGTTCATCTGGACCAAGAGAAATGTGACCTGTAGTTGGTTCAATATCTCCAGCTAAAATTTTTAAAAAGGTTGATTTTCCAGCACCGTTAGCACCAATCAATCCATAAGTATTTCCTTCTGTAAATTTGATGTTGACATCATCAAAAAGTTTGCGGTCACTAAAACGTAGTGAAACATCAGATACTGTAAGCAATATTTTTCTCCTATATGTGTTATAGTTTTATTTTACTAGAAAATACAGAAATATTCAAATTTTTATCTGTCAATTTTATGTAAATAAAGTTTACAGATATGTTTACAGAAAACTAGTTGCTTAGTTCTAATAATTTTCTGTTATTTCAGTAAAAAAATGCTATAATTGAAGAGACCATATTGGAGGAAATAAAAATGACTAAACCTATTATTTTAACAGGAGACCGTCCGACAGGTAAATTGCATATTGGACATTACGTTGGTAGTCTCAAAAATAGAGTATTGTTACAGAATGAGAATAAGTATGACATGTTTGTATTTTTAGCTGACCAACAAGCTTTAACAGATCATGCTAAAGACCCTCAAACTATTGTAGAGTCTATCGGAAATGTTGCTTTGGATTATCTTGCTGTTGGATTGGATCCAAGTAAATCAACTATCTTTATTCAAAGTCAAATTCCAGAATTGGCTGAGTTATCTATGTACTACATGAACCTGGTTTCATTGGCCCGCTTGGAGCGTAATCCTACTGTAAAAACGGAGATTGCTCAAAAAGGATTTGGAGAAAGTATTCCAACTGGCTTCCTGGTTTATCCAATAGCTCAAGCTGCTGATATTACTGCTTTTAAGGCTAATTATGTTCCTGTAGGAACAGACCAAAAGCCAATGATTGAACAGACTCGTGAAATTGTTCGTTCTTTTAATCATGCTTATAATTGCGATGTATTGGTGGAACCAGAAGGTATCTATCCGGAAAATGAGGGAGCAGGTCGTCTACCTGGCTTAGATGGAAATGCTAAAATGTCTAAGTCTCTCAATAATGGTATTTATCTAGCTGATGATGCGGATACTTTACGTAAGAAAGTAATGAGCATGTATACAGATCCAAGTCACATTAAAGTTGAGGATCCAGGAAAAATCGAAGGGAATATGGTTTTCCATTATCTAGATGTTTTTGGTCGCCCTGAAGATGCTAAAGAAATAGCAGATATGAAAGAACATTATCAACGAGGAGGTCTTGGTGATGTTAAGACTAAGCGTTATCTACTTGACATTTTAGAAAGAGAACTAGGTCCAATTCGTGAACGCCGTATTGAGTTTGCTAAGGATATGGGCGAAGTTTATAAGATGCTGCAAAAAGGTAGTCAACATGCACGAGAAGTTGCAGGAAAAACATTATCTGAAGTCAAGGGAGCAATGGGTCTTCAATATTTTAATTAATTTATATTATAAGAAACTATCATTTTCTCAAGATTGGAAAAGATAGTTTTTATTTATCCTGTAATATTTGACAAATTTTTATAGAATGGTATGATAGATACAATATAAAAAGAGTCAAGCTCAAAAAGAAAGAAAAGAGGAAACTTCGAATGTCTAATTGGGACACTAAATTTTTGAAAAAAGGTTTTACCTTTGATGATGTATTGCTTATTCCAGCTGAAAGTCATGTGTTACCTAATGATGCAGATTTAACAACTAAATTGGCAGATAATTTGACTTTAAATATCCCAATTATTACAGCCGCAATGGACACAGTAACAGAAAGCCAAATGGCAATTGCTATTGCTCGTGCGGGTGGTCTCGGAGTTATTCATAAAAATATGTCTATTGCCCAGCAAGCAGACGAGGTTCGTAAAGTAAAACGTTCTGAAAATGGTGTTATTATTGATCCTTTCTTCTTGACTCCAGAGCACACAATTGCTGAAGCAGATGAGCTAATGGGACGTTATCGTATTAGTGGTGTACCAGTTGTTGAAACACTCGAAAACCGTAAATTAGTTGGTATTTTAACAAACCGAGATCTTCGTTTTATTTCAGACTATAACCAACCAATCTCAAATCATATGACTAGTGAAAATCTTGTTACTGCTCCTGTGGGTACAGATCTTACAACAGCTGAGAGTATTCTTCAAGAGCACCGTATTGAAAAACTTCCTTTGGTAGATGAAGAAGGTCGTCTTTCTGGTTTGATTACTATCAAAGATATTGAAAAAGTTATTGAGTTTCCAAATGCTGCTAAAGATGAGTTTGGTCGTCTTCTAGTTGCAGGTGCAGTAGGTGTTACTTCAGATACATTTGAACGTGCAGAGGCTCTTTTTGAGGCAGGAGCGGATGCGATTGTTATTGATACTGCGCATGGTCATTCTGCAGGTGTCTTGCGTAAAATTGCTGAGATTCGTGCTCATTTCCCAGATCGTACTTTGATTGCTGGAAATATTGCAACTGCTGAAGGTGCACGTGCCCTTTATGAAGCAGGCGTAGATGTTGTCAAAGTTGGTATTGGCCCAGGTTCTATCTGTACTACTCGTGTTATTGCAGGTGTTGGTGTTCCGCAAGTAACAGCTATCTACGATGCTGCAGCTGTTGCGCGTGAATATGGTAAAACGATCATTGCTGACGGTGGAATCAAGTATTCTGGAGATATTGTAAAAGCCCTTGCTGCAGGTGGAAATGCAGTTATGCTTGGATCAATGTTTGCTGGAACTGATGAAGCTCCAGGCGAAACTGAAATCTTCCAAGGACGTAAGTTTAAGACTTACCGTGGTATGGGATCCATTGCTGCTATGAAGAAAGGTTCAAGCGATCGTTACTTCCAAGGTTCTGTCAATGAAGCAAACAAACTTGTTCCAGAAGGAATTGAAGGTCGTGTTGCTTATAAAGGTGCGGCAGCTGATATTGTCTTCCAAATGATTGGAGGTATTCGCTCTGGTATGGGTTACTGTGGTGCAGCTAACCTTAAAGAACTACACGATAATGCTCAATTTATTGAAATGTCTGGTGCTGGTTTGAAAGAGAGCCATCCTCATGATGTACAAATTACTAATGAGGCACCAAATTATTCTATGTAAAAAACAATGAAAAGAACTCCCGTGGAAAAAGGAGTTCTTTTACAATGTTGTCAATTTTAATTTACAGAAACTTTACCATCCTGAATAGTGAAGATGCTTAGATTTTCTGGTAGATTTTGAAGATGATCTAAGCTTGTTGTTGTAATAAAGGTTTGGATTGATTGAGAAATCGTTTCCAATAGTTTTAGTTGTCTAGTATTGTCAAGTTCACTCATGACATCGTCAAGTAATAATATCGGAGATTCTGTAGTAATACTTTCCATTAACTCTATTTCTGCTAATTTTATAGAAAGGACGAGACTACGATGTTGGCCTTGACTTCCGAAACTAGCATCCATCTCATTTATATAAAAAGAAATGTCATCCCGATGAGGACCAACACCAGTGTTCTTTTTAAATAAATCTCTGGACCTACTTTTTTCTAAAGCAATTTTGAAAGATTCTGATAAGTCTTCTTTGTCAGTTATATTGACAGAAGATTGATAGGATATTGACAACTCTTCAATCTGATTAGAGAGTTCAAAATGTTTTTTACGACCAAATGATTCTAGTTTTTTTATGAAATCTAAGCGGTGATTCATTACACGACATCCATAATCAATTAGCTGATCATCTAAGACTGAAAGGAAGGTTTCATCTATTTTTTGAGCTGATTTAAGATAAGTGTTTCTTTGTTTTAGGATGTGGTTATAATTGGTTAAGTCTGATAGATAGATGGGCTTAATTTGTCCAAGCTCCATATCAATGAATTTTCTTCGAACTGAAGGTGATCCTTTAATTAGTTGTAGATCTTCAGGAGCAAATAAGACAACATTCATGTGTCCGACATAATCTGAAAGGCGTGCCTGTTTTAAATGATTAACTTTTGTCACACGGCCTTTTTGTGTTAGTTCGATTTCTAGAGGAATGGATCCAGTTTTTTTCTGAACGAGACCTGAAATATGAAGTTGTTCCTCATCAAAATGAATGAGATTTTTATCTGTTCGAGTTCGATGACTACGCGTTAAGGCTAAAAAATAGATAGCCTCTAACATATTTGTTTTCCCTTGTGCATTCTGACCTAAAAAGACATTTAATTTAGGATTAAAGTCTATTTTTGTATTTTTGTAATTACGAAAAGTTTTGAGAGATAAATTTTGTAGCCACATAATTACCTACCAGGAAATTGTGGTGCTTGTTTTTTTGGAGTAGATGAAACAGGTTTTGATTTTTTGGGTTTCATTTCTTTATTCATTTCTTTGACAAGTTTAGCGACTCTCTCTTTTTCAACTTTATCTGTTTCGTATTCCTCTTGTTCTGCAGGACTTGGTTGTGTCAATAGGATGCCAATGTTCATATCAGGTATGTCAATTTGATCTCCAATGCGAATTTTTTTTCCTCTCCGGTTTTCCAATTCTCCATTAAAGTATACAGAGTGTTCAGCTAGAAATGCCTTGATAGCTCCTCCGCTATGAGTAATTCCAAGTTCTTTTAGCAGTGCTTGGAGGGTAATAAATTCTTCAAATAATTTGTATTCCATAATTCACCTCAATCTTTGGTATTATACCATATTTTCCCAAAAAATAGTGATAGAAATAAAGGAAAAATGTAAGCGATTTTTATTTCAAAAGCGTTACAGAGAATAAGAAAATTTCAGTTTTTCGTGATATAATAGTAGTCTGTATGTAAGGAGGTAAATCATGGAGTTAGTGCATGGAATTTCAACACATTTTATCCAATCAAAAAAGTTTAAAACTAACAAAATAAGCATTCGTTTTACAGCTCCATTATCTCTTGACACGATTGCAGGTCGTATGTTGAGTGCGAGTATGTTAGAAACGGCCAATCAGAAATATCCTAAGTCTCAAGATTTTAGAAGACATTTAGCTAGTTTATATGGAACAGATGTTTCAACCAATTGTTATAGAAGAGGTCAAAGTCATATTGTGGATCTGACTTTGAACTATGTTCGAGACGAGTTTTTGAGTAGGAAAAATGTCTTAACGTTGCAGGTGTTAGAGTTATTAAAAGAGATTCTATTTTCCCCTTTGCTATTGGATGATGGCTTTGACCCAGTCTTATTTGAGATTGAGAAAAAGCAATTACTAGCAACTTTAGCTGCCGATATGGATGATTCTTTTTATTTTTCACATAAAGAATTAGATCGTCTTTTCTTTAATGATGAGCGTCTTCAACTGAAATATGAAGATTTACGAACCCGTATTCTAGAGGAGACTCCTCAAAGTTCTTACACCTGTTTTCAAAACTTTTTAGCTAATGACCGAATTGATTTCTTTTTCTTAGGTGATTTTAATGAGATTGAAATTCAAAAATTATTGGAATCTTTCAATTTTAAGGATCGAAAAGGAGATGTGAGAGTTCAGTATCAACAACACTACTCAAATATACTACAAGAAAATATGGTCAGAAAAAATGTGGGACAATCTATTTTAGAATTGGGCTACCATTGCTCTGTTGAATATGGTGATGAACAACATTTACCTATGATTGTTATGAATGGTTTATTGGGGGGATTTGCTCATTCTAAATTATTTGCAAATGTTCGTGAAAAAGCTGGATTAGCCTATACTATTTCAAGTCAGTTGGATTTATTTAGTGGATTTTTAAGAATATACGCTGGTATTGACCGAGAAAATCGTAATCAAGCTCGCAAGATGATGAATAACCAATTGCTTGATTTGAAAAAAGGATACTTTACAGATATGGAATTAGAGCAGACGAAAGAAATGATACGTAGATCTTTATTGATTTCTCAAGATAGTCAAAGTTCACTTATTGAACGGACCTACCAAAATTCTATACTTGGAAAATCTTCTGAAGATATTGAGAATTGGATTGAAAGGCTGGATAAAATTGATAAGGAAACTATTTGTAAAGTTGCCAATCAAGTCAAACTTCAAGCGATTTACTTTATGGAAGGTATAGAATGACAAAAATTATTTTTGAAGAAAAATACTATCCAGCTGTAAAAGAAAAGGTTTATCGGACAAGGTTGTCAAATGGGTTGACAGTAGCTCTATTACCTAAAAAAGAATTTAAAGAGGTTTACGGTAGTGTAACTGTTCAATTTGGTTCTATAGATACGCTTGTTAGAGAAGTTGACGGAACTGTAAAACAGTATCCTGAGGGGATTGCTCATTTTCTGGAACATAAACTGTTTGAGAGGGGAGATTCTAGTGATATAATGGCAGCATTTACGCTACTAGGAGCAGATAGTAATGCTTTTACAAGTTTTACTAAAACTAACTATCTTTTTTCAGCTACGGATTATTTACTAGAGAATTTAGATTTACTTGAAGAATTGGTTACGAAAGCTCATTTTACAGAAGATTCTATACTTAGAGAGCAAGATATTATACAGCAAGAACGAGAGATGTATCAAGACGATCCAGATTCGTGCCTATTCTTTTCAACTTTAGCGAACTTATATCCAGGAACCCCTTTAGCTACAGATATAGTTGGTAGCGAGGAGTCTATTGTTCAAATTTATACCGATAATTTACATGATAATTTTACAAGGTTTTACAAACCTGTCAACATGTCTTTGTTTTTAGTTGGTAACTTTGATATTGACAACATCCAGGATTACCTTCAAAGAAAAGTCTTGCAAGATATGAGTTTTGAAGAGTTTACAAGAGAAAAAATTGATTTACAAGATGTAAAGCCAACAGATAGTATGAGGATGGAAGTTTCTTCTCCCAAACTTGCCATTGGAATTAGGGGGAAGAAGGAGGTTTCTCAAGAAGATGGCTATCGGTATAATATTTTATTAAAAATATTGTTTGCAATGATGTTTGGTTGGACTTCAAATCGTTTCCAAAACTTATATGAATCAGGTAAGATAGATGCTTCCTTATCTCTTGAAGTTGAAGTGACAAGTCGTTTTCATTTCGTCATGTTGACAATGGATGCAAAGGAGCCAGTTGCCTTATCACATCAGTTTAGAAAGGCTATTCGTAATTTTATAAAGGATCCAGATATAACAGAGGAACACTTGGACATTATTAAAAGAGAGATGTACGGAGAATTTTTTAGTAGCCTAAATTCCTTGGAATTTATTGCAACACAATATAATGTTTTAGATAAGGGTGAAACAATTTTTGATTTACCGAAGATTTTACAGGAAATCACTTTAGAGGATGTGCTTGAAGCAGGACATCACTTAATAGATGATGGAGATATAGTTGATTTTACAATTTTTCCAATATAAAAGTCATGGAAAAACAGAAAGAAAGAATGTTAAGTATGAGAAAAAAAACTATTGGTGAGGTTTTACGTTTAGCTAGAATTAATCAGGGATTCAGTTTAGATGAGTTGCAACAAAAGACAGAAATCCAGTTAGAGATGATAAAAGCCATGGAAACAGATGATTTTGATCAGCTACCTAGTCCTTTTTATGCACGATCCTTCTTGCGTAAATATGCTTGGGCAGTGGAACTGGATGAAAGAATCGTTTTGGATGCGTATGACTCTGGAAGTATGATTACTTATGATGAAGTAGATGTTGATGAGGAAGAGTTGTCAGGTCGTAGACGTACAAGTAAGAAAAATAGAGCATCATTTTTACCATTGTTTTATTTTATACTTTTTGCATTATCAATTTTAATTTTTGTTACATATTATGTTTGGAGTTATATTCAAAATCAACCGGAGCCCCCTTACATTTCTAACTATAGCGTGGTTCGAGAAACAAGTTCGACAAGCTCTGCTTCTCAAAACTCAAGCAGTAGTTCAAGTTCTTCGATCTTGGAGTCAGCTATAAGCGTCTCAGGAGAAGGAAATTATGTAGAAGTTGCCTATAAAACAAATCAGGAAACTGCTAAAATACAATTGGCAGTCTCAGATGCAAGAAGCTGGATTAGTGTGTCAGATAGCGAGCTCGCAGGCGGTGTGACCTTATCGCCAGATAATAAAAGTAGTCAAACAACAGTATCAACTAAAGATCCAGTGACAGTGACTTTAGGTGTTGTAAAAGGCGTTGTTTTGACTGTAGATAATCAGACAGTTGATTTATCTAAATTAACGACTCCGACTGGAACCGTCACTATCAAATTCACTAAGAATTAAGGAAAAACGAATGAAAAAAGAACAAATTCCAAATCTTTTAACAATAGGTCGTATCTTATTTATCCCTATTTTCATCCTTATTTTAACTGTAGGAAAATCGATGGGGAGTCATATGATAGCAGCGATTATTTTTACGATTGCTAGTATCACAGACTATTTGGATGGTTATCTAGCTCGTAAATGGAATGTGGTTAGCAATTTTGGAAAATTTGCGGATCCAATGGCGGATAAGTTATTGGTTATGTCAGCTTTTATTATGCTTATTGAACTAGGGATGGCTCCAGCTTGGCTTGTAGCAGTAATTATTTGTCGTGAACTTGCTGTAACAGGTTTAAGATTGCTACTGGTTGAGACCGGCGGAACAGTTCTTGCAGCAACAATGCCAGGTAAAATTAAGACCTTTAGTCAAATGTTTGCTATCATTTTCTTATTATTACATTGGACCTTGATTGGCCAAGTTATACTTTATATAGCTTTGTTTTTCACTATCTATTCTGGCTATGATTATTTCAAGGGTAGTGCGCATATATTTAAAGGGACATTTGGTTCGAAATGAAATCGATTATTGACGTAAAAAACCTTTCTTTTCGTTATAAGGAAAGTCAAGAATACTATGATGTGAAAGATATTACGTTTCACGTGAAACGTGGAGAATGGCTTTCTATTGTAGGGCATAATGGTAGTGGAAAATCAACAACTGTTCGATTAATTGATGGCTTACTTGAAGCAGAGTTTGGAGAAATTTTAATCAATGGCCAACGATTAACAGAAGAAAATATTTGGGATTTACGACATCAGATTGGTATGGTGTTTCAAAATCCTGATAATCAATTTGTCGGAGCAACTGTTGAGGATGATGTTGCTTTTGGTTTGGAAAATCAGGGAATTTCTCGTCAAGAAATGAAAGAAAGAGTAGAGGAAGCTCTAAATTTGGTTGGCATGTTGGACTTTAAGAAGAAAGAGCCAGCACGTCTATCAGGCGGGCAAAAGCAACGTGTAGCTATTGCTGGAGTTGTGGCCCAAAGGCCAGCTATTTTAATTCTAGACGAAGCAACCAGTATGTTGGATCCTGAAGGCCGTAGAGAGCTCATTGAGACCGTACAAGGAATTAGAAAAGACTACGATATGACGGTTATTTCCATTACACATGATTTAGAAGAAGTTGCTATGAGTGACCGTGTATTAGTCATGAAAAAAGGGACTATTGAATCAACTGGTAGTCCTAGGGAGCTTTTTTCTCGAAATGATTTAGATCAAATCGGATTGGATAGTCCTTTTGCCAATCAATTAAAAAATTCTTTGAGTCAGTGTGGCTATGATTTACCTGAACATTATTTGACAGAAAGTGAGCTAGAGGAAAAGCTATGGGAATTGCTCTAGAAAATGTGAGTTATACGTATCAGGAGGGAACTCCCTTGGCTTCAACAGCTTTGTCTGATATTTCTTTGACGATTGAAGATGGTTCGTATACTGCTCTGATTGGACATACAGGAAGCGGAAAATCAACGATTTTACAACTTTTGAATGGATTGTTGGTTCCAAGTCAAGGAAGTGTACAAGTTTTTGATACACTCATTACTGCAACTTCTAAAAATAAAGATATTCGTCAGATTCGTAAACAAGTTGGATTAGTATTTCAATTTGCTGAGAACCAGCTTTTTGAAGAAACTGTTTTGAAAGATGTGGCTTTTGGACCGCAAAATTTTGGAGTTTCGAAAGATGAGGCAGAGAAGATTGCGCGTGAAAAATTAGGCATGGTTGGAATTGACGAATCCTTATTTGAACGTAGTCCGTTTGAACTTTCAGGTGGTCAAATGAGACGTGTTGCTATCGCAGGTATACTTGCAATGGAGCCTGAAATCTTAGTTTTGGATGAACCAACGGCAGGCTTGGATCCTCTTGGAAGAAAAGAATTGATGAGCTTGTTTAAACAGCTGCATCTGTCAGGAATGACTATTGTCTTGGTAACGCATTTGATGGATGATGTAGCTGAGTATGCAGATCAAGTATTTATTATGGAAAAGGGATGTGTGGTTAAAAGTGGCCAGCCAAGTGATGTTTTTCAGGATGTTGCATTTATGGAAACAGTACAGTTGGGTGTCCCTAAAATAACAGCTTTTTGTAAACGATTGGCTGATAGAGGTGTATCTTTTAAAAGACTACCAATCAGGATAGAGGAATTCAAGGAGTCGCTAAATGGATAGTATGATTTTGGGGCGTTACATACCTGGAGATTCGATTGTTCACCGCTTGGATCCACGCAGTAAATTATTGGGTATGATGCTATTGATTTTGATTGTTTTTTGGGCTAATAACCCCATCACCAATTTGATTCTTTTCGTTGCGACAGGTATTTTTATCGCTTTGTCAGGGGTATCGCTCTCATTCTTTATTCAGGGACTGAAGTCTATGTTCTTTTTGATTGCCTTTACGACCCTTTTTCAATTCTTTTTCATTTCAAGTGGAAATGTTATATTCGAGTTTTGGTTTGTGAGAATCACTGACTACGCTCTGCAACAAGCTGGTATTATTTTTTGTCGATTTATCTTGATTATTTTCTTCTCAACATTATTGACTTTAACAACAATGCCTTTGAGTTTAGCATCGGCGGTTGAAGGATTGTTAGCGCCTTTAAAGAAAGTGAAAGTTCCAGTTCATGAAATTGGCTTGATGTTATCAATGAGCTTGCGTTTTGTACCAACCTTGATGGATGATACGACGCGGATTATGAATGCCCAGAAAGCTCGTGGAGTTGACTTTGGTGAAGGAAATATTGTTCAAAAAGTGAAGTCTATGATTCCTATTTTGATTCCTTTATTTGCAACTAGTTTAAAACGTGCAGATTCATTAGCGATTGCTATGGAGTCGCGTGGTTATCAGGGAGGAAAAGGTAGAAGCCAATATCGACAATTAAAATGGAGTCTAAAGGATACACTTACAATTTTTGTCATTCTAGCTCTTGGTCTATGCTTATTCTTCTTAAAATCTTAGTAAATTCCAAGGATTGTGAAAAAAGTCACTGTAACAGTTTTTTGATATAAAGGTAGGAGTATGAACCGTTTTAAAAAATCAAAATATGTAATCATTGTTTTTATCAGTGTTCTTATTGTTTCGGCACTTTTAGTGACGACTTACTCAAGTGCAGTTGTTACAAAAGTAGGAGATGGAATTTCATTGGTTGATAGGGTTGTCCAAAAACCTTTTCAATGGTTTAATTCTATAAAATCGGATTTAGGCCATTTAACAAGGACCTACGATGAAAATGAGAGTCTGAAAAAACAAATTTACCAGTTAGTGGTAAAATCAAATGAGGCGGAAAGTTTAAAGACCGAAAATGAACAATTACGTCAGCTGTTGGATATGAAATCAAAGTTGCAAGCTACTAAAATCTTGGCAACAGATGTCATTATGCGCTCCCCGGTATCTTGGCAACAGGAACTAACCCTGGATGCAGGTCGTTTAAAAGGGGTTTCTGAAAATATGCTAGTCATTGCAAATGGTGGTTTGATTGGTAGTGTTTCAAAAGTAGAAGATAACTCCACAGTTGTTAACCTTTTAACAAATACAGAAAATGCTGATAAGATTTCTGTTAAAATTCAACATGGATCTGACGTGATTTATGGAATTATTGTTGGTTATGAAAAGGAAAATGAAATTCTTAAAATTAGTCAGTTAAATAGCAACGCTGATATTAGTGTAGGTGATAAGGTTACAACAGGTGGTTTAGGAAACTTTAATGTCAAAGATATTCCTGTTGGAGATGTGGTTGCTACAACACATAGTAATGACTATTTGACACGAGAAGTAACTGTGAAATTAACAGCTAATATTAAGGATTTATATGCTGTAGAATTAGTGGGGAATTCTTAATGAGACAGTTAAAATATGTTGGTATTTTACTATTGCTTCCCTTAATTGTTTTAATCGATGCTCACCTTAGTCAAGTAGTAGGTTCTTTCTTTCCCTATGTTCATTTAAGTAGTCATTTTCTATTCTTATTCCTAATGTTTGAAACGATTGAAGTATCAGAGTATTTCTACTTACTTTATTGTTTTACAATCGGTTTAGTTTATGATATTTACTTTTTTCACTTAATAGGGATAGCAACTCTTTTATTTGTCTTGCTAGGAGTATCTATTTATAAAATGAACAGTATTATTTTGCTGAATCGTTGGACAAGAATCTTAGCTATTATTGTAATGAGTTTTCTATTTGATATGGGATCTTATCTTCTTGCTTTTGTAGTTGGAATCACTGTAGATAATTTAGCAATTTTTATAGTTTATAGCTTGGTACCATCGATGATTTTAAATTTTATATGGATGTTTGTTTTCCAGTTTATTTTTGAAAAATATTATCTATAAGAAAGAAATAAAAATGTAACAAAGGCGTAATATTCATTAGGCCTTTTTTTGATATACTAGTATTGTCTTTAAAAGAAGGAGTATCTACGTAATATGAAGAAACAAGTCTTAGCATCACTTTTATTAAGTACAGTATTAGTATCTCAAGCAGCAGTTTTAACGACTGTGCATGCAGAAACTACTGATGCAAAAATTGCAGCTAAAGATCAAAAAATTAACTCTTTAACAGCACAACAACAAGAAGCTCAAAAACAGGTTAGCCAAATTCAAGAACAAGTTTCAGCTATTCAATCTGAACAATCTAACTTGCAGTCTGAAAACGAAAGATTACAAGCGGAATCTAAAAAGCTTGAGGGAGAAATTACAGAACTGTCTAAAAACATTGTATCTCGTAATGATTCTTTGGAAAAACAAGCTCGTAGTGCTCAAACTAATGGAGCTGCAACTAGCTACATCAATACAATTGTAAACTCGAAATCCATTACAGAAGCTATTTCACGTGTTGCTGCAATGAGTGAAATTGTATCTGCTAACAATAAAATGTTGGAGCAACAAAAAGCAGATAAAAAAGCTATCTCTGAAAAACAAGTTACAAATAACGATGCTATTAATACAGTTATCGCAAACCAACAAAAATTAGCTGATGATGCTCAAGCATTGACAACTAAGCAAGCTGAGCTTAAAGCTGCAGAATTGAACCTTGCTGCTGAGAAAGCAACTGCTGAAGGAGAAAAAGCAAGTTTATTACAACAAAAAGCAGCGGCAGAAGCAGAAGCACGTGCAGCTGCGGCAGCTGAAGCAGCTTATAAAGAAAAACAAGCAAGTCAACAACAATCTGTTATTGCTTCAGCAAATACTAATTTAAATGCACAGATTCAAGCAGTTTCATCATCTACAGCTTCGGCTACTTCTACAACTCCAGCAGCACCAACGGCTTCTACACCAGCAGCTGCACCTGTTCAAGCAAAGGCTCGACCAACATACAGCTCTAATGCTTCAAGCTATCCAATTGGGGAATGTACTTGGGGAGCAAAAACTTTAGCACCTTGGGCTGGAGATTACTGGGGTAATGGCGCGCAGTGGGCTACAAGTGCAGCAGCAGCAGGATTCCGTACAGGATCAACACCTCAAGTTGGTGCAATTATATGTTGGAATGATGGCGGTTATGGTCATGTAGCAGTTGTGACAGCTGTTGAATCATCAACACGTATTCAAGTATCAGAATCAAATTACGCTGGTAATAGATCAATCGGAAATTATCGTGGTTGGTTCAATCCAGCATCTTACCCAGGATATGTTAGTTACATTTATCCAAATTAATAGATACAAAGGGGCTCTGTTTGAGTCTCTTTTATATTTTTTACCAATCTAATTTTTAATGGATATTACTAAAAATCGCTTGAAATTATTGAGGAAGTATGATAAAATAAGAACTGTCGTGTAAACGATAATACTCATTCTTGATGAATTGTGAAACTGTTGCCCTTTGGTCGTTTTGCAAGTTGAAATTGAGAAGAGGAAAAAACAAAAAGGAGAAATACTCATGGCAGTAATTTCAATGAAACAACTTCTTGAGGCTGGTGTACACTTTGGTCACCAAACTCGTCGCTGGAACCCTAAGATGGCTAAGTACATCTTCACTGAGCGTAACGGAATCCACGTTATCGACTTGCAACAAACTGTAAAATACGCAGACCAAGCATACGATTTTATGCGTGATGCAGCAGCTAACGATGCAGTTGTATTGTTTGTTGGTACTAAGAAACAGGCAGCTGATGCAGTTGCTGAAGAAGCAGTACGTTCAGGTCAATACTTCATCAACCACCGTTGGTTGGGTGGAACTCTTACAAACTGGGGAACTATTCAAAAACGTATCGCTCGTTTGAAAGAAATCAAACGTATGGAAGAGGATGGGACTTTTGAAGTTCTTCCTAAGAAAGAAGTTGCACTTCTTAACAAACAACGTGCGCGTCTTGAAAAATTCTTGGGTGGTATCGAAGACATGCCTCGTATCCCAGACGTAATGTACGTAGTTGACCCACATAAAGAGCAAATCGCTGTTAAAGAAGCTAAAAAATTGGGAATCCCAGTTGTAGCGATGGTTGATACAAATACAGATCCAGATGATATCGACGTAATCATCCCAGCTAACGATGACGCTATTCGTGCTGTTAAATTGATCACAGCTAAATTGGCTGACGCTATCATCGAAGGTCGTCAAGGTGAAGATGCTGTAGCAGTAGAAGCAGAATTTGCAGCTTCAGAAGCTCAAGCAGATTCAATCGAAGAAATCGTTGAAGTTGTAGAAGGCGACAACGCTTAATTCATAGAAATAGTAATTACCTAGGAGGGCGGGGCTTAGCCCGGCTCTCCTATTTTTAAAAATATAGGAGAATCAAAATGGCAGAAATTACAGCTAAACTTGTAAAAGAGTTGCGTGAAAAATCTGGTGCCGGTGTTATGGACGCTAAAAAAGCGCTTGTAGAAACAGACGGTGACATCGAAAAAGCGATTGAATTGCTTCGTGAAAAAGGTATGGCTAAGGCAGCTAAGAAAGCTGACCGTGTTGCTGCAGAAGGTTTGACTGGTGTTTATGTTAACGGTAATGTTGCAGCAGTTATTGAAGTAAACGCTGAAACTGACTTCGTTGCGAAAAACGCTCAATTCGTTGAATTAGTAAATACTACAGCTAAAGTTATTGCTGAAGGAAAACCTGCTAATAATGAAGAGGCACTTGCTTTGACAATGCCTTCAGGTGAAACTCTTGAAGCTGCATACGTATCTGCAACAGCAACTATCGGAGAAAAAATCTCATTCCGTCGCTTTGCCTTGATTGAAAAAACAGATGAACAACACTTTGGAGCTTACCAACATAATGGTGGACGTATCGGTGTTATTTCAGTTGTTGAAGGTGGAGACGAAGCACTTGCTAAACAATTGTCAATGCACATTGCAGCGATGAAACCAACAGTTCTTTCTTACAAAGAATTGGATGAGCAATTCGTTAAAGATGAGTTAGCACAATTGAACCACGTAATCGACCAAGACAACGAAAGCCGTGCAATGGTTAACAAACCAGCTCTTCCACACTTGAAGTATGGATCAAAAGCACAATTGACTGATGATGTTATTGCACAAGCTGAAGCTGACATCAAAGCTGAATTGGCTGCAGAAGGCAAACCAGAAAAAATCTGGGACAAAATCATCCCAGGTAAAATGGATCGCTTCATGCTTGACAACACTAAAGTTGACCAAGCTTACACACTTCTTGCACAAGTCTACATCATGGATGACAGCAAGACAGTTGAAGCATACCTTGAATCAGTTAACGCTTCAGTAGTTGAGTTCGCTCGCTTTGAAGTTGGTGAAGGTATCGAGAAAGCTGCAAACGACTTCGAAGCTGAAGTTGCAGCTACAATGGCAGCAGCCTTGAATAACTAATAATAAAAAGGAAGCCAAATTGCTTCCTTTTTTCTATGAAGTAGATTTCTCTAGGGAGAGAATTCTACTTTTCAAGATATAAATAAAAAGCCCTATAATAAGGGCTAAGTGCATTTAGGAGACTACACTTCAAATTCATAGAGTGCTGTAGACAAATAACGTTCTCCGTTATCTGGTGCTAGAGCAAGAACTTTTTTACCTGTACCTAATTTCTTGGCAACCTCGATGGCTCCGTAGATAGCTGCAGCTGAAGAAATACCAATAAGGAATCCTTCTTTTCCACCAATTTCACGGCCGAGTGCTAGAGCATCGTCTGATGTTACACGAACGATACCATCATAAGCGTTTGTATCAAGTGTATCAGGAATAAATCCAGCTGAGATACCTTGAATTTTGTGAGGACCAGGTTTTTCACCAGATAGAATAGCAGATTCATCTGCTTCTACTGCAAAAACTTGAATGCTTGAATTTGCTGTTTTGAGTGCATGAGAAACACCAGAAATCGTTCCACCGGTACCCACTCCAGCAACAAAGGCATCTAGTCCATCTTTACCGAAAGCAGCTAGTATTTCAGCTCCTGTTGTTCTTTCGTGTACTTCTGGATTAGCTGGATTGTCAAATTGAAGAGGAAGGAAACCATCACGTTCAGCAGCGATTTCTTGAGCTTTAGCAATAGCGCCTTTCATTCCCTCACTACCAGGAGTTAGGACGAGTTCAGCACCATAAGCTTGGATAATCTTACGTCGTTCTACACTCATAGTTTCAGGCATAACAATAACAACTTTATACCCTTTAGCAGCACCTACCCATGAAAGTCCAATACCAGTATTTCCACTTGTTGCTTCAACAATTGTAGAACCTGGTTTAAGAATACCGTCTTGTTCAGCTTTTTCAATCATGCTAAGAGCAATACGATCTTTTACAGAAGAACCAGGGTTGAATGCTTCAAGCTTTACATAGACATCTGCAGCACCTTCTGGCACAATGTTGTTGAGTTTAACAATCGGAGTTTGACCGATTAATTCAGTAATGTTGTTATAAATAGACATGTGAATACCTCTTTGTATAAGATATTTCTAGTATAACGCTATCTATAGCATTTGTAAAATATAGAAATCCTATCGAAGTGA
The DNA here is from genome assembly GCF_000259505.1 of Streptococcus sp. SK643. Classification (GTDB taxonomy): domain Bacteria; phylum Bacillota; class Bacilli; order Lactobacillales; family Streptococcaceae; genus Streptococcus. Next base: position 44,147 of record NZ_AJMM01000006.1, read on the forward strand.
TAGGATTTTTTTATATCACAGGTCTAAGCCATTAATTTTCAAGCGATTGTGATAAGCTAATTCTAGTAAATAGGTGTAAAGTGGAACGATATTCGTTTTCTTAGGGAATTCAAATTTATGAGCATTAAAATGCTCATTATGTGCTTTTAGAAAGACGTTTTCTAAATAAGTAATAGTAATTTCACTATCATCTATTCCTGCTCCTGCAGTTTCCATTTCAACGTTAACAATGTTCATCAAAAAGATGGATTTAACGGACATCTTGCGACCAGTAGCGCCTTGTTTATCTGTAAAGATGATACGGATATTTGTAAATATAATAGAATCACGGATAAGTTTATATCCACTTTGAATTTCTTCATTATCTAGTAGATATTGTCCATATTCTTTGGTAAGAGTTTCTTTATTTTGCTCGCTAAAGTTACCAGCGAGTCCTTGAATGAATTTTCCAAATGCCATATTTCTATCCTTTATTTACACTAAGTTTACAGGAACTTCAACTTCTCGTAAACCTTTATCAGTTAAAGTAACTTTCCCATTAAAAAATTCTACGAGTGTGGCTTTGATATTTTCTTTTTGTTCCTTATCAACATAAATCATAGTATCGATTTGGTCTGTAAAGTTTGTTTCTAGTTCTATGAGATTATGTTCTTTAAGGAAATTACTATATTCTTGGTATTGAGCGTAGGACATTTGAATAGCTATGCCAGCCTGCTCTTTGATTTCGATGATGCCAATTTCTTTGACGGCCAAGGCAACACTACCAGCGTATGCACGGATGAGTCCTCCAGCTCCTAATTTAATGCCTCCAAAGTATCGTGTCACAACCACACAAAGGTTGGTTAGATTATGATTTTCAAGCACCCCTAGCATAGGTACACCAGCAGTACCACTAGGCTCTCCATCGTCACTAGTACGTTTGATTTCACTACGTTCACCAATAATAAAAGCAGAGCAGTTATGAGTAGCTTTGTAGTGTTCTTTCTTGATAGCAGTGATGAAGTCGCGAGCCTCCTCTTCACTATAGACACGTTTGACATGACAGATAAAGCGTGATTTTTTGATTTCTTCTTGGACTTGTCCATATTCTTTAATAGTTCTAAATTCCATAATGATATTGTACTAAAAAAACATCTAAAGTGCTAGGTTTTTACGAATAAAGAAGTATGAAAGTAAATCCAAATTATCTCGGTCGCTTATTTACTGAGGAAGAATTAACTGAAGAAGAGCGTCAGTCTGCTGAAAAAATTTTGAGTATGAAAAAAGATAAAGGAAGGCTTGTCTGTCAACGTTGTAATAGTCTTATTTTGGAAGACTGGTATTTGCCCATTGGGGCTTACTATTGTAGGGAATGTTTGCTGATGAAGCGTGTAAGGAGTGATCAAGATCTATACTATTTTCCTCAGGAAGATTTTCCTGAACAAGATGTTCTAAAATGGCGAGGTCAGTTAACGCCTTTTCAAGATATGGTATCAAAAGGATTGCTCCAAGCAGTAGATAATAAGGAGGAAACCTTGGTTCATGCGGTGACGGGAGCTGGAAAGACGGAAATGATTTATCAAGTTGTGGCTAAAGTCATTAATGCTGGTGGTGCGGTATGTTTGGCCAGTCCGAGAATAGATGTTTGTTTAGAGTTATATAAGAGATTACAGAATGATTTTTCTTGTGAGATAGCCCTCCTACATGGAGAATCAGAGCCGTATTTTAGAACACCATTAGTTGTTGCAACGACACATCAATTATTAAAGTTTTATCAAGCTTTTGATTTACTGATAGTAGATGAGGTAGATGCTTTTCCTTATGTTGACAATCCAATTCTTTACTATGCTGTAAAGAATAGTGTAAAGGAGAATGGCATGAGAATCTTTTTAACAGCGACTTCTACCGATGAGTTAGATAGGAAAGTCCGTTTAGGAGAGTTAAAGAGGTTAAGCTTGCCAAGACGATTTCATGGAAATCCGTTGATTATTCCAAAACCTGTCTGGCTATCTGATTTTGAAAGATATTTAGATAAGGGGTGTTTGTCGCCAAAGTTAAAGTCCTATATTGATAAGCAGAGAAGTACTGGTTTTCCATTGCTACTTTTTGCATCAGAAATTGAGAAAGGTGAGAAATTAAAAGAAGTCTTGCAGAAGGAGTTTCCTCATGAAAAAATTGGTTTTGTGTCCTCAGTTACGGAAGATCGATTAGAGCAGGTACAAGCATTTAGAGATGGGGGACTGACTATACTCATCAGTACAACTATTCTAGAGCGTGGAGTGACTTTTCCTCGTGTAGATGTTTTTGTAGTAGAAGCGAATCATCGTCTCTTTACCAAGTCTAGTTTAATACAGATTGGAGGACGTGTCGGTCGGAGTATGGACAGACCAACAGGAGAATTGGTTTTCTTTCATGACGGTTTGAATGTTTCCATTAAGAAGGCTATTAAGGAGATTAGACAGATGAATAAGGAGGCAGATTTGTGAGCTGCTTGTTATGTGGACAGAGTATAAAGAAGGATTTAACCTTTAGAAGTTTATTACTTTTAAAGAATAAAGAAAATAATGTTTGCGTAGATTGTTTATCTGGATTCGAGAAAATTAGTGAAGAGCATTGCCCAAACTGTATGAAAACAGGTGTGTCAACCAAGTGTCAAGATTGTCAATATTGGTGTAAAGAAGGGATACGAGCCGATCATCATGCTATTTTTATCTATAATCAAGCTATGAAAGATTTTTTTAGTCGATATAAGTTTAATGGAGACTATCTCCTAAGAAAAGTTTTTGCATCATATTTATCTGAGGAATTCAGAAAGTATAAGGATTATCAGTTTGTAGTCATTCCATTAAGTTCTGAAAGATATTATAAAAGAGGCTTTAATCAGGTTATTGGCTTGGTGGAAGCAGCAGGATATTCATACAAGGATATATTAGGTAAAAGAGAAGAAAAGGCTAGTTCTTCAAAAAATCGTTTAGAACGCTTGGCTACGAAACTTCCTTTTTTTATCAAAAATGATGTTAGTATTCCTAAAAAAATATTACTTATCGATGATATTTATACTACAGGTTCAACTGCCAATCGTATTAAGAGAATGTTGGAAGCAGCAGGCACTGAAGATGTAAAAACATTTTCACTTGCAAGATGAGGAAAAAATTGCAAAATTAAGATGAAAGCGTTATAATAAACATATAAAAACAAAAATGTTTAGAAAGAAGGTACTCATATGATTAAATATAGTATCCGTGGTGAAAACCTAGAAGTAACAGAAGCAATTCGTGATTATGTAGTTTCTAAACTCGAAAAGATCGAAAAGTACTTTCAAGCAGAACAAGAGCTTGATGCTCGGATTAATTTGAAAGTGTATCGTGAAAAAACTGCTAAAGTAGAAGTAACAATTCCACTTGGATCTATTACTCTTCGTGCAGAAGATGTCTCTCAAGATATGTATGGATCAATTGATCTTGTAACAGATAAGATTGACCGTCAAATTCGTAAAAATAAAACTAAAATCGAACGTAAAAATAAAAATAAGGTTGCAACAAGTCAATTATTTACAGATGCTTTGGTTGAAGATTCAAATGTTGTTCAGTCTAGAGTTGTTCGTTCAAAACAAATTGACTTAAAACCAATGGATTTGGAAGAAGCAATTCTACAAATGGATTTATTGGGTCATGATTTCTTTATCTTTGTAGATGTTGAAGACCATACAACGAATGTTATTTATCGTCGTGAGGATGGCGAAATTGGTTTACTAGAAGTTAAAGAATCTTAAGATTTTATATAAAATATTAGAACTTGAAAGCCAAAATGGGAGAGGACAACTATAGTCCTCTCTTTTTTGTTGTTCAGAGTACTATGATGTCAATATAGAAGTTTACTGGCAAACTTATCTTGTTTTGTGGTAATGTTTTAGAGAATAAAGTTGGTAAGGTTCCTTTCTTGAGGTATGGTTGCTAGTTTTTTTGATTGACAATCTTTTAGGATAAAGCTTTTTTAGGTCTGCAGGTAAGAAACGGATAGTCAAGTTTAGTGGGGGCATACCTGTGAGTTTAATTGGTAGCTCATCCAAAATAGTCATCTCAAGGTCTTTTATTCCTCTTTGGTTTGTGATATAATTAACCGGTAAATAATTAACGCCTCTTGTTTTTCTATTAGAGATAGAGCAAACACTAGGAAAGGAGTAAGACATGAGACAGCTAGCTAAGGATATTGACAGCTTTTTGAATGAGGTGATTTTGCAGGCTGAAAATCAGCATGAAATCTTGGTAGGCCATTGTACAAGTGAGGTTGCTTTAACCAATACTCAGGAGCATATCCTCATGCTCTTGTCGGAGGAATCTTTAACAAATTCAGAATTGGCACGACGCTTGAATGTTAGCCAGGCGGCTGTAACCAAAGCTATTAAATCACTGGTTAAGGAAGGGATGCTTGAGACGTCCAAGGATCCTAAGGATGCGCGTGTGATTTTTTATCAGTTGACAGATTTGGCTCGTCCAATCGCAGAAGAGCACCATCATCACCATGAGCATACACTTTTAACCTATGAACATGTGGCGACTCAGTTTACTCCAAATGAACAAAAAGTGATTCAGCGGTTTTTGACTGCTTTAGTAGGAGAAATCAAATAATGAGATATATTACGGTAGAGGATTTATCCTTCTATTATGATAAGGAGCCGGTTTTGGAACATATCAACTACAGTGTTGATAGTGGGGAATTTGTTACCTTGACGGGGGAGAATGGGGCGGCTAAGACGACACTAATCAAGGCCAGTCTTGGAATCCTTCAGCCACGCATTGGAAAGGTGACTATTTCAAAGACAAATACGCAGGGTAAAAAATTGCGAATTGCCTACCTGCCTCAGCAAATTGCCAGTTTTAATGCAGGTTTTCCTAGTACGGTGTATGAATTTGTCAAATCTGGTCGTTATCCGAGAAAGGGATGGTTCCGTCGTTTGAATGCTCATGATGAGGAGCATATCAAGGCTAGTCTGGACTCAGTTGGTATGTGGGAACATCGAGATAAACGCTTGGGGTCTCTATCTGGGGGACAAAAGCAGCGAGCGGTGATTGCGCGTATGTTTGCTTCGGATCCAGATGTGTTTATCCTAGATGAGCCGACAACGGGGATGGATGCAGGCAGTAAAAATGAATTTTACGAACTCATGCACCATAGCGCCCATCATCACGGCAAGGCTGTTTTGATGATTACCCATGATCCTGAAGAAGTTAAGGACTATGCGGACCGCAATATTCATCTAGTTCGTAACCAAGATTCGCCATGGCGCTGTTTCAACGTTCATGAGAATGATCAGGAGGTAGGCCATGCTTAGTTTATTATCTTATGACTTTATGCAGCGTGCCTTTCTGGCCGTTATTGCTATGAGTCTTTTCTCGCCAGTATTGGGAACCTTCCTTATTTTGCGTCGTCAGAGTCTGATGAGTGATACCCTCAGCCACGTCTCGCTGTCAGGTGTAGCCTTTGGTCTGGTTCTGGGGATTTCTCCGACTGTTTCTACGATTGCTATTGTCTTGATTGCTGCGGTCTTTCTTGAGTATCTCCGTACGGTTTACAAGAGCTTTATGGAAATCGGGACAGCTATCCTCATGTCGACAGGACTAGCTGTTTCTCTGATTGTCATGAGTAAGGGTAAAAGCTCCAGTTCGATGAGTTTGGACCAATATCTCTTTGGTTCCATCGTGACGATTAGTGAAGAGCAGGTTATTTCCCTCTTTGTCATTGCTGCGGTTGTTTTGATCTTGACTTTTCTCTTTCTTCGTCCAATGTATATCCTGACCTTTGATGAAGATACGGCCTTTGTGGATGGCTTGCCTGTTCGTACCATGTCCATTCTTTTTAACATGGTAACAGGTGTGGCTATTGCCCTTATGATTCCTGCTGCGGGAGCACTTCTAGTATCGACAATTATGGTCTTGCCAGCTAGTATTGCCCTGCGCCTGGGGAAAAACTTTAAATCGGTTATGCTGCTTGCTAGTGCTATTGGTTTTTTGGGAATGGTAGCAGGACTTTACATTTCCTACTATGCAGAAACACCTGCAAGTGCAAGTATTACCATTATTTTTGTAACTGTCTTTTTACTCATCAGTTTAGTAAGACGTTTTATCAAATAGGAAATGAACATGAAAAAAATTAGCTTATTGCTAGCCAGTTTATGTGCCTTGTTTTTAGTGGCTTGTTCCAATCAAAAGCAGGCAGATAGCAAACTAAATATCGTGACAACCTTTTACCCTGTCTATGAATTTACCAAGCAAGTCGCAGGGGATACTGCTAATGTAGAACTCCTCATCGGTGCTGGCACAGAACCCCATGAATATGAACCGTCTGCCAAGGCAGTTGCCAAAATCCAAGACGCAGATACCTTCGTTTATGAAAATGAAAATATGGAAACATGGGTCCCTAAATTACTAGATACCTTGGATAAGAAAAAGGTGAAAACCATCAAGGCGACAGGTGATATGTTGCTCTTGCCAGGTGGTGAGGAAGAAGAGGGAGACCATGACCATGGAGAAGAAGGCCATCACCATGAGTACGATCCCCATGTTTGGTTATCACCAGTTCGTGCCATTAAACTAGTAGAGCACATCCGTAACAGCTTATCAGCAGATTATCCGGATAAAAAAGAGACCTTTGAGAAGAATGCTGCTGCCTATATCGAAAAATTACAAGCCTTGGATAAGGCTTATGCAGAAGGTTTATCTCAAGCTAAACAAAAGAGCTTTGTGACTCAACATGCAGCCTTTAACTACCTCGCCTTGGACTATGGACTCAAACAAGTTGCAATCTCAGGCCTCTCTCCAGATGCAGAACCATCAGCTGTACGTTTGGCAGAATTGACAGAGTACGTCAAGAAAAATAAAATTGCTTATATCTACTTTGAAGAAAATGCCTCACAAGCCCTTGCTAACACACTTTCAAAAGAAGCAGGTGTCAAAACAGATGTCCTCAATCCTTTAGAAAGTCTGACAGAAGAGGACACCAAGGCTGGCGAAAACTATATTTCCGTGATGGAGAAAAATCTCAAGGCTCTTAAACAAACAACGGACCAAGAAGGCCCAGCAATCGAGCCTGAAAAGGCAGAGGATACCAAGACAGTCCAAAATGGTTACTTTGAAGATGCAGCTGTCAAGGACCGCACCTTGAGTGACTATGCAGGTAACTGGCAATCAGTTTATCCTTTCCTTGAAGATGGTACGTTTGATCAGGTCTTTGATTACAAGGCTAAGTTGACTGGTAAGATGACTCAGGCTGAGTACAAGGCCTACTATACAAAAGGCTATCAGACAGATGTGACTAAGATTAACATTACTGATAATACTATAGAATTTGTTCAAGGTGGACAAAGTAAGAAATTCACCTACAAGTATGTTGGTAAGAAAATCTTAACTTACAAGAAAGGTAATCGTGGCGTGCGCTTCCTCTTTGAAGCCACAGATGCAGACGCTGGACAGTTCAAATATGTTCAGTTTAGTGACCACAATATCGCCCCAGTGAAGGCAGAACATTTCCATATCTTCTTTGGAGGTACAAGCCAAGAATCCCTCTTTGAAGAAATGGATAACTGGCCAACCTACTACCCAGATAATCTATCTGGACAAGAAATCGCCCAAGAAATGTTGGCGCATTGATGAGAAACCGACTAGTTCATAGGAGCTAGTCGGTTTTTTGAAATAGTGGCTGATGCGTAGTCTGTTTCAGGTGTCGGGGGATAACCTATAGCTGTTATCTTGGGTAGATGCAATTTTGTTTCAAGAACCACAGTATCATATTGAAAAAGAATCTCACAAATAATAACTCATTTTTTCTCCTTTTAAAAACGTTTGATAAATATTTCACAAACAATTGAAAACGGATACAAAAAGTAATATAATGATGGTAAATAAATAGCGCAGAGCGCAGGAGGAAATACGTATGGCTACATTTTATGTTCCAGCAGTCAATCTTATTGGTAAAGGTGTTGTAAATGAAGTAGGTCCTTATATCAAGGAACTTGGTTACAAAAAAGCACTTTTGGTGACAGATAAGTTCATCGAAGGAAGTGACATTTTGCCTAAGATTTTAAAACCACTAGATGCTGAAGGAATTGAGTATGTGATTTTTAGTGATGTGGAGCCAAATCCGACTTGTAAAAATGTTACAGATGGTGTATGTGCCTTGCAAGAAAATACTTGTGATTTCATCATTAGTGTAGGGGGTGGTTCGCCACAGGATGCGGCTAGCTGTATTTCGGTTATCGCCACAAATGGTGGGAAACCACAGGATTATGAAGGTCTCCATAAGTCTGCTAAAAAAGGTTTGCCAGTTGTGGCTATCAATACAACGGCAGGAACTTCTGCAGAGATTACGATTAACTACGTGATTACAGATGAAGAACGCAAGGTCAAAATGGTAATGGTTGATAAAAACAGTCTTGCTCTAGTCTCTGTCAATGACCCTGAATTGATGCTATCAAAACCTAAAGATCTAACTGCTGCGACAGGTATGGATGCTCTGACTCATGCTGTAGAAGCCTTGGTAACACCAGGAGCATATGATGTAACCAAGAAACTATCTATTGGAGCCATTGAGCTTATCAAGGAATACCTTCCTCGTGCCGTAGCAAATGGACACGACATTGAAGCGCGTGAAGGTATGGTCAATGCCATCTTCCTTGGTGGTATGAGCTTTAATAATGCTGGTCTTGGCTATGTTCACTCAATGGCTCACCAACTCGGTGCAGTATATAATTTGCCTCATGGTGTATGCTGTGCCATGCTTCTTCCAGTTGTGGAACGTGAAAATGCTAAACGTGTACCAGAAGCTTTCCGTAATGTTGCTAAAGCCTTGGGACTTCATGTAGAAGGTAAATCAGATGGAGAGTGTGCCGATTATGCAATTGCTGAGATTGAGAAGCTTTCTGAAACAGTAGGTATTCCTAAGAAACTAACTGAACTAGGTATCGAAGAAAAAGATTTCGACTTTGAATACCTTTCTAAGAATGCCTTGATTGATGCTTGTGCACCGGGTAATCCATTTATGCCAACTTTAGAAGAAACGATTGCCTTTTATAAAGAGTTGTTTTAGCTAGAAAATAGACTCCAAATAAGGACTATATACCTATATGATAGAGTACTTTATAAATTTAGTTTAAAAGAAAAACTAAATTTATACAAATGTTGAACTATACCCCAGAAGTTGGGCAGAGAAGTCAAATTTTTGGGGTGTTTTATAATGAAATTGAATAGGAAGATGGAGTTTAAATCTATAAACTAAAAACTATGACTACTATTTTCTTCAATAGTTAATATTTCAGGAAAAATCGCAGTAAAAACTGCCTCTCCTTCTTTAAATGTGCTATAATACAGGAAAATATAACGATGGAGGTCACAATGATGACAGTTTTTTTCCTAATTTTTGTGGTGGTTTGTGTGCTCCTCTTGGGGCTAGTCATGCTGAGTACAGTTTATGTGGTCCGTCAGCAGTCGGTCGTGATTATTGAGCGTTTTGGGAAATACCAAAAGACAGCTAATAGTGGGATTCATCTGAGAATGCCTTTTGGAATTGATTCGATTGCAGCTCGCATCCAACTGCGTTTATTGCAGAGTGATATTGTAGTTGAAACCAAGACCAAGGATAATGTTTTCGTTATGCTAAATGTGGCGACTCAATACCGTGTCAATGAGCAGAGCGTGACAGATGCTTACTATAAATTGACACGTCCAGAATCTCAGATCAAGTCTTATATCGAAGATGCTCTTCGTTCTTCTGTTCCTAAATTGACCTTGGATGAGTTGTTTGAGAAAAAAGATGAAATTGCCCTTGAAGTGCAACATCAAGTGGCTGATGAAATGACAACTTACGGCTACATTATCGTGAAAACCTTGATTACCAAGGTCGAACCAGATGCAGAAGTCAAGCAGTCTATGAATGAGATCAATGCGGCCCAACGTAAGCGGGTTGCTGCGCAAGAGTTGGCTGAAGCTGACAAGATTAAAATTGTTACTGCTGCAGAAGCAGAAGCAGAAAAAGACCGCCTTCATGGTGTGGGGATTGCCCAACAACGTAAGGCGATTGTGGATGGACTAGCAGAGTCTATCACAGAACTCAAAGAAGCTAATGTTGGTATGACAGAAGAACAAATCATGTCCATCCTCTTGACCAACCAGTATTTAGATACTTTGAACACTTTTGCTGCAAAAGGCAATCAAACTATCTTTTTACCAAATACGCCAAATGGTGTAGATGATATCCGTACACAAATTTTGTCAGCTCTAAAAGCTGATAAAAAATGATATAAAAAAGAGCCTGCTTTAGGCTCTTTTTTCTGCGATCGTGAAAGTGAATATCCAATTGTAAAAAGTGAAATTCACAAAAGTTATTAACAGGCTGTGGATAAATGTGGATAACTTCTGATTATTCCCGTTAAAATTCTTATTTATCTAATCGCTTTAGTAGCTTTCGAGGTTTATAAAGTAGTTTTAATTCCTATAACTAAAGAGTTAAGAACAGTTTGAGATAGTTATTCACAACTTGTGGATAACATTGGGGATTGCAGATTTCTTTTTGTTATTTAGCGATGACTTGGTAACCAGCTAAGGGTGAAGGTTAGTTGTTCAGCTTTTAAGAGGCCTTGGTGTTGGATGCTAGTCACCTCGGTATTGTCGAGTTGACAGTCTTTGACAAAGTTGAAATGACTGTGGTTTTGCTCAGTATAGATATCCAACCATTTATCTTCTTTGGCAAGATAGACTCGGAGGTGGTCAAAGAGAGGGATTCCGAGATCATAGCTTGGTTTTCCTGGACAGGTCGGATAAAATCCGAGAGCTGACCAGATATACCAGGCTGAGAGACTGCCATTGTCTTCATCGCCAGGATAGGCTTCCCAACTTGGGTGAAAGGCCTTCTGACGGAGAGTCTTGATGAGAAGGGCAGTGTAGTCAGGGTAGTTGCTGTAACGGAATAGATAAGGAATGTGGAAGCTTGGTTGGTTAGAAATGGCGAGTTGCCCAAAAGGAGCAGTAGCCATTTCGCTCATTTCGTGAATCTCGTAGCCATAGCCTGTTGTCTCAAAGAGGGGAGCCTCCTGACAGGCTTTCAAAAGGTAGCGACTAAAGGCTTCTTTTCCACCCATAATCTGGATTAAGTCTGGGATGTCGTGGAGGACGCCTAAAGTTGCTTGGATGGCAGAGCATTCGGCATAGTCGCGCCCCCAACTATAAGGAGAGAAGTCAGGACGGAAGTTTCCTTGGTTATCACGCGCACGCATATAGCCTGTTTCAGTATCAAATAGATGTCGGTAATTGTGTGAAGTAGTCTTATAAGTCTCAGCAATCTCTATTTGCCCTAGTTTTTCGGCACAGCTTGCGATACAAAAGTCACTATAGGTATAGTCTAGGGTGTGGCTGACGCTTTCGTGGTGGTCTGTAGAAAGGTAGCCCAGATCGTGGTATTGCTCTAGTCCGTGACGACCATTGATGCCGAGAGGGTCGGACTTGCTAGCTGTTTCAAGCATGGCTTGGAGGAGTTCTTCTTCCAAGTCGGGGGTCATGTCCTTGCAGGCGCTATCTGCTATAATGCCATCTATAAGAGTGCCAGGCATCATGCCACGCTCATCTGGAGCCAGCCATTTTGGAAGGAAACCAGTATCGTGGTAGCTATTGAGAAAACCTTCTAAAAAACGGTGGTAGTGTTCCGGTATGATAAGGGCAAAGAGGGGGAAGGTGGTGCGGAAGGTATCCCAGAAACCATTGTTGCTGAAGAGGACACCAGGCTTGACAGTTCCAGTAGCCAGATCCTTGTGGATGGCGTGCCCTGATTCATCAATCTCATAAAAAGTCTGTGGGAAGAGGAAGAGTCTGTAAAGGCAGTGATCAAAGAAGGTTCGGTCAGCCCTTCCTGTCTCTATAACGTCAAAACGATGGAGGAGATTTTCCCAGTCCGCTTGGGCATTTGCTTTACAGTTATCAAAATCTTCTTGAGGTAGATTAAGCAGTGCTTGAGCAGGAGAGATGAAAGAAGTGGCTAGCTGAATCTCGATTTGACTATCTGCTAGGTCGATTCGCCAGTCTCCCTCTTCTTGTCTGACAGAAAGAATATCCGTATTCATCTGCAGGGAAGTGAACAGTATCAGTGGATTTTTGTTGGTTTCAGTTTTTCCTTCTTGTCGCAGGGCAAGAGTTCGCTCATCTACTTTCTCCACGATTAGTTCATCTGCTGCGTGAAGATAGAGGGAGAGGGATTTACCTTGCTTTTGTTTCAAACGAATAGAAGCACCATAGCAAGTCGGTGTTAGCTGAGTCTCAATCTGATAGCGCAGAGAAAAGAACTTCAAATAATGAGGCTGAAAGCAAGCACTATCTAGGTCATAAGAGGACTGACGATGGAAAAGGCTGTCTCCACCTAGCCGGCCTGTGACAGGTGTCAGAAGGAGCCAAGAGTAGTCCCCAATCCAAGGGCTAGGCTGGTGGGTTAACCGAATCCCCTGAAAGATGGGCAGATGCGGATCGAAAAACCAAGATCCCCTCTGATCACTAGTCTGGGGTACAAAGTAATTCATCCCAAAAGGCACGCCTGTGTATGGCAGGGTATTTCCCTGAGAAAAGGCGTGCTTACTAGCAGTGCCAAATCGGGTATCGATGGTTTCAAGTATTGGTTTCATATTATTTCCTTAGTTTTTTTATCATTATAGCAGAAAAATAAAGCCTTTATAAAAGGAGTTTAAAAGATAACTAGTTTGTAGAAAAATGAACCTTTTTTAAAATAAATCTAACAAAAACCCTGTTGCTATTGGCTTTTTGCTTTGTCTTGAATTGTTAATTTTTGAATTTGCTCCCCTTTTTGCTCCCCTTATAGTGCTTTTAGTGCAGTTTCGTAGAATGATACTGCTTTTTTTGCGTTCTCTTTTGAGAGGTGGCTATATGTGTCCATGGTCATGCTGATTTGAGAGTGACCTAGACGGTGTTGGAGTTCTTTGTATGGTATTCCAGAGTTAAGCAAGAGACTAGCGTGAGTGTGCCGGAATCCGTGAAAGCCAATGTTAGGAACGTCAGCACGCTTAAAATGTGTTAGTAATCTTTTTTTAAGTTTTACAATGCTAGTATATTCATGAATGAAGTCAGAAAATACGACACTTTCACGTTGCCCTATCTTCCAAGCTTCTTTAGTTTGGCGTAGCTTGTATTGTTTCAGCATGCTAACAGTCGCTTGATCTATATCTATATCCCGATAACTAGCCTTAGATTTTGGGCTATTGATTTCTAAATCCCGATTTAGTGTTTTGGTGATGTGTACAACGGCACCGTCTAAGTCAATATCAGACCAGCTAAGCGCTAGAGCTTCATTGATACGGCAACCAGTAGCCAGTAGGAACTTATAGAGCGTTGCGTCATAGTAATAACGATATTTACAACTATCTAAATTATCGAGATAAACAAGAAACTTTTTTAACTCTTGATTATCAAAGTGCTTTAGCTTTTGTCGCTTTGCTTTCTGAGTGTTACGAGGTAAAACCACATCACGCGCAGGATTGGACGGTATTGCTTGCATGGTTACGCCATACTGTAAGATACGTTTGTTTAAAGCGTGTATCATATCATAGTGTAGAAAAGCGCCCTCTTCCCCCCTATTAGCCTTATCAGCAAGTTTATTGATAATTGACTGAATAAGTGGAGTAGTGAGCTTATCGAGCTTATACTCCCCGAAAGTAGGCAATATGTGATTATCTATTAGCGCTCTAACGTTTCCTTGAGTGTTTGGCTTAACTGTATTCTTATAGCTTTCCCACCAGAGAGTTGCCAATTCTTGATAGTTTTTTATGGTAATAGCCTTTTGTCTGGTAGATCCTGCTTTTTGAAAAGCTATTTTTTCTTGATTGGCTTTCTGCTTAACTTCCTTTTGTGTCCGACCTGTTACTTTGGTTTTGACTTTCTTTCCTGTTACCTGGTCAACTCCTAAATATACATTAGCACGGTAAACTTTGCTACCGTCTTTTTTTATAACTTCAGTTATTTTCATGATTTAAACCTTTCTAAAATACATCAGCAGGCAAGCCATTATCAAAAAGGTTTTATATCATGCTAGGGCTTCATAGTTTGCCCTGTATTCGATTTTAAAGAGTCAGACGGTAAATAATACCAGAATAAAAAACAAGGCGGATATGGGGCTAATATGGGCTTGTTTATAGTAAACAGGCCTGTATTTAAAGTTTTTTATCGTCAGTTAGCTGTTTTAAAGTTTTTTCAAAGTCCGAGTTTATCTTTTGAGTTTTGTTGAATAGTTGGTATTCTGCTTTTGCTTTATCTTTCGCAACCTTGGAAGTGATTTTCCCATGACCTTCTAAAATATCGTATTCTTGGAAAGTCAAAAAGCGGTCAATGCTTTGGGCTAGTTGTTGCATTGTCTGAGCTTTTCGCTGTTCTATCTGTCTTTCCAGGTAATCAAAATAGCTAGATATTCCTCTTTCAAGGGAACGGATTTCTGTTTCTGAAAGGTAATTCTTTGCTATTTGGGTATCTGCTTGCAGTATGCGACCGTTAGGGGAGTTTTTCCATGTTGTAAGCCCCATGTTGTCTTTTGTATGGTCTGCTTTCGTGTAGATAATTTCCGCAGCAGTTTGGCCAGTGATTGCATAATGAAACTTATTCTGTACATCAGCATAGAATTGCTTAGTCAACGTACTTTGTGGATCATAGTCGATAGAGATTTCGGCAAAAATATCTGTAATCTGTAACCATATACGGCGTTCACTAGCCCGGATAGAGCGCACGCGCTCCAACAGCTCACGGAAATAGTCTTTTTCCAGCAAGTTTTCGCCTTGTTTCAGACGGTTGTCATCCATGGCGAACCCTTTTATCATGTACTCACGAAGTACTGAAGTAGCCCACTGTCTAAATCTCGTAGCTTTTTGGGAATTGACACGGTAACCAACTGAAATGATGGCGTCAAGGTTGTAGTAGCTGACATCCTTAGTTTGGGTTTTATCAGCAATTGCACCGTGTTTTGTGGTTATTTCCATTTTGGAAACAACCACCTTTTCTTCTAATTCGCCCTCTTCAAAGATATTTTTTAGGTGTTTACTAATTGCAGGAACACCGACATCGAAAAGTCTAGCCATTTCTTTCTGACTAGCCCAGATAGTTTCGCCTTTGATGATGACACTAGCTGTCTCGCTATCGTTATCAGCGGTATAGATTAAGAATTGTAATTCGTTCATGAGATCCTTTCTAAAATATTGTAAGTGGTTGACATTTGTTGACATCAACAAAATTAGTAGATATGGGGCTTATATAGGCTTGAAGCACGAGCGAACCACGAGAATCCACGCGCTTCAGGATTGTTGAACATTGTGGCGCGTGGGTATGCTTTGGGGCATAATCGGACTTTTCGGACTCCCTAAAGAAAAATAGTAGTGCTATGGTTTGCTATGGTTTCGATACATATAAGAATTGAGGTTTTTTGCGCTTTAGTTTGTAAAATCGGCTTTCTATTCTTCAATTTCCCCTGTTTTTGCAAAATAGAGAGTGGGAGAAGAGGTGCAATTGGTTAATGTGGGGGATTAATTTTCAGTTTTTAATTTTTTATTTTCAGCTTCTAATTTATTTAGTTCTTCCACTAGTTTTTCCATTTCTTCGTTTACAACTTTTAAGTATTTATTAAGATCTCTAGAATCTTCCATCATCATTTTAAATATTTTGGATGATAGATAATTATCTTTTGTAGATGTAATAAGTTCAACTACACCATTAAAATTATCCACAAGTTTTTTTATTGAAAGTAGCGTAGTTATAGCTTCTTTCCTATGTATTTTTTCTTCATTGAGAATATTATTTAAGTCTTGTAATTTATCATATAGTAAATCCTTAATAGAATTGTATTGCTCGTTATATCCAGTTAATTGTACAGAAAGTTCTTCGAGAGCTTCGTTTGATTTATTAATGTAATATTCTTCATCAAAAGGTTCTTCACTATATCCCAAAAGATATTCTACAGATATTTCTAAAACGTCAGCAAAGTCTTGAGCTTTATTGAGAGGAAACTGTCTTGTTTTATTTAAATATCTGGACATAGCAGATTTTGCTATTCCAGTCCTCCTAGCCAATTCGCTAAGAGAAAGGCCTTTCTTGTCTTTTTCAGAGATAATAATATCTACAATTTCACTATTAGAACGCATTTTATAACCCTCCTCTTTATTTTAATTTTATTATAACACCGTTCCCAAAGAAGCACAAGGATAACTATAAAAATATTTTATTGTCTAGATATTGAATTTTATTGTTGACAAACGAGAACGAAAATATTATACTTATCTTGTTCCTTTTCGGGAACGTATTTAAAAAAAGAAAGGTGGAAATTTATGGAATTAGATTTGAGACGCATTAAAGCAGAACGTATTGCCAAAGGGTATACTCAAGATGTAGTCGCTGAAAAAATGGGATGGAAATCACGAGCTCCTTACGCAAAGAGGGAAAATGGAGTTGTCCCTTTTGGAGCTGATGAACTTGCTGAGTTTGGCAATATTTTGGGATATAGTGTTAATGAATTAGGAATTTTTTTTACAAAAAATGTTCCCGGAAGAGAACGAAAAGGAGCTAACTAATGGAACTAGTCTACATGGACGGTAAAAAAGAGCCGTATACACTGAGCAGTATTGTGGCAGAATGTGCAGAAATCAAGCACAGACATTTGAAGATTTTGCTGAATAAACACCGAGAGGACTTCGAAAGCTTTGGAAAGGTGCAATTTAAAATTTCACCTTCAGAAAGTGGGCAAAATGTACGGGACTATATTTTAAATGAACAACAAGCAACATTGCTGATCACTTACTTACGGAATACAGAACCCGTAAAAGAGTTTAAGAAGAACCTAGTCAAAGCATTCTTTGAAATGCGTGACGAACTAGCAAAATTCAAGCTACAACGTGCTTTAGAAAAGCCAAAAAGAAAAACACTGCATGACAGCATTGAGAATTGGGAACAAGCCCCAAAGTACCCGCATAGCACCATGAACAACCTGCTACTAAAGGCCGTAACCGACAGGAACGCTAAGCAGTTAATGGCGGAACGTGGGGGCTACAATGGGATTGATAGCTTGACCAGTGAGGAGCTGGAGCAATACCAGGCATTTGAGGACATGGTAATAGCCATGATTGGCTTGAATATGAGTTACCAAGAAATCAAGGCTATGGTATTCAGAAATAAAAAAACACGCCAAAGAAGCGCGTGAGAGCAACAAAAAAAGGCTTAGCAATAACCACACCGCAGAGCCTTTCACACTAACACTAAAACGAATTTAACAAAGCAGGCAAGCTATTATCAAAGAGGTTTTAGTAAAGATTTATACCTAGATTATAGCATATTTAGGGCAATTTGACCATACGGAGAGCGCCAACTCTTAAAACTGGTACTTTCTCACGCTTTCAATTTGGCGACTCTGAGCGTGAGGATTAGCGTTATAAGAAACAACTCAAAAAGCCCCACGCTCTCGGTCGGCAAACTTCTGAGCGTGAGGAACTTCATTACAAGAAAAACTGTATAAGAAACAACCATTCAAAACCCCCACACTCGCCATCGCCCAACTTTGAGTGTGAGGATATCCAGTATAGTAAAAAGCATTAAAAAGCCATCGTGGCAAGTATAAAAAGATAGAAAAAAGGTAAAAAACATGACAACAAAAAAAGCAATATCAAGCCAACAAGTTCTATTATCGGCTAAGAAGCTAGCAGAATTAGGGAACGAATTAACCGACATCATGAATGTTTTAGAAATGAATAACCTAGCTCTTGAAGGGCTTGAGTTTGCACTACAGAATGATACAACCACGTTCTTATGGCTTGCTAAAAAATACACTGATACAGCATACGCCCAGAATGAAAAGCTATACGATCGTCTAAATGAAATAGCCTTTTTGCTTTTGAACAATGACGACGCTAAAGAGCTGGAGGCAATGCAATGACACTAGACCTAGACAACATGACACAAGCAGAATTTGATAAACAAATGGCTGAAATCAAGGATAGAAATCCGAACCTCTTCCAGTTTATTGCTGATTTTGTAGATAGAAAGGTAAGCACCGAAGAGGTGGACGACTGGTTGAATATGGAGCGAAGCGATCAAGTAGAATATATTAAGAATTATCAAGCGAGGGCATAACATGAATGAGTTAGATTTGACCAACACACAAGCGGTAATCTTTATGGTGGTATTGATTGGCTTACTGCTTTATCTAAACCACCGAGACCGCCAAAAAAGCGCCCAAATGGAGCGAGAAAGCACACAGGCGATAGAAACACCTAGCGAGGATTTAAACCCTGATTATGGGCGATATATCCAGCTTGCAGGGGTAAGAGTTTACGGAGGGATGAAATGAGTTACACAGTGAAGATATACCCTGATATTGAAAAAATACCAGACGAACCTTATTTTACTAAAGATATTTTTCTAGCTACGTGTATGGACAATGCAACAAAGTTAGCTGTAACTATGGGCTTGTTGACAAAACAAACGTTGGATTTAGAGACTAAGACAGCTATTTTGAAAACCCTTGATACAATCATAGAAACTCAAAAAGATATTTTGCGAGGGGTAACGAGCGGACAAATAACCTTTTTGAATAAAAGCAAAGAAGAGGAGGAACTGAATGAGTCTATCAGAGAATGACAAACGAGTATTAAGACTAATCAAGGTAGGTGCTGAGAACTCCATAACAGGGGCAGAAATCAGCCTACTCACCAAACTAGCAGAAAGAACCGTGCAAGATATTATCAGTCGTCTAATCACGCGCCATAGCGTTCCTATTGTTGGGGTTCGCCATGGGACATTTAGAGGATATTTTATCCCAGCTAACAAAGAGGAGCTACTGGACGGTGCAAAAACCTTTTACAATCAGATACGAGAAGAAGAAAAGCGCCTAGCGGTGTTGATGAACAGCGACCTAGAAAGCTACAAAGAAACCTTGAAGGAGGTGGGCGGATATGTTTAGCCTAAGCCGAGAAAGTGAGCAAGACCTAGTGCATGGCATTCTGGAGGTAGTGGAAAGATACCATGAAGCGCGTGATAGACTCAAACCACGACTGACAGGCTTAATATCAGCCCAGGAAGTCATGGACGAGTTAGATATAAAATATATGACACTCCAAAAATGGGAAAAAGCAGGGCTAAGACGATACCATCCACCGCTTGAAGATACAAGAAAGGTTTACTATAAAATAACTGACATCTGGAAGTTTCTGGGGGTAGAAAATGGGTAGATATAACACACACCCAGCACAGGGCGGAGGCCATTATCATGACATTAAATTGTATAAGCACCGTGGCAGATCTTTGGAACAGTTCCAAGAACAAAAGCTACTGAAGAAGTTAAAAAAGAAACGCAAAAAGGGGCGATAGTATGACAATTTATGAGGCTAAAGGCTTTCAGAGTAATCTTGTCTATCCATTTGATAAAATTGAGCCGTTCCAGTACATTGAACGCTTTAAGCCTTTGGTAGTCCCTGAAGGGGCAAACATTGAAGAATTTAAACGTACACAAGCGCCTTACTGTATCAGTGGCAAAGTGACACCAGAAAAGCATGGCAGTTACAAGCGAAACAACTCCAGTCTAATCTATCGGGATTTGATTTTCCTTGATTATGACGATATACAGGGGACGTCTGAGGGATTTATAAAGGCCGTTTCTAGCGCTTTATTTGGCTACTCCTATATCTTATACCCAACTATTAAGCATAGCTTAGAAAAGCCCCGTTTTCGCCTTGTAGTGAAGCCTGACAACGTGATGAACGAGGCAACCTATAAGCAGGTAGTGAAAGAGATTGCTGACAAGATTGGGCTACCCTTTGACATGGCAAGTCTAACCTGGTCACAACTCCAAGGGCTACCAGTAACAACAGGCGACCCAGCAAGTTATCAAAAGGTTGTGGAGCATGGCCTAGATTATCCAGTCCCCAAGGTTGAACCAAGAGCGAAGCAAAGAACTACTGAGCTTTACAAGCCTAGAGCAAGTGGCCAGAGGTCAATGACTATGAGGATCATTGACACACTTTTTAATGGCTTTGGAGACGAGGGAGGGCGAAACGTGGCACTGACACGCTTTGTAGGTTTACTCTTTAATAAGTGGGTTGATTGTGACCTAGAGACCGCCTACGAGCTGACAAAGATAGCTAATAGCGTGACAGTTGAACCATTGCCTATTGAAGAGCTAGACCGCACTTTTAGCAGTATAGCACGGACTGAATATAGAAAGAGAGGTTAGAACCATAGAACTAGAAGAATTAGCAAACCTAAAAAGTGAAATCTTGGAGGTCAGAGAGCAAGAACAACCCCCTAGGACGATGAAAGAGCTTGAAAATCGTATCTTTAAAGCTGGAGAAGAATGGCGGGCAGAACATACCGAAACTAAGGTAAATGAGAACACAGGGGACGTTACCGAAAAGGTTGCCATGCCCCAAACATTCACCGTTGCCAAAATACTGAGCGAGATTGTCACATTTACTTTTATCAGCAAGAGCAATATACCTGATTATAGCCTGCTCTATATCTATGATTTAGACGAGGGTATCTACACCGCTAGTAATGATCTATTCAATCTTTTGTGTAAGACCTTTGACGTTAGAATTAAACCCAGAGAGTGGCCACAGATTAAGTTAATGGTTAGAACATTGGCAAAGATACGAAAACCTTTAGAAAGTGCTAACCTTATTCCCGTACAGAACGGCATTATCAACTTAGAAACTAAGGAACTACTCCCCTTTAGTCCTAAGTATGTAATTACAAGTAAGATAAGCACGGCCTACCACGCGCCTAAACGAGTCCCAATAGATAGAGAGGGCAAAACTTTTGATGATTGGCTAAACTCAATCGCTTGTAATGATAGTGAACTGGTAACACTGTTTTGGCAGATTATCCTTGAAGCTATTAACCCTAACCATACCCGAAATAAGTTTGCCATCTTCTACGGGGACGGTAACAACGGTAAGGGAACATTTCAGCGCTTCCTTATCAACCTGATAGGGGAAAGCAATATATCAGCCTTAAAGCCTGCACAGTTCGGAGAAAAGCATAACTTGGAGACCTTGGTAGGTAAGGTTTGTAATATCGGGGATGAAGCACCTAACGAATACTTAAAAAATCCGTCGGATTTAATGAGTATCACTAGTGGGGACACCGTGCTAGTCAACCCCAAAGGTCGCCCAGCCTTTGAAGCCACATTCAAGTTATTCAATATCTTTTCAGGGAATTATATCCCCAATGGGGGCAACAAGACAAAAGGCTGGTATCGTAGAATTATGATCGTCCCTTTTAATGCTGACTTTAACGGGGAGAAGGAAAAACCTTGGATAAAAAATGAATTTTTGGCCAATGATGAAGTATTAGAATATGCCCTCTACAAAGCTATCAATCAAGAGCCATTTACTCACTTTATCGAACCTAAAGCAGTTAAAGGACTCCTAGAAGAATACCAGGAGGATAATGACTACTTACTTTCATGGGTTAAGCATGAATACATGGAAAAAGGTTGGCATGAGCTGGACGTAGTACCTGTTTTTATACTAACTAGGTCGCTGAAACATTATGCTGAAGATATGGGAATACCCAAGCCCAATGTTTACGGGGCAGGAAAAGAAACGATAAGACACTTACAACAGTTAACACCCAATCATTACAAACTTAAAAGAGCGAGGGTCAAAGTTGAAGATTATGACAAACTAGATCCGCTAGAGTTTGAAAGAACCAAACTATCCAAAACTAATCACGCTGTCGTTAAAGACTAAAATGTTACCTTCTTTTTATGCCCTAAACCCTTGGTATATCTAGGTTTTTACCCAAAAATGTTACCTTCTTGTTACCTTGTTTAGAAAGAAGGTAACGTTGTTAAACCCTTGATACTACTGACTTTTTTGGGAAAATGTTACCTTGTTACCTTGTTTTTAACTCTCTATATAGGGAAAAATAGTATTTTTATATATAAGGGCTATGACTTCAAAAGAAGGTAACATGGTAACAAAAGGGTCTAAACCTTTGGGGGAGTAAGGCTGAACTATGTTACCTAGAAGGTAACAAAATCACTAAAGAAGGTAACAAAATGGGGTAGATAGTACCGACCCCCTTGCAATGGTGTAACTACTAGTGACACCCTTAAGAACAGAAAGAGGAAAAACAACATGAAAATTAAACTATTTCATCAGAAATACAAGAAAGCCCTTTAGGATTTGGAAAGCCAGGTTAATGGTTTTATGGCAGGCGTTGAAGTTATTGACGTGAAATATACAGAGGCAACAGTGGGGAATAGTGAGGATATGGATACACTAACCAGTGTGATGGTTCTATACAAATAACAGAACAGGAGAAACAACATGACATTAAAAACATTTTCAGATAAAGCAAAAACATTTACTTTCACTTACGAATTTAAAGACCTAGATACTGCTATGGTAGCAGGTCACGCGCTACTGGGATATATGACTGGGACTTATGAAGTGCCATCTATTTCAATAACTCACAAGGATAAAGGCACGCTTGTAGCTGAGTATGTGGAGGATAGCAAACTAAACAAGACTTTCAAGCGTATTTGTGACAGTTTTAAAGACTACTACAACCAACCAGTGGCCGATGAAGCATTTGAGGAACGTTACAAACGGGAGCGCGTGCTTCAACTCAAAGAGTCAGAGGACTTTGAAAGTTTACTGGAGAAAGTAACAGACTACGAGCTGGAACTATTAGACTATGCTGATCGCTTGCTTTCTAATAAGCCTATCCCTATGGACTCTATGACCGCTTTTGGTACGTTGGAAATGCTGTGCGATGAAAGTATTAGCCTACTCCAAAAGTTGGACGTAGAGGGCGAATATAAAGGCCTTGCTGGTTATACAGAGCATTTGAAGTAGAACACAGGGGAGCAATCCCCTTTTTGTTAACAAGTCAATAGTTTTGGGTTTTTCCATATAGGGGGAAATAATGGAGCGGTTAGCAATAGAAACAATCACTAAATCAATGAAGCTGAGAGGAATAACTAAGGGTATAGCCGAGTTGGACGGTCAATATTTAGAGATTGATTTGGATAGTTTAATGATTGATTTTGGTGGAGAATCATTTGAATTAGACAGAATAGCAGGTACTAAGGGAGGTAATCGATATTTCTTTCTTTGCCCTGATTGTGGTAGACGGTGCAGGTTGCTTTATAAACGGTATTTATATTTTAGTTGCGGTACTTGTCTAGATATCCACAAGAGTACCCTGAACCGCAGTAAAACGGATTGCCAATACTACTGGGAGCTTGCACTAAAAGAAGCCAGAAAGGTAGAACCAGGGTGGAGTCCTAGACGTGGTGGATATATGTTTGATGGTTTCCCTGAAAGACCAAGGTATATGAAACGTGACAGGTATCATAAGCACTATAAGAAGTTTTTGAAGTATATTGAAAAAGGGGATAGATTTTGGCTGAATGGTTTGGGATCCCTGAGATAATTTGTAGTAGTGTGCAATTTACAAAACAAACAAATACTACATATTAGACGGTTTAAATGTTAAAAAAAGCTAGATATATCAAGGATTTAAGTAAGTAGAGCGTTCCAAAAAAAGGGTGCGATAAATGGAGCGCGTGTTTTGATAAAAAATTATTCGTTTAGGAAAAGGAAACAGGAAATACTTAGGTTTTGGTTAGGTAGTGGCAGTAAATATGCCTGACAAATGGCAGGGTTATGTGTGTTGAACTCCGAGCGAACGCCGAGAAAAGTGGATATATCCCCCCTATCATTTATCAAGCAATTAATAGCAATAATAACCCCCCTTAACTCCCTGAGAAATGACAAGCAGATAAGCGAAGTTTTTAGCCCTCTTATTTCGGATTTACTCCTTGCAGAATGACAAGCAGATAAGGACGACAATAAGCCTTCTTAATTGCTTACAAAACGATAGGGAGTTAAGACGAATTTAAAAGCCCCTTATTTTCGTTTTTCTCCTTGTCAAACGGTAAGGAAATAAGACAGGAAATAACATCGCTTATTTTGATTTTGCTCCCTGAAAAACTGTAAGGAGATAAGGAGACTTATTAGCTTCCTTAATTTGGGTTTTCTCCTTACAAAATGATAGGGAAATAAGAACTAAATAACTCCCCTTATTTTCCTACCAAATGACAAGGAGATAAGAGCGGTTTAAAAGTCTGTTATTTTGGATTTGTTGCTTACCAAATGATAAGCAGATAAGCAAAGAAATAACTTGCCTTAATTGCTTGCAGAATGACAAGGAAATAAGAGAGATAAAAACATCCCTTAATTGCTTATCAAACCATAAGGAGATATGGGGGCTATCTCCCTCCCCACGCGCTTCTATGAGCTTCACACCGTCATTGTACATTTTTTCTCACGGGAAAGAATTTGAAGCTAGAGCGAATATAGAGAAATAGCAAAAAAAGCCAAGGCGCTCCGCCTCAGCTATAATCTCAATAATATTATATCATGAAGGAGCGAACTAATGGAGCTGGATAAGTTTAAAACGATGATGAACGTAAGAGAGCGGATGACTTACTTTCTGAGATTCCAGAGGATGGCAGGGAGTGAAAACCAAGTTACAATAGATGAAGAGGCTTGGGAACTTGTCTTACCTGATCAGTGGAATTTGAGCGGTGAGCATGAAAAAGCAATCCGTGAGGGGTTGGAGATATTCGCCCACGACATCAATAAGATAGAGAACAAGCGAGCCAGAAAATACTTTATTATCCATTATTGCTACATGAGAAAGAAAACAGTAAGCGAATGTGTAGAAATGGCAGGTACTAGCTCCACTAGCTACCACAGATACAAACAGATAGCCGTCTTAAACTTTGCGAGAATCCACCAGAACGGAGAGCTAGAAGCATATAAGTAGGCGTTTGTGGTGTTTTGTTGAGAAATGTTGAGATTTAAGTGAGGGGGGAATGACATGATTGAAGATTTTTTGATTGATTTGGAGAATATCCAATTAGAGGATATGGAGATAGATTTAAACATGGATATAGACATAGATTTAAACATAGATTTTGACCTTGATGATTTAGATTTAACCTTACTACAAGAATTAGAATCGTAAATGTTGGAAAATGTAGGCTGAGGCTTCATATTCGCCTCCTATTTTGCTTTGTTTCGTACTGGACAACTAAAACACCATGGATAAACTAGAAGCCCTCAGAAACGAATCAGGGGGCTTTTGTGAGGTCATAATCTTATAAACCACGCGCTTCATGGTATAATATACCTATCAGCAACCAGCAATAAAAAAAGCACGTTTGACCGTGCTAGTTTCTTGCCTGCTGAACTCGTTAAATCTTAGCCCTTTTGTGGGGCTTTTTTGCTCCCCTTTTTGCGTACTTTGGGGGAGTAAGTAGTAAATAGTAATGTTAGTATTTTTTGTTAAAAAGCGCGTGATATAAGGGTCAGGAAGCCCTAAGGAAACCTAAAATAATAATTCTTTTATTATGTAGAAAAATGACTAACATTTGTGTATGTATTTTCTGATTCAAAACCTATATACTGAAAACGAAACTTGTTTGAAAGATGGAAAATATAGTATGGTATATTCTAAAGAAATTGTTAGAGAATGGCTAGATGAAGTGGCAGAGCGGGCTAAGGACCATCCCGAGTGGGTGGATGTTTTTGAGCGTTGCTACACTGACACCTTGGACAATACGGTTGAAATCCTAGAAGATGGTTCAACTTTTGTTTTGACTGGGGATATTCCTGCTATGTGGCTTCGGGATTCGACAGCCCAACTCAGACCCTACCTTCATGTGGCTAAAAGAGATCCTCTCTTGTGCCAGACAATAGTTGGTTTGGTCAAGCGTCAAATGACCTTGGTGCTCAAGGATCCTTATGCTAACTCCTTTAATATTGAGGAAAACTGGAAGGGCCACCACGAAACAGACCATACAGATTTGAATGGTTGGATTTGGGAACGCAAGTACGAGGTGGACTCGCTTTGCTATCCTTTACAGCTGGCTTATCTCCTCTGGAAAGAGACTGGTGAGACTGGTCAGTTTGATGAAACTTTTGTCGCAGCGACTAAGGAAATTCTCCATCTTTGGAGGGTAGAACAAGATCACAACAATTCACCTTATCGTTTTGTTCGAGATACAGATCGTAAGGAAGATACCTTGGTAAATGATGGATTTGGTCCAGATTTTGCAGTGACAGGTATGACTTGGTCAGCCTTTCGCCCAAGTGATGATTGCTGCCAGTATAGCTATTTGATTCCGTCAAATATGTTTGCTGTAGTAGTCTTGGGTTATGTCCAAGAAATTTTTGCTGAACATGACCTAGCTGATAGCGAAAGCATTATTGCAGATGCCAAACGTCTTCAGGCTGAAATCCAAGAAGGAATCGAAAACTATGCCTACACTAGAAATAGCAAGGGCGAAAAGATTTATGCCTTTGAAGTAGACGGTTTGGGAAATGCTAGCATCATGGATGATCCAAACGTACCAAGTCTGCTGGCTGCACCTTATCTGGGTTACTGTTCGGTCGATGATGAAGTTTATCAAGCAACTCGTCGTACCATTCTGAGCCCTGAAAATCCATACTTCTACCAAGGAGAATACGCTAGCGGTCTCGGAAGTTCTCATACCTTCTATCGCTATATCTGGCCTATCGCCCTTTCTATCCAAGGATTGACAACGACAGATAAGGCAGAGAAGAAATTCTTGCTGGATCAGCTGGTTGCTTGTGATGGGGGGACAGGAGTCATGCACGAAAGCTTCCATGTGGATGACCCAACTCTTTATTCTCGTGAATGGTTCTCTTGGGCTAACATGATGTTCTGTGAATTGGTCTTGGATTACTTGGATATCCGCTAATACTCTTCGAAAATCTCTTCAAACCACGTCAGCTTTATCTGCAACCTCAAAGCTGTGCTTTGAGCAACCTGCGGCTAGCTTCCTAGTTTGCTCTCGGATTTTCATTGAGTATAAGGAGCTCGCTTTCGCTCAATTGATTCTTGGAAAGAATCACAAATTTACATTTAAAACGTTAACAATAAAAATTTAAATTTAGAATGAGGTTTTACTTCATGGAAAATGTTGTCGTACATATTATCTCACATAGTCACTGGGATCGTGAGTGGTACTTGCCTTTTGAAAGCCACCGTATGCAGTTGGTGGAATTGTTTGACAATCTCTTTGATCTCTTTGAAAATGACCCTGAGTTCAAGAGCTTCCACTTGGATGGTCAAACTATTGTCCTTGATGACTACTTGGAGATTCGCCCTGAAAATCGCGACAAAGTCCAGCGCTACATCGACGAAGGCAAATTGAAGATTGGTCCCTTTTATATCTTGCAGGATGATTACTTGATTTCAAGTGAAGCCAATGTCCGCAATACCTTGATTGGTCAAGCAGAATGTGCAAAATGGGGCAAATCAACCCAGATTGGTTACTTCCCAGATACCTTTGGGAATATGGGGCAAGCTCCTCAAATTCTTCAAAAATCAGTTATTCACGTGGCAGCCTTTGGGCGTGGGGTGAAACCGATTGGTTTTGATAACCAAGTTCTTGAAGATGGGCAATTTACTTCCCAGTTTTCAGAAATGTACTGGCAAGGTGCGGATGGTAGTCGTGTCCTCGGGATTCTCTTTGCCAACTGGTACAGTAATGGGAATGAAATTCCAGTTGATGGAGATGAGGCTTTGACTTTTTGGAAGCAAAAACTTTCAGATGTGCGTGACTATGCTTCGACCAACCAATGGTTGATGATGAACGGATGCGACCACCAACCTGTACAAAAAAATCTGAGCGAAGCGATTCGTGTGGCAAATGAACTCTTCCCAGATGTAACCTTTGTTCATAGTTCTTTTGATGAATATGTCCAAGCTGTAGAAAGTGCCCTGCCTGAACACTTATCAACGGTTACAGGAGAGTTGACCAGTCAGGAAACAGATGGCTGGTACACACTTGCCAACACTTCTTCATCTCGTATTTATCTCAAACAAGCCTTCCAAGAAAATAGTAACCTCCTAGAGCAAGTGGTTGAACCATTGACAGTTATTACAGGCGGACACAATCATAAGGATCAGTTGACTTATGCTTGGAAAGTTCTCTTGCAAAATGCACCCCATGATAGTATATGTGGCTGTAGTGTGGACGAGGTTCACCGCGAGATGGAAACGCGTTTTGCCAAGGTTAATCAAGTAGGGAACTTTGTTAAGAGCAATCTTCTTAACGAGTGGAAGGGTAAAATCGCTACGGCTAAGGCTCAAAGTGACTATCTCTTTACGGTCATTAACACAGGCTTGCATGATAAGGTTGATACTATCAGCACAGTAATTGATGTGGCGACTTGTGATTTCAAGGAATTGCACCCAACAGAAGGTTACAAGAAGATGGCTGCTCTTACCTTGCCAAGTTACCGTGTGGAGGACTTGGATGGTCGTCCTGTAGAGGCTAAAGTCGAAGACCTTGGGGCTAATTTTGAGTATGATTTACCAAAAGACAAGTTCCGCCAAGCTCGTATTGCTCGTCAAGTGCGCGTGACCATCCCAGTTCACCTAGCGCCACTTTCTTGGACAACCTTCCAATTGCTGGAAGGAGAGCAAGAACACCGCGACGGTATTTACCAAAACGGAGTTATTGATACGCCATTTGTAACGGTGAGTGTGGATGACAACATTACAGTCTATGATAAGACAACTCACGAAGCCTATGAAGATTTTATCCGCTTTGAAGACCGTGGTGACATCGGAAACGAGTATATCTATTTCCAACCAAAAGGAACAGAGCCAATCTATGCAGAGCTTAAGGGCTACGAGGTCTTGGAAAACAAAGCTCGCTATGCTAAGATTTTGCTCAAACATGAATTGACCGTGCCTGTCAGTGCCGATGAAAAACTAGAAGAAGAGCAAAAAGGCATCATCGAGTTTATGAAGCGTGAGGCTGGACGGTCAGAAGAATTGACAAGCATTCCTCTTGAAACTGAGATGACTGTCTTTGTTGACAATCCACAAATTCGTTGCAAGACTCGCTTTACTAACACTGCCAAAGACCACCGTATCCGTCTCTTGGTCAAGACTCATAACACGCGTCCAAACAATGATTCTGAAAGCATCTATGAGGTGGTGACACGACCAAACAAACCAGCAGTTTCATGGGAAAATCCTGAAAATCCTCAACACCAACAAGCCTTTGTCAGTCTGTATGACGATGAAAAAGGGGTGACTGTATCCAACAAGGGATTGAATGAATACGAAATCCTTGGAGACGACACCATTGCAGTGACTATTTTGCGTGCATCAGGTGAGTTGGGTGACTGGGGTTACTTCCCAACACCAGAAGCTCAGTGTTTGCGTGAGTTTGAAGTCGAATTTGCGATTGAATGCCACCAAACCCAAGAACGCTTTTCAGCCTATCGTCGTGCTAAAGCCTTGCAGACACCATTTACTAGCCTTCAGATTGCTAGACAAGAAGGCAGCGTGGCTGCGACTGGTAGCCTCTTGAGCCATTCTGTTCTCAGCATACCGCAAATCTGTCCAACAGCCTTTAAGGTAGCTGAAAATGAAGAAGGCTATGTGCTTCGTTACTACAATATGTGTAGTGAAAATGTACGTGTACCTGAAAGTCAACATCTCTTCCTTGATCTACTTGAACGACCACACCCAGTTCATAGAGGCCTCATTGCACCACAAGAGATTCGTACAGAATTCATCAAAAAAGAAGAAATTTAATTTCAAAAAGTAAACATAAAAAGAAAGGAGGGGCGAAAAGGTAAGAACTAACTGCTGATTCGCCCCTTTTTATGGGAAAAACAATGACCATTGCAACGATTGATATCGGAGGGACTGGGATTAAGTTTGCGAGTCTGACTCCTGATGGGAAAATATTGGATAAGACAGGCATCCCAACTCCAGAAAACTTGGAGTATTTACTAGCTTGGCTAGACCAGCGCTTGTCAGAACAGGATTATAGCGGGATTGCTATGAGCGTTCCAGGTGCAGTCAATCAAGAGACAGGTGTGATTGATGGCTTCAGTGCCGTCCCTTATATACACGGCTTTTCTTGGTATGAGGCGCTTAGCTCTTATCAGCTACCTGTCCATTTAGAAAATGATGCCAACTGCGTTGGACTCAGTGAATTACTAGCTCATCCAGAGCTTGAAAATGCAGCCTGTGTCGTGATTGGAACAGGGATTGGCGGAGCCATGATTATCAATGGTAGACTTCATCGAGGTCGCCACGGTCTGGGTGGAGAATTTGGCTACATGACAACCCTTGCCCCTGCTGAAAAGCTCAACAACTGGTCGCAACTAGCGTCAACTGGGAATATGGTACGCTACGTGATTGAAAAATCTGGTCAGACTGATTGGGACGGTCGCAAGATTTACCAAGAGGCTGCAGCTGGGAATGCTCTTTGCCAAGAAGCCATTGAGCGCATGAACCGTAATCTGGCGCAAGGCTTGCTCAATATCCAGTATCTCATCGATCCAGATGTCATTAGTCTGGGTGGCTCTATCAGTCAAAATCCAGATTTTATCCAAGGTGTAAAAAAGGCTGTCGATGAATTTGTCGATACCTACGAAGAATACACGGTTGCACCCGTTATCCAAGCCTGCACCTATCATGCAGATGCTAATCTCTACGGTGCCCTTGTCAACTGGTTACAGGAGGAAAATCAGTGGTAATATTTACAGGACTTAGTCCCAAACAAACTCAGGCAATCGACTTGCTGACAAAGCATATTTCTTTACCAGATGTGGAAGTGGCTGTCACTCAGTCTGACCAAGCCTCTATCTCAATTACAGGTCAAGGCGGATGCTATAATCTAACTTACTGCAAACCTCACCAACTCTATCGTGCCTTGTCCTTGTTGGCAACAGCTCTAGAAGAAAGTGATAAGGTAGAGATTGAGGAGCAGGCAACTTATGAAGATTTAGCCTATATGGCAGACTGTTCGAGAAATGCGGTGCTAAATGTGGCTTCTGCCAAGCAGATGATTGAGATTTTGGCCCTCATGGGCTACTCAACCTTTGAGCTCTACATGGAAGACACCTATCAGATTGAAGGGCAACCTTATTTTGGCTATTTCCGTGGGGCCTATTCAGCAGAGGAATTGCAGGAAATCGAAGCCTATGCCCAGCAATTTGACATGACCTTTGTGCCTTGCATCCAGACCTTGGCTCACTTGTCAGCTTTCGTCAAATGGGGTGTCAAGGAAGTGCAAGAGCTTCGTGATGTGGAGGATATTCTCCTTATTGGCGAAGAAAAGGTTTATAACCTGATCGATGGGATGTTTGCTACTCTATCTAAACTGAAGACTCGCAAGGTCAATATTGGGATGGATGAAGCCCACTTGGTTGGTTTGGGACGCTACTTGATTCTGAACGGTGTTGTGGATCGTAGTCTCCTCATGTGCCAACACTTGGAGCGCGTGCTGGATATTGCTGACAAGTATGGTTTCCACTGTCAGATGTGGAGTGATATGTTCTTCAAACTCATGTCAGAGGATGGTCAGTATGACCGCGATGTAGAAATTCCAGAGGAAACTCGCGTCTACCTAGACCGTCTTAAAGATCGTGTAACCTTGGTTTACTGGGATTATTATCAGGATAGCGAGGAAAAATACAACCGTAATTTCCGAAATCATCACAAGATTAGCCAGGATCTTGCCTTCGCAGGTGGTGCTTGGAAGTGGATTGGTTTCACACCCAACAACCATTTCAGCCGTCTCATCGCTATTGAGGCCAACAAAGCCTGCCGTGCCAATCAGATTAAAGAAGTTATCGTAACGGGTTGGGGAGACAATGGTGGGGAAACAGCCCAATTCTCTATCCTACCAAGCTTGCAGATCTGGGCAGAACTCAGCTATCGCAATGACCTAGACCGTTTGTCTGCTCACTTCAAGACCAATACAGGTCTTTCGGTTGAAGATTTTATGCAGATTGACCTAGCTAACCTTCTACCAGATCTACCAGGCAATCTTAGTGGCATCAATCCCAATCGCTATGTCTTTTATCAGGATGTTCTTTGTCCAATCCTTGATCAGCACATGACACCTGAACAGGACAAGCCACACTTCGCTCAAGCAGCTGAGACGCTTACTGACATTAAAGAAAAAGCAGGCATCTACGCCTACCTCTTTGAAACTCAGGCCCAGTTGAATTGCATTTTAAGTAGCAAAGTAGATGTGGGACGACGCATTCGTGAGGCTTACCAAGAGGATGATAAAGAAAATCTACAAGAAATCGCAAGACAAGAATTACCAGCACTCAGAAGCCAAATCGAACACTTCCATGCCCTCTTTAGCCACCAATGGCTGAAAGAAAACAAGGTCTTTGGCTTGGATACAGTTGACATCCGTATGGGTGGACTCTTACAACGCATCAAGCGAGCAGAAAGTCGCATTGAAAACTATCTAGCAGGTTCTATCTCTCATATCGAAGAACTAGAAGTAGACCTCCTTCCATTCAATGATTTCTACGGAGATAAGGATTTCACAGCGACAACTGCCAACCAGTGGCATACCATTGCGACAGCTTCAACTATCTATACAACATAAGAAAATGACACTCTGTTCAAGTAGGGTGTTTCTCGTGAAACAACACAATTTCAAAAGTTCTCCACATAAAATAATTTGTGGAGTTTTTTCTATAATTAGTAGGTTAAACAAAGTTTTAAATAGGAGTATACTGTTAATGTAATCGTTATCAAAACTCTAAAAAGAAATTTTTAGATGGATATCAAAATAAAAAGGGAGGAAATTATGAATAAGTTCTCAAAAACCTTGAGAGATAACTGGATCTTTCTCTTAATGGTTTTTCCAGGAGCACTCTGGTTGATTCTATTCTTTTACATCCCAGTATTTGGGAATGTGGTTGCCTTTAAAGACTATCACATGACCAGTAATGGATTCATCGATAGTATCATGAATAGTAAATGGGTTGGACTAGATAATTTTAGATTTTTATTTAGTTCAAAAGATGCCTTTATCATTACTCGAAATACTGTTCTTTACAATCTTGGCTTCATCTTTGTGGGATTGATTGTATCTGTAGGGATTGCCATCATCCTCAGTGAGTTACGCTCCAAGAGAATGGTTAAGATTTTCCAAACGTCTATGTTGTTCCCTTACTTCTTATCATGGGTTATCATCAGTTTCTTTACAGATGCCTTCCTAAACATTGATAAAGGGGTTTTCAACCATTTCCTAGAATCTATCGGTCTGAAGGAAATCAACTTTTATGCTGACTTGGGAATATGGCCATATCTTCTACTTTTCCTAGGTATTTGGAAAGGTTTCGGATATAGCAGTGTCATGTACTATGCGACGATTATGGGAATTGATCCAACTTACTATGAAGCAGCAACAGTGGACGGAGCCAGCAAATGGCAACGGATTCGCAATGTAACCATTCCTCAGTTGGCGCCACTCGTAACTGTATTGACCATCCTTGCAGTAGGAAATATCTTCCGCGCTGACTTCGGTCTTTTCTACCAAATTCCCCACAATGCTGGTCAGCTTTATAACGTAACCAACGTCTTGGACGTATATGTTTATAACGGTTTGACTCAGACAGCGGATATCGGGATGGCTTCAGCGGCAGGTCTCTACCAATCAGTTGTTGGCTTGATTCTGGTTATCCTATCAAACTTACTTGCAAGACGAGTTGATCCAAACTCAGCTTTGTTCTAGAAAGGAGGAGAATATGGCAGAAAAGAAAATTAAAAAAGAAAAAATTGATAATGTCGGCATTCACTCCTTCAGTAAGAAAGCGGATATCTTCTTTAGCACCATTTCTGGTTTGATTGCCCTCTCTTGTATTTTGCCTTTCATATTTGTCATTGTTATTTCTGTGACAGATGAAAAAAGTATCCTCCAAAATGGATATAGTTTCTTCCCATCTCAATTTGGATTAGACGGTTTTGAGTTCTTGGCACAGTTTAAGGATAAAATCCTACAAGCCCTCTTCATCTCAGTCTTTGTAACAGTGGTGGGGACTATCACAAACGTTTTTATCACAACAACCTATGCCTACGCCATTTCACGGACAACCTTTAAGTATCGCAGATTCTTTACGATTTTCGCCCTTCTTAGTATGTTGTTCAACGCTGGTTTGGTACCAGGTTATATCGTGGTAACTCGTTTACTTCAACTTGGTGATACAGTTTGGGCCTTGATTGTTCCAATGCTTCTCTCACCATTTAACATTATCTTGATGCGTTCCTTCTTCAAGAAGACCATTCCAGAAGCCATTCTCGAATCCGCTCGTATCGATGGTGCCAGTGAAGCCCGGATTTTCTTCCAAATCTGTTTGCCATTGTCACTACCAGGTATTGCGACAATCACACTTTTAACAGCACTTGGTTTCTGGAACGACTGGTTCAACGCCCTTCTTTACATCAAGAGTGACAACTTGTATCCATTGCAGTATTTACTCATGCAAATCCAACAAAATATGGACTACATTGCAAAAGCAGTCGGACTATCTGGTCAACTGGGAGTTGCTCTTCCAAAAGAAACAGGTCGTATGGCCATGGTTGTAGTTGCAACCCTTCCAATTGCAATCTTGTATCCATTCTTCCAACGCTACTTTGTAAAAGGTTTGACTATCGGTGGTGTGAAAGAATAATTCGTGTTGAGAAATAACCCTTTCTCATTTCCAAACTTCTGCTTAATTGAAGTTTGAAAGTATTACATTGTTTATAAGTTTAAAAATAAAAAAGGAGTTTTTGTCATGAAAAACTGGAAAAAATATGCTTTTGCATCTGCTAGTGTAGTCGCTTTGGCTGCTGGTCTTGCTGCTTGTGGAAATCTTTCAGGTAACAATAAGAAAGCTGCTGATTCAGCTTCAGGTGATAAACCTGTTATCAAGATGTATCAAATCGGTGACAAACCAGACAACTTGGATGAATTGCTAACAAACGCAAACAAAATCATCGAAGAAAAAGTTGGTGCAAAATTGGAGATCAAATACCTTGGATGGGGTGACTACGGCAAGAAAATGTCAGTTATTACATCATCTGGTGAAAACTATGATATCGCCTTTGCAGATAATTACGTTGTAAATGCACAAAAAGGTGCTTACGCTGACTTGACAGAATTGTACAAGAAAGAAGGAGCAGATCTATACAAAGCACTTGATCCAGCTTATATCAAAGGGAATACTGTAAATGGTAAAATTTACGCAGTTCCAGTTGCAGCAAATGTGGCATCATCACAAAACTTTGCCTTCAACGGTACACTTCTTGCCAAATATGGTATTGATATTTCAGGGGTGACTTCATACGAAACACTTGAACCAGTCTTGAAACAAATCAAAGAAAAAGCTCCAGATGTAGTGCCATTTGCGGTTACTAAGAACTTTATCCCATCTGATAACTTCGACTACCCAGTAGCAAATGGTCTTCCATTCGTTATCGACCTTGAAGGTGATACTACCAAAGTTGTAAACCGTTATGAAGTACCTCGTTTCAAAGAACACTTGAAGACTCTTCATAAATTCTATGAAGCTGGTTACATTCCAAAAGACGTAGCAACAAGCGATACTTCATTTGACCTCCAACAAGATACTTGGTTCGTTCGTGAAGAAACAGTAGGACCAGCTGACTACGGTAACAGCTTACTTTCACGTGTTGCTAATAAAGATATCCAAATCAAACCAATCACTAACTTCATCAAGAAAAACCAAACAACTTCAGTTGCCAACTTTGTAATCTCAAACAACTCTAAGAACAAAGAAAAATCAATGGAAGTGTTGAACCTCTTGAACACTAACCCAGAACTCTTGAACGGTCTTGTTTACGGTCCAGAAGGAAAGAACTGGGAAAAAATTGAAGGTAAAGAAAACCGTGTTCGTGTCCTTGATGGATACAAAGGAAACACTCACATGGGTGGATGGAACACTGGTAACAACTGGATTCTTTATATCAACGAAAACGTTACAGACCAACAAATTGAAGATTCTAAGAAACAATTGGCAGAAGCTAAAGAGTCTCCAGCACTTGGATTCATCTTTAACACTGACAGTGTGAAATCTGAAATCTCTGCAATCTCTAACACAATGCAACAATTTGATACAGCTATCAACACTGGTACTGTAGACCCAGATAAAGCTATTCCAGAATTGATGGAAAAATTGAAATCTGAAGGTGCTTACGAAAAAGTATTAAACGAAATGCAAAAACAATACGATGAATTCTTGAAAAATAAAAAATCATAAGATAAATTGATTTCATGTATTCGATCCTAAAAATTGTAGTCACTGTTTTCCTCAGACTTATCTGGGGGAGGCAGTGATTTTTTGAAATAATACTCTTCGAACCACGTCAGCTTCCATCTGCAACCTCAAAACAGTGTTTTGAGCAGCCTGCGGCTAGCTTCCTAATTTGCACTTTGATTTTTATTGAGTATAAAGACATAGATATTCCGGTTTCTTCATTTCCCTTATTATAACCATTCA
Organism: Streptococcus sp. SK643; assembly: GCF_000259505.1. Taxonomy (GTDB): domain Bacteria; phylum Bacillota; class Bacilli; order Lactobacillales; family Streptococcaceae; genus Streptococcus. Next base: position 80,523 of record NZ_AJMM01000006.1, read on the forward strand.
GGAAATCTCAAGCACCATTTAGGATTTGGAGTAAGGATTTAGGAAAATATGGTTTATATTAGAGAGGTTCCGAGTTTACAAAGGAGAGTTCATATGAAGAAGTATCAACTTCTATTAAAAATAAGCGCAGTCTTGTCTTACTTATTTTTCGTATTTGGACTTTCTCAGCTGACCCTTATCGTTCAAAAATATTGCCAATTTTCTTCTCAGGTAGGAAATTTTTTCTGGGTGCGAAATATCTTAAGTCTGCTATTTAGCGGAGTCATGATTTGGATTCTGGTTAAGACAGACCATGGTTATCTCTTTCGCATCCCTAGGAAAAAGTGGTTGAGCTATTCTGTTCCGACGGCTTTAGCAGCTGTCGTGCTTATATGCTTTAACTATCTGACAGCTAAACATGTTCAGGGGACAAACGAAAGTTGGAATTTGTTTATTGCCTATAGTGAAACCAATTTTGCAGAGTTCGGTGTTTACCTAACCTTGATAGTACTAGGACCTCTGATGGAAGAATTGGTGTGTAGAGGGCTGCTTCAACATGCCTTCTTTAAGAATTCGAGATTAGGACTTGACCTGATACTTCCTTCCATTTTGTTTGCTCTTCCTCATTTTTCTACTTTTCCTAGTATAACAGATATTGTTGTCTATACCACCGTTGGATGTATATTTGGAGGGTTGACCCGTTATAGCAAGAGTATGTATCTTTCTTATATACTACATGCCATTAATAATACTATAGCTTGGTTACCATTTCTGCTGACTTTTTTACATAGGGTGTTTGGTTAAATACTGGATCGAGAGTTAGGAATGATAGTTTATCAAATTTATAAGTGAGCTTCAGGAGGAAAATAAGAATGACATCATTAAAATGGTTTGCTGGAGGAAGCGAAAGACGTTGTGAAGCCATGACGATCATAGATCATCTATTGGAAGATATAAAGGATACGCCTCAACTGAATCCCTTGAAAGATCGGTTAGTGAGTTATAAAAGACGATTAGAGGACGATGGGACCTCTACTCCGTTTATATTGAGTCAAATGAATATTGATATCTCACGTGTGTTGATTGACAATAAGCTGATTTTGTTAGAAAGTCAAGCCGAGCAGATCAAAAAGTTGAGAGAACTATCTGCGATTCGGTATGGTTACTGATGAAGTGCAGGGATATGCTTCTTTCTACAATTTCCAGTCAAATAAATTGCATTCGTTTTCTCAAGCGGGTATACTAGTATAGTTAGATGAAAAATTCTGAAAATTTAAGAATAGAAAAGAGAACAAATCTTATGGCAAAAGATATTCGTGTCTTACTTTACTACCTTTATACTCCAATTGAAAATGCAGAGCAATTTGCTGCAGACCACTTGGCTTTCTGTAAATCAATCGGCCTTAAAGGTCGTATCCTAGTCGCTGACGAGGGAATTAACGGAACAGTTTCAGGTGACTACGAAACAACTCAAAAATACATGGACTACGTTCACAGTCTTCCAGGAATGGAAGACCTCTGGTTCAAGATTGACGAAGAAAGTGAACAAGCCTTCAAGAAGATGTTTGTTCGCTATAAGAAAGAAATTGTCCACCTTGGTTTGGAAGACAATGACTTTGACAACGACATCAATCCACTTGAAACAACAGGTGCTTACCTGTCTCCAAAAGAGTTCAAAGAAGCCCTTCTTGACGAAGATACAGTTGTCCTTGATACACGTAATGATTACGAATATGACCTAGGACATTTCCGTGGGGCTATCCGCCCAGATATCCGTAACTTCCGTGAGTTGCCACAGTGGGTTCGTGACAACAAAGAAAAATTCATGGACAAGCGTGTCGTAGTTTACTGTACAGGTGGAGTTCGCTGTGAGAAATTCTCAGGCTGGATGGTCCGTGAAGGCTACAAAGATGTCGGTCAATTGCACGGAGGAATTGCAACTTACGGTAAAGACCCAGAAGTTCAAGGTGAACTTTGGGATGGGAAAATGTACGTCTTTGACGAGCGTATTGCAGTCGATGTCAATCATGTCAACCCAACTATCGTAGGGAAAGACTGGTTTGATGGAACACCATGTGAACGTTATGTCAACTGTGGAAATCCATTCTGTAACCGTCGTATCCTAACATCAGAAGAAAATGAGGACAAGTACCTTCGTGGATGCTCACACGAGTGCCGCGTTCACCCACGTAACCGCTATGTCTCAGAAAATGAATTGACACAAGCAGAAGTCATCGAGCGTCTAGCAGCTATCGGTGAAAGCTTGGATCAAGCAGCTACTGTATAAGATCAAACAGTCCGCAAGGGCTGTTTTTTCTATGCTTTCTACTTAAAAACCTAAAGTTTGTTTCTATATCTTTCAGGAAAATAGGATATACTATATGTAAACGATTTCAAAGGAGGTAAATTTTGATGAAAACATTTTTTATTCCAAATAAAGAAAGTATTTTAGGTCAACAGGAGATTTTAACTGCCAAGTTTATCTTGGCTTTGGTGGATGGTTTAGAGTCTCATAGCTACGACGCAGTCTATCTCCGTCAGCCACTCAATCGTTTAGAGTATATCGAGTGTGGTATTGTTGGGAAATCTCAGTTCCTCTTTAAAGTAACCTATGCAGATGCTAAAAAAGGATATCAAGTAGTGCTTCCGGACCTGATTACTCAAGCTGACTGGGAGATTGTAGAGTCCCTTCTACAAGGTCTATCTAGCCAGTTGGGGCAAGATGTAGAAGGACTGGAAGGGTTTGATTTTGAAGGTTATTTCCATGAAAATGTCAAAAACTATTTGGCAGATAAAGTTGCCCATCTAGTCTATTGCCAAGGACTTTTGTCAACTATCTACTTCAATAGAAAAGACCTAGAAAGCTTTTTAGCTGAGAATGGCTTGGCACGTTTTGAAGCGATTGTTAAGAAGGTTCAGCAGTCGGATGCTTACTTTGCGACTGTAAAATTCTACCCCGATAGTGAAGCTAAGATTCATGGTATCTACCATCTGGCTCAAGGAGTCAAGACCGTTTTGCCTAAGGAGCCAATTATTCCAGAACCTTATGTTGAGCAGTTGGCAGGAAAGGATCTCGTCTGGGAAATTGACCTCGTGAAAATCTCTGGAGACGGCTCTAAACCAGAAGATTATGAAGCAGTCGCTAGACTTGATTATAAAGAATTTTTAGAAGCACTACCAGTAGCATATTACAAGGAACTAGATGCCAATCAATTAGAAGTGCAACCCATCCTTGGTCAAGATTTTGACAGATTAGCACAAGAAAAGTAAAGCAGGTCAATCGACTTGCTTTTTGATATATAAAAAATCCTGCCATGAAAGACAGGATTGATTCTTAAATAAAGGCTAAGATACGAAGATATTCTCCAATCAGTGCCACTTCAGCTACAAAGAAGAGGAGGATAATAACTCCGTTAACAAACACAGATAAGCATAGCTTGTAAAAGGAGTCACCTGTACTTGTTTGACTTGGTCTCGTAATACTGTGAAGACTAGCAAGTAGAATAATCCCAATGCTGATAGCACATAAGAGAGCTGAAAAGCGTAGGCTATTAAAGAAGGCAAAGAAGCTTGCAATCGCAGTGAGGAGGATAGGAATTGTCAAGAGTTGACTGAATTGCTGGAAGGCTTTTTCTAGGGTCCAGTCCATTTCTTGGTGGATAAATCGTCTCACAACCAAACTTCCCAAGAGGAATGAAAAGAAGAAAAGTGTTGTTGCTACTAGTATAGAGACGATTGAAAAGAGGGTCAATGAAGCAAATTGCTCAGGGAAGTGATTATGCATACTTGCTATGCGTCCATAATAGGCTTGCTTGCTATGGTAGATGCTAAAGAAGAAGGTTGAAGAAGAAAATAGAATGAGCAAGAAAAAGGCTGTATAACTGTGTTTATTACTTGTTTCAAAAGTGCTTGTTGGGGATTTGATGGCTTCCACTAGCCAAGACCAAAAATCAAGTACTTGCTCTTTCCATCTATCCGTAGATTTTGGAGCTTGGTCGGGGATATAAGGACTTTCTAAGGATTTATTGATAAGAAGTGGCTCTTTCGTGGTTGTTTTTTGCTGAGGAAGAGCTTCTTGGCTCTCTTCAGATATAGTGACTTTTTCTGTTTCTTTAGAAATGTCTGGCTCTTCTTCAGTAGAATTGGATGCCTTCTTTTCCTCTATTTCTGTTCTCGCTTCACTGTCTTCAGGCGTTTCAATTTTCTCTTCTTGCTGACTTTCCAGTTCGACTTCAGTTTGAGAGACTTCCTCCTCTACTTGAGCATTTTTTTCAATTGGTGTATCGAGATTAATTGTCGTTTCTTCAGTTTTATCTATCATTTCTTGTGATAAATCTTCTGATTTGTTTTCATTTGGTGATTTAACAAAATCATTACTTTCAAACCATTCTTGTTTCATGGTAGAACCTCCTTTTTAGTTAGATAAATATGCTTCCATAGTAGCAGATGTAAGCGCTTTTGTCAACGTCTGATTGGTGTGGATACTAGAGTGATATCATTATCAGCTCTAGCAATGAGTTGATCCTTGACACCAGCTTTTTCAGTTTTGTAAGGGTTACTTAATTCTGTGTATTTTGATCCAGGTTTTTCTCTTGTAGCTTGTAAGATAGAACCATAGTTACTTGAGATGTCCCAATTAATTCGTTGGCTTTCTTTTTGCGTCAGAGTGATTGAGAGATGCTCTTTAGAAGTTAATTCCACCTTGCCGTGAACTTGGATATTTTCAGCGTGGAAGTGATGTTCTGTTGACTCTAGCTGACTATCTGTAAGGTCTGTATCAAAGATATTGATAATATTTGGTGTTGTGAGTTTACTGTTTTTGATACGACTTCCTTCAATTCGGAGGAGATAGCTATTATTGGTATTGATGGTCGCATTTTCAAGACTAGCATTAGTGATACTGGTTTGACCGCGATTGGCTGAGATGTTGATCCCTTTTAGACTTCTTCCCTTTGGAACTTGGAGAATAACTTCATTAAAACGACTAGAGTAGCTACTTGCGATATGGAGAATCCCGCCAATTCCAGAAGAGAGAGATGGAGTTTCAGACAGTTTTTTATCCGTTAGGCTCAGAGTTTTGTCGTTCTGATTTATGACAAGATCATGGCGAGCAAAAAGAGTTGGATGGTAAGAAATGTGGATTTGATCATCCAAAGAGTCTGTGATGGTGAGCGCGTGTTGGTGGAGAGTGATTTCTAGGTTTTCGACTTCCTTGCCAAAGGTCAACTCTTCCATCCGACTATCGTAGACAGGTTCCTTGGACATGGCAAGTAGGCTCTTGATCCCGTCAGATTGGATACCTACAAAGAGCAGGATAAATCCGATAATAGTAGTCACCACACCAAAAATGAGAAATCCTTTTGTCCATTTATGCATGATTGTCACCTCTCTTTGCTTTTTTAAGAACAAATTGTACCAGACGGACAATAAGTAGGCCGAAGAAGCGGGCTACATAGGAAATACCTAATAAAACCAGCGAAGAAGCACCGATAGCCAGTAAACCAGAACCAAAAATCAAGATAAAGGCTGATTTAGCTTGGGCTAAGACAGTGAAACTTTCAACTAAAAATAGGAATCCGCCTATGATACCAAGTATGGAAACCGCAAAGAAAGCCAGAATGACAGTCAAAGCTGCCACAAGGATTCCGAACAGGGCCACGAGGATGGCGATTCCAAGAGGAATACCGATGGGTGCTGCAAGGAGGGTTAACAAGGCGATATGTAAAATTTGTCGGTTATTTTTTTGAGCGGGTGCTTCATTGATTTTTTTATCGAGAAGATTGGAGAGAACTTCGTGGGCTGCTTCTTTGGGAGTTCCCAAGCTAGCGATGAGTTCTTCTTCTCCTTCGACTCCAGCATCGTCAAAGAGTTCCCTGAAATAGTCCATGGCTTCAATTTGGTCAGCCTGAGGCAGTTTTTTGAGATAGAGTTCTAGCTGAGTCAGGTATTCAGTTCTTGTCATGGCGGATACTCCCTTCTATGATGCCATTGATGGTGTCTGTATAGAGTGTCCATTCATCTTTTAGGGTCAAGAGCTGCTCTATACCACCATTTGTCAAGGAGTAGTATTTGCGCATGCGACCTTGGAACTCTCTAGAATAGGTTGTCAGAAAGCTATTGCCTTCCAATTTTTTGAGAATGGGATAGAGTGTGGATTCTTTGATATTAGCAATCAGCTTAATGGTTTGGCTAATCTCATAACCATAAGAATCCCCTTTTTCCAGTACGGCCAAGATGAGAAATTCAATCAAGGCAGAGGATGTTGGAAAGTACATGGGAAACCTCCTTTTCTAATGTGTAAGATTTTTATATATAATTTTTCTACACATACATTGTACATCTAAAAGAAAGCCCTGTCAAGAGAAATGTGTAAAATTTTTATATATAAAAAACTTCTAGCTAAAACTAGAAGTTTAAAGGATTTTATCAGCTCTATCCACTGTAAAGAGGGCCACAGTCATCAGGATATCGACGAGCAAGAGAGCAGCTACAGCTGGTACCCAAGAATGGAACAGGTCAAAACTGTAACCAAAGAGAGTCGGCCCAAAGGCTGCTAGGATATAGCCTCCAGTTTGAGATAGGCCGGACAATTGGGCTGTCTTTTCAGGGGCGCTTGTCTTGAGCGAAAAGTTAACCATGAGATAAGGGAAAAGAGCGCTAGTTGCTGTTCCGATTAGGAGATGAATCATCAGCCAGTAAAGGAAATTGTTAATAGGAAAGAAGAGCATGGAAATACCAACTACTCCAGCTAGAGAGACTAAGGTCAGCATGAGTTGACGATGTTTAGTAGATAAGCTCGTCGTTAGACTAGGAATAGTCATCGAAAAGGGGATACTAATCAGAGAGAAGATAGAAGTCAAGAGTCCTGCTTCGTGGCTAGATAAGCCAGCTTGGATACTCATAGTTGGTAGCCAGGTCATACTTGTATAAAAGATTAAGGATTGGAAACCTGCAAAGACAATGACTGCCCAGACCTTGATATTCTTGATAACTTTTTCTGGGGTTGCTTGTTTAGTTTGTGGAGCAAGTCTGTGGTTGTAAGGATGGTTTGGTAACCAGACTAAAAATGTTGCTAGGCAGAGTAATGTAAGGAGAATTATTAGACCCTTCCAAGAGCTGGCTTGGGTAATTGGGACAGCTAGATAAGAAGCAAGGGCTGTAGCAATCCCCATCGAAGTCACATATAGGGTTGTGAGGAAACCAATTTTTTTAGGTTGATTTGCTTGTATAAGACTAGGGAGAAGAACGTTGATGACAGCGATACTGGCACCAACCATCAAGGTTCCCATATATAAAAGAGGTAGGTTGAAGAGGCGAATCAGAGAGCCTATTGTCAAGAAAAAGAGACTATAGGTAAAGAGATGTTCAAGCCCTATTCTTTGAGCGAGTTTAGTAGAAACGAGAGAAAAAAGGGTAAACATTAAAAGAGGAAGACTAGTCAGAAGGCCAAGTGAACTAACTTCAACTCCAAGACCCTTTGAAATATCTCCAAGTATAATCGGCAGAACAGTAAAAGGGGTCCGTAAGGAGACACCAATTAAGATAATACCTGGAATAAAAAAGAGCGACTGCTTCTTCATAAAATACCTCTTCTATCTGATTTTTATAACAGCTTATTTTAAGTTTTTTTTACTATAATGTCAAGTAAGGTTTTGGGCTTTCAAGATAAAAATAGGAAAGTCAGAAATTTTGTGATAAAATAGTGGGAGGAAATTTATACATTGGAGAAAAACTGTGTCTGAAAAGCAACAATTTAGCGTCTTGATGTCGGTCTATATAAAGGAAAATCCGATATTTTTGAAGTATGCTATCGAGAGTATTCAAAACCAGACTATGAAACCTAGTGAAATCATTCTTGTTGAGGATGGGCCTTTGACACCGGAGCTCTATCAGGTATTAGACCAGGTGGAAGCTGAGTCTGAAATTCCAGTGAAGCGTTGCCCCTTAGAAGAAAATCAAGGTTTAGGTTTGGCTCTTAGATACGGTGTTTTGCAGTGTCAGTACGATATCATTGCTCGCATGGATACAGATGATATAGCAGTAGCTGACCGATTTGAGCAACAAATTCATCTCATGGAGCAGGAAAATCTTGATCTCTTAGGTGGTCATATTGCAGAATTTATTGATAATCCAAAAGAGGTTGTTTCCTATCGTCGTGTTCCAACTCAGCACGCAGACATTGTAGCTTATCAAAGAATGAGAAGTGCCTTCAATCATATGACGGTTATGTTTAAAAAGAACATGGTTCTCAAAGCAGGTAACTACGAAGATGGACTTTATATGGAGGATGATCTCCTCTGGCTCAATATGATTGCTGCAGGTGCTAGAACTGGAAATGTAGATCAAATTTTATGTAGGGTTCGTGTCGGTGCAGGTATGTTTGAACGTCGTGGCGGTTTACGCTATCTCAATCTTTATCGTCAAGCTCGACAACGGATGTTGGAAAGAAATCAAATCTCTTATATAGAATATGCTAAAAGCGTTGGAGTTCAGGCAGTCGTTGCTCTTTGTCCAGGCTTTGTTCGTCAGTTTATCTTTGTCAAACTATTAAGAAAAAGCAAATAAAAGAATGTACGAGATAGCAAATTAGCAAAAAAATGTTATAATAACAATATAAATATTCATCTCTTTTTAGGGGGAGTAAATTCCTATGAATAAAAAACTAACAGATTATGTCATTGATCTGGTTGAAATTTTAAATAAGCAACAAAAGCAAGTGTTTTGGGGGATCTTTGATATTCTGAGTATGGTGGTTTCCATCATCGTATCTTATATCTTATTTTATGGATTAATAAACCCAGCACCTGTTGACTACATTATCTATACGAGTTTGGCCTTTCTATTTTATCAATTGATGATTGCATTTTGGGGCTTGAACGCGAGTATTAGTCGCTACAGCAAGATCACAGATTTCATGAAAATCTTCTTTGGTGTGACTGCGAGCAGTGTCATGTCTTATAGTATCTGCTATGCCTTCTTGCCACTCTTTTCGATTCGATTTATCGTTCTCTTTATCCTATTGAGTACTTTCTTGATTTTATTACCACGTATTACTTGGCAATTAATCTACTCTAAACGCAAAAAAGGAAGTGGAGATGGTGAGCATCGTCGTACCTTCTTGATTGGTGCGGGTGATGGTGGAGCTCTCTTTATGGACAGTTACCAACATCCAACTAGTGAATTGGAGCTTGTTGGTATTTTGGATAAGGATGCTAAGAAGAAAGGCCAAAAACTTGGTGGAATCCCTGTTTTAGGCTCATATGATAATTTGCCTGAATTAGCTAGACGTCACCAAATTGAGCGTGTGATCGTAGCTATTCCTTCGCTAGATCCGTCAGAGTATGAGCGAATCTTACAGATGTGTAATAGACTAGGTGTTAAATGTTACAAGATGCCTAAGGTTGAAACGGTTGTTCAAGGACTTCACCAAGCAGGTGGAGGCTTCCAGAAGATTGATATCACAGACCTTTTGGGCCGTCAGGAAATTCGTCTTGATGAATCACGCCTAGGTGCAGAACTTACAGGTAAAACTATCTTGGTTACAGGAGCTGGTGGTTCCATTGGTTCTGAAATCTGTCGTCAGGTCAGTCGTTTTAATCCTGAACGCATCGTTTTACTTGGTCACGGTGAAAATTCTATCTATCTTGTCTATCATGAATTGATTCGTACATTCCAAGGGATTGATTACGTTCCAGTTATCGCAGATATTCAAGACTATGACCGTCTGTTGCAAGTCTTTGAACAGTACAAACCAGCTATTGTCTACCATGCTGCTGCCCATAAGCACGTTCCGATGATGGAGCGTAATCCTAAAGAAGCCTTCAAAAATAACATTCGTGGAACTTACAATGTTGCTAAGGCTGTTGATGAAGCCAAAGTACCTAAGATGGTTATGATTTCGACAGATAAGGCGGTTAATCCACCAAATGTTATGGGAGCAACCAAGCGCGTGGCGGAGTTGATTGTCACTGGCTTTAACCAACGTAGCCAATCGACCTACTGTGCAGTTCGTTTTGGGAATGTTCTTGGTAGCCGTGGTAGTGTCATTCCAGTCTTTGAACGTCAGATTGCTGAAGGTGGGCCTGTAACGGTGACAGACTTCCGCATGACCCGTTACTTTATGACCATTCCAGAAGCTAGCCGTTTGGTTATCCATGCTGGTGCTTATGCTAAAGATGGAGAAGTCTTTATCCTTGATATGGGCAAACCAGTCAAGATTTATGACTTGGCCAAGAAAATGGTCCTTCTAAGTGGACACACCGAAAGCGAAATTCCAATTGTTGAAGTTGGAATCCGCCCAGGTGAAAAACTCTACGAAGAACTCTTGGTGTCAACTGAACTTGTTGATAACCAAGTTATGGATAAGATTTTCGTTGGTAAGGTTAATGTCATGCCTCTAGAAGCCATCGATAAAAAGATTGAAGAGTTCCGAACTCTCAGTGGAGATGAGTTGAAGCAAGCCATTATCGCTTTCGCTAATGAAACAACCCATGCTGAATAGAAAGAGCTTGGGTAAAAAGTCTTTAAAATCAGAAAAACGCATAGTATCAGGTATGAAAAAACGTGATACTATGCGTTTTGTTATGGAAAGTTTTACTTCAGTTTCTACTAAAATTGAGTTTTTACCTAGCTTCTTTTGTCTTGAAAAAAGTCAAAACTTCTAAGGGGGCATGGGCTATAAAATCAGGTTGATAGATTAGTAAATCAGCATTTTCTCCAAAGCCCCAAGTGACTGCTAGTTTTTTAAGTCCTGTTTCCTGAGCTCCTATCATATCAAATTTGGTGTCACCAATGATGATAACTTGTTCGGGTGCTAGCTGATGTGTTTTTAGTGTATGGCGAATGACATCCGCCTTATGTGGAGTTTCAGGACTGGATCCATAGATTCCCTCAAAGAAATGATGGATCCCCAAGTTTTTTGTCATTTCCTGAGCAGTAGGTGTATTCTTTGTAGTGGTGATGTAGAGTGGATAATTACTCGACAACTTCTCAAGCAAGTCTACAATCTGAGGAAAGAGTTGAGCTTCATAGATTCCCTTTTCCTTGTAGTAAGAACGGTAAGTCTGAACTGCCTCAGAGATTTTTTCTTTGGGGAGGTAAGTCTCAAAGCTACTTTCAAGAGGTGGTCCCATGAAACTACGAATGGTTTTGGCATCAGGACAAGGGACTCCCAGCTCTTTAAAGGTAGAGCTAAAGGCATTATGAATCCCAATGGAACTATCAACAAGAGTTCCGTCTAGATCAAAAAAGATGGCTGAGATAGAGGTCATAATTTCTCCTATCAGATAAGATTACTCTCCGAAAATTTCTTTTTGGAGGCGACGGCCAGTAGGAGTGGCAGCAAGGCCACCTTCGGCTGTTTCACGAAAGGCAGTTGGCATGGTTGCTCCTACTTGATACATGGCATCGATAACTTCATCTACGGGGATTTTGGATTCGATACCTGCCAATGCCATATCTGCTGCGATGAAGGCAAAACTAGATCCCATGGCATTGCGCTTGACACAGGGAACTTCAACTAGACCTGCAACAGGGTCACAAATCAAGCCTAGCATATTTTTAATGACAAAGGCAATGGCTTGACTAGCTTGATAGGGAGTTCCACCTGCTGCTAAAGTGAGGGCGGCAGCACTCATAGCAGAGGCAGAACCGACTTCAGCCTGGCATCCACCTTCAGCTCCTGAGATAGAAGCATTGTTTGCGATAACTAGGCCAAAGGCCCCAGCGACTAATAAGAAATCTAATTGTTCTTGATGATTCAGGTCTAATTTTTGAATAGCGGTCGTAAGAACTGCCGGTAGGCAACCAGCACTCCCTGCTGTAGGAGTAGCGCAGACCAAACCCATTTTAGCATTGTGTTCATTGACAGCTATAGCATTGCGAGCAACGGATAAAATGGTGTCGTCTGACAAGGCTTTTCCACTTTGGATATAGCGATTAAGTTTTGCAGCGTCTCCTCCAGTTAGGCCACTACGAGATTTATTTTCATTGAGGCCAAGTTGGACAGAGGCTTTCATGACTTCTAGATTGCGTTCCATGAGAAGGAGGACTTCTTCACGTTCGCGACCGGTCAACTCAAATTCTGTCGAAATCATCAGTTCAGCGACATTTCCTTGGAAGTCCTTTTCTGCTTGTTCGACTAATTCTTTGATAGAATAAAACATGATTCCTCCTACTTAAAGAAATTGACATTGTGAAGATGAGGGATTTTTTGAATTTCTTTGATGGCTTCCTCACAATTTCGACTATCAACTTCGATAATCATGATGGCTTTTTCACCCGCTTTTTCTCGAGTAACGTTCATCTGGGCGATATTGATATCATAGCGGGAGAGAGCTTTGGTTACAAGAGCGATCATCCCAGGGATATCCTGATGCACAATGATGATGGTAGGTGTATTCATATTGAGAGAGACCGCAAAGCCATTGAGTTCGGTGACCTGAATATTCCCCCCACCGATAGAAATACCAGTGACACTTATGCTCTTGTGGGGATTTTTGACAGTAATTTTAGTGGTGTTGGGGTGTGGAGCATTGCTGTCTTTTTGGATGGTCCAGACAATCTTGATGCCTCTCTTGTGGGCGATTTCAAGACTATTTGGGATTTCAGGATCATCTGTATCCATACCCAAGATTCCTGCAACTAGGGCTAGGTCTGTCCCGTGACCACGATAGGTCTTGGCAAATGAGTTAAATAGCTGGAATTCGACTTCTGTCGGTGTATCATCAAAAATAGAAGAGACAATCTTCCCAATACGAACAGCACCAGCAGTATGGCTACTGGATGGTCCAATCATGACTGGTCCGATAATATCAAAGACAGATTGAAAACGAAGTGATTGCATCAGTTTCCCCTTATAAAAATTCTTAGTTATATTATATCAAAGAATGAAGGTATTGGCTTTAATTGTGGGTTAAAACCTCTTTAATGTTCAAAATAGCATAAAAATAGACTCTTTTGTGACAAAAATGCCTTGTTTTATCAAATAAAAAAATAATTTTGTAATATTTCTACATAAAAGTGTTAAGAAATAGTAATATTTAAAAGGTATCATAGAGATATAGAAAGAAGGAGAACTTTTAAAAATGAAAACAACAACTAATAAAATCAAAACAACTATTGCAGGAGTAGCCGCTTTGTTTGCAGTATTTGTACCATCGTTTGTATCTGCTCAAGAATCAACAACTTACACTGTTAAAGAGGGTGATACACTCTCAGAAATCGCTGAAACTCACAACACAACTGTTGAGAAATTGGCAGAAAACAACCACATTGATAACATCCACTTGATTTACGTAGGTCAAGAGCTCGTTATCGATGGGCCTGTAGCACCTGCTACAACACCAGCTCCAAGCACTTATAAAGCTCCAGCAGCACAGAATGAGGCTGTTTCAGCACCAGTAGCAGCAACTACAGAAGTAGCGCAAAAAGAAGCTCCAGTAGCAAGTGCTCCTGCAGAAGCAGTTGCTCCAACACCAGCGGCAGCACCAGCTTCAACTGTAAGCGAATCTGACGCAGAAGCCAAAGAATGGATCGCTCAAAAAGAATCAGGTGGTAGCTACACAGCTACAAACGGACAATATATCGGACGTTACCAATTGACAGCTTCATACTTGAACGGTGACTACTCAGCTGAAAACCAAGAACGTGTAGCAGATGCCTACGTTGCAGGACGTTACGGTTCATGGTCAGCCGCTAAAAACTTCTGGCTTAACAACGGCTGGTATTAAGAAATAACGAACAGAATAATTTGAAAAGTCGAGGAAATCCCTCGACTTTTTTATATTTTCTTCGGTTGATAATAGGTCTCCACTTCTTTTTTGAGATGAGACAGCATAGAAGTTTCCTCGGTCAGCTCTAGAAGGGAGAACCCTTTTTGGATAAGTTTAGCATCATCCCTACAAATCCCAATACGGACATAGCAGATAGCAAGTCTATCGTAGCTTTTCTTGTTCTTGGCATCCTCCAGTAAAGTGTAGCAGATTTGCTTACACATGTTTTTATCTTGATTGTATAGATAGAGTGTGGAAAGGTTTAATAGAATTGTCATTCGCAAGTCATATAAATGTTGATAGTTTTTATAGACTTCTAGGCGTTGCAATATTTTTCCAGTGATGAGATGGAGGTATTCAATGGGAAAACTGAAAAGAATGGTATTGAGGATTTTTAGGTCACTCTCATACCATGTATCTTGTTTTTCAATTTTTCTCCAAAGTTTTTTGACAACCTGTTCTGCGTGATCTGATAGTTGCTCTGTACCATGTTGACGGATATAAATGACAACTTCAAGCATGTCTCTGATTTCTTCTATAGGGAGATCGTGGTGGGTCTTGAGGTAGTCTTGGCATTTTTGAAATAAATTGACAAGATCGCCGGTCCCAATAATGGAACGCATATTAAGATAGGTTTGCATAATTTCTTTGCGTTGACTTGGTTGATAAAGTTGACAGATATATTCAAACTCTTCAAAACTCATATTGATTTGACGGAGAAGAAATTCCATATTTTCATATTTGGGGGTAGTCTTGCCACTTTCGATTTTTGATAAGCTAGTTCTTGAGAGAACACCCCCACAGACCTCTTCTTGGGTCAGCCCCTTTGATTCACGTATTTCTTTATAGACCTTTCCGAAATCATAACGCATGATTTTCTCCTTTTCGTGAAAAAAGTTAACAAACAATAAAATTTTGTTAAAAATATTGTATCATAGCAATGTAAAAAGTAAAAAAGAAAGTCGAAATAAAGTTGTGAAAAAGATTGACATAGTTTAAAAATGGGACCAAAGATAAGAGGAAAAGGATGAGTAGTGTAGATAAGATTAAAAAAATACACGTCATCGTGTGTTGGCTGTATATATTTTTGTCATTTAGGTCGACAATCAGTAACACGGAGTATTTCTTGCTTATTTTTTTAGCGTTTCTCTATTCGATAGTATCGCTACCTATATATTCAGTGAAGAATAAAATAGTATCTATTTGTCTGGCTATAAACTCGATTCTGTTAATGAGTTTCCCGATTTTAATCAATAAATATTTCCCAGGAAACGTTTCTACTTATATCGTATTAATCAGTATTTTTATCCTGGAGTTTTTAATCTTTAATAAAATTGGTAAAGATTTTGATACTAGATTAGCTAGTGAGTATAGGAAAATCAGTCAGTTTAAAAGTAAGATGTCTCAATCTCCTTGGATAAAATATTTAGAGATTTCTAGTTTTATATTAACTATATTTCCATTTATTCTTCATGGTACAGTTGCTAATCGTGTATTTGCTCTTATCTTTTTGATAAAAATTTGTGTAGATACTACGATCAAGATTCTATTAAACAGAATTTTTAAGACAAGTAAGGTAATGAAAAGGAGGATATTTTCTCTTTTTGTACTAGATTTGATTGTCTATATATTTTTAGGTTATGTTTTAGTAATGCAAAAAGATGGATACCTATTTTCAATTCTACTAATTTTTTCTAATTTCTCACTTCCCTTTATCAGAGAAAAAGAGTATGAATTATTTAAAAATAAGAAATGAGATAAATATGATTAAATCTTAGTTCTCTTTAAAATAAAATCAGGTAGAGAAAGGATATCTTATCTAGGTAACTAAGTACTATAAACAAAGTTGACGATTACCTGTTAGGAAACTATCCTAACCACGCTGTATGAAAAAAGGAGTATTTTGATGGAGCTTGTATTACCAAACAACTATGTTGCGATTGATGAAGAAGAGATGATGTATCTTGATGGGGGTGGTGTTGGTTGTAACTGGTGGAACAAACGTTATAATATTGCTGCAACTGCAGTTTATGGAGGGATGTCAGTATACCAGAGATATGCCATTAAAAAGTTAATTGCTAATCGTGGTATGATGAGCCGAGTCGTTAGAAGTGCTATAACAAGATATATTGGTGGAGTTAGTATGGCAACTATTACTAATGCTCTTAATATTGCGGCTACTGTTGCTGAAGTATTCTCATTAGGAGGAGCCATTGCATATGGTTTAGATATCGTAGACGGTAAATTTGATGGATATTTATGGGGATAAAACTATAGCTATGAAACATTTTTTTGCAGGAATTGGTGAGATTCATTTTTTGTTATTTTTATTATATCTAAGCATGTCTACTAGTCCAATTATTGGACTAGTGATTGGACATACTAAAATAAATCTAATAAATTCTATTATTATGGTTCTTGGTATGATATTGACATTAATTTTGGTATTATCAAGAGTGTATAGAAAATATTTTTATAGAGACGATGATGACTAAAGTTTTTATCAATAAAGCAAGTTTTGCAACTTCTACTATTAATGGATTTGCAGCTTGGATGTCAATTGGTAATGCCATTACAACAATTTGGGCAAATAATGATATTAATCGCAGAGATCTAAACTTAAACGACTTATGGTAATTGTAAAATGGGTATGAAAATTGAAAAAATTTTTGTTATTGTATTTTTGGAATTTCTACTAATTTCCTCTGTAACTTTTTTAGCATATGATCATGTTGGTGAGGAACTAAAGAAATTAATCATTATGATTAATTTAATATTTTTGCTTTTAACCCTAGCAATGATAGTTTATGCAAAATTAAAAAAAGATAAGGGTGCTGTAAAATTATGATGCGTAAACTAATTATTTTCTTATTAATGCTCCCTTTTTTAGGTTTGTGGTTAGAGTCGCATGTCTTAGTGAATAACTTGCCACTGAATCTAGAAATTCCCCTTGATTTTATTATCAGTATGAGTCTTACTTTCTGTAGTTTAATTTTCTCAAAAATAGTTTTGGACCTACTATATGCATTGAAAGATTTATACAAGAAAAGAGGCCTTATTACGATTTTTCCCTTTATTTTTATAAAAAGAAAAAAAGTTAATGTGAGATTCTCGCCCTATTTTTCATTTCATCGTAAAAGTTTGTTGCCTGATGATTTGAAATCTAGAATTATATGGAGTTTTATTCTTGAAATAGTCATTATAGCAGCCTTTATTTTTAAAATGCCTTTCGTTCTAATTGTGCTTACTACAATATTTTTTTGGAATATAATGGATATCAACCATCTCGTTTTTAATAAGACGGAATTTCTTTTCAATCAAAATAAATGGCAAAAAGAAGATTCGTTTGACAGGAATTTGACCAATACGTTAAAGGATAAAATACAAAAATCAGAGCTAAGTTATTCTGACTTAATGTGTATTCTGCTGTATGATGCGATTAACCAATTCACCTTTTTAACGGATAGCGAGATCTTTGAGGATATTTTGAAAAAAATCGAAGATTCTCAAAACACTCTTCTATGTACAGGTCTTGCCGAGTTACTGCTGTATGAGATTTCTATTAGTGACAATAACAACTGGCAAGAAAAGGTTGATAAAATTAGAATACGGCTCATCAGAATCAATCAATTAGATTTTTTCTATTATACAAGTCGGTTAAGGCAAAATTTTGATTTCTGTATGAATAGAGAATATGCCAAGATGAAGTCACGAAGGATATTGATTAGTAATGAGAAGATAATCTAGATTCGTCTTGTAAGTTCAGTAAATGAAGTTATTTGAAGTAATTAAGTTTAAAAATTTGTTCATCTATAAAATATGATTAGGCAAAAAAGAGCCTCTTAGTTAGGTAATGAAGAGATGGTGTAACTTAATGGAGTATTATATCTATACAAGAGCTTGCTTTCTTTTGGAGAACTGTTACAGTAAACATAGCCACTGCTTATTTTATGGGGAATTAAATATGTTTAAACTAAGTGATAAAGTTAGACTAATATTTGCTCTTTTAGGGGTAAGTTTCATATTGGTTAGTATGTATCTTATACCTTTCATTAAAACTGAGAATAAATTTTGGGAAATACTTTTATTTATATTAGGTGTGTTGCTAATTGGAATTGCGTTACTAAATCCCCCCAAAAATTAAATTTTAGAATGGTATTAGTGAGTAGGTAATCATTTATTGATTGGATTTTTTAATGCCATTGATGAATGGAATGAAAAATGTAATAATGACTTAAGGATAGGATGATAGTATTATGATGGTTGTTTTAATTTCAGTGCTTGTGGCATTTCTGTATTATGTAATTACAGAATATTTTAAGAATAATTATATTGACTGTATACTATTTCTATCATTGCTGATTTCTCATTTGATATGGGATTACTATTTTTTGCCCATTGAAATCTTAGTGGCATTAAGTGGAGTAAATTTGCTGTCAAGATTTTTCAAAAAAAAGAGAAGTCAATAGATTTGTTAGTGGATTATAAAGATGAAAGGTAAAATTGGGATATTTAAAATGAAACATTTTTTTGCAGGAATTGGTGAGATAAGATTTATTAGTTATCTATTGTCTCTATGTGTAGGACTAGCCCCTCTTTTTCATATCTATGTAATAGGTTCTGAAATGAACTTTGTGAAAATAGTATTATCTATTTTGGGAATTATATTTGTTTGTATTTTAACTATTGCTCGAATTTATAGGACTTTTTTCTATAAAGAATAGTTGGTCTTGAAATATATACTATGTAAGAGCTTGGCAGATTATCAGCCTCTTTCTTGTCTTCTCTAACCAAGCATGTTATAATGAATACTGCTCAAGCGACCTTCAATCGTTAAGCACACACGACCTTCAATCGTGAACTAGTCATTTCGTTTATCTTTTATTACGTCGTTAACTCGAAATGAGATACAAGCAGAACTTGTCTTATTTATAACCTCAATCAGTCTCCCAGACTGATTGAGCGAACTCAAGTTATGCCTGCGACTCGTTGCCTATCATATTTTCATTTTAAGATGATAGGCTAAAATGGTCTCCCAGACCATTTTACTACTAAAAGCAAACGAAATGACTATACTCAAATAAATTCTATTGAAAGTCATAGTAAATAGAATTTTGAGGGGTATAAATAAACGAACAGATGGGAGACTTACCATGAGTGAGAACTCTAAAACACGTGTTGTTGTGGGGATGAGTGGTGGTGTCGATTCGTCGGTGACGGCTCTTTTGCTCAAGGAGCAGGGCTACGATGTGATCGGTATCTTCATGAAGAACTGGGACGACACAGATGAAAACGGCGTTTGTACGGCGACCGAAGATTACAAGGATGTGGCTGCGGTGGCAGATCAACTTGGCATTCCTTACTACTCTGTCAATTTTGAAAAAGAGTACTGGGACCGCGTTTTTGAGTATTTCCTAGCGGAATACCGTGCAGGGCGCACACCAAATCCAGATGTTATGTGCAACAAGGAAATCAAGTTTAAGGCCTTTTTGGACTATGCCATGACCCTGGGTGCAGATTATGTAGCGACTGGGCATTATGCCCGAGTGGCGCGTGATGAAGATGGTACTGTTCATATGCTTCGTGGTGTGGACAATGGCAAGGACCAAACCTATTTCCTCAGCCAACTTTCGCAAGAACAACTTCAAAAAACCATGTTCCCACTAGGACATTTGGAAAAGCCTGAAGTTCGAAAACTAGCAGAAGAAGCAGGCCTTGCGACTGCTAAGAAGAAAGACTCGACAGGGATTTGCTTTATCGGAGAAAAGAACTTTAAAAACTTTCTCAGCAACTACCTGCCAGCTCAGCCTGGTCGCATGATGACTGTAGATGGTCGCGATATGGGAGAGCATGCAGGACTTATGTATTATACAATCGGTCAGCGTGGCGGTCTCGGTATCGGTGGCCAACACGGCGGTGATAATGCCCCTTGGTTCGTTGTCGGAAAAGACCTGAGCAAGAATATTCTCTATGTAGGACAAGGATTCTACCATGATTCGCTCATGTCAACCAGCCTAGAGGCTAGTCAAGTCCACTTTACTCGTGAGATGCCAGAGGAATTTACGCTAGAATGCACAGCAAAATTCCGTTACCGTCAGCCCGACTCTAAGGTAACAGTACATGTCAAAGGAGACAAGGCAGAGGTTATCTGTGCAGAACCGCAACGCGCGATTACACCAGGACAGGCAGTTGTCTTTTACGATGGCGAAGAGTGTCTAGGTGGTGGTTTGATTGACAATGCTTACCGTGATGGACAAGTTTGTCAGTACATTTAGATTGACAAATTTTCTCAATTTGCTACAATAATAAAAGCAATAGAAATGATGGTCAAAGCTCATGGATGTTGCAGGCTTTTTTGTCCTGCACTTCTTTGGAGTTTTGACTGTTTTTGTGTCGTTTAAGGGAAAGGACAAGAATGACTCAGCAAGACTTTCGGACAAAAGTAGGAAATATAGTTTTTGGTGTTCGGGCGACAGCTTTGATTATCCAAAATCGCAAGCTCCTAGTTACCAAAGATAAGGGTAAATATTATACTATTGGTGGTGCGATTCAAGTCAATGAAAGCACGGAAGAAGCGGTAGTCCGTGAAGTGAGGGAAGAACTGGGTGTCAAAGCTCAAGCTGGGCAACTAGCTTTTGTGGTTGAAAATCGTTTTGAACAGGACGGTATTTCCTATCACAACGTTGAGTTTCATTATCTGGTGGACTTGCTTGAGGATGCCCCATTGACCATGCAGGAAGATAAGAAAAGGCAGCCCTGTGAGTGGATTGACTTGGATAAGCTCCAGAATATCCAGCTAGTTCCAGCCTTTCTAAAAACAGCCCTACCAGATTGGGACGGCCAACTAAGACACATCCATCTTGAGGAATAGGAGAGAAACATGACTTATAATTTTACTGAAGAATACGATATTATTGTAATCGGTGCGGGACACGCTGGGGTAGAAGCATCCCTAGCTGCTAGTCGTATGGGTTGTAAGGTCTTGCTTGCGACTATCAACATTGAAATGCTGGCTTTCATGCCTTGTAACCCCTCTATCGGTGGTTCTGCCAAAGGGATCGTTGTGCGTGAAGTTGATGCCCTCGGTGGCGAGATGGCCAAAACCATTGACAAGACTTACATCCAGATGAAGATGCTTAACACAGGGAAGGGGCCAGCTGTCCGTGCCCTTCGTGCGCAGGCTGACAAGGAGCTTTACTCTAAGGAAATGCGCAAGACAGTTGAAAATCAAGAAAATCTGACCCTTCGTCAAACCATGATTGATGAGATTTTGGTGGAATACGGCAAGGTTGTCGGTGTCCGTACAGCAACCCATCAAGAGTATGCTGCAAAGGCTGTTATTGTAACGACAGGGACAGCCCTCCGTGGGGAAATTATCATCGGAGACCTCAAGTACTCATCAGGCCCCAATCACAGCCTAGCTTCTATTAACCTTGCTGACAATCTCAAGGAATTGGGCTTCGAAATTGGTCGTTTCAAGACAGGAACTCCTCCACGTGTCAAGGCTTCTTCTATCAACTACGATGTGACAGAGATTCAGCCAGGAGATGAAGCACCAAACCATTTTTCTTATACCTCGCGTGATGAGGACTATGTCAAAGACCAAGTGCCATGCTGGTTGACCTACACCAATGTTACCAGTCATGAGATTATCCAAAACAACCTCCACCGTGCGCCTATGTTTACAGGTGTGGTCAAGGGAGTGGGGCCTCGTTACTGTCCATCAATTGAAGACAAGATTGTGCGCTTTGCGGACAAGGAACGCCACCAACTCTTCCTTGAGCCAGAGGGGCGCAATACTGAGGAAGTCTATGTTCAAGGACTTTCAACCAGTCTGCCTGAGGATGTCCAGCGTGACTTGGTTCATTCTATCAAAGGGTTGGAAAATGCAGAGATGATGCGAACAGGCTATGCCATCGAGTATGACATGGTCTTGCCTCATCAGTTGCGTGCGACTCTGGAAACCAAGAAAATCTCAGGTCTTTTCACTGCTGGTCAGACAAATGGAACGTCAGGTTACGAAGAGGCAGCAGGTCAAGGGATTATCGCGGGTATCAATGCGGCTCTGAAAGTCCAAGGCAAGCCTGAGTTGATTTTGAAGCGCAGTGACGGTTATATCGGCGTGATGATTGATGACTTGGTGACCAAGGGAACCATTGAACCTTATCGCCTTTTGACCAGTCGTGCTGAATACCGTCTCATTCTCCGTCATGACAATGCCGATATGCGTTTGACAGAGATGGGACGCGAGATTGGACTTGTGGATGATGAACGCTGGGCTCGTTTTGAAATCAAGAAAAATCAATTTGACAATGAGATGAAGCGCCTAGACAGCATCAAACTCAAGCCAGTCAAGGAAACCAATGCCAAGGTTGAGGAGATGGGTTTCAAGCCTTTGACAGATGCAGTGACAGCCAAGGAATTCCTTCGCCGTCCAGAAGTTTCTTATCAAGATGTGGTGGCCTTCATCGGACCGGCTACAGAGGACTTGGATGACAAGATTATCGAATTGATTGAAACAGAAATCAAGTACGAGGGTTACATCTCAAAAGCTATGGATCAAGTGGCTAAGATGAAACGGATGGAAGAAAAACGTATTCCAGCCAATATTGATTGGGATGATATTGATTCTATCGCTACAGAAGCCCGTCAGAAATTCAAACTCATTAATCCAGAAACTATTGGTCAGGCTAGTCGTATTTCTGGAGTAAACCCAGCAGATATTTCTATTTTGATGGTGTATCTGGAAGGTAAAAATCGTAGTATTTCTAAAAATCAAGAAAAGAAAGCATAAAGAAAAACAGCTCCGAATGTCGGGGCTGTTTTGTTGACTTATTCTTCATCTGGTGTGAGGATCATCGGGATGATAATCGGTTCACGTTCTGTATTTTCATAAAGGAAGGGGCGAATAGCGTTGACAATGGCACCATTGACAGACTGTACGCTAGCATCCTTGTTTTTCAGTGCGATACGAATAGCATTGAAGAGGATACGTTGACTTTGACGAATCAAGTCACCAGACTCACGCATGTAAACAAAACCTCGGCTGAGGATGTCTGGGCCAGACAGAATCATCTGTGATTTGAAGTCAACAGTTGCGACTGCAAGAACGACACCATCTTCAGACAAATCTCTACGGTCTTTAAGAACAGCAGCACCGATTTCACCGATACGGTTACCGTCGACATAGATATCTTGGGCATTGAATTGGCCTGCGATACGAGCAGAATCTGCAGTAAGGGCAAGCACATCGCCATTACTCATAATAAAGATATTGTCCTTTTCAACACCAGTATCCACTGCTAGTCCAGCGTGGACTTTTTGCATGCGATATTCACCGTGGACAGGCATGAAGTACTTAGGTTTAATCAAGCGGAGCATAAGTTTTTGCTCTTGCTGACCACCGTGTCCAGATGTATGGATATTGTTGACTTTACCGTGGATAACTTCAACACCAGCTTCAGAAATGATGTTAATCAGCTTGTTGACGCTAGTAGTGTTTCCAGGGATTGGACTAGAAGAGAAGATAACGGTATCACCGGGTTGTAGTTGTACCTGACGGTGCGTTCCGTTTGCGATACGAGAGAGAGCTGCCATAGGCTCACCTTGACTACCTGTACAGAGAATAAGAACATCGCCTGCAGGATAATCTTTGATTTCATTTGGCTCGATAAAGGTTCCTTTAGGAGCTTTGATGTAGCCAAGGTCGATTCCGTTGACAATGGCCTTTTCCATAGAACGACCAAAGACAGCGATCTTGCGCCCAGTCTTAACAGCGGCTTCTGTTGCTTGTTGAAGACGGAAGATATTTGAGGCAAAGGATGCAAAAATAATACGTCCTTCAATGCCTTGGATAATCTTCATGATGGACTGGCCAACGACTTTTTCAGAGTTGGTAAAGGTTGGAACTTCTGCATTTGTCGAGTCAGACAGGAGACAGAGCACGCCTTCTTCACCAAGAGCTGCCATACGGTGCAAGTCTGCTGGTTCACCAACTGGTGTAAAGTCAAACTTGAAGTCACCCGTACAGACGATTTTTCCTTGAGGAGTATGAATGACAATCCCCAAAGGCTCTGGAATAGAGTGAGTCGTTCTAAAGAAAGTTGCCTTGAGATTTTTAAAGGTCAACTCAGTGTTGTGGTTGATTTCGTAAAGTTTGGCGTTGCGCAAGAGGCCGTGTTCTTCGAGTTTCCCACGGATCAAAGCCAAGGCAAGCGGTCCAGCATAGATTGGGACATTTGCTTGCTTGAGTAGGAATGGAATTCCACCGATGTGGTCCTCGTGTCCGTGTGTAATCAAAACAGCCTTGACGCGGTCGATATTGTCCACGATGTAAGAGTAATCAGGAATGACATAGTCGATACCCAGCAAGTCATCTTCTGGGAATTTAATCCCAGCATCGACGATGATAATCTCGTCTTGGTATTCAATTCCGTAAGTGTTTTTCCCGATTTCTCCCAGACCACCGATGGCAAAAACGCCGACTTCTTCTGGTTTAAGAGTGTAGGCCATATTAGAACTCCGTGATTTTGAAGGCGCCAGTTTCTTTTTCGTAATCTAGCAATTTGTCAGATAAGAGTTCAATAAATTCGATGTTGTACTCTGGACGATTTTCTTCGACAAGTTGGCGAGCAGCGATACGTCCCTCAAGTTCTGAGCTGGCATCGATGTCTAGGTAAAGTGATCGTGTTGTTTCACGACGTGGGCTACGTTCTTTTGTTTCTTGATAAAAAACTTTGTAAATCATATCGTTCCTTTCTATTTGTAGGTCAGTGTATTCCAAACTTTCAGCAGAGATTTGCTTGATTTCATTCCATTTTGCGTCTAGATTGACCTTGATTCGTTACAATTATTTCAATTATACCATAAAATGAAAAATTAGTAAAAAACGGGAACGAGAAAGTCTTTTGAAACCAAGTAAGCGCTGCTAGCAAAAGAAAAATGTGCTTTTCTATAATGATAGAAAAGGGGATAAGATACGAAACATTCTTAATACTTTTCATCAAGGAGGTTCGATTATGAATGGTCTGTTTATTTTTGCCATCGGAGTTCGCTTGGCGACGTTTATGATTTTTGTTGCCTGTGTTTACCGAGGAAATGTTTTATTTACTCGACTAGAGGGACGGAAAACCAAACTTTTCTGGAAGATTAGTTTTGTGACTCTCTATTCTCTTTTTCCTCCGTGTAACCTATGTAGTTTGGTTGGTATTTTACTTTGGTTTAAATGCATATATGCCCTGCTTATGCTGGGGCATTTTGTTTGGGATAAAGAAAATTCCCATGTGCCAGCTTTTGTAGTATAATAGTAAGCAGACAAAAAGATAGGAATGTGTTATGAAAGTATTAGCTTTTGATACGTCCAGCAAAGCTCTTTCTCTCGCTATTTTAGAGGACAAGCAGGTTCTTGCTGAGACGACTATTAATATTAAGAAGAATCACAGTATTACCCTCATGCCTGCCATCGATTTTTTAATGGCAAGTTTGGATTGGACGCCCAAGGATTTGGACCGAATCGTGGTAGCGGAAGGGCCGGGTAGCTACACAGGCTTACGAATTGCGGTAGCAACTGCTAAGACCTTGGCTCATACTCTGAACATTGAGTTAGTTGGTATGTCTAGCCTCTTGGCTTTAGTGCCAAGTCAGCAAGAAGGACTGGTTGTTCCTGTCATGGATGCTCGTCGTAACAATGTTTACGCAGGATTTTATGAAAATGCTAAATTTGTCATGCCAGAAGCACATCTATCTTTTGAAGAGGTATTAGAAAAAGTCAAGGGTGCTAGTCAGGTTACCTTTGTTGGAGAAGTCGTCCCCTTTGTGGAGCAGATTCAAGAACATTTACCTCATGCCAACTACCAAGAAACCTTGCCAAATGCAGCCAATCTTGCTCTTTTGGCTTGGGATAAGGAAGCAGACTCTTTGCATGATTTTGTGCCAAATTACCTCAAGCGTGTTGAGGCTGAGGAAAACTGGCTCAAGAACCACACCGAATCTGGCGAGTCTTACATTAAACGCCTATGATAGAGATCAAACGAATCCAACAACAGTCTGATCTGGCCCAAGCCATTTACGCTGTTATGGCGGATGTTTACTCAGTTAGTCCTTGGACGCTGGAACAAATCCAAGCAGGCCTGTCCCAAGACCAGACTTGGTATGCTCTGGCTTATGATGGGGCCGAAGTGATTGGATTTCTAGCTGTGCAGGAGAATCTTTTTGAAGCAGAAGTTCTGCAAATTGCTGTCAAAGAAGCCTATCAGGGTCAGGGAATTGCGTCAACTTTGTTTGCTCAATTGCCGACAGATAAGGAGATTTTCCTCGAAGTCAGAAAGTCAAATCAACGAGCGCAAGCATTTTACAAGAAAGAAAAGATGGCAGTCATCGCTGAGCGAAAGGCCTACTACCATGATCCAGTCGAGGATGCCATCATCATGAAGAGAGAAGTAGATGAAGGATAGATATATTTTAGCATTTGAGACATCCTGTGATGAGACCAGTGTCGCCGTCTTGAAAAACGACGATGAGCTCTTGTCCAATGTCATTGCTAGTCAAATTGAGAGCCACAAACGTTTTGGGGGTGTAGTGCCGGAAGTAGCTAGTCGTCACCATGTCGAGATCATTACAGCCTGTATCGAGGAGGCGCTGATAGAAGCAGGGATTACCGAAAATGATGTGACAGCTGTGGCGGTTACCTATGGACCAGGCTTGGTCGGTGCCTTGCTAGTTGGCTTGTCAGCTGCTAAGGCCTTTGCTTGGGCACATGGACTTCCGCTGATTCCTGTTAACCACATGGCTGGACACCTCATGGCAGCTCAGAGTGTGGAGCCTTTGGAGTTTCCCTTGTTAGCCCTCTTGGTTAGCGGAGGACACACAGAGTTGGTTTATGTTTCTGAGGCTGGTGATTACAAGATTGTTGGGGAAACGCGAGATGACGCGGTTGGTGAGGCTTATGATAAGGTTGGCCGTGTCATGGGCTTGACCTATCCTGCCGGTCGTGAGATTGACGAGCTAGCTCATCAGGGGCAGGATATTTATGATTTCCCCCGTGCTATGATTAAGGAAGATAATCTGGAGTTTTCATTCTCAGGTTTGAAGTCTGCCTTTATCAATCTGCATCATAATGCTGAGCAAAAGGGAGAAAGTTTGTCTACAGAGGACTTGTGTGCTTCCTTCCAAGCTGCAGTTATGGACATTCTTATGGCAAAAACCAAGAAGGCTTTGGAGAAATACCCTGTTAAAACCTTAGTCGTGGCAGGTGGTGTGGCAGCAAATAAAGGCCTCAGAGAACGCCTAGCAACTGAAATCACAGATGTGAATGTCGTCATTCCACCTCTACGCCTCTGCGGAGATAATGCAGGTATGATTGCCTATGCCAGCGTTAGCGAGTGGAACAAAGAAAACTTCGCAGACTTGGACCTCAATGCCAAACCAAGTCTTGCTTTTGATACTATGGAATAAAGAAGAGTCTGTCTGATTACAATCAGCAGACTTTTTTCTCTTCCCTGAATGTGTTATAATAGTCCATGCTGTGGCTGGAACCGATTCAGCCCACTTATTAAGACAATACGAGGAGAAAGATGAAAGAAAAAGGATTTTGGGAAGGGGTCCAGGCAGCCATGCCGACTGCCCTTGGCTATGTCAGTATCGGTCTAGCTTGCGGTATTATCGGTGCACCTTATGTGACACCTGTTGAGATGGCCTTGATGAGCCTCTTTGTTTATGCTGGGAGTGCCCAGTTTGCCATGTTGGCCTTGATTGCAGTGCAGGCACCTGTAGCTGCCATTGCCATGACGGTCTTTTTGATCAATTTACGTCTCTTTTTGCTGAGTTTACATGCATCGACTTATTTTCGTCACACTAGTCTATGGCACAATATCGGTATGTCTAGTATCTTGACGGATGAGACTTATGGTGTATTGATGGGAGAATTGGCCCATACAGAAAAGGTCAATCCTATGTGGATGCATGGGAATAATCTCAATAGCTATGTAGCTTGGTTGATTGGGACGGTTGTTGGGACAGCTCTAGGTGGTCTTCTGCCAAATCCCGAAATCTTTGGCTTGGATTTTGCCCTTGTTGGGATGTTTATTGGTATTTTTGCTTCGCAATTCCAGATTATGCAAAGACGGATTCCTGTTCGCAATCTGCTCATTATCCTAGCAGTTGTTGCGTTGTCCTTCTTTTTACTCTTGGCAGTGGTGTCTCAGTCACTAGCTGTTCTATTTGCGACACTACTTGGTTGTACGATAGGGGTGGTTTTAGATGGTCAGTAAGTATCTTTTATTAGCGGTTGTTTTCTCTGGCTTGGTGACTTGGATTCCCCGTATGATTCCCTTCATCTTGGTCAAGTATAAGGGTTTGCCTCCTATCGTTGAGCGATTTTTGAAGTTCTTGCCCGTTTCTATTATCTTTGCCTTGATTCTTTCAAGCGTAGTGACAGGCAAGGTTGGTAGTCTTCCTCAAATCAAATGGCTGGACTTCTTAGCCGTCTTTCCAACGGCTTGGGTAGCCTTTCGCTACCGCAATCTAGTCGGAACTGTTCTCTTTGGAGTGGTTTTGATTGCAGTCTTGCGTTTGGTCTTTTAAATTGGCCATAAAGAAAACTTATCACAGAGATAGATATCATATAATGGCGTAAATGGTCTTTTTCTGTTAAGATTATAAGGTATTCTATTTTGGAGGAAATAACATGAAAAAAATCGTTAAATATTCATCTCTTGCTGCCCTTGCTCTTGTTGCTGCAGGTGTGTTAGCAGCTTGCTCAGGTGGTGCGAAGAAAGAAGGAGAAGCAGCTAGCAAGAAAGAAATTATCGTTGCAACCAATGCTTCACCAAAACCATTCAACTATGAAGAAAATGGTGAATTGACTGGTTACGAAATTGAAGTGGTTCGCGCTATCTTTAAAGACTCTGACAAGTATGATGTCAAGTTTGAGAAGACAGAGTGGTCAGGTGTCTTTGCTGGTCTTGACGCTGACCGTTACCAAATGGCCGTTAACAACATCAGCTACACTAAAGAACGTTCTGAAAAATACCTTTATGCAGCCCCAACTGCTCAAAACCCTAACGTTCTTGTAGTGAAAAAAGACGACTCTAGCATCAAATCGCTTGATGATATCGGTGGAAAATCAACAGAAGTTGTTCAAGGGACAACATCAGCTAAACAGTTGGAAGACTACAACAAACAACACTCAGATAATCCAACTGTCCTTAACTATACTAGAGCTGACTTCCAACAAATCATGGGACGCTTAAGCGATGGACAATTTGATTACAAGATTTTTGATAAAATCGGTGTTGAAACAGTCATCAAGAACCAAGGTTTGGACAACTTGAAAGTTATCGAACTTCCAAGCGACCAACAACCGTACGTTTACCCACTTCTTGCTAAAGGTCAAGATGAGTTGAAAACATTTGTAGACAAACGCATCAAAGAACTCTACAAAGACGGAACTCTTGAAAAATTGTCTAAACAATTCTTCGGAGATACTTATCTACCAGCAGAGGCTGATATTAAATAATTATTTGAAATCATCCATTCTGAGTAAGGTGGATGGTTTCTCAGTTTTTAGGGATATAGTTTTAAACTATATATCTGACTATCTAATAACAATTTGTGAAATAAAACAAATTGTGAGATACTAGTACGGTATTATTTTTAAGGAGAAAGAATCATGAAAATCAAAAAATGGCTTGGTGTAGCAGCCCTTGCTACAGTCGCAGGTTTGGCTCTTGCAGCTTGCGGAAATACAGAAAAGAAAGCAGACAACGGAACAGTTGTTAAAATCGCAACAGTGAACCGTAGTGGTTCTGAAGAAGCTCGTTGGGACAAAGTTCAAGAATTAGTCAAAAAAGACGGTATTACTTTGGAATTTACAGAGTTCACAGACTACTCACAACCAAACAAGGCAACTGCTGATGGCGAAGTAGATTTGAACGCTTTCCAACACTATAACTTTTTGAACAACTGGAACAAAGAAAACGGAAAAGACCTTGTAGCGATTGCAGATACTTACATTTCTCCAATCCGCCTTTACTCAGGTTTGAATGGAAGTGACAACAAGTACACTAAAGTAGAAGATATCCCAGCAAACGGAGAAATCGCTGTACCGAATGATGCTACAAACGAAAGCCGTGCGCTTTACTTGCTTCAATCAGCTGGTTTGATTAAATTGGACGTTTCAGGAACTGCTCTTGCAACAGTTGCTAACATCAAAGAAAATCCAAAGAACTTGAAGATCACTGAGTTGGATGCTAGCCAAACAGCTCGTTCATTGTCATCAGTTGACGCTGCCGTTGTAAACAACACCTTCGTTACAGAAGCAAAATTGGACTACAAGAAAGCACTTTTCAAAGAACAAGCTGATGAAAATTCAAAACAATGGTACAATATCATTGTTGCTAAAAAAGATTGGGAAACTTCACCTAAGGCTGACGCTATCAAGAAAGTCATCGCAGCTTACCACACAGATGAAGTGAAAAAAGTTATTGAAGAAACTTCAGACGGCTTGGATCAGCCAGTTTGGTAATAGAATATTAGGAGGTGGGAGAATGGTTCCACCTCTTGCTTTTGTATAGAGCATGGATTGCAAAGAAGACTATAGGTTCATAGAAAGGTAGAGAGAATATGGTTTTTCCTAGTGAACAAGAACAGATTGAAAAGTTTGAAAAGGATCATGTAGCCCAACATTACTTTGAAGTTTTGCGGACCTTGATATCTAAGAAATCAGTCTTTGCCCAGCAGGTTGGACTCAAGGAAGTCGCAAACTATTTGGGAGAGATTTTTAAGCGTGTGGGAGCAGAAGTTGAGATTGATGAGAGCTACACGGCTCCTTTTGTCATGGCTCATTTCAGAAGTTCGCGTCCAGATGCTAAGACCTTGATTTTCTATAACCACTATGACACTGTACCAGCGGATGGGGATCAGGTCTGGACAGAGGATCCCTTTACTCTTTCGGTGCGCAATGGCTTCATGTATGGACGTGGGGTTGATGACGACAAGGGTCATATCACAGCTCGTTTAAGTGCGTTGAGAAAATATATGCAGGACCATGATGATTTGCCTGTCAATATCAGTTTTATCATGGAAGGGGCGGAGGAATCGGCTTCGACAGACTTAGATAAGTATCTGGAAAAACATGTGGACAAACTCCGTGGCGCAGATTTGTTGGTCTGGGAACAAGGGACCAAAAATGCCTTGGAACAGCTGGAAATTTCTGGTGGAAATAAGGGGATTGTGACCTTTGATGCCAAGGTTAAAAGTGCTGATGTGGATATCCACTCTAGTTATGGTGGAGTTGTGGAATCAGCTCCTTGGTATCTCCTTCAAGCCTTACAGTCTCTTCGTGCTACAGATGGCCGTATCTTGGTTGAAGGTTTGTACGAAGAAGTCCAAGAGCCAAATGAACGTGAATTGGCTTTGGTGGATCAATATGCTCAACGAAATCCAGGGGAAATCAGCCAGATTTATGGTTTGGAATTACCTCTCTTACAAGAGGACCGTGTAGCCTTTCTAAAACGTTTCTTTTTTGAACCAGCTCTTAATATCGAAGGGATTCAGTCAGGTTATCAAGGGCAAGGAGTTAAAACGATTTTGCCTGCAGAAGCCAGCGCTAAGTTAGAAGTTCGTTTGGTTCCTGGCTTAGAACCGCATGATGTTCTGGAAAAAATTCGGAAACAGCTAGACAAAAATGGCTTTGATAAGGTAGAATTATACTATACCTTGGGAGAGATGAGTTATCGAAGCGATATGAGTGCACCCGCCATTCTCAATGTAATCGAGTTGGCCAAGAAATTCTATCCACAGGGCGTTTCAGTCTTGCCGACAACAGCGGGGACAGGCCCTATGCATACGGTCTTTGATGCCTTAGAGGTACCAATGGTGGCCTTCGGTTTAGGGAATGCCAATAGTAGAGATCATGGTGGAGATGAAAACGTGCGAATCGCCGATTACTACACCCATATTGAATTAGTAGAGGAGCTGATTAGAAGCTATGAGTAGAGATATTATCAAGTTAGATCAGATCGATGTGACTTTTCATCAGAAGAAGAGAAACATCACAGCGGTCAAGGATGTGACTATTCACATCCAAGAAGGGGATATCTACGGAATCGTTGGATATTCTGGAGCAGGGAAATCAACCCTTGTACGGGTGATTAACCTCTTGCAAAAACCATCTGCAGGGAAAATTACCATTGACGACGATGTGATTTTTGATGGTAAGGTGACCTTGACGGCAGAGCAGTTACGTCGTAAACGTCAAGATATTGGGATGATTTTCCAACACTTTAATCTTATGAGTCAGAAGACTGCTGCGGAAAATGTGGCCTTTGCCCTTAAACACTCTGGACTCAGCAAGGAAGAAAAGAAGGGAAAAGTAGCTAAGTTGTTGGACTTGGTTGGCTTGGCAGATCGTGCTGAAAACTATCCTTCACAACTATCTGGAGGGCAAAAACAGCGTGTGGCCATTGCGCGTGCCTTGGCAAATGATCCAAAAATCTTGATTTCAGATGAGTCAACTTCTGCCCTTGACCCGAAGACAACCAAGCAGATTTTGGCCTTATTGCAAGATCTGAACCAAAAATTAGGCTTGACTGTTGTCTTGATTACGCATGAAATGCAGATTGTCAAAGACATTGCCAATCGTGTGGCAGTCATGCAGGATGGTCATTTGATTGAAGAGGGCAGTGTGCTTGAAATCTTCTCAGATCCTAAACAACCTTTGACTCAGGACTTTATCTCAACAGCCACAGGAATTGATGAAGCTATGGTCAAGATTGAGAAGCAAGAAATCGTGCAACACCTGTCTGAAAACAGCCTTTTGGTGCAGCTCAAGTATGCAGGAGCTTCTACAGATGAGCCACTTTTGAATGAATTGTACAAACATTACCAAGTAACAGCTAATATCCTCTATGGGAATATCGAAATCCTCGATGGCACTCCTGTTGGAGAATTGGTTGTGGTCTTGTCAGGTGAAAAAGCAGCGCTAGCAGGTGCCCAAGAAGCCATTCGTCAAGCAGGCGTACAACTAAAAGTATTGAAGGGAGGACAGTAAGATGGAATCATTGATTCAAACCTATTTGCCAAATGTCTATAAGATGGGTTGGTCTGGTCAAGCAGGCTGGGGAACAGCCATCTACCTAACCCTTTATATGACAGTTCTTTCCTTCATCATCGGAGGTTTCTTGGGGCTAGTGGCAGGTCTTTTCCTTGTCTTGACAGCACCCGGAGGTGTCTTGGAAAATAAGGTCGTCTTCTGGATTTTGGATAAGATTACCTCCATTTTCCGTGCGGTTCCTTTCATTATCCTCTTGGCAATCTTGTCTCCCCTTTCTCACTTGATTGTGAAGACAAGTATTGGGCCAAATGCAGCCCTTGTTCCACTTTCTTTTGCAGTCTTTGCATTCTTTGCACGTCAGGTGCAGGTTGTCTTGGCTGAATTGGATGGCGGTGTCATTGAGGCAGCTCAAGCGAGCGGAGCGACATTCTGGGATATCGTGGGTGTTTACCTATCAGAAGGTCTTCCAGATTTGATTCGTGTGACGACTGTAACCTTGATTTCCCTTGTTGGTGAAACGGCTATGGCTGGTGCGGTTGGAGCTGGTGGTATCGGTAACGTGGCCATCGCTTATGGATTTAACCGCTACAATCACGATGTGACCATCTTGGCAACCATCATTATCATTTTGATTATCTTTGCAATCCAATTCTTGGGAGATTTCCTGACCAAAAAATTGAGCCATAAATAAAAAAGAGCCGCTTGGCTCTTTTTTAGTAATTATATTTTCTGTGCCAATTTTTTACTCAAGGCTTGTCCAAGCAAGGCACCAACCAGGGCTCCTATGACAACACTTGCGATAAAAAGAAGAATGGTCGAAGGATTTGGCGCGACCATGATACGGTCGATATATTCTTGCGATTTTCCTCTTGCTAGAAGGGTTGCCATATAGGCTTTGGGTGCAATCCACATGACTAGAATTGGTCCTGATGTGCTGAAAGCAAAAATAACAAAGGATAGGAAATTCTTAGTTTGATCCTTGTATCTTCCTAGGCTAGCCACTCCATCTGCTAGGAGGCCACAGATAATCCCAGGAAGGAAGGTGCCAGCACCGTGTTTAGTTCCTAAGAAGAAGAGAGAGATGACAAGGCCGATAGTGGTAATGGCTCCAAAGCGCGGAACTTTTGCGATTAGAATCATATAAACGCTACCGCCGACAAGGGCAGTAAAGGCAGGCGCATAAAACATGTTTCCAGTTTGGTCGAGGAGATTGCCCAAAAGGACACCAATCCCCATGCAGAGGAAGTAAAGAACTGCATAGAGCAGTGTAGTTAAGATAGATTTTTTCATGAGTTGTCTCCTGATAATTTTTTCATAATTCTCATTTTACCACGGTTTGGTGGGATTGTAAATGGATAGTGTATGTTTTTGAAAACGCTTGAAATATGATATAATAGTTTCATAGTTATTTTTAGGGGGAGGATAGCATGGGTAGATTTTTAGACTTTGTCTTTAATCGTTTCTTTTTAGGGATGATTGCGACAGCCTTCTTTTGGCTATTAACATTGGCAGGAGGGATTATCCTTGGTCTAGCGCCGGCTAGTGCCACCTTGATGAGCTTGTATGCAGAACATGGCTATAACTATCGTGAATATAGTTTGAAGGAGGCTTGGTCTCTTTACAAGCAAAGTTTTGTCTCAAGCAACCTGATTTTTTATAGTTTTCTAAGTCTGGCTATGGTCTTAGTTTATGGTTTGTATCTCTTAGTTCAATTGCCTCATCAGAGTATTATTCATCTTGCTGTTACCTTTTTGAATCTCCTTCTAGTAGCCCTGCTCTTTTTAGCGTATACGGTATCTTTAAAGCTTCAGGTTTTTTTTGATTTATCTTATCGGAATAGTCTCAAACTATCCTTGATTGGCATTTTTATGAGCCTACCAGCTGTAGCCAAGGCTCTACTTGGGACAGTCCTGCTGGTGGGAGTTGGTTACTATATGCCAGCCTTGTTCTTTTTTGTAGGAATTGGGATATGGCATTTCTTTATCAGTGATATGTTGGAGCCGGTCTATGAAAGTATCCATGAAAAATTGGCGACAAAATAGAATGAAGCAGTTTTGGCTCCATACGCTTTTGAGAACCTATAGTTTTGTAATGATCATTATTATTGCTAGTTTTGCAATTTTACTTTCATACGCGGACTTTGATTTACGTGAAAAGGAAGCTAAGAGAGTTGCCCAACGTGTTAGTACCCGAACAATCAGTGAGGTAGAATACTATTATCGAGAATCTGCAAAATTAGCAAAAGCATTAGTTGAAAATCAAGCTCGTATCGAAGGGATTTATAAGTATTTCAGTCTCAGCATACCAGATTATTTCTACTGGCAATTGGAGCGTAAAGCTTCTCCTTATATATCAGTCTCCATGTATGAAAATATCGATGATCTCTATGTTCGAAATGATTTTGTAACTGGCGTAGCAATAGTACTTCAAGATTATAAGGAAGTGTTTGTCTCTACGAGAGATAAACGCAGTGGAGAGAAAATCTTGGCTGAGCATTTCAAGCCAGTAGAAAATAGTTTTGCTATTCCAGTATCAGACCCTGTATCTGATAAATATTTGGGAGTTATCTATATATCTTTATCTGCGGATTTCTTACAGAGTGCAATTGATAATACTAGGGGCCATATTCCTATGGCTGTAATTGTAACCTCTCCTTTTGAGACAGAGATGTATCATATCGGGGAACAATTATCATCAGATAGCGAGGATTGGATAGTTGGTTTTACTTCTCATGCTTATAGAGTACAGGTAGCTGTTGCTAAGAATTATGTTCTTACTGGGACCTTGCCTAGCTCAGCCTTGATTATTGGTATAAGTCTCCTTTTTATTCTTATTTTATATATGACATTGAGACAGACATTTGCCAAGTATCAAAAGCAGGTAGTGGATTTAGTGGAATCCATTCAAGTCATTGCAAGAGGGGAAGAGGGGTTGCGGATTGATACGTTTGAAAAGGATCAAGAATTACTTCTCATAGCAGAGACGACTAATGATATGTTAGATCGCCTCGAGAAGAACATTCATGACATTTATCAGCTAGAGCTTAGTCAAAAAGATGCTAACATGCGAGCGTTACAGGCTCAAATCAATCCTCATTTTATGTATAACACCTTAGAATTTATCAGAATGTATGCGGTCATGGAAAGCCAAGACGAACTTGCAAATATTATTTATGAGTTCAGTAGTCTCTTGCGTAATAATATTTCAGATGAACGCGAGACCCTACTCCAACATGAATTGGAGTTTTGCCGTAAGTACAGTTATCTTTGTATGGTTCGTTATCCTAAATCGGTGGCTTATGGTTTCAAAGTTGCACCAGAGTTAGAAGATATGAAAATTCCTAAATTCACCTTGCAACCGCTTGTTGAAAATTATTTTGCCCATGGTATAGATCATAGACGGACAGATAATGTCATTAGCATTAAAGCTCTTAAACGAGATGGTTTTGTGGAGATTTTGGTAGTCGATAATGGGCGCGGGATGTCAGTAGAAAAATTAGCTAGTCTTCGGGAAAAATTGAGTCAAAGAAATTTTGAACATGAGCTTAGCTATAGTGAACAAAGACAGTCTATTGGGATTATCAACGTACATGAGAGATTTGTTCTATACTTCGGGGATCGCTACTCTATCAGTTTAGATTCAGCAGAACAAGAAGGTGTTTGTTATCGTATTACAATTCAAGATGAATAGAAAGGGAGAAAATGTATAAAGTATTATTAGTAGATGATGAGTACATGGTGACAGAAGGTCTAAAACGTTTGATTCCCTTTGATAAGTGGGATATGGAAGTTGTCGCGACAGCTAATCACGCAGATGATGCTATTGATTATGTCAAGGAACATCCTGTGGATATTGTTGTATCTGATGTCAATATGCCAGATAAAACAGGGCTTGAGATGATTACAGAAATGAAAGAGATTCTACCAGATACTGCCTATATTTTATTATCGGGTTATCAGGAATTTGAGTATGTCAAGAAAGCCATGAATCTCAATGTTGTTGATTACCTTGTCAAGCCTGTGGACAAAATAGAACTAGAAAATTTACTAGAGAAAATTGCTACTAAACTTGGTGAGAGAGCCTTACAAACAAAAACTCTTAGTCAAGATCTAGATGAGGCAGGCTTCATTAGTCATTTGCTTGGGAAAGAGCATTGGTGGATAGGACTCACTAAGGAGAAGAAGGGGAATTTCACTATTCCTTATTATGTCTTAGGGCAAGATTGGCAGATTTTTATCTCGGATCAGCCTTTAGATGGATTAGTGGTCACGCCATTTGAAACACCTTACCAAGAAAATTTTGAGCGCTGGAAATTGAACGCTGAAAAAGCCCTCTTTTATGGTTCTGTTAATTTTCAACAGTCAGAAAGCCTCTTTGCTTATTATGAGCCTATTTATCGCGTTATCATTCAAGGGAACATCAATCAAATTATTGAAGAGTTGAACCTCTTGGAAAAAGTGGTTCTTGAAAATACTCCTCGTGTCCCAATCACTAAACAACTCTTTATTCAGTTTGTCATGGACGTTTTCCATTTGTTTGAACATTTGAAGGCAGATGATATGACGGAGATTATCAAGACCATTCATGCCATTCCTTCATTTGATGGACTAGTTCCCTATATCAAGGAAACCCTGACTCGCTTCTTCGGGCAATATCGTATGAATGAAAATGTGGTTAGTGTTCTGGAAGTCATAGGTCGTGATTATCAAAAAGAGCTATCCCTTAAAGATATTAGTAAGGATCTCTTTATCAATCCTGTTTATTTAGGACAATTAATTAAACGTGAAACCAATTCTACCTTTGCTGAATTGCTCAACAAACAACGCATTAAGGCAGCCCAACAGCTATTGCTTTCAACTAGTGATAGTATAGAAGATATTTGTTATGCCGTTGGTTACAGCAATGTTGGATATTTCTATAAAGTATTCCGAAAATTGTGCGGGAAATCGCCAAAAGCCTACCGAAAACAGGTAGAAACTATATTGTAATCTTTGTATTCCCGTATAAATAATGCTATAATATCATTAATAATATTAGGAGGTTCTACTATGAAAAAGAAACCGATTTACCTTTGGGTCTTGCTGATTTTTTCAGCTCTCCTTTCAGCTAACTCCTTGGTTGGAATTTTTAGTCCCTTGCCTAGTAAAGATAATCTACGTGCTCGTCTAGCAAATAGTGGGAAGCTTACTGCTTCGCAATTGGAAGATATGGTCAACTACACTTATAAAGTGATAGAATCTTCTCACTCTATAATTAATATTACCTTGATTGTTTTATCAGCTATTTTAGTTCTAGTAGCTATTGTTCTCCTTGTTCGTAAGAATTTGCAATATGCAACCTTTACTTATATTGGCTATGTTTTGTTAGCCATTATTGGTTTGATTTATAGTTATGTGAATCTACAAGACGCTATGCAGGTGGTTCATGATGAGACGATGCGTTTGACAATGAGTGTTGGTTCAAAAGCTATCAACATTATCTATATCGTCATCAATGTTCTTTTCCTAGCTTTGGTCTTTTATAAGATGTGGCGGCAGCAAAAAGCTTTGTTGGAAGAAGAGGAAGAAGTCGTTTAAGAGTTGACAAAAAATAACTATCAAGTTACAATCTTGGTAGTTATTTTTCGATTATCAAATGAAATGATGGAGGTGAAGATGAAAACAATTTCTTTGGTTTATATTAGTCTAAGTGGGAACACTGAAAGTTTTGTGACACGTTTAAAAGACTATCTCTTGTCCCAGTATGAGGGGATTGAAGTTCAAAAAATTCATATCAAGGATTTGGTTAAGGAGGGGAAAGCCTTCTTTGAAATGGATCATTCCTATGTTGTATTTTTACCAACCTACTTAGAGGGAGGAAATGGTGTGGACAACGGAGATGTTGAGATTTTGACGACCCCAGTGGGTGATTTTATTGCCTATGGAGATAATGCGAGCAAGTGCTTTGGGGTAGTAGGTTCAGGGAACCGTAACTTTAATAACCAATATTGCCTGACAGCCAAGCAATATAGTGAGCGTTTTGGTTTTCCTGTATTGGCAGACTTTGAAATGCGAGGCATGCTGGGAGATATCAAACATGTCGCAGCTATCATTGCAAACTTATATGAATTAGAAAGTTAAGCTTAGGCTTAGCTTTTTTATTATCTTAGGCAGTTTTATCAGAACTCTTACTTTTTATGCTCCAAGAGTTGATTGATATGGTCTACTTTTTTTGATGCTCTTTTATAGGAAATAGTCCAAATGATGAGGTAGACAATCGCAAACTCGATAATGAGCTGGAGGTAGGAATTCCAGTGGAAGGGGAACCAACCTGCCAGAGTTGCTAGTGGGACAAAGCCAGTCAGCATGAGGAA
The DNA here is from genome assembly GCF_000259505.1 of Streptococcus sp. SK643. GTDB lineage: Bacteria > Bacillota > Bacilli > Lactobacillales > Streptococcaceae > Streptococcus. The sequence goes on from NZ_AJMM01000006.1 coordinate 119,677, forward strand.
GAAATGAGTCAGAGTCGCACGGAGCAAGCTCCAGTCACGGCTGAATAATCTCTTTCCAAAGTTGAAGAGAATACCGATAGCTGCCCAAATAAGTGTGCAGTAGAGCAAGACCAAGGCACCGTGAACCTGATGTTGAGTCATTACTTGACCGACGAGGGAATCAGGGCTCAGTGGAGCATAGGTATTGGGGGAATACATAAGTGAAAAGATGATAGAGAGGATGAGTCCGATGAGAACACCAACGGCTGCATCGTGAAATACTTGTTTTTTCATAGTTCTAATTTCTCCTTGATGGTTTTTAGGTAACGGCGTGAAGAGTAGGTGAAGCTTTCATTTTTTAGAAAGATTTCTACCATACCGTTGGGCGTGAGCTTGAGATGAGAGATGGAGTCGATATTGACGATTTCAGATTGGGAAATTTGGATAAAAGTTGTTGGCAGAATTTCAAGTAACTGATAGAGCCGCAAATCAATGCTGTAGGTCTGACTCGCCGTTTCTGCTAGAACCTTTCGATTCTCGATATAGAAGCGTTGTATCTTACCAATTTTAACTAGATAGACCTGATCATCAATCTTTCCTTTGATTGTTTCTTTTTGGTCAAGATTTTCTGCGAACTCGATGACTTTCTGGACTTTATCTGTCGGCTGAGGTGCTTGAACAATCAGCTTTTCCTCTTCGTAAGTTTCACTAATCTGTAGTTCTACTTTCATAAATTTCTCTCCTTGTTTTTCATACAAAATTGTGATCACTTCTTGTACACCTTTATTAAACACTATTTTTCAGCCCCTTGCAAGGGACTTTGTCTATGTGGAGGGATTTGTATCCTATGTGGTGCTTGCTTTTCTGTCCTATCTGAAATATGGTATAATAGCACTAATCAATTTCTAGGAAAACAGATACAGAAAGGGGCTGAAAGATGTCTCATATTATTGAATTGCCAGAGATTCTGGCAAACCAAATTGCGGCTGGAGAGGTTATCGAGCGTCCAGCTAGCGTTGTTAAGGAGCTGGTAGAAAATGCCATTGATGCTGGCTCTAGTCAGATTATCATCGAGATTGAAGAGTCTGGTCTCAAGAAGATTCAAATCACAGATAATGGTCACGGAATTGCCCACGATGAGGTAGAATTGGCCCTGCGTCGTCATGCGACCAGTAAGATAAAAAATCAAGCAGACCTCTTTCGAATTCGGACGCTTGGTTTTCGTGGTGAAGCTCTACCTTCTATAGCGTCTGTTAGTGTCTTAACTCTGTTGACTGCGGTGGATGGTGCAAGTCACGGGACCAAGCTAGTCGCGCGTGGGGGAGAAGTTGAAGAAGTCATTCCAGCTACTAGTCCTGTAGGAACCAAGGTTTGTGTGGAGGATCTCTTTTTCAACACGCCTGCCCGCCTCAAGTATATGAAGAGCCAGCAAGCAGAGTTGTCTCATATCATTGATATTGTCAACCGTCTGGGCTTGGCCCATCCTGAGATTTCCTTCAGCTTGATTAGTGATGGTAAGGAAATGACGCGGACAGCTGGGACTGGTCAACTACGCCAAGCTATCGCAGGGATTTACGGTTTAGCGAGTGCCAAGAAGATGATTGAAATTGAAAATTCTGACCTTGATTTCGAAATTTCTGGCTTTGTGTCCTTGCCTGAGTTAACTAGAGCCAACCGCAACTATATCAGTCTCTTCATCAATGGCCGTTATATCAAGAACTTTTTACTCAATCGTGCTATTTTAGATGGTTACGGAAGTAAGCTCATGGTGGGACGCTTTCCGTTGGCTGTCATTCATATCCATATTGACCCTTATCTAGCGGATGTCAATGTGCATCCAACCAAGCAAGAGGTGCGGATTTCTAAGGAAAAAGAACTGATGGCATTGGTCTCTGAAGCTATTGCAAATAGTCTCAAGGCACAAACCTTGATTCCAGATGCCTTGGAAAATCTTGCCAAATCTACCGTGCGTAATCGTCAAAAGGTAGAGCAAACCATTCTCCCCCTTAAAGAAAATACGCTTTACTATGAAAAAACAGAAGTAACTAGACCTAGTCAAGCTGAGGTGGCTGATTATCAGGTAGAATTGACTGATGCAGGACAAGACTTAACTTTGTTTGCTAAGGAAACCTTGGACCAATTGACCAAGCCAGCAAAACTGCATTTTGCAGAGAGAAAGCCAGCCAGCTATGACCAGCTAGACCATCCAGAGCTAGATTTAGCCAGTCTGGACAAGGCCTATGATAAGCTAGAGCGAGAAGAATCATCAAGCTTCCCAGAGTTGGAATTTTTCGGGCAAATGCATGGAACCTATCTCTTTGCCCAAGGGCGAGATGGACTCTACATCATAGACCAACACGCAGCTCAGGAACGGGTTAAGTACGAGGAGTACCGTGAAAGCATTGGCAATGTTGACCAGAGTCAGCAGCAACTCCTAGTGCCCTATATCTTTGAATTTCCAGCGGATGATGCTCTTCGTCTCAAGGAAAGAATGGCACTTTTGGAGGAAGTGGGCGTCTTTCTAGCAGAGTATGGAGAAAATCAATTCATCCTTCGGGAACATCCGATTTGGATGGCAGAGGAGGAAATCGAATCAGGCATCTATGAAATGTGCGACATGCTCCTCTTGACCAAGGAAGTTTCTATCAAGAAATACCGAGCAGAGCTGGCTATCATGATGTCCTGCAAGCGATCTATCAAGGCTAATCATCGTATCGATGACCATTCAGCCAGACAGCTCCTTTATCAGCTCTCTCAATGTGACAATCCCTATAACTGTCCCCACGGACGTCCTGTTTTGGTGCATTTTACCAAGTCGGATATGGAAAAGATGTTCCGACGTATTCAGGAAAATCACACCAGTCTCCGTGAGTTGGGGAAATATTAAACTAAAAGGAAAATTATGTACGAATATTTAAAAGGAATCATTACCAAAATCACTGCTAAATACATTGTTCTTGAAGTCAACGGTATCGGTTATATTTTGCATGTGGCCAATCCCTATGCCTACTCAGGACAGGTCAATCAAGAAGCTCAAATTTATGTGCATCAGGTTGTACGTGAGGACGCTCATTTGCTTTATGGATTTCGCTCAGAAGACGAGAAAAAGCTCTTTCTCAGTCTGATTTCGGTCTCTGGGATTGGTCCTGTATCAGCTCTGGCTATCATCGCTGCCGATGACAATGCTGGCTTGGTTCAAGCAATTGAAACTAAGAACATCACCTACTTGACCAAATTCCCTAAAATTGGCAAGAAAACAGCCCAGCAGATGGTGCTGGACTTGGAAGGCAAGGTAGTAGTTGCAGGAGATGACCTTCCTGCTAAGGTAGCAGTGCAAGCTAGCGCTGAAAACCAAGAATTGGAAGAAGCCATGGAAGCCATGTTGGCTCTGGGCTACAAGGCAACAGAGCTCAAGAAAATCAAGAAATTCTTTGAAGGAACGACAGATACAGCTGAGAACTATATCAAGTCTGCCCTCAAAATGTTGGTCAAATAGGAGCAGAGCATGACAAAACGTTGTTCGTGGGTCAAGATGACCAATCCGCTCTACATTGCCTATCATGATGAGGAATGGGGTCAGCCCCTCCATGATGACCAAGCATTGTTTGAGTTGTTGTGTATGGAAACCTATCAGGCAGGCCTGTCTTGGGAAACGGTGCTCAACAAACGACATGCTTTCCGAGAAGCCTTTCATGGCTATCAAATTCAAGCGGTCGCAGAGATGACTGATACCGAATTGGAAAACTTGCTGGAGAATCCAGCCATCATCCGAAATAGAGCCAAGATTTTTGCTACACGCGCTAACGCCCAAGCATTTTTACGACTACAGGAAGAATATGGCTCTTTTGATGCCTATCTTTGGTCCTTTGTTGAGGGGAAAACGATCGTTAACGATGTTCCCGATTACCGCCAAGCCCCAGCTAAAACACCTCTGTCTGAGAAGTTAGCCAAAGATCTCAAAAAACGAGGCTTCAAGTTCACAGGCCCAGTCGCCGTCTTGTCTTTTCTACAGGCTGCAGGGCTAGTTGATGACCATGAGAATGATTGTGAGTGGAAAAGCGGTCGTTAGTATGTACAGGTAACTAGCATATCTGAGAATATAGAAAAAAGCTGAGAAATTTTTCCCAGCTTTTTATATATACTATTAGATTTGTTAGAGTGAAGTCAAAAAAGTGATTCCACCTAAAATAACACCAGCTGAATTTGGAATGATTAGTATCCAATCCTTCTTAGGTTCCTTTGTCCATCCATAAATAACCCAGATTAAGCAAGATATAGCAGCTGATAAAGGTTGAAATGGTTGAGCTTTATTTCCCTGTAAATTAGCGATAATTTGAGGTATGTAGGCAATAAATACTATAATTCCAATAAAGGCACCAATAGAACCTACGATTCGATTAATTTTTTGTTTTGTCATATACACCTCCTTCAAAAGGATATCATAGAAATTAGCGAAATGCAATAAATTCAGATACAAATTGTAACGAAAACGAATACAAAAGCACAAAAATAGAGAAACTATTTATTTTTTGTTATAGTCAAAGCGAATGATTTGCTCCTTTGCATCTACATAGGCGTGAACTCCGAAGGGTACAATTGCTCTTGGAGTTGCGTGGCCGACATTTAGATTATAGATAATCGGGATATTGCTGTCAATAATATCCAATAGTGCCTCTTTATAGTCGTCATAGAAAGTTTCATCCATAGGTTTTCCGACCAAGAGTCCACTGATGACCTCGAATATACCAGTGTCTTTTAAAGTCCGCAACATATTTTTGAAGTCTTCCAGCTCAGGCTTTTCTTCGCTTGTTTCTAGCAAGAGGATTTTTCCTTCCCAGTCTGACAAGTCAGGGAAAAGTTTGTATTTTTGGCAGAGCTCCGTGCTATCTGCGTATCGAGAGTTGTCAAAGATATCGTAGAGGGATTCGAGGCAACCACCGAGGATTTTTCCCTCGAACTGGGCATTTCCCCGCAACAGCTCGAAACCAGTATTTGCATGACTGACACGAGGTGTCCCCAGAGCCTTGGGACTGAAGTCAGTCCTTTCATCATACCAAACGTCACTAGGGCGGATTTCTGAGATTCTTCCCGTCTCAATCAATTCTTTAAAGTAGTGGAGGCTATAGGTCAGCACTTCCTTGTCCAATTCACAAATGTCTGCTAGGAAGGATTGACCATAAAAAGTTTTGATTCCTAGTTTATGCAACATGAGATGGTTCATGGTTGTATCCGAGAAGCCAAGAAAAATTTTTTGTTTGATAACCTTTTGTAGTTGGTCATTTTCAAAAAGATAAGGTAGTAAGCGATAGGTATCGTCTCCACCGATGGCGCATAGGATCATGTCGATGCTATCATCAGAAAAGGCATGAATCAAATCCTCTGCACGAGCTTCAGGATGGTCCTTGATAAAGTCTAATCCTTTTAGCGAATGAGGCAAAAAGGTAGGATTGAGTCCCAGGTTCTTGAGACGTTGGACACCCAAGTCCACTTCGTGTTTGACAAAGTCCTCTCCGATAATGCCACTAGATAAACTAACAACACCAATAGTAGAAACCATATTTCTTCCTCCTAGAAATTGATTGAGCCTATTTTATCATAAAAGATGGGAGAAAACTATAGGGAAAAGGGTAGAGGGAAGCTTGTAGGCAAGCAAGTGAAAAAGCAACCGCTGGTGCAGTTGCTTTTCGTTTTCTAATCAGTAATCTCGCTAGATATGAGTTACTTGGTCAACTCTTGATTATAGGAGAGAGCCAAATCAATCCAGTAAGGCAATTCTTTTTGGCCTTCTATATCTAAGTCTATATACCCATGATAAAGGCGCCCCCTCATCAATGTAGTATGAGCTCCTGTTCGGGGTAGAACTTGCTTCTCCATTTCCTTGCCAATTCTGACCATAACCAGTTCATCCTTTCTGGAACTGACAGTAAGGACCATTTTACCACGAATCATAAAGGCCAGGCCACCAAACAGCTTCTTTTCTTCTAGCTCTTCTTCGAAAATTTGGGGAGGAAGTTTGAGCGCTAGAATTTTTCGAATCTGCTGAGCTAAAGATTGACTATATGCCATAGCTCTTTCCTTTTCTTAGTAACGTGTTGGTCCTGCACTTGCGCTACGGATATTCAAGCGTTTCTTGAGATAGAAGCGAAGGGCTAGGAGGGCTGCTCCGATAATAGCTAGTGGTAATGGAGCAAGTACTGGGTTAAGGCTAGCTGGTAGGAAGCTTGTTGCAAAGAAGACAAGCAGCCAAAGGAACATAGAAGCTAGGATAACCAGTACAGATTTCCAGAAAGGTGGACGTTGGCTGCGGTCCATATCTGGTCCATAGTATTGGTAAACAAAGTAGTACATCAAGTAGAAGGCAAATCCACCAACCAGTCCAACTAATAGGAGAGTGACAAATCCATAGCCGAAAGCTTGATCTGCCGCAAAGAAGGTTGTGAGGGCGCTGACAAGGGCAAAGAGGCTAGTGATGAAAAGAGCTGAGTCCATAATCATGAGTTTCGGATCATCATTTTCTTTTGGATGCTCTTTTTCATATTGCTCCTTAACAGTGAAGCTATGAGCCCAGTGAGTGGGTGCACCATAGAGGGAACGAGCAGTCGTACCCTTGGCTTGCTCTTCAAGGATTTGGGGAATAACTTCCTCAAAAATAGCCTTGATTTCAGCGTCTGTTTTCCCATCTTTGATGAATTGTTGGGTAGCGATGTGGACAAACTCTTGGTTTTTCTTGGTTAATTTTTGTAGATCAATCTGAGACATAGGAACTCCTCTTAGAACCATTTTTTATGGATGAGATAGAGAGTGAGCGAGACACTCATAGCAAAAGCGATAAAGACGATTAACCAGAAGGCATTCGGCTCGCCGTTTAGGGGGATTTCATTATCCTTAAAGTTCATCCCGTAGGCAGAAAAGACCATGGTTGGGATGGACATGACGATGGTCACAAGGGCCAAGGTTTTCATGATGTTGTTCTGGTTGTTGGAAATGATAGAGGCGAAGGTCTCTGTCATAGAATGCAAGACGTTTCCATAAATGTCTGCCATCTCGATGGCCTGTTGGGTTTCAATCAGGGTGTCTTCAAGCAGGTCTTCGTCTTCAAGGTATTTCTTGATATTGCTGGTTGAGCTGGTTAATTTCTTAATCACGCGCTCATTTGTTTTGAGGGAGGCCTTGAAATAGACGATGGTTTTTTCCAATTCCATGAGCTCAATCAATTCTTCATTACGAGTTGATTGATGCAGTTGACTTTCGATTTGTTCACTCTTACGGTCAATCGAACGAAGGGCTGTTAGGTAAAGTTCTGCATTGCGATAGAGAATCTGGAAGATAAAACGTGAGCGCATGAAGGTATAGAAATTACGCAAGCGACGGTTGATAAAGACATCGAGGACCGGTAATGGTTCCAAACAAGTAGTGATAATGGTTTCCTCAGTGATGATAATACCAAGCGGGATGGTGACGTAGTAGGTGCGGTTATTTCTTTCTTCTGTGACCGGCACGTCCACGATGATCAAAGTATACTCATCTTCGATGGTAATACGAGACATTTCTTCCGCATCGAGTGGTGCACGAAGGTCGGCAATATCAATATCGAAGGCGTTAGCGATTTCGAGTGATTCATTTTGAGTCGGATTGACGAGATTGATCCAAGTACCCGGTTCAAGCGTATCGATCTCTTTAAATTCAGTTGTTGTAGAGAGAAAAACTTGTTTCATATCCCTTATCCTTTCTCATTTTTCAGATTTTTTCACACCGTACTATTATACTATAAATTCAGCCTTTTGGGTAATAGAATCTCACTTTTTTTGGTATAATGGTAAGCAATAATGGACTAGAAAGAACAAAGATGCAAGATAAAATTGTCATTCATGGGGCGCGTGCCCATAATTTAAAAAATATTGACGTGGAAATTCCACGAGACAAGTTGGTTGTCGTGACCGGCTTGTCAGGTTCAGGGAAATCCAGTCTGGCCTTTGATACCCTCTATGCGGAGGGTCAACGTCGCTATGTGGAGAGTTTGTCAGCCTACGCTCGTCAATTCTTGGGGAATATGGAGAAGCCTGATGTAGATGCTATTGATGGTCTCAGCCCCGCTATTTCCATCGACCAGAAAACGACTAGTAAAAATCCTCGCTCGACGGTGGGAACAACGACTGAAATCAATGACTATCTGCGTCTCCTCTACGCACGTGTGGGGACGCCTTACTGTATTAACGGGCATGGAGCTATCAAGGCTTCTTCTGTGGAGCAAATCGTGGATAAGGTTTTAGAATTGCCTGAACGCCAGCGCTTGCAGATCTTGGCCCCTGTCATCCGCAAGAAAAAAGGCCAACATAAGAGTGTTATTGAGAAGGTTCAGAAAGATGGGTATGTTCGTGTCCGTGTGGATGGTGAAGTCTATGATGTAACCGAAGTGCCAGAGTTGTCTAAGAGTAAGCAACACAATATCGATGTCGTGGTTGACCGTATTGTCATCAAGGAGGGTATCCGTAGTCGTCTCTTTGATTCCATTGAGGCTGCCCTTCGTATTGCAGAAGGTTATGTCATTATCGACACTATGGACGACTCTGAGTTGTTGTTCTCTGAGCATTATGCCTGTCCAGTTTGTGGCTTTACTGTTCCAGAGTTAGAGCCGCGTCTCTTCTCCTTCAATGCTCCTTTTGGTTCTTGTAGTGAGTGTGATGGCTTGGGCATCAAGCTGGAGGTGGATACTGATTTGGTAGTACCAGATGCCAGCAAAACCTTACGTGAGGGAGCCTTGGCTCCTTGGAATCCTATCTCATCCAACTACTATCCAAATATGCTAGAGCAGGCTATGATAGCCTTTGGAGTGGATATGGATAAGTCTTTTGAGGACTTGTCAGAAGAAGATAAGAACTTGATTCTCTATGGCTCAGATGGTAAGGAATTCCATTTCCACTATGAGAATGAATTTGGTGGTGTGCGCGATATCGACATTCCTTTTGAGGGAGTTGTCAATAATATCAAGCGTCGCTATCACGAGACAAACAGCGATTATACACGCACTCAGATGCGCCTCTACATGAATGAGCTGACCTGCGGAACCTGTCACGGCTATCGCCTCAATGACCAGGCCTTGTCTGTCCGTGTTGGTGGCGAGCAAGGGCCACATATCGGAGAAATTTCAGACCTATCTATCGCTGACCACTTGGACTTGGTGAGCCAGTTAACCTTGTCTGAAAATGAAGCGATCATTGCTCGTCCCATTCTCAAGGAAATCAAGGACCGTTTGACCTTCCTTAATAACGTGGGCCTCAACTATCTGACTCTGTCACGTTCAGCAGGAACCCTTTCAGGTGGGGAAAGTCAGCGTATTCGCTTGGCAACCCAGATTGGTTCCAATCTATCAGGCGTCCTCTATATCCTAGATGAGCCGTCAATTGGTCTTCACCAGAGGGACAATGATCGTCTGATTGCTAGTCTCAAAAAGATGCGTGATTTGGGTAATACTCTCATAGTCGTGGAACACGATGAAGATACCATGCGTGAGGCTGATTATCTGATTGACGTTGGTCCTGGTGCGGGTGTTTTTGGTGGGGAGATTGTTGCTGCAGGTACGCCCAAACAGGTGGCTCGCAACAGTAAGTCTATCACAGGCCAGTACTTATCAGGCAAACGTGCCATTCCAGTACCAGACGAGCGCCGTGTAGGAAATGGTCGTTTTATCGAAGTGACAGGAGCGCGTGAGAACAACCTGCAAAATGTCACAGCTCGCTTCCCACTAGGAAAATTCATCGCGGTGACTGGTGTATCAGGTTCAGGGAAATCGACCCTCATTAACAGCATCCTCAAAAAAGCCATTGCCCAGAAGCTTAACCGCAATTCAGATAAGCCTGGGAAATTTAAAACCATTACAGGGATTGAGTATGTAGACCGTTTGATTGACATTGACCAGAGCCCAATCGGACGAACGCCGAGGTCTAACCCAGCTACCTATACAGGAGTTTTTGACGATATACGTGACCTTTTTGCTCAGACAAATGAAGCCAAGATTCGAGGCTACAAGAAGGGGCGTTTTAGTTTCAACGTTAAGGGAGGTCGTTGTGAAGCCTGCTCAGGTGACGGGATTATCAAGATTGAGATGCACTTCCTGCCAGACGTTTACGTAGCTTGTGAAGTCTGCCACGGAACTCGCTACAACAGTGAAACCCTAGAAGTTCACTACAAGGAAAAGAATATCTCACAAGTCTTGGATATGACTGTCAACGATGCGGTGGAATTCTTCCAACACATTCCGAAAATTCAACGTAAACTTCAGACTATCAAGGATGTGGGGCTGGGCTATGTAACGTTAGGGCAACCAGCTACGACCCTCTCTGGGGGAGAAGCCCAGCGTATGAAGTTGGCTAGCGAACTCCACAAACGCTCGACAGGAAAATCTTTCTACATTCTAGATGAGCCGACGACAGGGCTTCACACCGAGGATATCGCTCGCTTGCTTAAGGTATTGGCGCGCTTTGTTGACGATGGGAATACAGTCCTCGTCATTGAGCACAATCTGGATGTCATCAAGACAGCAGACCATATTATTGATTTGGGACCTGAGGGCGGTGTCGGTGGTGGAACCATCATCGCAACAGGCACTCCAGAAGAAGTAGCAACTAATGAAGCTAGCTACACAGGACACTATTTGAAAGGAAAATTAAAACATGAATAAACGTGTACAAGCATTTCTAGCTAAAATGCAAGAAAAAGAACTAGATGGAATTATTATCAACAACCTTAAAAACGTCTATTATTTGACTGGTTTTTGGGGTTCAAATGGAACAGTTTTTATCAGTCGTGACCGTCAGGTCTTGGTGACAGATTCTCGCTATATCATTGCAGCTAAGCAAGAAACTAGTGGGTTTGAGATTGTGGCTGACCGCGATGAATTGGCTGTCATTTCCGGAATTGTTAAGGACATGGGCTTGTCTCGAATCGGTTTTGAAGATGAGATTTCAGTATCTTATTACCACCGTATGCAGGCAGCTTTTGCAGGTTTGGACTTGCTTCCACAAACACAGTTTGTTGAAGACCTTCGCATGATTAAAGATGAGGCGGAGATTGCGGCGATTCGCAAGGCTTGTTCTATCTCAGACCAAGCTTTCCGTGATGCGCTTAACTTTATCAAACCAGGAAAAACTGAAATTGGAATTGCCAACTTTCTTGACTTTCGTATGCGTGAGTTGGGAGCTTCAGGTCTATCATTTGATACTATTTTAGCAAGTGGCATTAACTCTTCGAAACCTCATGCCCACCCTATGCATAAACCAGTAGAACTAGGAGAGGCTATCACCATGGACTTTGGATGCCTCTACGACCACTATGTTAGCGATATGACTCGTACCATCTATTTAGGCCATGTCAGCGATGAGCAGGCAGAGATTTACCATACGGTTCTCAAAGCAAATCAAGCTCTTATTGACCAAGCTAAGGCAGGTCTAGGCTTCCGTGATTTTGACAAGATTCCTCGTGATATCATTGTGGAGGCTGGCTATGGCGATTACTTCACCCATGGTATTGGTCATGGTATTGGTCTTGATATCCATGAAGAACCTTACTTTAGCCAAACATCTATTGAGACAATTAAGGCAGGGATGACCTTGACAGACGAACCTGGTATCTATATCGAAGGTAAATATGGAGTTCGTATCGAGGATGATATTCTTATTACAGAGACCGGTTGCGAATTATTAACTCTTGCTCCGAAAGAGTTGATAGTCATTTAATGATTTGTCAAGGAAAAAGTGTAAAAAAGACGGGAAAAGTTAAAAAAATTTAAAAATAGGTCGCAAGTCGGATGTTTTTTATGGTATAATAGACTAAACTGATAGTAACATGTAGCGAAAGGGGTAGGTACATGATCAAAATTTATACAGTCTCAAGTTGTACTAGCTGTAAAAAAGCAAAAACCTGGCTCAATGCCCACCAGTTAAGTTATAAAGAACAAAATCTTGGTAAAGAAGGAATTACGAGAGAAGAATTACTAGATATTCTTACAAAAACAGATAATGGAATCGCTAGCATCGTATCATCAAAAAATCGCTATGCTAAAGCCCTTGGAGTTGATATTGAAGATTTGAGTGTTAACGAAGTACTTAATTTAATCATGGAAACACCACGGATTTTAAAAAGTCCGATTCTTGTTGATGAGAAACGTCTACAAGTAGGTTATAAAGAAGATGATATTCGTGCCTTCTTACCACGCTCTGTCCGTAATGTAGAAAATGCAGAAGCACGTTTGCGTGCAGCTCTATAAACATCAAGGCTGGGAGTGATTCCTAGCCTTGTTCTATTTTAATTTCAAAAGGAAGAAAGTAATAATGAAAAAAATAATGCTTGCTAGTCTAGCTCTTCTATTTATTCTCGTTGGATGTGGGCAGAAAAAGGAGACAGGGACAGCCACAAAAACAGAAAAAGATGCTCTTCAGTCAGTCTTACCAGTTATAGAAAATGCTGAGAAGAATACAGTTGTTACCAAAACATTAGTCTTTCCTAAATCAGAGGATGGTAGTCAACAAACACAAACTATCACATATAAAGATAAGGCTTTTTTAACTTTGACTATTCAACAAAAGCGTCCAGTTTCAGATGAACTAAAGGCTTATATAAACCAACATGGTGTAGAGGAAACTCAAAAAGCCCTTCTTGAAGCAGAAGAGAAGGATGCATCCATTGTAGAGGCTCGTAAACTAACAGGTTTCAAGTTGGAAACCAAGTTATTAAGCGAGACAGAGGTACAGACGACAACTAGTTATGATTTCCAAGTTCTAGATGTAAAGAAAGCCTCCCAGTTAGAGTTTCTTAAAAATATAGGTTTAGAAAATCTGATCAAAAATGAACCTGCTAAATATATTTCAGATAGATTGGCAAATGGAGCAACAGAAAGTTAGGAAATCCAAATAAATAGGCTGACTTATTTGTAGAACGTAAGGAATTATGCTATAATAGTAATATTCTAGAGAAAGAGGGTGTTAGAATGGGATTTACTGAAGAAACAGTACGTTTTAAATTAGACGATTCTAATAAAAAAGAAATCAGTGAAACTTTAACAGATGTCTATGCTTCTTTAAGTGATAAGGGCTATAACCCAATTAATCAAATCGTAGGATACGTATTGAGTGGAGACCCTGCCTACGTTCCTCGTTATAATAATGCGCGAAATCAAATCCGTAAGTATGAGCGTGACGAAATTGTTGAGGAATTGGTTCGTTACTACCTCAAAGGACAAGGAGTCGATCTGTAACCTATGAGAATTATGGGATTGGACGTCGGTTCAAAAACGGTGGGAGTAGCGATTAGCGATCCGCTAGGATTTACAGCTCAAGGACTTGAAATCATTCAAATAAATGAAGAACAAGGTCAGTTTGGCTTTGATCGTATTAAGGAATTGGTTGATAGCTATAAGGTTGATCGTTTTGTAGTGGGCTTGCCTAAAAACATGAATAATACAAGTGGGCCGCGCGTTGAAGCAAGTCAAGCTTACGGGGCTAAGTTAGAAGAGCTTTTTGGGTTACCAGTAGACTACCAAGATGAGCGCTTAACTACAGTTGCTGCAGAACGTATGTTGATTGAACAAGCAGACATTAGCCGTAACAAGCGCAAGAAAGTTATTGATAAGTTAGCTGCTCAGCTGATTTTACAAAATTATTTAGATAGAAAATTTTAATACATTAATACAAAGGAGAGGCTATGTCACACGATCATAACCATGACCACGAAGAACGTGAACTTATTACACTAGTAGATGAACAAGGAAATGAAACTTTGTTTGAAATTCTTTTGACGATTGATGGAAAAGAAGAATTTGGTAAAAACTATGTTCTTCTGGTACCAGTTAATGCAGAAGAAGATGAAGACGGACAAGTTGAAATTCAAGCATACTCATTCATCGAAAACGAAGATGGAACAGAGGGCGAATTACAACCAATCCCAGAAGACTCAGAAGACGAATGGAATATGATTGAAGAAGTCTTCAACAGTTTTATGGAGGAGTAAAAACATCCAGTGGATGTTTTTAGCCCAGCTTTTTAAAATAAAAAAGAGCTGGTAAGTATGGGGGACATTTTTACCCCAGCTCCTAGAAATTAGAAGAGTTGGAATTTAAATCTAGCTAGGTTCTAGCTAAGTAAGTAAGAGGTTGGGACAAAAATCCCGACCTCGCTTTTTATTATCAATGAGGCTTTGACGTGGTAGCTGATTGGACTTTTGTTCGTTTTTAGACATCAAAAAACTCTTTGGGCGAAAAATATCATGTTCTATCTGCAACCTTTAACTATTGATTAGATTGTTTAAGTATCGTGGAGTCAAGACTGCGAAATCGAGACTTTCTCTATTGATTTATGTTCTACGGCCTTTTTTATTAAGGAGATATGTATGTTTGAAGTTGAAGAATGGCTACATAGTCGGATTGGATTAAATTTTAGATCAGGCTTGGATCGAATGCAACATGCAGTTGATTTATTGGGCAATCCTGAAAAATCCTACCCTATTATTCACGTGACAGGAACGAATGGGAAAGGATCGACCATTGCTTTTATGAGAGAGTTGTTTATGAGTCATGGTAAAAAAGTCGGTACATTTACCTCTCCTCATATCGTTAGTATCCATGACCGGATCTGTCTCAATGGGCAACCTATATCTGATGCAGATTTTATTCGTTTGGCAGACCAGGTCAAAGAGATGGAACAGATACTTCTGAAAACCCATGATCAATTGTCCTTTTTTGAGTTACTAACCTTGATTGCTCTTCTTTATTTCCGAGAGCAAGAGGTGGATCTGGTTTTGCTAGAAGTGGGAATTGGTGGTGTACTTGATACTACTAACGTGGTAACAGGAGAGATTGCAGTCATTACTTCAATTGGTTTAGATCACCAAGAAACTCTAGGAGATAATCTGGCATCAATTGCAGAGCAGAAGGCTGGGATTTTTAAAGCGGGTAGGAAAGCTGTAATTGCAAAATTGAGTTCAGAAGCTCAGCTTGTTTGTCAAAAAACTGCAGAGACTAAAGATGTCGAACTTTACCAGGTTGGACATGATTTTTCAATTTTGAATGGTAATTTTTCAAGTTCTTTGCTAAATCTTTCGCAGCTGAAAATAGGCTTAGAAGGTGCCTATCAGCAGGAAAATGCGGCCTTAGCCATAGAAACCTTTTTACTTTTTATGATAGCAAGGAATGAAGAAATTGATGAGTGTAGTTTGAGAAAAGCCTTGGAGCAGACACACTGGGCTGGCCGTTTAGAGCGGATTCGACCTCAAATATACCTAGATGGAGCTCATAATCTTCCTGCTTTGACCCGTCTCGTCGAGTTTGTTAGAGAAAAAAAGCAGGAAGGTTATCAGCCGCAAATCCTATTTGGAGCATTGAAACGCAAAGATTATCAGGGGATGCTAGACTATTTGAGTGATCAGTTACCACAAGTACAAGTCAAGGTAACTGGATTTGACTATCAAGGTTCCTTAGAAGACCAAGATGTGATAGGCTACGATTTGATTCCTTCTTATCGTGATTTTATTAGGAAATTTGAAGAACAGACTCCTAAGCAAGATTTGCTTTTTATAACGGGTTCTCTCTATTTTATCTCAGAAGTCCGGAGTTACTTGCTCGACAGTCAGCATAGCAATTAAATTCTATTTTTAGTCTATCGTATGTAAGAACCTATTTGTTAGAGAAAAAATTTCTCACTAAATTTACAGTAGAACACCAACATCTTTAAACTTAAAATAGTTAGCCTTGCTATCGAATAAATAGTAAGACTTAATGTTTAACAAGATTATTTGCAGAACTGATGAAATGACTACTAACCAAATGATTATTGGAGCTAGAAATAAGCATTTTTTGAGTTCTCTGTTTTATCCGAATACAAAGAGGAGGCTGAACATATCAGTCTCTTTTGATTTATTCATAAAAATAATAGAAATACTTGCCTTCTATCGAGTAGCTGGGTTATACTAGTATTAATTACTTTTTTGGAACAGTAAGTAAAGAAGGAGGAGATATGAAGTATAGGAAATTTCAACTATTGATGTCCAAGTATGGTTTTAGTATTTCAATTATGCTACTTGAACTTTCTTTGGTGTTTGGTCTCTTTCTTTATTTGGGACGAATAGCTCCTATATTATGGGTGTTTTTATTGATTTTCATGACAATAGCGACTGTTGTATCCATTGTCAATCGCTCAATGACACCTGATAGTAAAGTGATGTGGCTGGTGGTTACCTTTGTTCCTGTTATTGGCCCTTTGCTCTATCTGATGTTTGGTGAAAGGCGATTGTCCAAAAAAGAAATCAAGCAGTTGGACAAACTTGGTTCCATGCATTTTCGGGAGGATAACAGTAAAGCAATTCGACAGAAATTGAAGGAAGATGATAAGGCGGCTTACGGAGTTATCAAATCGTTGTTGAGTATGGATAGCAATGCCGATGTTTACGACCGAACGGATTCGAATTTTTTTTCTTCAGGTGAAAGCATGTGGCAACATATGCTGGAAGACCTCAAGAAAGCTGAAAAGTTTATCTTTCTAGAGTATTATATTGTAGAAGAAGGTCTGATGTGGAATAGCATACTAGATATACTAGAGCAAAAGGCGGCTCAGGGTGTAGAGGTCAAGATGCTCTATGATGATATCGGCTGTATGGCGACTTTACCTGGCGACTATACTATTCAGCTTCGTAGTCGAGGAATTGAAGCCCATAAGTTTAACAAGGTGATCCCTCGTTTGACGGTAGCTTATAATAATCGGGACCATCGTAAAATCCTTGTGATAGATGGTCAGGTGGCCTATACAGGAGGGATTAACTTAGCCGATGAGTACATCAACCATGTAGAACGCTTTGGCTATTGGAAGGATAGTGGTATTCGCTTAAATGGTCTTGGTGTCAAGGCTTTAACCCGTCTCTTTTTGACGACTTGGTACATCAATCGTGGGGAAATCAGCGATTTTGACCAGTATCACTTGGAAAATCAGCCTTGTTCTAGCCAAGGACTCTGCATTCCTTACGGTAGTGGACCCAAGCCTATCTTCCGTACCCAGGTAGGGAAAAAGGTTTATCAAAGTTTGATTAATCAGGCTACCGATTCTATTTATATAACGACACCTTACTTGATCATTGACTATGATTTTGCAGAGAGTATTAAAAACGCGGCCATGAGGGGTGTTGATGTCCGCATCGTGACTCCTTTTATTCCTGATAAAAAATTGATTCAGCTAATCACAAGAGGGGCCTATCCGGATTTGTTATCAGCAGGGGTAAGGATTTTTGAGTATAGTCCAGGCTTCATTCACAGTAAACAAATCTTAGTGGATAAGGATTTTGCTGCAGTTGGGACCATTAACTTAGATTATAGAAGTTTACTTCATCACTATGAAAATGCAGTTTTGTTGTATAAGGCGGAATCAATCACAGAGATTCAAGAAGATTTTGAGGAGATTTTTTCCAGATCACAAGAAATTTTCCCTCAAACGATAAAAAATAGTTGGTATCAAAAATTGATTAAAGAAATCGCACAGTTGCTCGCGCCTATTTTGTAGCTTCTTGAATAGGTATTTATATAAGAAATCTAGGGCTTAGGACATAACTAAGGTCCTATTTTTCTTGTCTTTTACGAATATAATAAGATAGAGGGGGAACTATGTTAACTCAGAAAGAATTAAACTTCATCATTGCATTTAAACAAACACAATTTCACCGATTTAGGGAAATCGAAACTTTTGCCAAACTATGTAAAAAATTATCCAAACAGAAATCACAGACTGACAATTCCAAGTCTTTTTGATATACTAATACAGACTAATTGAATAGGAGTAATGATATGACTGTATATGGAAGAATAGAGAAAGTATCTGAAACAATGCAGAGTAATCAAAGGGAAAATGAATTGTTTAGGAGTGATGATCCAAATTTGGGAAAAGAGGAGCAGGTAACAGTGTCAGCTGTCAAACTCATTATTGGAAGTACGATTGCTACGATTTTTTCTGTAGTGCTTCCTTTTCTTTTGGATATGTTGACTTCATCACAGGCCCAAGATTTTTATATCGGATGGGCTCTTTATCAAGGAGGTCAATTTCAGAGTAACTATTATGCTAGTCAAGGCTTTCTTTATTATATCTTCCTTTACATTACGCAAGGGAGTATCTTATTTGCTATAGTAGAGTGGCTAGCTCTGTTAGTAAGTGGTTATTTTCTCTATCGTTCAACAGACTATTTGACGGGGCAAAACAAACAAGCTGACCAGTTGTTAACCATATTTTACCTTTTGGTTTCTGGGCTTGGCTTTGGTGGAGGGTATGCTAATATCTTAGCTCTTCCATTCTTGCTTGGGGGATTTTTACTGGTAGCAAGTTATTTATCAAATCCCAACCACGATAAAGGCTTTTTGCGTCTAGGAATCTTATTTGGGATCTCATTTTTTATAGAACCCCTAACAACATTCTTATTTATTCTAGTAGTAACAATAGGTTTGCTTATTTTTAATATTGATAAGGAGCGCTTTATAAATGGAGTCTATCAATTTTTTGCATCAGCATTAGGATTCTCTCTTATTTTTTATCCATTGGCTTACTATGTTCTTGTCTCGGGTGGTGCTGAGGAAGCACTAAGTGGGATCATGTATCCTATTGCTTCTATCCGTATCTTTGCTAATCCTCAGTTACTGGAAAATGCGCTGTTTTATGGATTAATTGCTTTAGGATTAGGTGGTTTTTTATTTATTTTCCTAATTTTAACACAATCAAGAATTTCTAGGTTATATGCTCTTTCTATACCGGCTAGCTTTGGTTTTTTACTATCTTTAGTATTAACTATTTTAAGCCAAGAACCTTTCCATGGGTCACGTCTGTTAGTCTCTCTCCCGTTTTTACTCCTTCTCTTGATAGCTAGTATTCAAGGAAAACATTCAGGACGAGGTAGCAGAAGAAGGGAGGAAACTCCTTCTTTAGGGGAAAGATTCATGAAGGGGAATCTCTACCTCCCAGTTTTGGTAATTGCTTATCTCCTTGTCTTTCCTTTTGTAGATCGTTTTCTTTTACATCCAGATACCTTTAGACAAGAGAGTCAAGTAGTAGAAATCATCAAACGAGAAACAAGTGAAAAGGATCAAATATATATTTGGGATCAGTTTGTTCAAGGATATAAAGACAGTCACAGACTAGCAGGTTCAATGTTCCCTTCGCCAGTTCTATATACGACTACTGCAGAGAATAAGAATGTCCTGATAAATGACCTAAAAGAGAATCAACCAAAGATGATTGTTGTCAATAACAAGGTCTCTCTTTGGTCTGAAGTGGCAGATCTTTTGAAGGAACATTATCAAGTAAAAAAGACAGATTTAACGAATTTTAAAGTTTATACATTAAAATAAAAAATCAATATCTTGTGTAATTTTAAAAATTTTAGGATTTTTAACACAAGATATTGATTTTTCTTTTTAGAGTGGTATAATACTTTCTAGAAACAACAATTTAGAAAAGAGAATGTATATGATTGCATTTGAAGAAAAAAGCACCCCCTTGCCAACCCTATTTGTTGAAAAGCGTGATGGCAGACGAGTGGTGTTTGATGTGGATAAGATTAACAAGGCACTCCACAAGGCAGCAGACAAGGTTATGGATGTGACTCCCTTGGTTGAAAGACGTCTAAATTCTTTGGTTGAGAGAATCGTCACAGAGATTCATAGTCGCTTTCCTCAAGGTGTAAAGATTTATGAGATTCAAAATATTGTAGAACATGAACTTCTTGAGGCCAAAGAATATGCCCTTGCCGAGGAGTATATCACTTATCGGACACAGAGGGATTTTGAGCGCTCAAAAGCGACAGATATTAACTTTAGTATTCATAAACTTCTCGATAAAGACCAGGCAGTAGTTAATGAAAATGCTAATAAAGATAGTGACGTCTTTAATACCCAGCGCGATTTGACGGCAGGCATTGTTGGGAAATCAATTGGACTTCAAATGCTTCCAAAGCATGTGGCCAATGCCCATCAAAAAGGGGAAATTCACTATCATGACTTGGATTACAGCCCTTATACGCCAATGACTAACTGCTGTTTGATTGATTTTAAGGGCATGTTGGAAAATGGTTTTAAGATTGGGAATGCTGAGGTGGAGTGTCCCAAGTCTATCCAGACTGCGACTGCTCAGATTTCACAAATCATTGCTAACGTTGCGTCTAGTCAGTATGGAGGATGTTCAGCTGACCGTATCGATGAAGTCTTGGCGCCTTACGCAGAGAAAAATTATCAAAAACACCTTAAAGATGCCGAGGAATGGGTTTTACCTGAAAAACGAGAAGATTACGCTTGGAAGAAAACTCAAAAGGACATCTATGATGCCATGCAATCTCTTGAGTATGAAATCAATACTCTCTTCACTTCAAATGGACAAACGCCTTTTACTTCGCTTGGTTTTGGTTTAGGGACCAGTCGTTTTGAACGGGAAATTCAAGAGGCTATTTTAAACATTCGCATCAAGGGTCTTGGTTCGGAACATCGGACAGCTATCTTTCCCAAGCTCATTTTTACACTGAAAAAAGGACTCAACTTAGAAGAAGGTTCTCCTAACTACGATATCAAAGTGTTGGCACTTGAGTGTGCAACCAAGCGTATGTATCCAGATATCTTGTCTTATGATAAGATTGTCGAATTAACGGGTTCCTTCAAGATTCCTATGGGATGTCGTTCTTTTCTTCAGGGATGGAAAGATGAAAATGGCGTAGAAGTCAATTCAGGTCGCATGAACCTGGGAGTTGTGACGGTCAATCTCCCTCGGATTGCCCTCGAGTCAGAAGGGGATATGAATAAGTTCTGGGAAATTTTCAATGAGCGCATGAATATCGCAGAAGATGCTCTGGTCTACCGTATTGAGCGTACAAAGGAAGCTACACCAGCTAACGCACCAATCCTCTACCAATACGGTGCTTTTGGACGTCGACTTGGTAAGGAAGAAAGTGTTGATGAACTTTTCAAGAATCGCCGTGCAACGATTTCACTAGGCTATATCGGGCTCTATGAAGTAGCAACAGTATTCTTTGGAAATAGCTGGGAAAGTAACCCAGAAGCAAAGGAATTCACGCTAGACATCATTCGCGATATGAAACGTCGTGTAGAAGAGTGGTCAGACCAATATGGCTATCATTTCTCTATCTACTCAACACCGTCTGAAAGTTTGACAGACCGCTTTTGTCGTCTAGATACAGAGAAGTTTGGCTCTATTCCTGATATTACAGATAAGGAATACTATACTAACTCTTTCCACTACGATGTTCGTAAAAATCCAACACCGTTTGAAAAATTAGACTTTGAGAAAGTCTATCCAGAAGCAGGTGCGTCGGGTGGCTTCATCCATTACTGTGAGTATCCAGTTCTGCAACAAAATCCAAAGGCCTTGGAAGCTGTCTGGGATTATGCTTATGACCGTGTTGGCTATCTTGGGACCAACACTCCAATAGACCGTTGCTACAAGTGTGACTTTGAAGGGGATTTTGAACCAACTGAGAGAGGATTTGCTTGTCCAAACTGTGGCAATAGCGACCCTAAAACAGTAGACGTTGTTAAACGGACTTGTGGCTATTTAGGCAATCCTCAAGCGAGACCTATGGTCAACGGCCGTCACAAGGAAATCGCAGCGCGTGTCAAACACATGAACGGTTCTACTATTAAAACGGTAGGACATGAAGTAAGAAATTAGAAAGAGATAGCATGGGAAAATATCAATTAGACGATAAGGGGCGCGCACAAGTGACCCGTTATCACGAGAAACACTCTAAAGGTGGAGCAGGTAAGAAAGAACGCTTGCTCAATCTCAGAGAACAATTTTTAAACAAGAAAAAACAAAAATAAAAGTAAGAGTCAGCTCTCGCTTTTCTCATAGCGGGAGGTAAGGATGGAACTACGCAGGCCAACATTGGCGGATAGAGAAACAGTTTTAGAGATGATGGCAGAGTTTGAAAAGATCCAATCAGCCCATGGTGGAATATTTTGGGATGCTGAGAATTTTTCCTATGAAGAGTGGTTGGAAAGTAATCGGGATAAAGAAATGGGGATTAATTTGCATGAAAATCGTGTTCCTTCTATACAATTTGTATCATTTAATGATATAGGTCGTGCTCTAGGGTTTTTAAACTTGCGATTGAGACTGAATGAGGGGGTCCTGAATTATGTTGGCCATATTGGCTACTCCATCCGTCCTTCTGAAAGAGGCAAATGTTATGCGAAAGAAACTCTACGTCAGGGCTTGCAAGTTGCTAAGGAAAAGAACATCAAGAGAACTCTTGTCACCTGTAGCGTGAATAATCCTGCTAGCAGAGCAGTCATTCTAGCAAATGGTGGGCTCCTTGAGGATGTTCGTAATGTTGTGGAGCGTTATTGGATAGAGGTAGCGAATGAATAATCCAAAACCACAAGAATGGAAAAGCGAAGAGCTCAGCCAAGGACGTATTATTGATTACAAGGCGTTTAACTTTGTAGATGGAGAGGGTGTTCGCAACTCCCTCTATGTATCAGGTTGCATGTTTCACTGTGAGGGGTGTTATAATGTAGCGACTTGGTCTTTCAATGCAGGAATTCCCTACACAACAGAGCTGGAGGAACAGATTATGGCTGATCTTGCCCAGCCCTATGTTCAAGGCTTGACCTTATTAGGAGGGGAACCGTTTCTCAATACTGGAATTCTCTTACCCCTCGTCAAACGTATCCGTAAGGAATTACCAGACAAAGACATTTGGTCTTGGACCGGTTATACCTGGGAAGAAATGATGCTAGAGACTCCAGATAAACTAGAGCTCTTATCACTGATTGATATTCTGGTCGATGGACGCTACGATCGTACCAAGCGAAATCTCATGCTTCAGTTTAGAGGTTCGTCCAACCAACGCATCATTGATGTGAAAAAATCACTCCAAAGTGGTCAAGTAGTCATTTGGGATAAGCTAAATGATGGTATAGAAAGTTATGAGCAGGTGAAAAGAGAGTGAACTTTTACTATACAAACTAGTAAACAAAAGCCATCAGAAGTAGGAAAACATTTTCATTAGAAAAAAACAAAAAATATTTACAAATCCCTTGCAATGGCAGGGGATTTGTGTTATTCTACTATGGTGCTGTAAATTACAGCCTTAGCTTTGATGCAAGAGGTTGCGACACGCTCGGTTGCATTGCCACGTAACTACGCGTCGGTTTTCTTGTGGAGCTAGCCTATTATCTTAAATAGACGAAAAAGGAGAAAAAGATGGCAAACAAAAAAATCCGTATCCGTTTGAAAGCTTACGAACACCGTACGCTTGACACAGCGGCTGCTAAAATCGTAGAATCAGCTACTCGTACAGGTGCAGAAGTTGCAGGTCCAATCCCACTTCCAACTGAACGTAGCCTCTATACAATTATTCGTGCGACTCATAAATATAAAGATTCTCGCGAACAATTTGAAATGCGTACACACAAACGTTTGATCGACATCATCAACCCAACTCAAAAAACAGTTGACGCTTTGATGAAATTGGATCTTCCAAGTGGTGTAAACGTAGAAATCAAACTTTAATCTAAAATATAAAAGAGCAGAGGCTAGTGTTTCAATCTAATTGAACACGGGCTAAACTCGGTGTGAAAAAGATAAACTTCCTAGTGTCTGCTAGACACTGCGTCAGTTTTCCATTTTCACTTTGAGTTTAACGCCCTTTGTATCTTAGACTTGAGCATAAAAAACGCTCGTTAAAAACTTTTTGAATAAAAATATAGAAAAGGAACTATTTTCTCATGACAAAAGGAATCTTAGGGAAAAAAGTGGGAATGACTCAAATCTTCACTGAAGCTGGCGAATTGATCCCTGTAACAGTTATTGAAGCAACTCCAAACGTTGTTCTTCAAGTTAAAACTGTTGAAACAGATGGATACAACGCTATCCAAGTTGGTTTCGACGATAAACGTGAAGTATTGAGCAACAAACCTGCTAAAGGACATGTAGCAAAAGCTAACACGGCTCCTAAGCGCTTCATTCGTGAATTCAAAAACGTTGAAGGCTTAGAAGTTGGTGCTGAAATCACAGTAGAAACATTTGCAGCTGGAGACGTTGTTGACGTAACTGGTACTTCTAAAGGTAAAGGTTTCCAAGGTGTTATTAAACGCCACGGACAATCACGTGGACCAATGGCTCACGGTTCTCGTTACCACCGTCGTCCAGGTTCTATGGGACCTGTTGCACCTAACCGCGTATTCAAAGGTAAAAACCTTGCAGGACGTATGGGTGGAGATCGCGTAACAATTCAAAACCTTGAAGTTGTACAAGTTGTTCCAGAAAAGAACGTTATCCTTATCAAAGGTAACGTACCAGGTGCTAAGAAATCTCTTATCACTATCAAATCAGCAGTTAAAGCTGGTAAATAATAAAGAAAGGGGAAATCAGTCACAATGGCAAACGTAACATTATTTGACCAAACTGGTAAAGAAGCTGGCCAAGTGGTTCTTAACGATGCAGTATTTGGTATCGAACCAAACGAATCAGTTGTGTTTGATGTCATCATCAGTCAACGCGCAAGTCTTCGTCAAGGAACACACGCGGTTAAAAACCGCTCTGCAGTATCAGGTGGTGGACGCAAACCATGGCGTCAAAAAGGAACTGGACGTGCTCGTCAAGGTTCTATCCGCTCACCACAATGGCGTGGTGGTGGTGTTGTCTTCGGACCAACTCCACGTTCATACGGCTACAAACTTCCACAAAAAGTTCGTCGCCTAGCTCTTAAATCAGTTTACTCTGAAAAAGTTGCTGAAAACAAATTCGTAGCTGTAGACGCTCTTTCATTTACAGCTCCAAAAACTGCTGAATTTGCTAAAGTTCTTGCAGCATTGAGCATCGAATCTAAAGTACTTGTTATCCTTGAAGAAGGAAATGAATTCGCAGCTCTTTCAGCTCGTAACCTTCCAAACGTGAAAGTTGCAACTGCTACAACTGCAAGTGTTCTTGACATCGCAAATAGCGACAAACTTCTTGTCACACAAGCAGCTATCTCTAAAATCGAGGAGGTTCTTGCATAATGAATTTGTATGATGTTATCAAAAAACCTGTAATCACTGAAAGCTCAATGGCTCAACTAGAAGCAGGTAAATATGTATTTGAAGTTGACACTCGTGCACACAAACTTTTGATTAAGCAAGCTGTTGAAGCTGCTTTCGAAGGTGTTAAAGTTGCCAACGTTAACACAATCAACGTAAAACCAAAAGCTAAACGTGTTGGACGTTACACTGGTTTTACTAACAAAACTAAAAAAGCTATCATCACACTTACAGCTGATTCTAAAGCAATCGAGTTGTTTGCTGCTGAAGCTGAATAATCTAAGGAGGAAATATCGTGGGAATTCGTGTTTATAAACCAACAACAAACGGTCGCCGTAATATGACTTCTTTGGATTTCGCTGAAATCACAACAAGCACTCCTGAAAAATCATTGCTTGTTGCATTGAAGAGCAAGGCTGGTCGTAACAACAACGGTCGTATCACTGTTCGTCACCAAGGTGGTGGACACAAACGTTTCTACCGTTTGGTTGATTTCAAACGTAACAAAGATAACGTTGAAGCAGTTGTTAAAACTATCGAGTACGATCCAAACCGTTCTGCAAACATCGCTCTTGTACACTACACTGACGGTGTGAAAGCATACATCATCGCTCCAAAAGGTCTTGAAGTAGGTCAACGTATCGTTTCAGGTCCAGAAGCAGATATTAAAGTCGGAAACGCTCTTCCACTTGCTAACATCCCAGTTGGTACATTGATCCACAACATCGAGTTGAAACCAGGTCGTGGTGGAGAATTGGTCCGTGCTGCTGGAGCTTCTGCTCAAGTATTGGGTTCTGAAGGTAAATACGTTCTTGTTCGTCTTCAATCAGGTGAAGTTCGTATGATTCTTGGAACTTGTCGTGCTACAGTTGGTGTTGTCGGAAACGAGCAACATGGACTTGTAAACCTCGGTAAAGCAGGACGTAGCCGTTGGAAAGGTATCCGCCCAACAGTTCGTGGTTCTGTAATGAACCCTAACGATCACCCACACGGTGGTGGTGAAGGTAAAGCACCAGTTGGTCGTAAAGCACCATCTACTCCATGGGGCAAACCTGCTCTTGGTCTTAAAACTCGTAACAAGAAAGCGAAATCTGACAAACTTATCGTTCGTCGTCGCAACGAGAAATAATAAGCTAGTAGCTTAGTCTACTAGATAATCCGCCAGCTCGGTAGCGCTATGAATGGGCGCAAGCCGCTGTGGTACAACATTTAAAGGAGAAAATATAAAAATGGGACGCAGTCTTAAAAAAGGACCTTTCGTCGATGAGCATTTAATGAAAAAAATTGAAGCTCAAGCTAACGACGAAAAGAAAAAAGTTATTAAAACTTGGTCACGTCGTTCAACGATCTTCCCAAGTTTCATTGGTTATACTATCGCAGTTTATGATGGACGTAAACATGTACCTGTTTACATCCAAGAAGACATGGTAGGTCACAAACTTGGTGAATTTGCACCAACTCGTACTTACAAAGGTCACGCTGCAGACGACAAGAAAACACGTAGAAAATAAGGAGAACATAAATGGCAGAAATTACTTCAGCTAAAGCAATGGCTCGTACAGTACGTGTTTCACCTCGTAAATCACGTCTTGTTCTTGATAACATCCGTGGTAAAAGCGTAGCCGATGCAATCGCAATCTTGACATTCACTCCAAACAAAGCTGCTGGAATCATCTTGAAAGTTTTGAACTCAGCTGTAGCTAACGCTGAAAATAACTTTGGTTTGGATAAAGCTAATTTGGTAGTATCTGAAGCATTCGCTAACGAAGGACCAACTATGAAACGTTTCCGTCCACGTGCGAAAGGTTCAGCTTCACCAATCAACAAACGTACAGCTCACATCACTGTAGCTGTTGCAGAAAAATAAGGAGGTAAAATCGTGGGTCAAAAAGTACATCCAATTGGTATGCGTGTCGGCATCATCCGTGATTGGGATGCCAAATGGTATGCTGAAAAAGAATACGCGGATTACCTTCATGAAGATCTTGCAATCCGTAAATTCGTTCAAAAAGAACTTGCTGACGCAGCAGTTTCAACTATCGAAATTGAGCGTGCAGTTAACAAAGTTAATGTTTCACTTCACACTGCTAAACCAGGTATGGTTATCGGTAAAGGTGGAGCTAACGTTGATGCACTCCGTGCCAAACTTAACAAAATGACTGGAAAACAAGTACACATCAACATCATCGAAATCAAACAACCTGATTTGGATGCTCACCTTGTAGGTGAAGGAATTGCTCGTCAATTAGAGCAACGTGTCGCTTTCCGTCGTGCACAAAAACAAGCAATCCAACGTGCAATGCGTGCTGGAGCTAAAGGAATCAAAACTCAAGTATCAGGTCGTTTGAACGGTGCAGATATCGCCCGTGCTGAAGGATACTCTGAAGGGACTGTTCCACTTCACACACTTCGTGCAGATATCGATTACGCTTGGGAAGAAGCAGACACTACATACGGTAAACTTGGTGTTAAAGTATGGATCTACCGTGGTGAGGTTCTTCCAGCTCGTAAAAACACAAAAGGAGGTAAATAACCAATGTTAGTACCTAAACGTGTTAAACACCGTCGTGAATTCCGTGGAAAAATGCGCGGTGAAGCAAAAGGTGGAAAAGAAGTAGCATTTGGTGAATACGGTCTTCAAGCTACAACTAGCCACTGGATCACTAACCGCCAAATCGAAGCTGCTCGTATCGCCATGACTCGTTACATGAAACGTGGTGGTAAAGTTTGGATTAAAATCTTCCCACACAAATCATACACTGCTAAAGCTATCGGTGTGCGTATGGGATCTGGTAAAGGGGCACCTGAAGGTTGGGTAGCACCAGTTAAACGTGGTAAAGTGATGTTCGAAATCGCAGGTGTATCTGAAGAGATTGCACGCGAAGCGCTTCGTCTTGCTAGCCACAAATTGCCAGTTAAATGTAAATTCGTAAAACGTGAAGCAGAATAAGGAGAAGGCATGAAACTTAATGAAGTAAAAGAATTTGTTAAAGAACTTCGTGGTCTTTCTCAAGAAGAACTCGCGAAGCGCGAAAACGAATTGAAAAAAGAATTGTTCGAACTTCGCTTCCAAGCTGCTACTGGTCAATTAGAACAGACAGCACGCTTGAAAGAAGTTAAAAAACAAATCGCTCGTATCAAAACAGTTCAATCTGAAGCGAAATAATAGACTAGGGAAGGAGAAATTTCAATGGAACGCAATAATCGTAAAGTTCTTGTTGGACGTGTTGTATCTGACAAAATGGACAAGACAATCACAGTTGTAGTTGAAACAAAACGTAACCACCCAGTCTATGGTAAACGTATTAACTACTCTAAAAAATACAAAGCTCATGATGAAAACAATGTTGCCAAAGAAGGTGATATCGTACGTATCATGGAAACTCGTCCGCTTTCAGCTACAAAACGTTTCCGTCTTGTAGAAGTTGTTGAAGAAGCGGTCATCATCTAATCAAACCTGAAAGGAGAAAACTGAAATGATTCAAACAGAAACTCGTTTGAAAGTCGCAGACAACAGCGGTGCTCGTGAAATCTTGACTATCAAAGTTCTTGGTGGTTCAGGACGTAAATTTGCAAACATCGGTGATATTATTGTGGCATCTGTAAAACAAGCTACTCCTGGTGGTGCGGTTAAAAAAGGTGACGTTGTTAAAGCAGTTATCGTTCGTACTAAATCAGGTGCTCGTCGTGCTGATGGTTCATACATCAAATTTGACGAAAACGCAGCAGTTATCATCCGTGAAGACAAAACTCCTCGCGGAACACGTATCTTTGGTCCAGTTGCACGTGAATTGCGTGAAGGTGGCTTCATGAAGATTGTGTCACTTGCTCCAGAAGTACTTTAATTATTAGAAACAAACTAGTCCCCTAGCTTCAAGCTAGGGTGCCCTTATGGGCGTAAGAAAAATCAAGGAGAAACCTAATGTTTGTAAAAAAAGGCGACAAAGTTCGCGTAATCGCTGGTAAAGATAAGGGAACAGAAGCTGTTGTCCTTACTGCCCTTCCAAAAGTAAACAAAGTTATCGTTGAAGGTGTTAACATCGTTAAGAAACACCAACGTCCAACTAACGAGCTTCCTCAAGGTGGTATCATCGAGAAAGAAGCAGCTATCCACGTATCAAACGTTCAAGTATTGGACAAGAATGGTGTAGCTGGTCGTGTTGGTTACAAATTTGTAGACGGTAAAAAAGTTCGCTACAACAAAAAATCAGGCGAAGTGCTTGATTAATCACGAAGGAAAGGAGAAGTATAATGGCAAATCGTTTAAAAGAAAAATATCTTAATGAAGTAGTACCTGCTTTGACAGAACAATTCAACTACTCATCAGTGATGGCTGTGCCTAAAGTAGATAAGATCGTTTTGAACATGGGTGTTGGTGAAGCTGTATCAAACGCTAAAAGTCTTGAAAAAGCTGCTGAAGAATTGGCACTTATCTCAGGTCAAAAACCACTTATCACTAAAGCTAAAAAATCAATCGCCGGCTTCCGTCTTCGTGAAGGTGTTGCGATCGGTGCAAAAGTTACCCTTCGTGGTGAACGTATGTACGAATTCTTGGATAAATTGGTTTCAGTTTCACTTCCACGTGTACGTGACTTCCACGGTGTTCCAACAAAATCATTTGACGGACGCGGAAACTACACACTTGGTGTGAAAGAACAATTAATCTTCCCAGAAATCAACTTCGATGACGTTGACAAAACTCGTGGTCTTGATATCGTTATCGTAACAACTGCTAACACTGACGAAGAGTCACGTGCATTGCTTACAGGCCTTGGAATGCCTTTTGCAAAATAATATAGGAGGTAAATCTAATGGCTAAAAAATCAATGATTGCTAAGAACAAACGTCCAGCGAAGTTCTCTACTCAAGCTTATACTCGTTGTGAAAGATGTGGTCGTCCACATTCAGTTTACCGCAAATTTAAACTTTGCCGTGTTTGCTTCCGTGAATTAGCATACAAAGGTCAAATCCCTGGTGTAACAAAAGCATCTTGGTAATTTAAGATATCAAGGGCGTCAAAACTCTAAGTGAAAATAGGAAACTTGACGAAGAAACTGAAGTTTCTAGGAAAGTTTATCTTTTTCACACAGAGTTTAGCCCGGGTTCACTTTGACTTGCCAATTTGAACACGAGCTACAGCTTTGGTAAAAAAGACCAATTTTCTTTGGAGCATCGCTCCTGCATTAAATTGTCCATTTTTGCTCTTGCTGTTACGCTCTTTGTATCATGTATTAACTAGCAAGTGCAACTTGCAAACTACTAGTAAGAGGAGAATAAAAAAATGGTTATGACTGACCCAATCGCAGACTTCCTAACTCGTATTCGTAACGCTAACCAAGCTAAACACGAAGTACTTGAAGTACCTGCATCAAACATCAAAAAAGGGATTGCTGAAATCCTTAAACGCGAAGGTTTTGTAAAAAACGTTGAAATCATCGAAGATGACAAACAAGGCATCATCCGTGTATTCCTTAAATACGGACCAAACGGTGAAAAAGTTATCACTAACTTGAAACGTGTTTCTAAACCAGGACTTCGTGTCTACAAAAAACGTGAAGACCTTCCAAAAGTTCTTAACGGACTTGGAATTGCTATCCTTTCAACTTCTGAAGGTTTGCTTACTGATAAAGAAGCACGCCAAAAGAATGTTGGTGGTGAGGTTATCGCTTACGTTTGGTAATATTTAGCTCCCAATTTCTTTGTGACTCTTCGTTATCGTCTCTTGCCTAACCCAAAGTTATGCCTGCTAGACGATGCCTAGACTCACTTTGAAATTGAAACCTAAATGTCCCTTCAAATCGAGAAATCGATTTAACCCCGTGAAAACTGGCCGTTTTGGCCTGACAATTTAACAGGAGAAAATAAACATGTCACGTATTGGTAATAAAGTTATCGTGTTGCCTGCTGGTGTTGAAATCACTAACAATGACAACGTAGTAACTGTAAAAGGACCTAAAGGAGAACTTACTCGTGAGTTCTCAAAAGATATTGAAATCCGTGTGGAAGGTACTGAAGTAACTCTTCACCGTCCAAACGATTCAAAAGAAATGAAAACTATCCACGGAACTACTCGTGCCCTTTTGAACAACATGGTTGTTGGTGTATCAGAAGGATTCAAGAAAGAACTTGAAATGCGCGGGGTTGGTTACCGTGCACAACTTCAAGGATCTAAACTTGTTTTGGCTGTTGGTAAATCTCATCCAGACGAAGTTGAAGCTCCAGAAGGAATTACTTTTGAACTTCCAAACCCAACAACAATCGTTGTTAGCGGAATTTCAAAAGAAGTGGTTGGTCAAACAGCTGCTTACGTACGTAGCCTTCGTTCACCAGAACCATATAAAGGTAAAGGTATCCGTTACGTTGGTGAATTCGTTCGCCGTAAAGAAGGTAAAACAGGTAAATAATGTTGAGTGGTTGATTCTCAACTACCAACCTATTTTCCAACTTTGTGCATAGCACACGATTTAAAACTAAAGAGGTGAAAACTGTGATTTCAAAACCAGATAAAAACAAACTCCGCCAAAAACGCCACCGTCGCGTTCGCGGAAAACTCTCTGGAACTGCTGATCGCCCACGTTTGAACGTATTCCGTTCTAATACAGGCATCTACGCTCAAGTGATTGATGACGTAGCGGGTGTAACGCTCGCAAGTGCTTCAACTCTTGACAAAGAAGTTTCAAAAGGAACTAAAACTGAACAAGCCGTTGCTGTAGGTAAACTCGTTGCAGAACGTGCAAACGCTAAAGGTATTTCAGAAGTGGTGTTCGACCGCGGTGGATATCTATATCACGGACGTGTGAAAGCTTTGGCTGATGCAGCTCGTGAAAACGGATTGAAATTCTAATAGGAGGACACTAGAAAATGGCATTTAAAGACAATGCAGTTGAATTAGAAGAACGCGTAGTTGCTGTCAACCGTGTTACAAAAGTTGTTAAAGGTGGACGTCGTCTTCGTTTCGCAGCTCTTGTTGTTGTTGGTGACCACAACGGTCGCGTAGGATTTGGTACTGGTAAAGCTCAAGAAGTTCCAGAAGCAATCCGTAAAGCAGTAGACGATGCTAAGAAAAACTTGATCGAAGTTCCTATGGTTGGAACAACAATTCCACACGAAGTTCTTTCAGAATTCGGTGGAGCTAAAGTATTGTTGAAACCTGCTGTAGAAGGTTCTGGAGTTGCCGCTGGTGGTGCAGTTCGTGCCGTTGTGGAATTGGCAGGTGTGGCAGATATTACATCTAAATCACTTGGTTCTAACACTCCAATCAACATTGTTCGTGCAACTGTTGAAGGTTTGAAACAATTGAAACGCGCTGAAGAAGTTGCTGCTCTTCGTGGTATTTCAGTTTCTGATTT
The DNA here is from genome assembly GCF_000259505.1 of Streptococcus sp. SK643. Lineage (GTDB taxonomy): Bacteria > Bacillota > Bacilli > Lactobacillales > Streptococcaceae > Streptococcus. Next base: position 152,050 of record NZ_AJMM01000006.1, read on the forward strand.
GGCATAAGAAAGGGGATAAAATGGCTCAAATTAAAATTACTTTGACTAAGTCTCCAATCGGACGCATTCCATCACAACGTAAAACTGTTGTAGCACTTGGACTTGGCAAATTGAACAGCTCTGTTATTAAAGAAGATAACGCTGCTATCCGTGGTATGATCACTGCAGTATCTCACTTGGTAACAGTTGAAGAAGTAAACTAATGAATTTTTAGGGGATGTGCACTATACCATCCCCTAAAACTAGATATAGTCATCAATGATGACGTCGTATAGGCGAGTTGATGGGGGAGACAACCTTTTCTCCCTTATCGGCGCTAGCATTTTACAAAAGAGGAGAAAATAAAAATGAAACTTCATGAATTGAAACCTGCAGAAGGTTCTCGTAAAGTACGTAACCGCGTTGGTCGTGGTACTTCATCAGGTAACGGTAAAACATCTGGTCGTGGTCAAAAAGGTCAAAAAGCTCGTAGCGGTGGCGGAGTTCGCCTTGGTTTTGAAGGTGGACAAACTCCATTGTTCCGTCGTCTTCCAAAACGTGGATTCACTAACATCAACGCTAAAGAATACGCAATTGTGAACCTTGACCAATTGAACGTCTTTGAAGATGGTGCTGAAGTAACTCCAGTTGTTCTTATCGAAGCAGGAATTGTTAAAGCTGAGAAATCAGGTGTTAAAATTCTTGGTAACGGTGAGTTGACTAAGAAATTGACTGTGAAAGCAGCTAAATTCTCTAAATCAGCTGAAGAAGCTATCACTGCTAAAGGTGGTTCAGTAGAAGTCATCTAAGAGAGGTGACCTATGTTTTTTAAATTATTAAGAGAAGCGCTTAAGGTCAAGCAAGTTCGATCAAAAATCTTTTTTACGATTTTTATCGTTTTGGTTTTTCGTATTGGAACTAGTATCACAGTTCCATTTGTCAATGCTAATAGCTTGAACGCCTTAAGTGGCCTATCATTCTTAAACATGTTGAGTTTAGTGTCAGGTAACGCCTTAAAAAACTTTTCGGTTTTTGCACTTGGTGTGAGTCCTTACATTACAGCTTCCATCGTTGTCCAACTTTTACAAATGGATATTTTACCGAAATTTGTAGAGTGGGGTAAACAAGGGGAAGTAGGCCGAAGAAAATTAAACCAAGCCACACGATATATTGCTCTTGTTCTTGCTTTTGTACAATCTATCGGGATTACAGCTGGTTTTAATACCTTGGCTGGAGCTCAATTGTTAACAACTGCTCTTACTCCACAAGTCTTTATCATGATTGGTATCATTCTAACAGCTGGTAGCATGATTGTGACTTGGTTGGGTGAGCAAATTACAGATAAGGGATACGGTAACGGTGTTTCTATGATTATCTTTGCAGGGATTGTTGCTTCAATCCCGGAGATGATTCAGGGAATCTATGTTGACTATTTTGTCAACGTACCAAGTAGTCGTATCAATTCATCTATTATTTTTGTAATCATATTGATTATCACAGTTTTGTTGATCATTTACTTTACAACCTATGTTCAACAAGCTGAATATAAAATTCCAATCCAATATACAAAGGTTGCGCAAGGAGCACCCTCTAGTTCATACCTTCCTTTGAAGGTCAATCCAGCAGGTGTTATCCCGGTTATCTTTGCAAGTTCCATTACTGCAGCTCCTGCAGCTATCTTGCAGTTTTTAAGTGCTACAGGTAATGATTGGACTTGGGTGCGTACAGCACAAGAAATGCTTGCAACTACATCACCTACTGGTATTGCCATGTATGCTTTATTGATTATTCTCTTTACATTCTTCTATACATTTGTACAGATTAATCCTGAAAAAGCTGCAGAAAACCTACAAAAAAGTGGGGCCTACATCCATGGTGTTCGTCCTGGTAAAGGAACAGAAGAATATATGTCTAAACTTCTTCGTCGTCTCGCAACTGTAGGATCGCTCTTCCTAGGTGTGATTTCAATCTTACCGATTGTAGCAAAAGATATTTTTGGACTTTCAGAAGCAGTTGCTTTTGGAGGAACCAGTCTTTTGATCATTATTTCAACTGGTATTGAAGGAATCAAGCAATTAGAAGGTTACCTATTGAAACGCAAGTATGTTGGTTTCATGGATAGAACAGAATAAAAGTATTTACATTAGTAGTAAATACTGAGAGAGTGGAGACATAAACTTTAACATATGTGAGGGTTTAGTCTCCCCTCTTCTATTTTGTTTTTAAACAGGGGTGAAAAGACTTTTTACTTCTATTTAAAAATAAAATAAGGAGATCAAATCATGAATCTTTTGATTATGGGCTTACCTGGTGCAGGTAAGGGAACTCAAGCAGCAAAAATCGTAGAACAATTCCATGTTGCACATATTTCAACAGGTGATATGTTCCGCGCTGCAATGGCAAATCAAACTGAAATGGGTGTTCTTGCTAAGTCATATATTGACAAGGGTGAATTAGTTCCTGATGAAGTTACAAATGGAATCGTAAAAGAACGTCTTTCACAAGATGATATTAAAGAAACAGGATTCTTGTTGGATGGTTACCCACGTACAATTGAACAAGCTCATGCTTTGGATAAAACTTTGGCTGAACTTGGCATTGAACTAGAAGGTGTTATCAACATTGAAGTAAATCCAGATAGCCTCTTGGAACGTTTGAGTGGCCGTATCATCCACCGCGTAACTGGAGAAACTTTCCACAAGGTCTTTAACCCACCAGTTGAATATAAAGAGGAAGATTACTACCAACGTGAAGATGATAAACCTGAGACAGTAAAACGTCGTTTGGATGTTAATATTGCTCAAGGGGAACCAATCATTGCTCACTACCGTGCCAAAGATTTGGTTCATGACATCGAAGGTAATCAAGATATCAATGATGTCTTCTCAGATATCGAAAAAGTATTGACAAATTTGAAATAAAGCGTTTTTCACACTTGCAATAATCCGCTACAAATGTTATACTGAGATAGTCTGACTTATAATTGTTGTCTCTGTGTCTAGAGGCATCGAATCGAAATTTATGGAGGTGCTTTTGCGTGGCAAAAGACGATGTGATTGAAGTTGAAGGCAAAGTAGTTGATACAATGCCGAATGCAATGTTTACGGTTGAACTTGAAAATGGACATCAGATTTTAGCAACAGTTTCTGGTAAAATTCGTAAAAACTATATTCGTATTTTAGCGGGAGATCGTGTTACTGTCGAAATGAGTCCATATGACTTGACACGTGGACGTATCACTTACCGCTTTAAATAATCGAAAAACTTGGAGGGATAAGAAATGAAAGTAAGACCATCGGTCAAACCAATTTGCGAATACTGTAAAGTTATTCGTCGTAATGGTCGTGTTATGGTAATTTGCCCAGCAAATCCAAAACACAAACAACGTCAAGGATAAGATAGAAAGGAGAAAACATGGCTCGTATTGCTGGAGTTGACATTCCAAATGACAAACGCGTAGTAATCTCATTGACTTATGTTTATGGTATCGGACTTGCAACATCTAAGAAAATTTTGGCTGCTGCTGGAATCTCAGAAGATGTTCGTGTACGTGATCTTACATCAGATCAAGAAGATGCTATCCGTCGCGAAGTGGATGCAATCAAAGTTGAAGGTGACCTTCGTCGTGAAGTAAACTTGAACATCAAACGTTTGATGGAAATCGGTTCATACCGTGGTATCCGTCACCGTCGTGGACTTCCTGTCCGTGGACAAAACACTAAAAACAACGCTCGCACTCGTAAAGGTAAAGCTGTTGCGATTGCAGGTAAGAAAAAATAATATAGGAGGTAAAAGTCTTGGCTAAACCAACACGTAAACGTCGTGTGAAAAAGAATATCGAATCTGGTATTGCTCATATTCACGCTACATTTAATAACACTATTGTTATGATTACTGATGTGCATGGTAATGCAATTTCTTGGTCATCTGCTGGTGCTCTTGGTTTTAAAGGTTCTCGTAAATCTACACCATTCGCTGCTCAAATGGCTTCTGAAGCTGCTGCTAAATCTGCACAAGAACACGGTCTTAAATCAGTTGAAGTTACTGTAAAAGGTCCAGGTTCTGGTCGTGAGTCAGCTATTCGTGCGCTTGCTGCCGCTGGTCTTGAAGTAACAGCAATTCGTGATGTGACTCCAGTGCCACACAATGGTGCTCGTCCTCCAAAACGTCGCCGTGTATAATCATCGCATTACACTGCTTTTCGTTTAAGAGGGAGTAACTAAATGATCGAGTTTGAAAAACCAAATATAACAAAAATTGATGAAAATAAAGATTATGGCAAGTTTGTAGTCGAACCGCTAGAACGTGGTTACGGTACAACTCTTGGTAACTCTCTTCGTCGTGTACTTCTAGCTTCTTTACCAGGAGCTGCAGTGACATCTATCAATATTGAAGGTGTCTTGCATGAGTTTGACACAGTTCCAGGTGTTCGTGAAGACGTGATGCAAATCATTCTGAACATTAAAGGAATTGCAGTGAAATCGTACGTTGAAGACGAAAAAATCATCGAACTAGATGTCGAAGGACCTGCTGAAGTGACAGCTGGAGATATTTTGACAGATAGCGATATTGAAATTGTAAATCCAGATCATTATCTCTTTACAATCGGTGAAGGTTCTTCTCTAAAAGCGACAATGACTGTTAACAGTGGTCGTGGATATGTACCTGCTGATGAAAATAAAAAGGATAATGCACCAGTTGGAACACTTGCTGTAGATTCTATTTATACACCAGTTACAAAAGTCAACTATCAAGTTGAACCTGCTCGTGTAGGTAGCAATGATGGTTTCGACAAATTAACCCTTGAAATCTTAACTAATGGAACAATTATTCCAGAAGATGCTTTAGGGCTTTCAGCACGTATCTTGACTGAACATCTTGATTTGTTTACAAATCTAACTGAGATTGCTAAGTCAACTGAAGTGATGAAAGAAGCTGATACTGAATCTGACGACCGTATTTTGGATCGTACGATTGAGGAACTGGACTTGTCTGTGCGCTCATACAACTGTTTGAAACGTGCTGGTATCAATACTGTGCATGATTTGACAGAAAAATCTGAAGCAGAGATGATGAAAGTAAGAAATCTTGGACGCAAGAGTTTGGAAGAAGTGAAACTCAAACTCATTGATTTGGGTCTTGGATTAAAAGATAAATAAAGGAGGAATAAATGGCTTACCGTAAACTAGGACGCACTAGCTCACAACGTAAAGCAATGCTTCGCGATTTGACAACTGACCTTTTGATCAACGAATCAATCGTGACTACTGAAGCTCGTGCTAAAGAAATCCGTAAAACTGTTGAAAAAATGATTACTCTAGGTAAACGTGGTGATTTGCATGCACGTCGTCAAGCAGCTGCTTTCGTACGTAATGAAATCGCATCTGAAAACTATGATGAAGCTACTGATAAGTACACTTCTACTACAGCACTTCAAAAATTGTTCTCAGAAATCGCACCTCGTTATGCTGAGCGTAACGGTGGATACACTCGTATCCTTAAGACTGAACCACGTCGTGGTGATGCAGCGCCAATGGCGATTATTGAATTAGTATAAAATCATCAATTTTGTTGAGTGTTATGATGATGGAGTCTTGTGCTCTTAGTCTAGCTCTGGTCTACCGCTAGGGTTTCGGTCCTAGCGGGAACACTCATCATAAGTTGGTATGGTAGACGCTTGTTTACGAAATTGTTTTTTATGTAAGAACAACTTCGTAAGCAGGCGTTTTTTAGTATTTTACTTAGAAATATGCTATACTAAGGGATAGAAAATTGTAGAATGTTCAGTTTTTCTAGAAAATAAAAAAGTGGAGTTGAGTTATGAAAGCAATTATAACTGTTGTCGGAAAAGATAAATCTGGAATTGTTGCAGGAGTTTCAGGTAAAATTGCAGAATTGGGATTGAATATTGATGATATTTCACAAACTGTTTTGGATGAGTACTTTACAATGATGGCTGTTGTTTCTAGTGATGAGAAGCAAGATTTTACTTATCTTCGAAATCAATTTGAGTCTTTTGGCCAAACTTTAAATGTCAAAATCAATATTCAAAGTGCAGCGATTTTTGAAGCCATGTACAATATCTAGGAGGTCATCATGGATATTAGACAAGTTACTGAAACTATTTCCATGATAGAGGAGCAAAACTTCGATATCAGAACTATTACTATGGGGATTTCTCTTTTAGACTGTATTGATCCAGATATCAATCGTGCTGCGGAAAAGATTTACCAAAAGATCACAACTAAGGCAGCTAATCTGGTGGCTGTCGGAGATGAAATTGCAGCTGAGTTGGGAATTCCTATCGTTAATAAGCGTGTATCGGTGACTCCTATTTCTCTGATTGGAGCAGCGACAGATGCGACAGACTATGTTGTTCTGGCAAAAGCGCTTGATAAGGCTGCGAAAGAGATTGGTGTGGACTTTATTGGTGGTTTCTCTGCCTTGGTACAAAAAGGTTATCAAAAGGGAGATGAGATTCTAATAAATTCTATTCCTCGTGCTTTGGCTGAAACGGATAAGGTTTGCTCGTCAGTTAATATTGGCTCAACCAAGTCTGGTATTAATATGACGGCTGTGGCAGATATGGGACGAGTTATCAAGGAAACGGCTAATCTATCAGATATGGGAGCGGCCAAGTTGGTTGTATTCGCTAATGCTGTTGAGGACAATCCATTTATGGCGGGTGCCTTTCATGGTGTTGGGGAGGCAGATGTTATCATCAATGTCGGAGTTTCTGGTCCTGGTGTGGTGAAACGTGCCTTGGAAAAAGTTCGTGGACAGAGCTTTGATGTAGTAGCCGAAACAGTTAAGAAAACTGCCTTTAAAATTACTCGTATCGGTCAATTGGTTGGTCAGATGGCTAGTGAAAGACTGGGTGTGGAGTTTGGTATTGTGGACTTGAGTTTGGCTCCAACTCCTGCGGTTGGAGATTCTGTAGCACGTGTCCTAGAAGAAATGGGACTAGAGACAGTTGGTACGCATGGAACGACGGCTGCCTTGGCTCTCTTGAACGACCAAGTTAAGAAGGGCGGAGTTATGGCCTGCAACCAAGTTGGTGGTTTGTCTGGTGCCTTTATCCCTGTTTCAGAGGATGAGGGGATGATTGCTGCAGTGCAAAATGGTTCTCTTAATTTGGAAAAATTAGAAGCTATGACGGCTATCTGTTCTGTTGGTTTGGATATGATTGCCATTCCAGAGGATACACCTGCTGAAACCATTGCGGCTATGATTGCAGATGAAGCTGCAATTGGTGTCATTAACATGAAAACAACAGCTGTTCGTATCATTCCAAAAGGAAAAGAGGGCGATATGATTGAATTTGGTGGCCTATTAGGAACTGCACCCGTTATGAAGGTCAATGGGGCTTCGTCTGTCGATTTTATCTCTCGTGGAGGCCAAATCCCGGCTCCAATCCATAGTTTTAAAAATTAAGAAATATGAGAAATTTTAAGTTCAATTTAAGGATGACTGTGTATACTATAATCATTAAATAAAGACCTCCTAACTTTATTTAATAGAAATCCTAAACTTTTTCATAATAATCTCCTAGAGAAGCTACCAAAGAGGTAGCTTTTCTTTTGTAGCCATTGGTAGAAGTAGCATAACTCTAGAATACGAATATTTCTTTGAAGCATGATATAATAGAAATAGATGGAGGACGGAAAATGGTAAAAGTACGATTGTATTTGGTACGTCATGGTAAGACCATGTTTAACACAATTGGTCGAGCGCAAGGTTGGAGTGATACTCCTTTGACAGCAGAAGGTGAATTAGGAATCCACGAGTTAGGTATTGGATTGAGAGAGTCAGGCCTACAGTTTGAACGTGCTTATTCAAGTGACTCAGGTCGTACGATTCAGACTATGGGAATTATACTTGAAGAACTTAGATTGCAAGGAAAAATCCCTTATCGCATGGACAAGCGTATCCGTGAGTGGTGTTTTGGTAGTTTTGATGGAGCCTATGATGGGGACCTGTTTATGGGTGTCATCCCTCGTGTCTTTAAGGTAGATCATGTTCATCAATTATCCTATGCAGAGTTGGCAGAAGGCCTGGTAGAGGTTGACACTGCTGGTTGGGCAGAAGGCTGGGAAAAACTCAGTGGCCGAATTAAGGAAGGTTTTGAAACGATTGCTAAAGAAATGGAAGAGCAGGGTGGAGGCAACGCCCTTGTTGTCAGCCACGGAATGACCATTGGAACCATTGTTTATTTGATTAATGGCATGCATCCGCATGGTTTAGACAATGGTAGTGTAACTATCCTTGAATATGAAGATGGCCAGTTTACTGTTGAAATTGTAGGTGACCGTCGTTACCGAGAACTAGGACGGGAGAAGATGGAGGAAGCCTCTATTTAATCAGTCTAGGTTTACTTGTCATGAACTAAGAATTTGATAGGAATATCAGGATAAGAAAAAACAGCCGAAGGTAATCCTTTCGGCTGTTTTTGATGTGGAAAACTAAAGTGTAATACTGTTATTTTTAGAGATTTTCATAAATAAGAGCAAGGAAGCTACTGTTAGAACAGTGAGGATAGTTGACAAGGCTGCGGCAACACCGTAATTTCCTCTGAGAACCTCTGTATAAATAGCTACAGTCATTGTTCTTGTTTTGACATTGTAGAGGAGGATAGAAGTAGAGAGTTCTGAAATCATTGTAACCCAAGATAGGATAGCTCCAGAAATAATACCAGATAGCATCATTGGAGTTGTAACCTTGGCAAAGGTATTGAAACGGCTACTTCCTAAGCTTTCAGCAGCTTCTTCAATACTTGGTGCTATTTGTTGCAAACTAGTAACAGATGAGCGAATAGTATAAGGTAATCTTCTGACAGATAGAGACATAATCAAGATGAAAGCAGTTCCTGTAATCATAAGAAATCCACTTCCAAATAGACCAGTATTGAAGGAAGAAATGAAGGCAATCCCTAGAACGGTTCCTGGTACAATATAAGGGACCATACTGAGGCTGTCAATTAAGTTTGTAAACAAATTCCGTTTTCTAACGGCTAGGTAGGAGATAAATGTTGCGAATAGGACAACTAGGACTAAGGCAATCAAAGGGATACGAATGGTATTGAAAATAGCAGACCCCATACGATTGAAAGCTACCTTGTAACTGTTGAGAGAATAGCCTTTGACAAATACCATACCAGATGTTTTTAGGAAAGAAGTATAAATCAAGTAGACTTGAGGTAGAACAGAGAACAAGATAATTCCGTAGACTGTTGCATAAATGGCAGCCATTTTTCCTTTTGTAGTTTTTTTAGGCTCAATTGGATGGAGTGAATTCATGCTGAAACTGTAGCGGTTTGAGATGTATTTTTGGATAAGGAAAATCGCCAAGGCAATGATAATCGCCATAACTGCTAAAGCAGATGCAAAGGCAGAATTTCCTCCAACCTCGCTAATAAATTGGGTATAAATCAGGACAGGGAAAGTCCGATATCCTTCACCAATCAACATAGGCGTTCCAAAGTCTGAGAATGCTCTCATAAATACAAGCAAGGCAGCAGCTAGTAAGGTTGGAACTAGAAGAGGTAAAACAACCGTTACGATACGCTTAAATCCGAAGGACCCCATGCTTTCAGCGGCTTCAAGTAGAGAATTGTCAATACTTTTCATTGTCCCAGCAACGTATAGAAATACCAGTGGGAATAGTTGCAGTGTAAAGACAAGTACAATTCCTTTGAATCCATAAATATCGATAGCTGGAAGATGAAAGGTATTTGTCAGGAATTTAGTAATGACCCCATTTCGTCCCAGCAAGAGAATCCAGGAGTATGCTCCCACGAAAGGAGCTGACATGGAAGCAATGATAATCAATATTTGTAGAAATTTCTTTCCCTTGAACTCATACATAGAGAAGAGATAAGCTAATAAGGTTCCTACAACTAAGGAAGTGACAGTAGCGGTAATGGAAACCTTGAAACTGTTGACGAGTGTCTCAGAGTAGTAGGCTTTACTAAAGAAAGTGACAAAATTAGCTAGTGAAAATTGTCCTTCATGTATGAGTGCTTGCTTGAGCACGGTAACGATAGGATAAACGAGAAAGACAAGATAGGTAAGAAAGATGAAGAAAGAGGAGGCTGTCCAAATATTTAGTTTTTTACGTTCCATGGTTGACTCCTTTTATCAGGTTTTGGGAACCATCCGCAGAAAAGACGTTTAATTTTTGAGTATTGATTCGTAGACGAATACGATCGCCTTTTTGTAGATCTTCTTCAAAAGTTGATTCTTCGCTAACTTGAATTTTTGAGGCAAAACCTGTCTCAATGAAATACTCCGTATTTAGTCCAAGATAGACGCTATCGCTAATAGTTCCTTCAATATCTCCAGATTCATCTTTGATAAACTCTTCAGGACGAATACTTACATGAATAGCTTGTTCCTCAGTCTGGTCAAGGGCTGGCATTCGAAGGGCATAGCTATCTGAAAAGACGATATAAGCGCCATCGCTCCGTTTTTCGAGATTGGCAGGGATAATATTTGTGCGTCCGATAAAGGTTGCTACAAACTCATTAGCTGGTTTATGATAGAGTTCTTTTGGCCGACCGATTTGTTGGATGACTCCGTCTTTCATAACAGCAATTTGGTCTGAAATAGCCATCGCTTCTTCTTGGTCGTGGGTCACATAGACGGTTGTAATTCCCACTTCGTGTTGGATTTCTCGAATGGCTTGACGCATATCCAAGCGAAGTTTGGCATCCAGATTACTAAGTGGCTCGTCCATGAGGAGAACACTTGGATTAACCGCTAAGGCACGTGCCAAGGCGACACGTTGTTGTTGTCCACCACTGAGTTTATCAGGTTTTCGATCTGCATATTGAGCAATTTGCATGAGTTCAAGATATTTATTGGTCTGTTGAATCAATTCTTCTTTTGGAACCTTCTTTTGCTTAAGACCAAAAGCAACATTGTCTCGGACGGTTAAATGTGGAAAAATAGCGTAGTTTTGGAAAACCATTCCGATATTGCGTTTGCTGGGTTCCGTATTATTGATTTTTGTATCATCGAAGTAAAATTCTCCGCCTTCGATACTGTTGAAACCTGCAATCATGCGAAGAAGAGTCGTTTTTCCACACCCTGAAGGACCAAGGATGGTAAAGAGACTTCCTTTGGGAACTGTAATGTTTAAATTATCAATAACAGGGACATCGTGGTAGATTTTTTTGGCGTTAATAATTTTGATCTCACTCATAGTGAACCTCTTTTACTGTTTAGATTGGATATCTGTAAAAATGTCATTGTACTTTTTAAGAATAGTGGATTTATTTTTAATGACATAATCGGAATCTTCGGTGGCAATCTTGATTTCTGTCATAGCCTTCATATTTTTATTGGTTTTAGCATTTTTACGAATAGGTCTGATTGTAGTTTCAGTTCCTAGCTTATCTTGGATTTCTTGAGAAAGGATGAAATCGATAAATTTCTTAGCGTTTTCCATGTGTTTGGCGTTTTTGACGATGGCCGCGTTACCAGGTAAAAAGACGGTTCCTTCTTTTGGATAAATGACTTTTACATCAACTCCATCATTTAAGAGTTTTAAGGCAGGGTCTTCATAGGTGAGTCCAACAGCCATTTCCCCATCGGCGACAGCTTTGTAAACATTTGAGGAGCTAGATGCAATCTTTCCATCTACTAGGGTAAATAGATTTTTCACATAGGTCCAAGCTTGTTCATTTTCGTATCCACCTTGGTCTACAAGCATGTTTGTTAGTTGTGCAAAGGCGCTAGAAGCATTACTTGGATCAGCAGTAGCAATTTTTCCTTTTAATTTAGGATTGAGCAGATCATTGTATCCTTCAATTTTAATATCTTTTGTAAGGGCTGAATTGGCAATGATGACACTGACATCAAGTGTATAAGGAGTGTAGAATCCGGTTTTATTTTGATATTCAGGGATTATCTGGTCGTTCTCTTGAGAAATATAAGGTTCAAAAAGATTTTCGTTAGAAGAGAAGAGGGCGTAGGAGCCTCCGAAAATGACATCGGCTACAGGGGATTCTTTTTCAGCCTCAGCTTTTTTGAACAATTCACCAGTGCTGGCTTGTACTAAGTCAACCTTAATACCATATTTTTCTTCGAAGGCTGGGATTGTTTCTTCGATAAGGTCTTCAGGGTTAGGCGAGTAGACAACCAAAGTGTTATTCGAATCTGTTTCAGTGTTAGTTCCTGCTTCTGTTGTTGAAGAACATCCTGTTAAAGTAAGAAATATCCATCCACAAGAGAGAAAAAATAGTAGTTTTTTCATAATAATCTCCTTTTTCACGAACGTTTTAACTCCGCAACTTGCTTAATGTTTATAATTTGCAGAGTTCTATAGGATATAATAAAAACCTTAAAGAAATCTAAAATGGGGAATATGAGTCAAAGGCGCTAGGGAAAAAGATGGAAGAGACAAATAATCGATATAAGCTAATTTCAAGTGCTTGCTAATTTTTTATACTGCTAAATAATACTCTTCGAAAAGCTCTTAAAACCACGTCAGCTTCGCCTTGGATTATATATGTGACTGACTTTGTCAGTCTTATCTACAACCTCAAAGCAGTGCTTTGAGCAGCCTGCGTCTAGCTTTCTAGTTTGCTCTTTGATTTTCATTGAGTATAAGCTGGATTTGCGATTCAGTCTTTCTTGTCATCCAAGCCCAAAAGAACATTTCTCGTCTTTCAAATTCCCTCAAAAATGGTATAATAGTAACATCACAAAATTGGAGATAAACCATGAGTTTTTACAATCATAAAGAAATCGAGCCTAAGTGGCAGGGCTACTGGGCAGAACATCATACATTTAAGACAGGGACAGATGCATCAAAACCGAAGTTTTATGCTCTTGATATGTTCCCTTATCCATCTGGAGCGGGTCTGCACGTAGGACACCCAGAAGGTTATACTGCAACCGATATCCTCAGCCGTTACAAACGTGCGCAAGGCTACAATGTTCTTCACCCAATGGGTTGGGATGCTTTTGGTTTGCCTGCAGAGCAATATGCTATGGATACGGGGAATGACCCAGCAGAATTTACAGCGGAAAATATTGCCAACTTCAAACGACAAATCAATGCGCTTGGATTTTCTTATGACTGGAATCGTGAAGTCAATACAACAGATCCAAACTACTACAAGTGGACTCAATGGATTTTCACTAAGCTTTATGAAAAAAGCTTGGCCTATGAAGCGGAAGTGCCAGTAAACTGGGTTGAGGAATTGGGAACAGCCATCGCCAACGAAGAGGTCCTTCCTGATGGAACTTCTGAGCGTGGAGGCTATCCAGTTGTCCGCAAACCAATGCGCCAATGGATGCTCAAAATCACGGCCTACGCAGAGCGTTTGCTTAATGACTTGGATGATCTGGATTGGCCAGAGTCTATCAAGGACATGCAACGCAACTGGATTGGTAAATCAACTGGTGCAAATGTAACTTTCAAAGTAAAAGGAACAGACAAGGAATTTACAGTCTTTACCACTCGTCCGGACACCCTTTTCGGTGCGACTTTCACTGTTTTGGCTCCTGAGCATGAATTGGTAGATGCTATCACAAGTTCAGAGCAAGCAGAGGCAGTAGCAGACTACAAACACCAAGCTAGCCTCAAGTCTGACTTGGCTCGTACAGACCTTGCTAAAGAAAAAACAGGGGTTTGGACTGGTGCTTATGCCGTTAACCCTGTCAATGGTAAGGAAATTCCAATCTGGATTGCGGACTACGTTCTTGCTAGTTATGGAACAGGTGCCGTTATGGCTGTACCTGCCCATGACCAACGTGACTGGGAATTTGCCAAACAATTTGACCTTCCAATCGTCGAAGTCCTTGAAGGTGGAAACATTGAAGAAGCTGCCTACACAGAAGATGGTCTTCATGTCAATTCAGACTTCCTAGATGGATTGAACAAAGAAGAAGCGATTGCTAAGATTGTGGCTTGGCTGGAAGAAAAAGGCTGTGGACAAGAGAAGGTTACCTACCGTCTCCGCGATTGGCTCTTTAGCCGTCAACGTTACTGGGGTGAGCCAATCCCAATTATCCATTGGGAAGATGGGACTTCAACAGCTGTTCCTGAAAGTGAATTGCCACTTGTCTTGCCAGTAACCAAGGACATTCGCCCTTCAGGTACTGGTGAAAGTCCACTAGCTAACTTGACAGACTGGCTTGAAGTGACTCGTGAAGATGGTGTCAAAGGTCGTCGTGAAACCAACACCATGCCACAATGGGCAGGTTCAAGCTGGTACTACCTCCGCTATATTGACCCACACAATACTGAGAAATTGGCTGATGAGGACCTTCTAAAACAATGGTTGCCAGTAGATATCTACGTTGGTGGGGCAGAGCATGCGGTTCTTCACTTGCTTTACGCTCGTTTCTGGCATAAATTCCTCTTTGACCTCGGTGTTGTTCCAACTAAGGAACCATTCCAAAAACTCTTTAACCAAGGAATGATTTTGGGAACAAGTTACCGTGACCATCGTGGAGCACTTGTAGCAACTGACAAGGTTGAAAAACGTGACGGTTCTTTCTTCCATGTGGAAACAGGAGAGGAGTTGGAGCAAGCGCCAGCCAAGATGTCTAAATCTCTCAAGAACGTTGTTAACCCAGATGATGTTGTGGAACAATACGGTGCTGATACTCTTCGTGTCTATGAAATGTTTATGGGGCCACTTGATGCTTCAATCGCTTGGTCAGAAGAAGGTTTGGAAGGGAGCCGTAAGTTCCTTGACCGTGTTTACCGTTTGATTACAAGCAAAGAAATCCTTGCGGAAAATAATGGCGCTCTTGACAAGGTTTACAATGAAACGGTCAAAGCTGTCACAGAACAAATTGAATCATTGAAATTCAACACAGCTATTGCCCAACTTATGGTCTTTGTCAATGCTGCCAACAAGGAAGACAAACTTTATGTAGACTACGCCAAAGGCTTCGTTCAGTTGATTGCACCATTTGCACCTCACTTGGCAGAAGAACTCTGGCAAACTCTTGCAGCAACAGGTGAGTCAATCTCTTATGTGGCTTGGCCTACTTGGGACGAAAGTAAATTGGTTGAAGACGAAATTGAAATTGTTGTCCAAATCAAAGGAAAAGTCCGTGCCAAACTCATAGTTGCTAAAGACCTTTCACGTGAAGAATTACAAGAAATCGCTTTAGCGGATGAAAAAGTCAAAGCAGAAATTGACGGCAAGGAAATCGTAAAAGTGATTGCGGTACCGAATAAACTCGTTAATATTGTAACGAAGTAACCAATTTATTTGTTGGTTTCAAACTCAGACTGTCTGAGCTAACTAAACTCGTCAATATCGTTGTGAAATAAGATAGAAATCCTTCAGAGTAGAATTTGGGGGATTTTTTGAATGAAAAATATAATTCTGTTTCCAGCATCTTACCACTTAATATCTCATTTTAACCACTTATCTCAAAAGTCGATTTTTCTTTCATACTTTTTGTTAAACTAGTGAGATAAAAGGAGGGAAGAAATATGATTTTACAAGCTAAACATTTGAGTAAATGGTACGGCAATCATATGGCTGTTGACGATATTCAGTTAGAGTTTGAAAAAGGGAGTTTTAATGCTATTTTGGGTCCCAATGGTGCAGGAAAATCAACCACCATTTCCATGTTAATCGGTTTGAAAAAGCCTACAAAAGGTCAGATTCGATATGCGCCAAATACGAAAATCGGAGTTGTTTTTCAAGCTAGTGTACTAGATGAGATGTTGACGGTTAGGGAAAATCTCACGATTCGTGCTCAACAGTATAAGGGAATGGGAGCAAGTCGTGTGGATGATTTGATCCATCAACTGGGTTTGACTGTTTTCCAGAAGCAACTATATGGGACTTTGTCAGGTGGGCAAAAACGTAGGGTTGATATTGCGCGTGCTCTTCTTTCACAACCAGATATTCTTTTCTTAGATGAACCAACGACAGGTCTAGATATTCAGACTCGCAAAGCCATTTGGGATTTACTGTATCGGCTACAAAAGGATGAAGGGATGACTATTATCTTAACGACTCATTATCTGGATGAAGCGGATGAAGCGGATCAGATTTATATCGTTGATCATGGGAAAGTGATTGCGCAAGGTTCTGCGACGGCTATTAAAAGTCAGTATGCATCTAATATTCTAAAAATTCGTTTTAAAGAAATGAAGGATTTAGAAAAGTTGCTACAGACTGGAATGACAGTAAAGGAAGAAAATGAGCTGGAATATCTTTTTTATCCAAGGACATCACTGGAAGCTATTGAATATTTGGCAAAAGTACGAGAAGAAATTGATTCTTTTGAGTTTCGTCCAGGTACCATGGATGATGCCTTTATTGCACTTACAGGAAGAGAGGTTCGCTAATGTTAGCTTTATTGAAACGGAATTTTATCTTATATTTTCGTAATCGTTCAGGAGTATTTTTCTCATTATTGGGGGCATTGATTTCCTTCCTCCTTTATATCATTTTTTTGCAGAAGAACTTGACAGACGCTTGGTCCCAACTCCCTGATAATACGAACCTTTTAAATAACTGGCTGATGGGTGGGACCTTGGCTGTGACTGGGATTACAACCAGTTTTACGGCTCTTACACAAATGGTACAGGATCGTGAAAATCAAGTGGATCAAGATCTCTTCTTGACAGATTTAGGGATCTGGGGTTTACAGGTGTCCTATCTAATCAGTAGTATTACCATCTCTTTTGTCATGCAGGTGTTTATGTTTGCTGTTATGGGGCTTTATTTTAAAGAAAGTCCAGTTATCAGTCATTTACCGGAAATTGCTTTGATTATGTTGTTAAGTAGTCTGCCTTCAAGTTTGATAAATGTTCTATTGATTTACCGTTTTCAATCTGTAGATAGCCTTGGCAAACTGGCAACTATAGTGGGAACTGCTTCTGGATTTTTAGTAGGAACTTATGTCCCTATTGGAGTTTTACCTGATTTTGCACAGATCATCATGAAGTGTACCCCTGCAACTTATATTGCTTCTCTCTACCGACAAATTTTAATGAAAGAGCAATTAGAAATCACATTTACAGGAAATAGCAGCTTGTTAAAGGAATTTCAAGAAAAAATGGGGATCCAAATCAACTGGCAAGAGCTATTGACAAAGGAAGAGACATACTTTATAGTGGTTATTATTAGTCTTGTCGCTATTCTTCTTTGGCTTTTATTTGTTAAAGTGTTTAGCAAGAGAAAATAAAGGTATATTGGAGAGAAAATGAAGATTCGTTTTGAAATGAAGGCAGAGTTTTCAGAAAAGGACCCACATATTGTAATTCAGGCAGCTCAGTTAACCGACCAAGCAAGGGAAGTCATGGAGTATTTAGAACAATTTTCAACGACTAATCAGGTGGTCATTCCTATTCGAACGGATGATCATCTGGTTATGGTGAAAATTGAGGATCTTATTCTAGCAGATATCGATAAGAACTTGTTAACCATTTATACGGTAGATGGGATTTATAAAACTAAGGAAACATTGATAAACTTTCAGAATCGGATTAACCGACGTAATTTTATACAGATATCACGCCATTCAATTATAAACATTGACCATTTAGAGTCATTATCGGATAGCTTTTCAGGGAACATGATGGCTAAAATGACTCGGGGTATCAAGTCTAGTGTGAGTAGGAAATACGTCAAGTCCTTAATGAATTATCTAGGTTTATAGGAGAAAATCATGAAACGATTAATTGATTATTTTGTATCGGGAATGCGTACGGCTTCCTTCTTTTATTTGAGTATGATGTTATTAGCTCAGTGTCATCCAAGCATTACCTATCCTGCACCAATGACAAAAAATATTCTAGCTCTGTTTTTAATGGGTGGAATTATGGGGGTATTGACTTTAATCCTTGAAAAGCTAGAGTTTCTTTCTTTTAGTATACGTGTAGGAGTTCATTTATTAGTGACAGCTACTGTCTTAGTATTGACCTCTCTATTTTTTGGCTGGGGTTCAGCCTTGTGGAGTCCCTTGCTTTGGTTCTGTTTCTTGTTAATTTATGGATTGATATGGTTGTATCAAATCTGGCAAACTCACAAACTCACCCAACGAATTAATCAAGCCTTAGAGGATAAAAGACAGAAAACGGGTCACTAATATAGTGTTGAGTATGAAGTTTGGGGACAGTGCTAGTTTCCAAAGAGAACAATTTGTGATATAGTATTTTCAGCGTAAAACAAGGAGAAGAAAAATGCCAGTAAACGAATATGGTCAGATGATTGGTGAGTCAATGGAAGGTTATACACCCGGTGCACTGCCTTCTATTGATTTCTTAGAAGGGCGTTATGCTCGAATAGAGGCTCTCTCGGTAGAAAAGCATGCGGAGGATTTATTAGCTGTTTATGGCCCTGATACGCCTCGGGAGATGTGGACCTACCTCTTTAAGAACCAGTAGCAGACAGAGAGGAACTGGTTAGCCTTTTAAATCAGATGTTGGCTCGTAAGGACCGTTTTTACTATGCAATCATAGACAGGTCAACTGGTAAGGCTTTGGGAACTTTTTCTCTCATGCGCATTGACCAGAATAACCGAGTAATAGAAGTGGGAGCTGTCACTTTTTCTCCAGAGCTCAGGGGGACACGGATAGGAACAGAAGCCCAGTATCTCTTGGCTTGCTATGTCTTTGAGGAGCTTAACTATCGTCGCTATGAATGGAAATGCGATGCTCTTAACATGCCATCAAGACGAGCTGCGGAGCGTTTGGGCTTTGTCTACGAAGGGACCTTCCGTCAAGCAGTGGTTTATAAGGGGCGGACGAGGGATACGGATTGGTTGTCTATGATTGATAAGGACTGGCCAAAAGTTAAATCTCGTTTGGAAACATGGTTGCGTCTTGAAAATTTTGACCAAAATGGACAGCAGTACAAGAGCTTGAGAGAACTCTAATAGGTGATGATATGATTAGCGTTAGAAAGCAAGATGTTGTCAAGTTAGAAGATGTTTTACATCTCTATCAGGCTGTCGGTTGGACAAATTATACAAATCAACCTCAGATGCTGGAGCAGGTCTTGCCCCATTCACTTGTTGTTTATTTAGCGTTTGATGGGGAGAAAATAGTTGGCTTGATTCGTTTGGTTGGAGATGGTTTTTCATCAGTTTTTGTACAGGATTTGATTGTTTTGCCTACTTATCAGCGCCAAGGGATTGGTAGCGCCTTGATGAAACAGGCTTTAGGAGATTTTAAAGGAGCCTATCAAGTCCAGCTGGTGACAGAACAGACAGAAAAAAACGTGGGATTTTATCGTTCTATAGGTTTTGAAACCTTATCCACCTATGATTGTATAGGGATGATTTGGATAAATAGAGAAAAATAACAAAACTTGTTTGTTCTTAAGAAAATTTTAAGTCTGATTTAGTATCATGTAATCATTAAATAAAGACCTCCTAACTTTATTTAATGAAATCCTAAACTTTTCTTTTTCATAATAATCTCCCTATAGAAGCCACCCAATCAGGTGGCTTTTTTGTTTGTAGCTTGGTTTTTTGATATAATAGAGCCATGAGTAGAATTTTAGATAATGAAATCATGGGTGATGAGGAGTTAGTGGAACGCACGCTTCGTCCCCAGTATTTGCGTGAATATATTGGGCAGGACAAGGTCAAAGATCAGCTTCAAATTTTTATCGAGGCTGCCAAGATGCGAGATGAAGCTTTGGATCATGTTCTCTTATTTGGCCCTCCAGGCTTAGGTAAAACGACCATGGCTTTTGTCATTGCCAATGAATTGGGAGTGAATCTCAAGCAAACTTCTGGTCCAGTCATTGAAAAAGCGGGTGATTTGGTAGCTATTTTAAATGACTTGGAACCGGGGGATGTCCTCTTTATTGATGAGATTCATCGCTTGCCCATGTCTGTGGAAGAAGTGCTTTACAGTGCCATGGAGGACTTCTACATTGATATTATGATTGGTGCTGGTGAAGCTAGTCGCAGTGTTCATTTAGACTTGCCACCTTTTACCTTGATAGGTGCGACGACTCGGGCTGGTATGCTCTCAAATCCACTACGGGCACGTTTTGGGATTACGGGGCATATGGAGTATTATGCCCATGCTGACTTGACAGAAATTGTTGAGCGGACGGCAGATATTTTTGAGATGGAAATCACCCATGAGGCAGCATCTGAGTTGGCCCTACGTAGTCGTGGGACCCCTCGTATTGCCAATCGTCTCCTCAAGCGCGTGCGCGATTTTGCCCAGATCATGGGGAATGGGGTCATCGATGATGTTATTACCGATAAGGCTTTGACCATGCTGGATGTTGACCATGAAGGTCTGGACTATGTGGACCAAAAAATCCTTCGGACCATGATTGAGATGTACGGTGGTGGTCCTGTTGGTTTGGGTACCCTTTCTGTCAATATCGCAGAAGAGCGTGAGACGGTGGAAGATATGTATGAGCCTTACTTGATTCAAAAAGGCTTTATCATGCGGACACGGTCTGGACGGGTGGCGACTGCTAAGGCATATGAGCACTTAGGTTATGAATATAGTGAAAAATGAGCAAGAAATTCTAGAGGCTTTTAGAAAAAATCCAGATATGATGGCTATTCTGACGATCATCCGAAATCTTTGTCTGAAAGACTCGTGGTTGGCAGCAGGTTCTGTCAGAAATTTCATCTGGAATCTCTTGTCAGATAAATCACCTTTTGACTGTGAAACAGATGTGGATGTGATTTTCTTTGACCCAGATGTCAGTTACGAAGAAACGCTGGCTATAGAAAGCAAGCTGAGAGAGGACGTTCCCCAGTATCAATGGGAGCTTAAAAATCAAGTCTACATGCACCAGCATAGCCCTCATACTGCTCCCTATACCAGTTCCCGTGATGCTATGAGTAAGTATCCAGAACAGTGTACGGCGCTTGGACTACGCTTGAATGAAGAATCTGCTTTGGAACTCTTTAACCCATACGGTCTCGAGGATATTTTGAATTTTCAAGTTCGTCCGACTCCTCATTTTTTAGAGAATCAAGACCGAATGGAACTTTATCGAACACGTCTATCCAAGAAAAATTGGCAGGATAAATGGAAAAATTTGATTTTAAAAAATACTTAAGGAAACTTTAAGTTAGGTACTGTATACTAAGTCCATAAGTTAAGAAGACCTTAACTTAAACTCCTAAAACTTTTTCATAATAATCTCCCTATAAAAAATAGAGTCGCCCAATTAGGCGGCTTATTTTTTTGAAAATACGTATACTGGTATAGAATAAACACGCTGATAATAGAAGAAAATAAGGAAATATGGTATAATGAAACGATAGATTTTTGAATAGGAATAAGATCATGTTTGGATTTTTTAAGAAACATAAAACAGTGGAAGTAGAAGTTCCTACCCAAGTTCCTGCTCATATCGGTATTATCATGGATGGTAATGGTCGATGGGCAAAAAAACGTATGCAGCCAAGGGTGTTTGGGCATAAGGCAGGAATGGAAGCTTTGCAAACTGTAACCAAAGCAGCTAGTAAATTAGGTGTTAAAGTGATTACGGTTTATGCTTTTTCTACGGAAAACTGGACGCGACCAGATCAGGAAGTTAAGTTTATCATGAACTTACCAGTAGAGTTTTATGATAATTATGTACCTGAACTGCATGCCAACAATGTTAAGATTCAGATGATTGGTGAAACTGAACGCCTGCCTAAGCAGACTTTCGAAGCATTGACCAAGGCTGAGGAATTAACCAAGAATAATACAGGTTTGATTCTTAATTTTGCCCTTAACTACGGTGGGCGTGCAGAGATTACACAGGCTCTTAAGCAGATTTCCCAAAATGTATTAGATGGAAACATCAATCCTACTGATATTACTGAGGATTTGGTTGGAGATTACCTTTTCACTCAGTATTTACCTCAGGATTTACGAGATCCGGATTTGATTATCCGTACAAGTGGAGAATTGCGCTTGAGTAACTTTCTTCCTTGGCAGGGAGCTTATAGTGAACTTTACTTTACAGACACTTTATGGCCTGATTTTGATGAGGCGGCTTTGAAGGAAGCAATCCTTGACTACAACCGTCGTCATCGTCGCTTTGGAGGAGTTTAGGAGGACTTATGACAAAGGATTTACAAAAAAGAACCTTATTTGCAGCCATTGCTCTAGCTATTTTTCTACCAATTCTCATGGTAGGGGGGCTCTTGCTTCAGATAGTGATTGGCCTTATAGCTATGTTAGCTATGCACGAACTATTGAAGATGAAAGGCTTAGAAACCATGACTATGGAGGGCCTCTTGACCCTCTTTGCAACATTTTCTCTGACTATTCCCTTAGAAAACTACCTGACTTTTTTACCAGTTGATGGAAATGTTGTAGCCTATAGTGTTTTGATTTCAATCATGCTTGGTACGACTATCTTTAGCAAGTCTTATACGATTGAGGATGCTGTCTTCCCACTGGCTATGAGTTTTTATGTAGGCTTTGGCTTTAATGCCTTGCTAGATGCTCGTGTTGCTGGTCTAGATAAGGCTTTATTGGCCTTGTGCATTGTTTGGGCCACAGACAGCTTTGCTTATTTAGTTGGGATGAATCTTGGTAAGCGCAAATTGGCTCCAGCTGTTTCTCCCAATAAAACGATTGAGGGGGCATTGGGTGGTATTTTAGGTGCTATCTTGGTAACGATTGTCTTTATGATAGTTGATAGTACAGTCGCTCTTCCGTATGGAATTTACAGAATGTCCGTCTTTGCTATTTTCTTTAGCTTAGCTGGGCAGTTCGGTGATTTATTGGAAAGTTCTATTAAGCGTCACTTTGGTGTTAAAGATTCTGGGAAATTTATACCTGGCCATGGTGGTGTTTTAGATCGTTTTGATAGTATGTTACTTGTATTTCCAATCATGCACTTATTTGGGCTCTTTTAATGTAACAAGGAAGGAAATGCTATGCTCGGAATTTTAACCTTTATTCTTGTTTTCGGGATTATTGTGGTGGTGCACGAATTTGGACACTTTTACTTCGCCAAGAAATCAGGAATTCTAGTGCGTGAATTTGCTATTGGGATGGGCCCCAAAATTTTTGCCCATACTGGTAAGGATGGGACAGCTTATACTATTCGCATCTTGCCTTTAGGCGGATATGTACGTATGGCTGGTTGGAGTGATGATACGACTGAAATCAAGACAGGAACGCCTGTTAGTTTAACCCTAGCCGATGATGGTAAGGTCAAGCGAATCAATCTTTCAGGAAAAAAATTGGATCAAACAGCTCTCCCCATGCAGGTAACCCAATTTGATTTTGAAGATAAGCTCTTTATCAAGGGACTTGTTTTAGACGGAGAAAAGACTTTTTCAGTAGATCACGATGCAACAGTTGTGGAAGCAGATGGAACTGAGGTCCGTATTGCTCCTTTGGATGTTCAATATCAAAATGCTACCATCTGGGGTAAGATCATTACTAACTTTGCAGGTCCTATGAACAACTTTATCTTAGGTGTTGTTGTTTTTTGGATTCTAATCTTTTTGCAAGGTGGTGTTAGAGATATTCAGACCAACAACTTCCATATCATGTCCCAAGGGGCCTTGGCTAAGGTGGGAGTACCAGAAACGGCTCAGATTACAAAGATTGGTTCTCATAACATCAGTAACTGGGAAGACTTGATTCAAGCTGTTGAAGCAGATACTAAGAATGAAACGGCCCCGATCTTGGATGTGACTATTTCTGAAAATGGTAGTGAAAAACAAGTTTCGGTCAGTCCAGAAGAAAGTGAAGGGCGTTACTTACTTGGGGTTCAACCGGGAATTAAATCAGATTTTCTTTCTATGTTTGTTGGCGGATTTACAACCGCTGCTAACTCGGCTCTCAGTATCCTTTCTGCTTTGAAGAATCTGATTTTTCAACCAGATTTGAATAAATTAGGTGGACCTGTTGCTATTTTTAAGGAAAGTAGTGATGCTGCCAAAAATGGCCTAGAGAATGTCTTGTATTTCTTGGCTACGATTTCCATCAATATTGGGATTTTTAACTTAATTCCTATCCCTGCTTTAGACGGTGGAAAGATTGTTCTCAACATCTTAGAAGCTATCCGCCGGAAACCACTTAAACAAGAAATTGAAACCTATGTCACCTTGGCCGGAGTAGTCATCATGGTTGTCCTGATGATTGCTGTGACCTGGAATGACATTATGCGACTCTTTTTTAGATAATCGAGGAATATTATGAAACAAAGTAAAATGCTTATCCCAACGCTTCGCGAAATGCCAAGCGATGCTCAAGTTATTAGTCACGCTCTTATGTTGCGTGCTGGTTATGTTCGTCAAGTATCAGCAGGTGTTTATTCATACTTACCACTTGCTAACCGTGTTATTGAGAAAGCTAAAAATATCATGCGCCAAGAATTTGATAAGATTGGGGCTGTTGAGATGTTGGCTCCAGCTCTTCTTAGTGCCGATCTTTGGCGTGAATCTGGCCGTTATGAAACCTACGGTGAAGACCTTTATAAACTAAAAAACCGTGAAAAAACAGACTTTATCCTAGGTCCAACCCACGAAGAGACATTTACAGCTATCGTTCGTGATTCTGTTAAGTCTTACAAGCAATTACCACTTAACCTTTATCAAATCCAACCTAAGTATCGTGATGAAAAACGCCCACGTAATGGACTTCTCCGTACACGTGAGTTCGTCATGAAAGATGCTTATAGTTTCCACGCTAGCTATGATAGCTTGGACAGTGTTTATAATGAGTACAAGGCTGCTTATGAACGTATCTTCACTCGTAGTGGTTTAGACTTCAAGGCTATCATCGGTGACGGTGGAGCAATGGGTGGTAAGGACAGCCAAGAATTTATGGCGATTACACCTGCTCGTACAGACCTTGACCGCTGGGTTGTCTTGGACAAGTCAGTTGCATCATTTGACGAAATTCCTGTAGAAGTGCAAGAAGAAATAAAGGCAGAATTGCTTAAATGGATGGTTTCTGGTGAAGATACCATTGCTTACTCAAGTGAATCTAGCTATGCGGCTAACTTAGAAATGGCAACAAACGAGTACAAACCAAGCAACCGTGTCATTGCTGAAGAAGAAGTAACTCGTGTTGCAACGCCAGATGTTAAATCAATTGATGAAGTTGCAGCCTTCTTAAATGTTCCAGAAGAACAAACCATTAAAACACTCTTTTATATGGCAGATGGAGAATTGGTTGCAGCCCTCTTAGTTGGTAATGACCAACTCAACGAAGTTAAGCTGAAAAACCACTTGGGTGCTGATTTCTTCGACGTAGCAAGTGAAGAAGAAGTTGCTAATAACCTTCAAGCTGGATTTGGGTCACTTGGTCCAGTAGGCTTGCCAGAAAATGTTAAAATCATCGCAGACCGTAAGGTGCAAGATGTTCGCAATGCAGTTGTTGGCGCCAACGAAGATGGTTACCACTTGACTGGTGTGAACCCAGGTCGTGACTTCACAGCAGAATATGTGGATATTCGTGAAGTTCGTGAGGGTGAGATTTCACCAGACGGACAAGGTGTTTTGAACTTTGCACGTGGTATTGAAATCGGTCATATCTTCAAACTTGGTACTCGTTACTCAGCAAGTATGGGGGCAGATGTCTTGGATGAAAACGGCCGTGCGATTCCAATTATTATGGGTTGCTACGGTATTGGTGTGAGCCGTCTCCTCTCAGCAGTTATGGAGCAACACGCTCGCCTCTTTGTCAACAAAACACCAAAAGGTGAATACCGTTACGCTTGGGGAATCAACTTCCCTAAAGAATTGGCGCCATTTGATGTTCACTTGATCACTGTCAATGTCAAGGACGAAGAAGCGCAAGCCTTGACAGAAAAACTTGAAGCAAGCTTGATGGGAGCTGGTTACGAAGTCTTGACAGATGACCGCAATGAGCGTGTCGGTGTTAAATTTAGTGATAGCGACTTGATTGGTCTTCCAATCCGTATCACTGTTGGTAAAAAAGCAGCTGACGGTATCGTGGAAGTTAAGATTAAGGCTACAGGAGATACTATCGAAGTTCATGCGGATAACTTACTCGAAACACTTGAAATCTTAAGTAAGAAATAAAAACTATAATCAGAAGAAAAACAAGGTAAAAATGTAACTAGTTTTTGCCTTGTTTTTTCTATATAATGAGATAGGATAATACTTAATAAAAATCAAATAAGGAGCTAGGAATTCGCACGAGTAGCTTATGATCTTATTTAAGGTTTCACATGAAACTAGATAAGTCAGTAATAGCCTATGTGTCCCCTACTTGCTGTTTTCTGATTTTTGTAGAGTACTGATATAAAAATTATCGAATCAAGAGGTATAACTATGCTAAGATTTCCAAAGGATTTTGTTTGGGGTTCCTCAACTTCTGGACCACAGACCGAAGGACGTGTAGCTGGTGACGGTAAGGGAGATAATCTCTGGGACTATTGGTATCAAGTAGAGTCTAACCGTTACTACAAAGGGATTGGACCAGATAAAACTTCTACTTTTTATGAAAATTGGGAGCGAGATATCGAGCTCTTGTTAGAAACGGGCCATACAGCCTTTCGAACTTCTATCCAGTGGTCTCGCATTTTTCCACAAGGACGAGGAGAAGTCAATTCTCAAGGTGTGGATTTCTATCGTAAGGTTTTTGAGGCTATTAAGGCCAAAGGGATACGTCTTTTAGTGAATCTCTATCATTTTGATCTTCCTTTTGCCCTTCAAGAGGATGGTGACGGTTGGGAAAATAAGGCGACTGTCTCAGCCTATGAAGACTATGCGCGTTTTTGTTTTGAGACTTATGGAGATTTGGTGGACCAATGGATTACCTTTAACGAGCCCATCGTTCCTGTAGAATTTGGTTATTTTTACGATGCTCACTATCCACATAAGGTGGATGCGGAAGCGGCGGTTAAAGTAGCTTATCATACACAATTGGCTAGCAGTTTGGCTGTTAAGGTTTGTCATGAAATCCTACCGAATTCAAAGATTGGGATTGTTCTGAATTTGACACCGGCTTATCCACGTAGCCAGCATCCTGCTGATGTCAAGGCAGCTAGTATTGCGGACCTTTTTCAGGCCCAATCTTTTTTAGATCCGTCTGTTTTGGGGACTTATCCACAGGAGTTGGTAGAAATCTTGCATGAACAAGGGCTCTTACCTGATGCTACAGAGGAGGAGTTGGAGCTCATTCGTAACAATACGGTAGACTTCCTTGGTGTCAACTACTATCAACCCTTACGAGTTATGGCACCTCGATTTGCTAAGCATCCAGACAGTCCACTCTTACCAGAACATTTTTACGAGCCTTATGTGATGCCTGGACGTAAAATCAATCCTCACCGTGGCTGGGAGATTTATGAGCAAGGGATTTATGACATTGCCCAAAATATCAAGGAAAATTATGGCAATATTGAGTGGATGTTGACAGAGAATGGTATGGGTGTTGAGGGGGAAGAAAAATTCCGTCAAGATGGAATGATTCAAGATGATTATCGTATTGACTTTGTAAAAGGTCATCTTCGTGAACTGCACCGTGCTATTGAAGACGGAGCCAATTGTAAGGGTTACTTGATTTGGACCTTTATTGACTGCTGGTCATGGCTCAACAGCTATAAAAATCGCTATGGTCTGGTCGAATTAGACTTGGAAACGCAAGAACGTCGTCTGAAAAAATCAGGGCACTGGTTCAAGGAATTAAGCGATAATAATGGATTTTAAAAAAGGACTCTGACTGATGATGTTAATTGGTCGGAGTTTTTTCATAGATTGTATCCAATAAAAACTATACCAATTTTTATTCTTGACAAGAGTAAGAAACAAGTATATACTGTCTTTGCTGATTCTGTAAAAGAGGAATTAGACTATACCAATTTTAAGGGGAAAGCACAGCTTGCCTGTGTCGTATATACTATGTGTGGAATTGTTGGTGTTGTTGGAAACACAAATGCAACTGATATTTTGATTCAAGGACTTGAAAAGCTCGAATACCGTGGCTATGATTCTGCGGGAATTTTTGTCCTAGGTGGTCCGGAGAGCCATCTGGTTAAAGCAGTGGGACGTATCGCAGAATTGTCTGCTAAGACAGTTGGTGTTGAGGGGACAACGGGTATTGGTCATACTCGCTGGGCGACGCATGGAAAACCAACAGAAAACAATGCTCACCCACACCGCTCTGAGACAGAACGTTTTGTCTTGGTTCACAATGGGGTGATTGAGAACTACCTTGAAATCAAGGAAGAATACCTTGCAGGTCATCATTTCAAGGGGCAAACGGATACTGAAATCGCCGTTCACTTGATTGGGAAATTTGCAGAAGAAGAGGGTTTGTCAGTACTTGAAGCCTTCAAAAAGGCTCTTCACATCATTCGTGGTTCTTATGCTTTTGCCTTGGTTGACTCACAAGATCCTGAAGTCATCTACGTAGCTAAAAATAAATCACCACTTTTGATTGGTCTTGGAGAAGGCTATAACATGGTCTGTTCAGACGCCATGGCTATGATTCGTGAAACCAGCCAATACATGGAAATCCACGACCAAGAGTTGGTCATCGTTAAGGCTGATAGCGTGGAAGTTCAAGATTATGATGGCAATAGCCGTGAACGTGCTAGCTATACAGCTGAACTTGACTTGTCTGATATCGGTAAGGGAACTTATCCTTACTACATGCTCAAGGAAATTGATGAGCAACCAACGGTTATGCGTAAACTCATCCAAGCCTATACTAATGAGGCTGGTCAAGTAGTGGTAAATCCTGCTATCATCAAGGCTGTTCAAGACGCAGATCGCATTTACATCCTTGCAGCTGGAACATCTTACCACGCAGGCTTTGCTTCTAAGAAGATGCTGGAAGAATTGACGGATACACCAGTTGAACTTGGAATCTCATCTGAGTGGGGCTATGGTATGCCACTTCTCAGCAAGAAACCACTCTTCATCTTTATCAGCCAATCTGGTGAAACAGCGGATAGTCGTCAAGTTTTGGTTAAGGCTAATGAAATGGGAATTCCAAGCTTGACAGTGACAAACGTCCCAGGTTCAACCCTTTCACGTGAAGCCAATCATACTATGCTCCTTCACGCAGGTCCTGAAATTGCCGTGGCATCAACTAAAGCCTATACAGCACAAATCGCAGCCCTTGCCTTCCTTGCACAAGCAGTTGGAGAAGCAAATGGCAATGCCAAAGCGAAAGCCTTTGATTTGGTTCATGAATTGTCAATCGTAGCTCAGTCTATCGAATCAACTCTTTCTGAGAAAGAAAACATTGAATCCAAGGTTCGTGAGCTTCTTGAAACAACTCGCAATGCCTTTTACATCGGGCGGGGTCAAGATTACTATGTAGCCATGGAAGCCAGTCTCAAACTCAAAGAGATTTCTTACATCCAGTGTGAAGGCTTTGCGGCAGGAGAGCTCAAGCACGGAACTATTGCCTTGATTGAAGAAGGAACACCTGTCTTGGCTCTCTTGTCAGATCCAGTTCTTGCCAACCACACTCGTGGTAATATCCAGGAGGTCGCAGCCCGTGGTGCTAAAGTACTCACTATCGCAGAAGAAAATGTTGCTAAAGATACAGATGATATCGTTCTTACGACCGTCCACCCTTACCTCTCACCAATTTCAATGGTCGTACCAACGCAATTAGTCGCTTACTTTGCAACACTCCACCGTGGCCTTGATGTGGATAAACCACGTAACCTTGCTAAGTCAGTAACGGTAGAATGATACATAGAACAAGTCTAGTTTATCTAGGCTTTTTCTTGTAAGCAAATCGGTTGCTTGTACTCAAGATTCGTGTTAGAATAATTTTTCAAATTGAAGGACGGAAATAGACAGGGAGTATCACAATGGTAGAATTGGGAATTTCAACATTTGGGGAAACAACGAAGCTTGAGGGGACTGGGCAGGCTTACAGTCATGCTGAACGCATTCGCCAGTTGGTGGCAGAGATTGAGCTGGCTGACAAGGTTGGTTTGGATGTGTATGGGATTGGTGAGCACCATCGAGAGGATTTTGCAGTATCAGCTCCAGAGATTGTCCTAGCAGCTGGAGCAGTTAATACCAAGAAAATCCGTTTGACCAGTGCAGTCAGTGTTCTCTCGAGTATGGACCCGATTCGTTTGTTCCAACAGTATGCCACTATTGATGCTTTGTCAAATGGACGTGTGGAGATTATGGCTGGAAGGGGTTCTTTCACGGAATCTTTTCCCTTGTTTGGATATGATTTGAAAGACTACGAAGCCCTTTTTGATGAGAAATTGGACTTGCTCCAGTTAGTCAATGAAAAGACCAAGCTAGACTGGCAAGGTCGATTGACCCAAACAATCTCTGGCAAAGAAGTTTATCCTCGTCCAGTTCAGGACAAATTACCCTTGTGGATAGCGACAGGTGGTCACGTCGAATCAACAGTGAAGATTGCTCAGGCAGGTCTACCGATTGTCTATGCCATTATTGGTGGCAACCCTCGTTATTTTAAAAAGTTGATTCAGGCTTATCGTGAGATTGGGAGCGAAGCGGGCCATGCCAGTCAGGAACTAAAGGTTGGAGCCCATTCTTGGGGGTGGATTGCTGAGGATGGCGAGCAGGCCGTGAAAGACTATTTCCATCCAACCCAGCAAGTGGTGGATGCTATTTCCAAAGACCGTCCGCACTGGCAGGAATTGCGTTATGAGCAATATTTGGAGCAAGTAGGACCAAATGGTGCCATGTTTGTGGGAAATCCAGATCAGGTGGCAGAAAAATTGATTCGCATGATTGAAGATTTAGCCTTGGACCGCTTTATGTTGCACCTACCTCTTGGTTCTATGCCTCATGAACAAGTCCTGAGAGCTATTGAACTTTTCGGAACGCAAGTGGCTCCAAAAGTACGGGAATACTTTGCCATGAAAGAGGCTTATACTCAATGAAAATCAAAGAGCAAACTAGGAAGCTAGCCGCAGACTGTACTTGAGTACGGCAAGGTGAAGCTGACGTGGTTTGAATTTGACCTTCGAAGAGTATTAATAAAAAATCCTAATAAAGCTTATTAGGACGACAAATAATGTACAAAAATCAATCCCCCGAGCATTGAGGCTCAGGGGATTTTTCTATAGGAGGGCTAGTTTAGTTCTCTTTTTTGTTTTTTAGCAAGAACCCGAGACCTAGAAGGGCAAGGAGACTAATTCCTGCAAACAGGAGTTTGTGATCGTTTTTGGTTCCTGTATTTGGAAGTTCAGCTTGTTTAGCTAGGGGTGCAGGTGTATTTTTCTTGCTTGTGTTTTCCACAACTTCGTTGACAGTCCCTTCTTGTGTCTTCTGTGTATCAGTTGTAGTTTGACTAGGTTTATTTTCCGCATCAGCTACGTTTGCATCTGATTTAGCTTCTGGACTTAGATCTTGATGTTGAGGTTTAATTACTAGGTTTGAACTATTGTCTTGGCCGTTATTTTGACCGTGTTCTTGTTTTAAGCTAGAAAGATCAAATTCTGGCTTTTCTTCCACAGCTGGGGCGACGATAGCACCGCCTTGAGCGATTCGAAGAACAGTAGCTGTAAGGGCATTTAATTTCAAGCCTTTTTCGGTCCATTCAAGTCCTTTCGGGTTGGCAATTCCTACTGGTCCTGCTTGGTTTTCATCTGCCAAAACTTCAGCGTTTCTGAGGTAGGCAAAGGAAGTTCCCAAATTAAATTCGCGAGCTTTTTCGTCCGCATTGACAAAGACTGCGTAGATATCACCGTTTGGAGCAGTGATTTGGTAGCCGATCACTACATCCTCTTTTTCCACACCATTTTGACCTGGGACAGTGATGAGGCGAACACGGTCTTTGATATCCTGAAGACTCTTAAGTCGGAAGGCATCTGTAGATTGACGAAGGGCAATCAAACCTTTCATATATTCACGGCTCTTGACATTTTCAGGATATGCTTTTCCATCTGTAGCCTTGGTCCAATCAAACTTGTTAATAGCATCACTCGAATCGTATGAGTCATGGATGAAGTAAGGATAGTCAAATGGATTACCGTCCTTATCACGCAACAAGTGAGATTTGTTTGGAACCTTATCCTCCGCTACTGGAGTCTTGTAGGCTGGGTCACGGAATTGTTTAGTGCGTCCATATTCCTGACCAGAGTGGATAAATGGAGTTCCTTGAGCTGTCAAGACCATGAGGTTTCCAAGTCGCAAACGACGGTGGATTTCAGCATAGTTCTCAGCTTTGCTTGGGTCTTTTTTGATAGACTGGGCGATGATGTCAAAGAGGGTCAAGTTATCATGGGCTGCGATATACTGGATAACATCTCCAGGATTGTCTGCTTCAAAGTTGGTTGGTTGAGCAATGAGATTTTTGAAGATGGTATTGATATCACGCTTGCCACCTGTAATAAAGGCAGGTTGACCTTCGTTTGGATAACCAGACTTGAGGTTGTTACGGATGTCATCTGAAAAGACAGCGACAGTATCGGTGTGTTTCATCCAATCTTGGTCAGCAGCTTTAGTAGGCATATTTTCATCACCAGCATAGGTTCTCCAACCTTCACCTAGCATGATTAGGTTAGGATTGAGGGCGCGTGCAGCCTTGTAGGCTTCTTCGATAGAAGCTGCATCATGGTCTCCCATCATATCGAAGCGGAATCCATCCACTTTGTAGGTATCAACTAGATATTTGATAGAGTCAACTAGGAGACGTTTGGTCATATGGTGGGTTGTCCCCAAGCGTCCACCACCAAAGCTAGTTCGAGGTGTCCCATCAGCATCCATAAAGTGGTAGTAGTTTGGTTCTAAATCTTCAAAGATATTGACTTTAGCTGTGTGGTTATAAACCACATCTAGGATAGCTCCCATGCCACGTTTGTGGATTTCGTTGATGAGGTTTTTAAATTCTGCGATTCGTTTTTCTGGATTTTTAGGATCGCTTGAGTACATACCAGTCAAGGAGAAGTAGTTTTGAGGATCATATCCCCAGTTATAGTTGCTGTTGCTTGAAGCATAGTCAGACAAGCGTTCATGATTTTTCAATTCATTGACAAAGTAGTAAGACAAGACTGGAAGGAGCTGGATGTGGGTTACACCCAAGTCTTTGAGATAGTCTAGTTTTTCAATGAAGGCTTCAAAAGTCCCAAATGGTTTGGTCAAGTCTTTTGCAATGGCAGGATCTGAAGTGAAGTCACGCACATGAGCTTCGTATATAACGGCGTCTTCACGAGTCTTGAAGTTGTGAATCTTACCGTAGGTCAAATCTTGTGGGCCTAGTTTAGCTGGATCTACAAAGGCGGCTTTAGCCACTTTATGGGCATCGTCAATCTTGGCATCGTCACTATTCCAAGCAGCGAGGGACTTAGCGTATGGATCGAGTGCAAGAACAGTTTTACCTTGACGCTCGATCTGGTAGTGGTAGTAGTAGCCAGTATAGTTGCTGATACCGAGACCAGAGTTTTCATTCAGAGTTTGTTTCCAAGTTCCTCTTTTACCTTTTTCAAGAGCGACAGTTCCAACCACTTTTTCAGGGTCATTCTTGTCGTAGACAACGACAGAAACCTTATCGGCACTTGGTGACCAAAGGGTTAAATCAACTTGCTTTCCTTCTTCTTTTAGGTCAGCCCCCAGTTTGCCATCATAACTGTAAGTCTCATCTTTAAGGCGCCAGCTTGTTTTGGTAGTGAAGTGGTCGGAATTGTAGCTAACAGTATATGGATGTTTTGTGTCAGAGAAATCTCCGCTGTAGGTCACTTTCTTACCAGCTTCATCGATTGCAACATCGGTGATAGTTACTTTGTTTCCTAGGTGGTTAGTGATATTGGAGTGTTTGAGGATATCTTCTTTTTTGGCACCGACAAGTGTTGAAAAGCTACTTTCAATGCTAGAAGTTCCTATGTGTTGGGCTCCTGTCATACGGATATCGTGGACATAGTAAGGATTTGTGTAAATCGATTCATCATCGTCTTTTAGGAAAATTTGGCTATGATTTTTCAAATCTGTGAACTTATAATCTTCTTTACGGATTTTCACATCGTCTCCTTTTTTGTTTCTGTCTAGTAATAAAAATCCAAGGTCCTTAGCTGCATCTTTGAGTGGAATATCGATATAGCGACCATATTTGCCTGTAGCCGTAAAGTCTGTTCCGTTAGGCCATTCACCACTACTTGGCTCTTTCACATCTCCCCAGTACCAGAGAGATTTCTTATCATAGTTGCCATCTGTACGGTAGTAGTTGACGCGAATAGTTCCTGCAGGCTGTGGTTCGTAAGAGAAAACCTTGTGATCTTGGTCCAACCAAGCCTCATTCATCTTTGGTGCCAGTTTTTCTACCGATTTATCGCCGGTTAGATTTTTCCCAGCTGTATTATTGATGAGGAAGCTAATTTTCTTGGCTTGTTCTCCCTTTAATTTGACATCTAGGTAGTAGCCATAGTCATCTTTTTTGGCATCCTTAAAGGACAAGGCTCCGTTAGGCCAATTTTCAGATGGTTTTTCAACATCGTCCCAAGTCCATAGTCCTTGAGCATCCTTGTTTTCTTCAGGGAGTTTTTTGACATGGATGCGGAAGTAGTTGTCTTCGATTGGCTCTTCTGTCTTAATTTCAGTCGTTACTGGACTCGTAGAAGTAGTTGGTTCACTTGAACGATCTTGTCCGGTTTGTGGTGCTGAATCGGCAGGAGTTGTAGCAGGAGTGGTTGCCTCTGTTGCAGGTTTTTTTTCTGTTTTTTCTAGGGAAGCGTTTGCATTTTTAGGCGAAGAAATATCACTTTCATTCTTACCAGAGTTAACTGCTGTATCAGTAAGAGGTTGTGCAAGAGCAGTAGTAGCTTCATTATCAGTTCCCTTATTGGTTATAGTATTTTCGTTGGCTGAGATAGTTGGTGTAGCCATGGCAAGCAGAACAAGGCTTGCTCCAATAAGGATAGAACCAGTTCCATTCTTGAGTGAACGGATGCTGTAAACCATTTTTTTCTCAGTGTGAGATGGTGTTCTTTTCATAATCAATCTCCTATAAATGAATTTCTCTATCAGTATAGCACTTAGTAAAATAATATGCAAGCGTTTTCTCGGTATTAAAATAAAAGAAAAATCGCAACAGATTTTGCTACGATTTAGCCAGTCCTTCTTTATGAATTTGAGCAGCCAGAAGGTGGAGATGGTGGAATAATTCTGAAGTAGAGAAGTTACGATTGTAGATAAGTGGTTTAGGAGAGTTGGTGACAGGAAAGGTAGTGATAACAATATCGTGAGGAATTTGATTGAGAGTTGAGAATGAAATAGTAGGTTCTTCCCAAGAATCAAAGAGATAGAGATTGTTGCCGTAATGAGTTAGGGTGTCGATTAGACTTTGTGCGTGATGGCTATCAAGATGACTAATGACCAAAACACGTATTTTGGGAAGTTTTTGAAGTAATTGGACCAAAATTCTTTGTCCTTGGATCGTGAAGGTGTAGACAAGTTCTTGTAGTTTAATGGAGTGACTTTCGAGTCCCATTTTAGTCAGGTAAGATTGGAATTTGTGTTGACTTACTTCAAATAGTTTTGGAAATTCTACTTGATAATTGCCTAAAATTTGGGATTTCTGTCTGTCAATAGACTGGTTGCTGAGTAGATGAAAGCAATCTGATTGGGCAGTATAGTGGAGGAGCCAAATCAATTCCTCGCGATTTTCAATCTGTAGGTGAAATTCTTTAGCTAGTTCTTCTAGGATTTGGCTCAATAAACGGTAAGATTTTTGGATATGATGAATATTACCCAGTGCTCCATTGCTAGGATTGTTTGTGATTTGAGGAGACTTTACTGGGTTTGAAAATAGCTGTTCTAGCGTCTCCTTTTTCGGTTCAAAATGAAGTTTTTTAGCCAGCTTTTTGATATCTTGTTCAAACTGGGTAATCTGCATGAGGGTGCTGTAGTGACTCGTTAAAAGAGGAGTAGGATTTTCAATCAAATGCCTCTTATTAAAGCGCTCCAGATTGATAGCTAGAGTATATTTGATTTGCCGTAAACTACTGAGGTTGGGTGAAACTTGTTGGGCGTTCAAAAATAGCTGAATCAAGTGAGTGAGTGATTCTTCAGAAATAGAAGGAAAGGGCCAATCCAGAAAACTGTAACTTTGGCTAAAGTAGTCTAGATAAAAGGCGCGAATGCTCTCTTCTTTTCCCTCCATGACTAAAGGGGAAGGTTGGATGCTGATGTCATAGTGTTCCGGAAGCTTAGTATTTAGATGCTGGATGATTTCCTGAACTCGTTCGCAGCTAATCACAAGTTCCTGACAAATTTGCTTAAGTGATAGTCCCTCTTTGAAAAATAGACAGTCCAAAAAAGAGTAGGTTTCAGATTGTTTAAAAATCGCGATCCTGGGATCCAAGGTATTTTGGAATTCAAACTGCAATTGAATGCCTTTTTTTCTTGATTGAAGCAGGAGGTTTGGAAATAATTGCTCAAGCTTAAAAAGGTGTTCTTGCAATTCTTCGATTGAAAAATTCAGCTTCTCAGCCAAGACTGGAATTTCTATCCAATCATGGTGTTTGGTTAATTCTTCCAGTAAGAATAGCAAGTCTTGTTCAGTTTTAGACAGCAAGATATTCATCATAAATCTCCATATATATTTATACATATATATTAAAAGAAAAAGCTAGTAAAGTCAAGAAAAACAGCCTAATATAAAATAGGGAAATCGTAATTTGCTATATTTTATATTAGACTATTAAGCTAAAAACGAATTTTGCAAAACGATAATTGAATTAAACTTTTCATAGGAAAAGATTTTGTCAAAAAATTGTCAACCCCCTTGAAAAATCTAGCTAAATAGGGTATAATATGAGTAATCATTTGTCGTAGGTTTTGTCTGAAATATTGTCCAGACAAGACTCACAGCAGTTAAATCTTCTGAAAAAGTCAGATTTAGCTGCTCTTTTTGTGCTTTTTTTCAGCTTTTTGAGTGTTTGTAATAAAGATTTAAAGATTCTGAAAATTAACTCAAGAGGACACGGTGATAGGGGTTTTTAAAACCATATGACGATTAGAAAAGCCTGATTGACAAGGCTTGGAACTTATTTACAAAGGAGAATCATCTTGGCAGGACATGACGTTCAATACGGGAAACATCGTACCCGTCGTAGTTTTTCAAGAATCAAAGAAGTTCTTGACTTACCAAATTTGATTGAAATTCAAACTGACTCATTCAAAGATTTCCTAGACCATGGTCTTAAGGAAGTGTTTGAAGATGTATTGCCAATTTCAAACTTCACAGACACAATGGAGTTGGAATTTGTTG
The DNA here is from genome assembly GCF_000259505.1 of Streptococcus sp. SK643. GTDB lineage: Bacteria > Bacillota > Bacilli > Lactobacillales > Streptococcaceae > Streptococcus. The sequence continues at coordinate 189,142 of NZ_AJMM01000006.1, forward strand.
GCTATGAGATCAAAGAACCTAAATACACGCTAGAAGAAGCTCGTATCCACGATGCTAGCTACTCAGCGCCAATTTTTGTAACCTTCCGCTTGATCAATAAAGAAACAGGCGAAATCAAGACCCAAGAAGTTTTCTTTGGTGATTTCCCAATCATGACAGAGATGGGTACTTTCATCATTAATGGTGGTGAACGTATCATCGTATCTCAGTTGGTCCGCTCACCAGGTGTTTACTTTAACGATAAAGTTGATAAAAACGGTAAAGTGGGCTACGGTTCAACGGTTATCCCTAACCGTGGGGCTTGGTTGGAACTTGAAAGTGACTCAAAAGATATCGCCTATACTCGTATCGACCGTACTCGTAAAATTCCATTTACAACCTTAGTGCGTGCCCTTGGTTTTTCAGGTGATGATGAAATCTTTGATATCTTTGGTGATAGCGAATTGGTTCGCAATACTGTTGAAAAAGATATCCACAAGAACCCAATGGACTCTCGTACAGACGAAGCCTTGAAAGAAATTTATGAGCGCCTTCGTCCAGGTGAGCCTAAGACTGCTGAAAGCTCACGTAGCTTGCTTGTGGCTCGCTTCTTTGACCCACGCCGCTATGACCTAGCCGCTGTTGGTCGTTATAAAATTAATAAAAAACTCAATATTAAGACACGTTTGCTCAACCAAACGATTGCTGAGCCATTGGTAGATGCTGAAACTGGAGAAATCTTAGTAGAAGCTGGAACTGTTATGACTCGTAGCGTCATTGAAAGTATTGAAAGTCATTTGGATGGCGATTTGAACAAGATTGTCTACATTCCAAACGATGCAGCCGTTGTGACTGAGCCAGTTGTTCTTCAAAAATTCAAGGTTGTTGCACCAACTGATCCTGATCGTGTAGTCACTATCATTGGTAATGCCAATCCAGATGACAAGGTTCGTATTGTCACTCCTGCAGATATCCTTGCTGAGATGAGTTACTTCCTCAACTTAGCTGAAGGAATTGGCCGTGTAGATGATATCGACCACCTTGGAAACCGTCGCATCCGTGCGGTTGGTGAATTGCTTGCCAACCAAGTACGTCTTGGACTTTCTCGTATGGAACGTAATGTCCGTGAACGTATGTCTGTTCAAGATAACGAAGTCTTGACACCACAACAAATTATCAATATTCGTCCTGTAACAGCTGCGGTTAAAGAATTCTTTGGTTCATCACAGTTGTCACAGTTCATGGACCAACACAATCCGCTTTCTGAGTTGTCTCACAAACGCCGTTTGTCAGCCTTAGGACCTGGTGGTTTGACACGTGACCGCGCTGGATATGAAGTACGTGACGTGCACTACACTCACTATGGCCGTATGTGTCCAATCGAGACGCCTGAAGGACCTAACATCGGTTTGATTAATAACTTGTCATCTTACGGACACTTGAACAAATATGGTTTTGTTCAAACACCATACCGTAAGGTTGACCGTGAAACAGGTGTTGTCACAAACGAAATCGTTTGGTTGACAGCCGATGAAGAAGATGAATTTACTGTAGCACAGGCTAATTCTCGTCTGAATGAAGATGGAACATTTGCTGAGAAAGTTGTCATGGGACGTCACCAAGGGGTCAACCAAGAGTATCCAGCTAATGTTGTTGACTACATGGACGTGTCACCAAAACAGGTAGTTGCTGTTGCGACAGCATGTATTCCTTTCTTGGAAAACGATGACTCCAACCGTGCCCTTATGGGAGCCAACATGCAACGTCAGGCTGTACCATTGATTAATCCTAAAGCACCTTACGTTGGTACTGGTATGGAATACCAAGCAGCCCACGATTCTGGAGCGGCTGTGATTGCTCAGTATAACGGTAAAGTTACTTACGCAGATGCTGACAAGGTAGAAGTTCGTCGTGAAGATGGTTCATTGGACGTTTACCACATCCAAAAATTCCGTCGTTCAAACTCAGGTACTGCCTACAACCAACGTACGCTTGTTAAAGTCGGTGATATCGTTGAAAAAGGCGATTTCATTGCTGACGGACCTTCTATGGAAAATGGAGAAATGGCGCTTGGACAAAACCCAATCGTTGCCTACATGACTTGGGAAGGTTACAACTTCGAGGATGCCGTTATCATGAGCGAACGCTTGGTCAAAGATGATGTCTACACATCTGTTCACCTTGAAGAATACGAATCAGAAACACGCGATACAAAGCTTGGACCTGAAGAAATTACTCGTGAAATTCCAAACGTTGGGGAAGACGCTCTTAAAGACCTTGACGAAATGGGTATTATTCGTATCGGTGCTGAGGTTAAAGAAGGTGATATCCTTGTAGGTAAAGTAACACCTAAGGGTGAGAAAGACCTTTCAGCTGAAGAACGTCTCTTGCACGCTATCTTTGGAGATAAGTCTCGTGAAGTGCGTGACACTTCTCTTCGTGTACCACATGGTGCCGATGGTGTCGTTCGTGATGTTAAAATCTTTACACGTGCAAATGGAGATGAGTTGCAATCAGGTGTTAACATGCTGGTTCGCGTCTACATCGCTCAAAAACGTAAGATCAAGGTCGGAGATAAGATGGCCGGACGTCACGGAAACAAAGGGGTTGTCTCTCGTATCGTTCCTGTAGAAGACATGCCTTACCTTCCAGACGGAACTCCAGTCGACATCATGTTGAACCCACTTGGGGTGCCATCACGTATGAATATCGGTCAGGTTATGGAGCTCCACCTTGGTATGGCGGCTCGTACTCTTGGTATTCACATTGCTACACCAGTCTTTGACGGAGCAAGTTCTGAAGATCTTTGGTCAACTGTTAAAGAAGCTGGTATGGATAGCGATGCCAAAACGATCCTTTACGATGGCCGTACTGGTGAACCATTTGATAACCGTGTTTCTGTCGGAGTCATGTACATGATTAAACTCCACCACATGGTTGATGATAAATTGCACGCGCGTTCAGTCGGGCCTTACTCAACCGTTACTCAACAACCACTTGGAGGTAAAGCTCAGTTTGGTGGACAACGTTTCGGTGAGATGGAGGTTTGGGCTCTTGAAGCCTACGGTGCGTCAAATGTCCTTCAAGAAATCTTGACTTACAAGTCTGACGATATCAACGGACGTTTGAAAGCTTATGAAGCTATTACAAAAGGAAAACCAATTCCAAAACCAGGTGTTCCAGAATCCTTCCGAGTTCTTGTGAAAGAATTGCAATCTCTTGGTCTTGACATGCGTGTCCTTGACGAAGATGATCAAGAAGTGGAACTTCGTGACTTGGATGAAGGAATGGACGAAGATGTCATCCACGTAGATGACCTTGAAAAAGCCCGCGAAAAAGCAGCACAAGAGGCTAAAGCAGCCTTTGAAGCTGAAGAAGCTGAGAAAGCAACAAAAGCGGAAGCAACAGAAGAAGCTGCTGAATAAGAAAAAGCAGTTCACTTAGAATAGAAAGGGAAGAAATAGTGGTTGATGTAAATCGTTTTAAAAGTATGCAAATCACCCTAGCTTCTCCAAGTAAAGTCCGTTCATGGTCTTATGGAGAAGTCAAAAAACCTGAAACAATCAATTACCGTACCTTGAAACCAGAACGTGAAGGACTCTTTGATGAAGTTATCTTTGGTCCTACAAAAGACTGGGAATGTGCTTGTGGTAAGTACAAACGCATTCGTTACAGAGGGATTGTTTGTGACCGTTGTGGGGTTGAAGTAACGCGTACGAAAGTTCGCCGTGAGCGTATGGGACATATCGAATTGAAAGCTCCTGTATCTCACATCTGGTACTTCAAGGGGATTCCAAGTCGTATGGGCTTGACTCTTGATATGAGTCCTCGTGCCCTTGAGGAAGTTATCTACTTTGCGGCTTATGTGGTGATTGATCCTAAGGATACACCACTTGAGCATAAGTCTATCATGACAGAGCGCGAATACCGTGAGCGCTTGCGTGAGTATGGTTATGGATCATTCGTTGCCAAGATGGGTGCCGAAGCCATCCAAGACCTTTTGAAACAAGTAGATCTTGAAAAAGAAATTGCTGAACTCAAAGAAGAATTGAAAACAGCTACTGGACAAAAACGTGTTAAAGCCATCCGTCGTTTGGATGTTTTGGATGCCTTTTACAAGTCTGGAAACAAACCTGAATGGATGATTCTCAACATCCTTCCGGTTATTCCACCAGATCTTCGTCCAATGTTGCAGTTGGATGGTGGCCGTTTTGCTTCATCTGACTTGAATGACCTTTACCGCCGTGTTATCAACCGTAACAACCGTTTGGCTCGTTTGCTTGAGTTGAATGCACCAGGTATCATCGTTCAAAATGAGAAGCGTATGCTTCAAGAAGCAGTTGATGCTTTGATTGACAATGGTCGTCGTGGTCGTCCAATCACAGGACCAGGTAGTCGTCCACTGAAATCATTGAGCCACATGCTTAAAGGTAAACAAGGACGCTTCCGTCAAAACTTGCTCGGTAAACGTGTTGACTTCTCAGGACGTTCGGTTATCGCCGTTGGTCCAACTCTTAAGATGTACCAATGTGGTGTGCCACGTGAAATGGCTATCGAGCTCTTTAAACCATTCGTTATGCGTGAAATCGTTGCCCGTGATATCGTGCAAAACGTCAAAGCAGCTAAACGCTTGGTGGAACGCGGAGATGAGCGTATCTGGGACATCCTTGAAGAAGTGATCAAAGAACACCCAGTACTTCTTAACCGCGCACCGACCCTTCACCGTTTGGGTATCCAAGCCTTCGAGCCAGTCTTGATTGATGGTAAGGCCCTTCGCTTGCACCCGCTTGTCTGTGAAGCCTACAATGCCGACTTTGACGGGGACCAAATGGCCATCCACGTACCGCTTTCAGAAGAAGCCCAAGCAGAAGCTCGTATCTTGATGCTAGCTGCTGAGCACATCTTGAACCCGAAAGATGGTAAACCAGTTGTTACTCCGTCTCAGGACATGGTTTTGGGTAACTACTACTTGACTATGGAAGAAGCTGGTCGTGAAGGTGAAGGAATGGTCTTCAAAGACCGTGACGAAGCGGTTATGGCTTACCGTAATGGTTATGTTCACCTCCACTCACGTGTTGGTATCGCAACAGACAGCCTCAACAAGCCTTGGACAGAAGAGCAAAAACATAAGGTCTTGCTCACAACAGTTGGTAAAATCCTCTTCAACGACATCATGCCAGAGGGGCTACCATACTTGCAAGAACCAAACAATGCCAACTTGACAGAAGGCGTTCCAGCTAAATACTTCTTGCCACTTGGTGGAGATATCAAGGAAGCTATCAGCAATCTTGAGCTTAACCCTCCATTCAAGAAGAAAAACCTTGGGAATATCATCGCTGAAATCTTCAAACGTTTCCGTACAACAGAAACTTCTGCCCTACTTGACCGTATGAAGAACCTCGGTTACCACCACTCAACTCTTGCAGGATTGACAGTGGGTATTGCCGATATTCCAGTCGTTGATGACAAGGCTGAAATCATTGAAGAATCACACAAACGTGTAGAACAAATCACAAAACAATTCCGTCGTGGTATGATTACAGACGACGAGCGTTACAATGCTGTTACAGCCGAATGGCGTGCTGCCCGTGAAAAACTTGAGAAACGCTTGATTGCCAACCAAGATCCTAAGAACCCAATCGTTATGATGATGGACTCTGGAGCCCGTGGTAATATCTCAAACTTCTCACAGCTTGCCGGTATGCGTGGTCTGATGGCTGCTCCGAATGGACGTATCATGGAATTGCCAATCCTTTCAAACTTCCGCGAAGGTTTGTCAGTACTCGAAATGTTCTTCTCAACTCACGGTGCGCGTAAAGGTATGACCGATACGGCCCTTAAGACAGCCGACTCAGGTTACTTGACTCGTCGTTTGGTTGACGTTGCCCAAGACGTTATCATCCGTGAGGACGACTGTGGAACTGACCGTGGTCTCTTGATCCGTTCTATCGCAGAAGGAAAAGAAATGATCGAGTCACTCGAAGAGCGTCTCAACGGTCGTTACACTAAGAAAACTGTTAAACATCCAGAAACTGGTGCAGTGATTATCGGTCCAAATGAGTTGATTACAGAAGACAAGGCGCGTGAAATTGTTAATGCTGGTGTTGAAGAAGTGACTATCCGCTCCGTATTTACATGTAACACTCGTCATGGTGTTTGCCGTCACTGTTATGGTATCAACTTGGCGACTGGTGATGCGGTTGAAGTTGGTGAAGCGGTTGGAACAATCGCTGCCCAATCTATCGGCGAACCTGGTACCCAGCTTACAATGCGTACCTTCCACACGGGTGGGGTTGCCTCAAATACTGATATCACTCAGGGTCTTCCTCGTGTCCAAGAAATCTTTGAAGCCCGCAATCCTAAAGGGGAAGCGGTTATCACAGAGGTTAAAGGACAAGTTATCGCTATCGAAGAAGATGCATCAACTCGTACCAAGAAAGTCTTTGTTAAGGGTGAAACTGGCGAAGGTGAATATGTTGTTCCATTTACCGCTCGTATGCGTGTTGAAGTTGGGGACCAAGTAGCGCGTGGTGCTGCTCTTACAGAAGGTTCTATCCAGCCAAAACGTCTCCTTGCAGTTCGCGATGTCTTGTCAGTTGAAACTTACCTTCTTGGTGAAGTACAAAAAGTTTACCGTAGCCAAGGGGTAGAAATCGGTGACAAACACATCGAGGTAATGGTTCGTCAAATGATTCGTAAAGTACGTGTCATGGATCCAGGAGATACAGACCTTCTCATGGGTACCCTCATGGATATCAATGACTTTACAGATGCCAACAAAGATGTCCTTATCGCAGGTGGTGTTCCAGCGACAGGTCGTCCAGTCCTTATGGGAATTACCAAAGCCTCACTTGAAACGAATAGTTTCTTGTCAGCGGCTTCCTTCCAGGAAACAACTCGTGTCCTTACTGACGCGGCTATCCGCGGTAAGAAAGACCATCTTCTTGGACTTAAAGAAAATGTTATCATCGGTAAGATCATCCCGGCAGGTACTGGTATGGCTCGTTACCGTAACCTTGAACCACATGCTATCAACGAAGAAGAATACCTTAATCCTTCAGTAGAGGAAGAAGGAAACGAAGAAGCAACAGAAGTAGTTGTAGATACTGCCGTTGAAACTGTGGAAGAAACAGTAGAATAAAAGAGAATGAGAGAGCCTTCGGGTTCTCTTTCTCTTTTCTGAAAACTTTCTACATTTTTCCATGAAATGTGGTAAAATAATACTCAATGAAAATCAAAGAGCAAACTAGGAAACTATCCGCAGGTTGCTCAAAGCACTGCTTTGAGGTTGTAGATAGAACTGACGAAGTCAGTCACATATATACGACAAGGCGACGTTGACGTGGTTTGAATTTGATTTTCGAAGAGTATAAAAGAAAGAAGCTGACAAAGGAGACGAGTATGGAACAAACATTTTTTATCATTAAGCCAGATGGTGTAAAAAGAGGATTAGTGGGTGAGGTGTTGAAACGCATCGAACAACGTGGATTTACAATCGAAAAATTGGAGTTGCGTTCACAGCTTTCAGAAGAGTTGATTGACCAGCACTATCAGAACTTGGTTGGCCAAAGTTTTTACCCACCGATTCGTGAATTTATGACTTCAGGACCGATTCTTGCGGGTATCATTTCTGGTCCCAAGGTAATCGAAACTTGGCGGACCATGATGGGTGCAACTCGTCCAGAAGAAGCTTTACCAGGAACTATTCGAGGTGATTTTGCAAAAGCTGCTGGAGAAAATGAGGTTATCCAAAATGTTGTACATGGTTCAGATTCAGAAGAGTCAGCTAAGCGAGAAATTGCTATTTGGTTCGAGGGATAAGATAGTAAAAAAACGGCTTTGTTTATAGCAGAACTATTTTTGTTATTTGAGAAGTATTCGTGATAAAACTCAATTAGTCTTTTTCGATTGTGATTTATATTGGTGTTCTGAATCTTGCTTTTCTTTTTTAAAGATTCATTCAAAAAGAGATGTTCTTTTTCTTGTTTGTATGTTTGAATGCTTTTTAGGTGATAAAAAATGAAAATGATTATGCAAATTTATAATAGTGAATTGTAAAGAAAATTCACACAAAAGAAAACTTTTTGGTATAATAATCTTATGTACACTAAAAATGAAGATGATCTTTTAGCTCTAGGGGAAAAACTAGGAACCTTGTTAGAAAAAAATGATGTTCTTATTTTGACGGGTGAACTTGGGGCAGGTAAAACGACTTTTACAAAGGGTCTTGCTAAAGGTTTAGAGATTAATCAGATGATTAAAAGTCCAACTTATACTATTGTTAGAGAGTACGAGGGACGACTTCCACTCTATCATTTGGACGTTTATCGTATCGAGGGAGATGCAGACTCGATTGATTTGGATGAATTTCTCTTTGGTGGTGGAGTGACTGTCATTGAGTGGGGAAATCTCTTGGGCCAAGATTTACCTGATAATTATTTAGAGTTAGAAATTCTAAAAGAAACAACTGGCCGATTCTTAAACTTTAAACCAAAGGGCTTAAGAGCGAATCAATTGGTAGAGGGGCTTCAAGATGGAGTATGAATTACTGATTAGAGAAGCTGATCCTACTGATGCGACTGATTTAGTAGCATTTTTAAATCGCGTGAGTTTAGAAACAGACTTCACAAGTTTAGATAAAGATGGAATATTACTCACAAATAGTGAAATGGGGATCTTCCTTGAGAAGCAAGCTACTTCTGACAATCAGATAACCTTGCTAGCCTTACTCGATGGAGAAATTGCAGGTCTTGTAAATATTACAGCTGATCAACGCAAGAGAGTTCGTCATATTGGAGATCTCTTTATTGTGATTGCAAAAAAATATTGGAATCAAGGTCTGGGAAGTATTTTACTTGAAGAAACGATTGAGTGGGCACAAGCAAGTGGTTTTATCCGTCGTTTGCAGTTGACAGTTCAAACCAGAAATCAGGCTGCTGTTCATCTTTACCAGAAGCATGGTTTTATGATTGAAGGAAAGCAAGAGCGCGGTGCTTACATTGAAGAAGGGAAATTTATTGATGTTTATCTTATGGGTAGACTGATAGATTAGTAAATATATGGTTAAAAAAATTATTGGGATGGTACTAGCTTTTTTAGCTGTGACGATTTTGGGTATAGGTGCATTTGCTTATACCATCTACCAACAAGGAACGGATGCCTTGTCAAAAACCTATAAAAAAATTGGTGAGGAAACAAATGTAATTGAGGCTACTGAGCCATTGACGATTCTTTTGATGGGAGTGGATACAGGGAATGTTGAACGGACTGATCCTTGGGAAGGCAATAGTGATTCAATGATATTGTTAACTGTTAATCCACGTACAAAGAAAACGACTATGTTAAGTTTAGAGCGTGATATCTTAACGAAGATTCAGCATCAGGACGGTCAAGTTGCAGAAGCGAAACTAAATGCTGCCTATGCAGGTGGTGGGGCTGAATTAGCTATTTCGACCATTCAAAAAATGATGAATATTCATATAGATCGTTATGTGATGGTTAATATGCAAGGGCTCCAACAATTAGTGGATGCGGTTGGGGGTATTACAGTTAATAATACCTTGGGCTTCCCAATTTCAATTACTGACCAAGAGGAGTTTAATAAGATTTCAATAGGCGTTGGAGAGCAAACTCTAAATGGAGAAGAAGCTCTTGTGTATTCACGGATGCGTTATCAAGATCCGGAAGGGGATTACGGTCGCCAAAAGAGACAACGGGAAGTTATTCAAAAAGTAGTGGAAAAAGTACTCAGTTTGAATAGTGTTAGTCATTATCAATCAATCTTAAAAGCACTAAGTACGAATATGCAGACCAATATTGACTTGTCTTCTAAAAGTATTCCAAGCTTGTTGGGTTATAGAGATTCCTTTAAAACGATAGAAACGCACCAATTACAAGGTGAAGATGCTAATTTACAAGGAATTTCGTATCAAATTGTAACTACTAGCCATTTATTAGAAATGCAAAATTTATTGAGAACCTCACTTGATAAACCTAAGGTGACAGAGTTAGAAACCAATGCAGTTTTATATGAGACTATTTATGGAAGTCAAAATGGAGGATCAGGAACCGGACCTGTTTCTAACACTATCGACCAAGGAAATGTAGAATAATTTATTTTATAGTTAAATCGTGGGAAATTTCCTGCGATTTTTTCAAAAAAATACGAATAAAAAGTTAGGAGGAAACATGAAAGCAGAAATCATTGCTGTTGGAACAGAGATTTTGACAGGACAGATTGTTAATACCAATGCCCAGTTTTTATCGGAAAAACTAGCAGAGATTGGGGTAGACGTATATTTTCAGACGGCTGTAGGAGACAATGAAGCTCGTCTCTTGTCCTTGCTTGAGATTGCCAGTCAACGCAGCAGTCTGGTGATTTTGACAGGCGGTTTGGGGCCAACTGAGGACGATTTGACCAAACAAACTCTGGCTAAATTTTTAGGGAAAGAATTAGTCTTCGATCCTCAGGCTCAGGAGAAGTTGGATATCTTTTTTGCCCAGAGACCAGACTATGCCCGAACACCAAATAACGAAAGACAAGCTCAACTTGTAGAAGGAGCGACTCCACTACCGAATGAAACAGGACTGGCTGTGGGAGGAATATTGGAAGTCGATGGAGTGACCTACGTTGTCCTTCCAGGTCCACCAAGTGAATTGAAACCCATGGTCTTAAACCAACTTCTACCTAAGTTGATGACAGGTAGAAAGCTTTACTCCCGTGTTCTTCGATTTTTTGGAATTGGAGAGAGTCAGTTGGTGACGATTTTATCTGATTTGATTGATCGGCAAACAGATCCGACCTTGGCACCTTATGCTAAGACGGGTGAAGTGACACTGCGCTTATCTACGAAAGCTATTAGTCAAGAAAAGGCCGATCAAGCTTTAGATGCTTTAGAAGCACAAATTCTTGAACGCCAGACTTTTGAAGGGATCTCTTTAGGAGAAATTTGTTATGGCTATGGGGAAGAAGCTAGCTTGGCAAGTATCGTCGTTGAGGAACTTAAAAAGAGAAATAAAACCATCACAGCTGCCGAGAGTTTGACAGGAGGGCTTTTTCAGGCTACTTTAGCGGACTTTTCAGGAGTTTCCGCTATCTTTAATGGTGGTTTTGTGACCTATAGTCTGGAAGAAAAGTCTAAGATGCTGGACATCTCCGAGCAAGAGTTGCAAAAACATGGGGTTGTTTCTGAGTATACTGCTAAAGAAATGGCGGAGCAAGCACGGTTCAAGACACAGTCTGACTACGGAGTGAGCTTGACAGGTGTTGCTGGACCAGATAGTTTAGAAGGTCATCCAGCTGGAACAGTCTTTATTGGTTTAGCCTATAAAAAAGGAACCGAGGTTATTAAGGCTAATATTGCAGGAAGAAGCCGATCAGATGTACGTCATATTGCGGTTATGCATGCCTTTAACCTAGTTCGCAAGGCTTTATTAAGTGACTAACTTTTGATATAATAGTAGATAGGTCGCAAGACCATTAGAATGTAGGAGAATAGAATGGCGAAAAAACCAAAAAAATTAGATGAAATTTCAAAAAAATTTGGGGCTGATCGTGAAAAAGCCTTGAATGACGCTCTTAAATTGATTGAGAAAGACTTTGGTAAGGGTTCAATCATGCGTTTGGGTGAACGTGCGGAGCAAAAGGTTCAAGTGATGAGTTCAGGTTCTTTGGCTCTTGACATTGCCCTTGGTTCAGGTGGTTATCCTAAGGGACGTATCATTGAAATCTACGGACCAGAGTCATCTGGTAAGACAACGGTTGCCCTTCATGCAGTTGCGCAAGCACAAAAAGAAGGCGGTATTGCAGCCTTTATCGATGCGGAACATGCCCTTGATCCAGCTTATGCTGCGGCCCTTGGTGTCAATATTGACGAATTGCTCTTGTCGCAACCAGACTCAGGAGAGCAAGGTCTTGAAATTGCAGGAAAATTGATTGACTCTGGTGCGGTTGATCTTGTTGTAATTGACTCTGTTGCAGCTCTTGTACCTCGTGCAGAAATCGATGGAGATATCGGAGATAGTCACGTTGGTCTACAGGCCCGTATGATGAGCCAAGCTATGCGTAAACTAGGAGCTTCTATCAATAAGACTAAGACCATTGCTATCTTTATCAACCAATTGCGTGAAAAAGTTGGAGTCATGTTTGGAAATCCAGAAACAACTCCTGGTGGACGTGCTTTGAAATTCTATGCATCTGTCCGTTTGGATGTTCGTGGAAGTACACAGATCAAGGGAACTGGTGACCAAAAAGATACCAACGTTGGTAAGGAAACTAAGATTAAAGTCGTGAAAAATAAAGTAGCTCCGCCATTTAAGGAAGCCTTTGTTGAAATCATGTACGGAGAAGGAATTTCGAAGACTGGTGAACTCTTGAAGATCGCAAGCGACTTGGATATCATCCAGAAAGCAGGAGCTTGGTACTCTTACAAGGATGAAAAAATCGGGCAAGGATCTGAAAATGCTAAGAAATATTTGGCAGATCATCCAGAAGTCTTTGATGCCATTGACCACCAAGTTCGTGTTCAGTTTGGTTTGATTGAGGATGAAGAGGGTTCTGATGACGTTTCCCTAGTTGAAGATAGCACTCCAAACCAAGAAGTAACTCTTGACCTTGGTGATGAACTTGAAATCGAAATTGAAGAATAATGCTAATAAGTAGTGGAGGAAATTCACTACTTTTTCTATGCTTGCCTTGCTATTGAACTTATTCCCTTTGTCTTGTTCCTCCTCTAGAAAGCTGATATAATAGCCTTATGAATAAAAAACGAACAGTGGACCTGATTCATGGCCCGATTCTTCCCTCGCTCTTAAGTTTCGCCTTCCCAATCTTGCTGTCTAATATTTTTCAACAGCTCTATAACACTGCTGATGTCTTGATTGTAGGGCGTTTCCTTGGTCAAGAATCCTTGGCGGCAGTAGGGGCGACAACAGCGATTTTTGACCTGATTGTAGGTTTTACTCTTGGTGTTGGCAATGGGATGGGGATTGTTATTGCTCGCTATTATGGAGCTCGGGACTTCACAAAAATTAAGGAGGCAGTAGCAGCCACCTGGATTTTAGGTGCTCTGTTGAGTATTGTGGTTATGTTGCTGGGATTTCTTGGTTTGTATCCTCTTTTACAGTACCTAGATACCCCGTATGAAATCCTCCCTCAGTCTTATCAATATATTTCTATGATTGTGACCTGTGTCGGTGTCAGCTTTGCCTATAATCTCTTTGCAGGTTTGTTGCGATCTATTGGGGATAGTCTAGCAGCGCTTGGTTTTCTGATTTTCTCTGCCTTGGTTAATGTAGTTCTGGATCTCTATTTCATTACACAACTGCAGTTAGGAGTTCAATCGGCAGGATTTGCTACCATTATTTCGCAAGGCTTATCAGCGGTTCTTTGCTTTTATTATATCCGTAAGAGTGTGCCAGAACTTTTGCCTCAACTTAAACATTTCAAATGGAACAAGGCCTTGTACGCTGATCTCTTGGAGCAAGGTTTGGCTATGGGCCTGATGAGTTCAATTGTATCTATAGGCAGTGTGATTTTACAGTCTTCTGTTAATACCTTTGGTGCAGTGATTATTAGTGCCCAGACGGCAGCTCGACGCATTATGGCCTTTGCCCTTCTTCCTATGACCGCTATTTCTGCATCAATGACGACCTTTGCTTCTCAGAATCTAGGAGCTAAGCGATCAGACCGCATTGTCCAAGGTCTTCGAATCGGCAGTCGTTTAGGTATGTCCTGGGCAGTTTTTGTTTGTATCTTCCTCTTTTTTGCCAGTCCAGCCTTGGTTTCCTTCTTGGCTAGTTCGACGGATAGCTATTTGGTAGAAAATGGCAGTCTCTATCTGCAAATCAGTTCAGCCTTTTATCCTATTTTGAGTCTCTTGTTGATTTATCGCAATTGTTTGCAGGGCTTGGGGCAAAAAGTCCTTCCTCTGGTTTCTAGCTTTATCGAACTAATCGGGAAAATCGCTTTTGTGGTCTTGATTATCCCTTGGGCGGGCTATAAGGGAGTTATCCTTTGTGAACCCCTTATCTGGGTTGCCATGACCATCCAACTTTATTTCTCACTGTTCCGTCATCCCTTGATAAAAGAAGGCAAGGCCATCTTGGCAACAAAAGTGTCATCATAGCTCGATTTGCTGAATAAAATCCGTTTCCTCTAGTGAAAATCGAAAAAACTTGTGTTATAATAAGAAAGATTAAAATGTGAAAAAAGGAGATTCCTAATGGGACGTAAATGGGCCAATATCGTAGCCAAGAAAACGGCTAAAGATGGAGCTAACTCTAAGGTATATGCAAAATTTGGTGTAGAAATCTATGTAGCAGCTAAAAAAGGTGATCCAGATCCAGAATCAAACTCAGCTTTGAAATTCGTTATCGACCGTGCTAAACAAGCCCAAGTGCCAAAACACGTTATCGATAAAGCGATTGATAAAGCCAAAGGAAATACAGACGAAACCTTTACAGAAGGACGTTACGAAGGTTTTGGACCAAATGGTTCTATGCTGATTGTTGATACTTTGACTTCAAATGTCAACCGTACAGCGGCTAATGTCCGTGCAGCTTTTGGTAAAAATGGCGGAAACATGGGTGCTTCAGGTTCGGTTTCATACCTCTTTGACAACAAGGGAGTTATTGTATTTGCAGGTGAAGATGCGGACGCAGTCTTTGAGCAATTGCTAGAAGCAGATGTGGATGTGGATGATGTAGAAGCAGAAGAAGGTACAATCACAGTTTACACAGCTCCAACTGACCTTCATAAGGCTATCGTTGCCCTCCGTGAGTCTGGCGTTGAAGAGTTCCAAGTGACTGAATTGGAAATGATTCCTCAGTCAGAAGTGGAATTGTCAGGCGATGACCTTGAAACCTTTGAAAAACTTTACAGCGTCCTTGAGGACGACGAAGACGTACAAAAGATCTACACAAACGTAGACGGGTTCTAATTTAACCTAGAGAACATGATCCTAAGTGAAAAAATCACTTGGGATTTTTTTGAATCAAGAAAATAGTTCTCGTGGAAACTTTTTCTTGACATCTCTTTTCAAAGTGGTAAAATACTTCTCATGGAAACTTATTTAGTTCCTAGGAGAACTAAATGTGATAGTTAGAAAGGAGTTAGTATGGATAAACCGATGTTAGTCTTTAAGCGTTTTGGTCATCAGATTCACCTGATGGTGCAAAAGGAAGCCAAACGTTGTGGTATTGAATTTATGGGGGGGCCTCAAGGTCAGGTTGTACGTTTTTTGGATAATCGTGAGAAAAACCAAGACTTGGTCTTGATTAAAGATATCGAGCAGGAACTCAATATTACCAAGTCTGTTGCTAGTAATTTGGTCAAGCGTATGGTGCAAAATGGTTTGGTGGAATTGGAGGCGAGTCCTAGCGATAAGCGGGCGAAATTTGTTCGTTTGACGGACAAAGCACGTTCTCAAATGCAGCAGGTTAAGTCCTTCTTTGAACGCATAGACAAGCAGTTGATGGAAGACATTGATGAAGATGAATTACTGATTTTTGAGAAAGTTCTAGGTCAACTACAGGAAAATATCAAGAGAATAGGAGGAGATAATGAAGAAATTAGCTAAACGAATTAGTAGAAAAGAATGGGGGATGATTTTACTAGCCATTCTCTTTACTTGCTTTTCGGTCTATCTAGAGTTGGAAGTGCCGACCTATATCTCGAAAATTACGGATTTACTAGGTAGTCAAGGAACTAATTTAGATGAGTTGTGGCAGCCGGCAAGCATGATGTTGGGAATGTCCTTTCTTGCCTTCTTGTCCGTAGTTGCAGTTGGTTTTTTTGCATCCCGAGTGGCGGCTTCTTATACTAGTAGGTTAAGAAGCGATATTTTTAACCGAGTTTTGGATTACTCGCAGACAGAGATTAAGAAATTCTCTATTCCCAGTCTTTTAACTCGTACCACCAATGACATCACTCAAGTTCAAATGTTGATTACCATGGGCTTGCAAGTAGTTACGCGTGGTCCGATTATGGCTATCTGGGCTATTGGGAAGATTTTAGGCCATTCAGAATACTGGCTCTGGGCCGTACTTGTGGCAGTGATTGTCAACGTTTTGATGACGACCGTTTTGATGACGCTAGCCTTTCCAAAACAGTCCTTGATTCAGGGGATGACAGATAAACTAAACAGTATCACTCGTGAAAGTTTAACAGGTATTCGTGTCGTTCGTGCCTACAATGCAGAGGAATACCAAAATGAAAAATTTGCAGCAGCAAATGATGAATTGACACGCTTGAATTTGTTTGTCAACCGTCTCATGGCTATTTTGAACCCTATCATGATGGGGATTTCAAGTGGCTTGAGTGTGGCGATTTACTGGATTGGGGCCTATGTGATTAACGATGCTGCTCCAATAGCACGTCTGCCTCTTTTTAGTGACATGATTGTTTTCATGTCTTATGCCATGCAGGTTGTCATGGGCTTCCTTCTCATGGGAGCACTTTTCATCGTTCTTCCCCGAACTATGGTCTCTGCTAAGCGGATTAATCAAGTTTTAGATTTGCATTCTTCTATCCAAAATCCTGCTCAAGTGCAGCTGGCTGATGAAAACCTCAAAGGTCAGGTCGAGTTTAAGGATGTGACCTTCCGCTATGCGGCAAATTCGGAGGCAGTTATCGAGCATGTTAGCTTTAGAGCAGAAGCTGGTCAAACAGTGGCCTTTATTGGGTCAACAGGTTCTGGTAAATCAACTCTGGTCAATCTGATTCCACGTTTCTACGATGTGTCAGAAGGAGAAATTCAGGTGGACGGTGTCAATGTTCAAGACTATGCCTTAGAAGATTTGCGCAACAAGGTTGGTTATATTCCCCAGAAAGCGGTTCTCTTTTCAGGTGATGTTAAGAGCAATTTGGACTTTGGACAGAGTCAAGAAACACCACTTAGTGAGCAAGCTATGTGGCAAGCCTTGGAATTGGCCCAGTCTAAGAACTTTATCGAAGACAAGGAAGCGGGTTTGGCGTCAGAAGTGGCCCAAGGAGGAAACAACTTCTCAGGTGGTCAAAGACAGCGTCTGGCAATTGCGCGTGCCTTGGCTCGAAAGCCAGAAATCCTCATCTTTGATGACTCCTTCTCAGCCTTGGACTACAAGACAGACCGTGTCCTACGCCAAGAGCTAGCAGAGAAAACCAAGTCTATGACCAAGCTTATCGTCGCACAGCGTATTTCAACGATTATGGATGCAGATTTGATTTTAGTCTTGGAACAAGGGAAAGTCGTGGGGCAAGGCACCCACAAGGAACTTCTAGCTAATAACGAAGTTTACCAAGAAATTGCCTATTCACAACTATCGAAGGAGGAATTGGAACATGGAAAATAAGAAAATGTCTCTTTGGAAACAGAGTAAACCCTATCTTGCAGGCCTCCAGTTTGCCCTTCTGATAGCCTTTCTAGCAACAATCGTATCCAATATCATTACTGTATATGGTCCAACCCGCATTAAGGAAATGACTAATATCATTGCCAGTGGTCTGGAAACAAGTGTGGATGTCGTGGCGGTTGCAGCTATTGGTGGTTTTTTGGCCGTCATCTATGTGATTGGACTCCTATCAAATTATTTACAGGCATTTCTGTTTACAACAGCTATTCAACGTTTTTCAGAGCGTTTGAGAAGAGCTATTTCAGAGAAAATCAATAGCCTACCATTGGGATATTTTGATGGACACTCTCAGGGGGATACCTTATCTCGTGTAACCAATGATGTTGACACTGCAGCCCAGTCCCTTAATCAAAGTCTGGGAACAGTTCTTTCATCTAGTTTATTGGTCTTAGCAGTCTTGGTAACCATGTTTGGGATGAACTGGATTTTAGCCTTGGTTACGGTTGTTTCAACTCTTATCGGTTTTGCTTTCGTGTCCGTCTTTATGGGCAAATCACAGGGCTTCTTTAAGAGTCAGCAACAGGATTTGGCAGCTGTCAATGGCTATGTGGAAGAAATGTACTCTGGTCATAATGTGGTGACTAGTTACAATGCTATCGAGAGCACGAAAGAAGAGTTTGCGAAATTAAACCATCGTCTGTATGACAGTATCTGGAAATCTCAGTTTATTTCAGGGATTATGATGCCGATTATGATGTTCATTGGGAACTTTAGTTATGCCTTAGTGATTATCGTCGGTGCAGCCTTGGCTCTGAATGGGCAGATTAGTATCGGGATTATCGTTGCTTTTATGGCCTACGTTCGTATCTTTTCTCAGCCTCTTTCACAAATTGCCCAAGGGATTACTAGTCTTCAGCAGGCTGGTGCAGCCATGGGACGTGTCTTCGAATTTCTAGCTGAAGATGAAATGGAAGATGAATCTCATAAAGAAAGACAATTGAGCGATATGAAAGGGCAAGTGGTCTTTGATCGAGTTTCTTTTGGTTACACACCAGAGAGAATCATCATCCATGACTTTTCTGCGACCGCTCATGCAGGTCAAAAGGTTGCGATTGTCGGACCGACTGGGGCTGGTAAGACAACCATTGTTAATCTTTTGATGAAGTTCTATGAGATTGATAAGGGAAGTATCTGCATTGATGGTGTGGATACCAAGGAGATGAAGCGTTCGGAAGTGCACGATGCCTTTTCAATGGTCTTGCAGGACACCTGGCTCTTTGAAGGCACTATCCGAGACAATCTTATCTATAATCAAAAGGGTATTAGTGATGAGCGCGTGATCGAAGCCAGCAAGGCTGTAGGAATTCACCACTTTATTATGACTCTACCAGATGGTTACGATACCGTCTTGGATGATACAGTGACCTTGTCTGTCGGACAAAAACAACTCTTGACTATCGCTCGTGCTTTGCTGAAAGATGCACCACTCCTAATCCTAGATGAGGCGACTTCTTCTGTTGATACCCGTACAGAGGAATTGATTCAGAGAGCCATGGATCGTTTGATGGAGGGCAGAACTTCCTTTGTTATCGCCCACCGCTTGTCTACTATCCGAAATGCTGATCTTATTCTTGTCATGAAAGATGGAAATATCATCGAGCAAGGAAATCATGATGAGCTAATGGCGCAAGCTGGCTTCTATGCTGATTTGTATAACAGTCAATTTACAGAAGACCAAGCAGAAGAATAAACCCAAAGAAGGCTTGACGGCCTTCTTTTTCTGCACTATACTAGAAGACAAGTGCTTCCCTGCAAGCAATACTCTTCGAAAATCTCTTCAAACCGCGGCAGCTTCGCCTTGCTGTAGATATATGTTATTGACTCCGTCAGTCTTATTTACAATCTCAAAGCAGTGCTTTGAGCAGTCTGCAGCTAGCTTCCTAGTTTGCTCTCTGATTTTCATTGAGTATAAAATTTGAGTAAGTGATGAGAAAATATATGAAAAATTATCAAGAATGGTATGACAACATTGCTGCTAACATTAAAAATAAGCCCTTTCTTCTGAGCTTGTTAAGAACTTTTAATCGCTTCATGACAGTAGTTGTGTCTATGATTTATCTAACCTTGTTAGCAACTACCTATCTCCAACAAGGACTTGGAAAACAAGTCTTGATCTATGTGTTTATCCCTGCATCAGGTTTTGTGATTTTGTCCTTTCTTCGTAAGAAAATCAATGCCCCTAGGCCTTATGAGGAATGGACTATCAAACCTTTGCTTGACAGAGATAGTCCTGGTCAGTCTATGCCTAGTCGTCATGTCTTTTCAGCAACCATTATATCCATGGCTTGCTTTCATGCTAGTTTATCTGTAGGGGTTATCTTGTTGGTTTTGTCAGCCTTTCTCGGTCTAGTGAGAGTATTAGGGGGAGTGCATTATCCCAAGGATGTAGTGGTTGGCTATATGTGTGCTCTTGTGTGGGGTGTGATTTTCTTTCTATGTTGACCTGTAAGTTAAGGCAGCCTTACAACCATTTACGGGTCTAAAGGAACCACTTGCTTTTTTGCTCTTGTTTTCTTATTTTAGCTTTGATATAGTAGAGTCAGAAAGGAGATGGAATGAAGTTACGAATCGAAATTGACAGCAATTTAGAGGAAACTGAAATTGTTATCAAGGCAGCGGCTTTGACAGATGAGATTGCGGATTTACAGCGGCTCTTGCAAGAATCCAAGTCTCCTAGGTTGATTTTTTACAAGGGGACGGGCGAATATTATCTGGACTTGTCGGAAATTCTCTTCTTTGAGACAGAAGGTAGCAAGATTTATGCCCATACCCAGAAAGATGCCTACGAGGTTCGGCTCAAACTCTATGAGTTAGAGGCTATCCTTCCTCGCTATTTTAGCCGGGTATCCAAGTCTACTATTGCAAATATCCGTCAGGTTTACTCGGTGGACAAGTCCTTTTCAGGAACGGGCACCATTTCCTTTTATCAAACCCACAAGGAGGTTCATGTCTCACGGCATTATCAATCCCTCCTAAAAGAAAATCTAAGAAACATGAGGTAACAAGATGAAAAAGAAAGCATTTGGTATTGTATTGCTCATTTTGGCAACTTTAATATTATTACAAGGAAATTTTGGAATCCCTTCATTTGGAGGGCAGATTTGGCCCTTGATCGGTATTGCTTTTTTTGCCTATCAATCAGTTGGAGCTTTGTTGCGTCGCCACTTAACTTCAGCCTCTTTTACAGCTCTAGTAGCCTTAATGATTGCTAACCACTTTTATGATATTTTACCAATTCCAAATCAGTCATTGTTCTGGGCGAGTATTTTAATCGTAATGGGTGTCAGCGCACTCACTCATTCTAACAGAACTTGGAATGGAAAAAAATGGTGGTATGACGGTGAAAAGACCATTTTGACAGATAAGGAAGTCGCTTTTGGGACTGGGACTTTCTACAAGCAAAATCAAGAATTGGTAGACGATCAAGTAGAAGTTGGTTTTGGCAATGCCAAGATATATTATGACAATGCAGAGATTTTAGGAGATAGCGCAAGCCTGAAAGTGGAAGTTGGTTTTGGCAATGCAGTTATCTATGTTCCCCAACATTGGCGAGTTGATCTAAAGGTAGAAACTTTCTGTGGTGTAGCAAAGGCAGATACTTCTCTAGCCCCAACTAGCAAAACCTTGATTATCCGTGGAGATGTGGCTTTTGGGAAGTTGGGGATTGTCTACGTTAAATAAAAAAATCTTCCAATTCCCTTGCAAAAAAAGAGAAAGTGTGATAACATAGTACGGTATGTGGTGCTAGCACATCCGCTATATTAGATCTAATAGGAGGAAAACACAAATGGCTAAAGTATGTTACTTTACAGGTCGTAAGACTGTATCTGGAAACAACCGTTCACACGCGATGAACCAAACTAAACGTGCCGTAAAACCAAACCTTCAAAAAGTTACTGTTCTTATCGATGGTAAACCTAAAAAAGTTTGGGCTTCAGCTCGTGCTTTGAAATCAGGTAAAGTTGAACGCGTTTAATTATGAAAGTAAGGAGACCTTAGGGTCTTTTTCTTTTGCTCTAAGGTTAAAATCATTTGAAAAATAGAGCAAATATCCGCTGATACAGTATTCTGCTTTTACACTTAGGCTGAAATATGATAAAATAGAGTATCAACTAGTCGAGGTAAAAAGAATGACTGTAAAAATTAATACAAAAGATGGTCAAATCGAACTAACAGACGAAGTCATTGCAACCGTTGTAGGCGGTGCAGCGACTGAGATTTTTGGTGTAGTCGGTATGGCTAGTAAAAATGCTCTTAAAGATAATTTCCAAGCTCTTCTCAGAAAAGATAATTACTCAAAAGGGGTTGTCGTAAAAGCAGCTGAGGATGGCAGTATTGCAGTTGATGTTTATACCGTATTAAGCTACGGAACAAAGATTAGTGAGGTCTCAAAGAACATTCAAGATAGTGTTCGCTTTAGTTTGGAAAACCAACTTGGAATTACTGCTCAGACTGTCAATGTCTTCATTCAAAATATCAAAGTTGTAGGAGAATAAACGTGTCAAAAATTACTACCAGCTTATTTCAGGAAATGGTGCAGGCAGCATCAACTCGCTTGAATAAGCAAGCTGAATATGTCAATTCATTAAACGTCTTTCCAGTTCCAGATGGAGATACTGGGACAAATATGGGAATGACCATCGAAAATGGTGCTAAGGAAGTAGCGGATAAGCCGGCTTCTACAGTTGGAGAGGTAGGAAGTATTCTTGCCAAAGGGCTTTTGATGGGTGCACGTGGAAACTCAGGTGTTATCACTTCTCAGCTTTTCCGTGGCTTTTCACAAGCTATTAAGGATAAAGAAGAGTTGAATGGTCAAGATTTGGCTCTTGCCTTCCAATCAGGGGTTGAAGTGGCTTACAAAGCAGTAATGAAACCAGTTGAGGGAACTATTTTGACAGTTTCTCGCGGTGCTGCGATCGGTGCTAAGAAAAAAGCTGAACAGACAGATGATGCCGTTGAGGTTATGCGCGCTGCTTTAGAGGGTGCAAAAACAGCACTAGCTAAAACACCTGATATGCTTCCAGTCTTGAAAGAAGTTGGAGTTGTGGACTCTGGTGGTCAAGGATTGGTGTTCATCTACGAAGGTTTTCTTTCAGCTCTTACAGGTGAATATAGTGCATCTGAGGATTTTGTAGCCACTCCTGCAAATATGAGTGAAATGATTAATGCTGAACACCATAAGTCTGTGGCAGGTCATGTGGCAACTGAAGACATTACTTTCGGCTACTGTACAGAAATCATGGTAGCCCTTAAGCAAGGCCCTACTTATGTTAAAGACTTTGACTACGAAGAGTTCCGTAACTATTTGAATGAGCTTGGAGATTCACTCCTTGTTGTTAACGACGATGAAATCGTCAAAGTTCACGTTCATACAGAAGACCCAGGTTTGGTCATTCAAGAAGGTCTTAAATATGGTAGCTTAGTCAAGGTAAAAGTGGACAACATGCGTAACCAACATGAAGCGCAAGTTGAAAAGGAAGCATCTCAAGCTAGTCAACCAACTGAAGAAAAAGAATATGCGCTTATTGCCGTAGTAGCTGGTCAAGGCTTGGCAGATATCTTCCGTGCCCAAGGTGTTGATTATGTTATCGAAGGTGGTCAAACCATGAACCCTTCAACAGAGGACTTCATCAAGGCTGTCGAACATGTCAATGCTCGAAACATCATTTTCTTGCCAAACAATAAGAATATCTTTATGGCGGCTCAATCTGCTGCAGAAGTTTTGGAAACGCCAGCAGTTGTTGTAGAAGCACGTACTCTTCCTCAAGGTTTGACAAGTCTTTTGGCCTTTGACCCAAGTAAGTCAATCGAAGAAAACAAAGAACGTATGACAGCAGCCCTTAGTGATGTAGTCAGCGGAAGTGTGACCACAGCTGTGCGTGATACAACGATTGATGGTTTAGAAATCCATGAAAATGATAATCTTGGTATGGTGGATGGAAAAATCCTCGTGTCAAACCCTGATATGCACCAAACCTTGACAGAAACATTGAAACATATGTTGGACGAAGATAGTGAAATCGTAACCTTCTATGTTGGAGAAGACGGAAGCGAAGAACTTGCCAATGAAATTGCTCAAGAAATCGTTGAAGAGTTCGAAGACGTAGAAGTCGAAATTCACCAAGGTCAACAACCTGTTTACCCATACCTATTTAGTGTAGAATAAGATGAATGAAGAACTGAGAAATCAGTTCTTTTTGTATTTTTAAGAGAAAAAACGCTATATTCCATATAAAAATAAAAATATTATTCATAAAAAAATACTAAAATAGAAAATTCAGAAAATTTCTTCTTTTGCCTTGAAAATTTTTGAAAAAATGGTATGATAGTAACAAGTTATTTTTAAGAGAAGAGAAAGGGGAACAATGGAGAAAATCAGTTTAGAATCTCCTAAGACGGGGTCGGACCTAGTTTTGGAAACACTTCGTGATTTAGGAGTTGATACTATCTTTGGTTATCCTGGTGGTGCTGTCTTGCCTTTTTATGATGCAATATATGGTTTTAAAGGCATTCGTCATATTCTGGGGCGCCATGAGCAAGGGTGCTTACATGAAGCTGAGGGTTATGCCAAATCAACTGGAAAGTTGGGTGTTGCAGTTGTTACAAGTGGACCAGGAGCAACAAATGCCATTACAGGTATTGCGGATGCCATGAGTGATAGCGTTCCTCTTTTAGTTTTTACTGGCCAGGTGGCTCGAGCTGGGATTGGTAAAGATGCTTTCCAAGAAGCTGATATTGTGGGAATCACTATGCCGATTACCAAATATAATTATCAAGTACGCGAGACAGCTGATATTCCTCGTATCATTACGGAAGCTGTTCACATCGCAACTACAGGGCGTCCAGGGCCAGTTGTCATTGACCTACCTAAAGACGTGTCTGCTCTAGAAACGGACTTTATTTATGCTCCTGATGTAAACTTACCAAGTTATCAGCCGACAACTGAACCTAATGATATGCAAATCAAGAAAATCTTGAAGCAATTATCTAAGGCTAAAAAGCCAGTATTGTTAGCTGGTGGTGGAGTGAGTTATGCAGAGGCTGCTGCAGAATTAAATGAATTTGCAGAGCGTTATCAAATTCCAGTGGTGACTAGTCTTTTAGGTCAAGGGACGATTGCAACTAGCCATCCCCTCTTCCTTGGAATGGGGGGAATGCATGGTTCATTTGCAGCTAACATTGCCATGACTGAATCGGATTTTATGATTAATATTGGTTCGCGTTTTGATGATCGTTTAACTGGAAATCCCAAGACCTTTGCTAAAAATGCTAAGGTTGCCCACATTGATATTGATCCAGCAGAGATTGGTAAGATTATCAAAGTAGATATCCCAGTTGTTGGTGATGCTAAGAAAGCCTTGCAAATGCTATTAGCAGAGCCGATAGTTCATAACAATACTGAAAAGTGGATTGAAAAAGTCACAAAAGATAAAGAGCGTGTTCGTTCTTATGATAAGAAAGAACGAGTCGTTCAACCTCAAGCAGTTATTGAGCGAATTGGTGAGTTGACCAAGGGAGATGCCATTGTTGTTACAGACGTTGGTCAACACCAAATGTGGACAGCTCAGTATTATCCCTACCAAAATGAACGTCAGTTAGTGACTTCAGGTGGTTTAGGAACGATGGGATTTGGAATTCCAGCAGCAATCGGTGCTAAAATTGCTAACCCAGACAAGGAAGTTGTCTTGTTTGTTGGTGATGGTGGTTTCCAAATGACCAACCAAGAATTGGCGATTTTGAACATCTATAAGGTTCCAATCAAGGTTGTGATTCTCAATAATCACTCGCTTGGGATGGTTCGCCAGTGGCAGGAAGCTTTCTATGAAGGTAGAACTTCAGAGTCTGTATTTGATGTCCTTCCGGACTTCCAGCTGATGGCACAGGCTTATGGAATTAAAAACTATAAGTTTGATAATCCTGAGACTCTAGAAGAGGATCTTAAGGTTATCACTGAAGATGTACCAATGCTAATCGAGATTGATATTTCTCGTAAGGAGCAAGTTTTACCAATGGTACCAGCTGGCAAGAGTAATCATGAGATGTTGGGGGTGAAGTTCCATGCGTAGAATGTTAACAGCTAAACTACAGAATCGTTCAGGTGTTCTCAATCGCTTTACAGGAGTCTTGTCCCGCCGTCAGGTTAATATTGAGAGTATTTCTGTCGGAATTACAGAGGATCCTAATGTATCACGTATCACCATTATTATTGATGTGGCTTCTCATGATGAAGTGGAGCAAATCATCAAGCAACTCAATCGTCAGATTGACGTGATTCGCATTCGTGATATAACAGATAAACCTCATCTAGAGCGTGAAGTTATTTTGGTTAAGGTATCAGCACCAGCTGAGAAGCGAGCTGAGATTCTAGCTATTATTCAACCTTTCCGAGCAACGGTGGTAGATGTAGCGCCAAGCTCGATCACTATTCAGATGACAGGAAATGCTGAAAAAAGTGAAGCTCTATTGCGAGTTATTCGACCATACGGTATTCGTAATATTGCTCGAACAGGTGCAACTGGATTTACCCGCGATTAAAAATCCAACTTAAATTTGTTAATACAGCCTAAAAGGCAATAAATAATAGAAAAGAGAGAAAAAACTATGGCAGTTCAAATGGAATATGAAAAAGATGTTAAAGTGGCAGCACTTGACGGTAAAAAAATCGCCGTTATCGGTTATGGATCACAAGGTCATGCCCATGCTCAAAACTTACGTGATTCAGGTCGTGATGTTATTATCGGTGTTCGTCCAGGAAAATCTTTTGACAAGGCAAAAGAAGATGGGTTTGACACTTATACAGTAGCTGAAGCAACTAAATTAGCTGACGTTGTCATGATTTTGGCACCAGATGAAATCCAACAAGAATTGTACGAAGCAGAAATCGCTCCAAACTTGGAAGCTGGAAACGCAGTTGGTTTTGCTCATGGTTTCAACATTCACTTTGAATTTATCAAAGTTCCAGCAGATGTAGATGTTTTCATGTGTGCCCCTAAAGGTCCTGGACATTTGGTACGCCGTACTTACGAAGAAGGATTTGGTGTTCCAGCTCTTTATGCAGTATACCAAGACGCTACAGGAAATGCGAAAAATATTGCTATGGACTGGTGTAAAGGTGTCGGAGCAGCTCGTGTTGGTTTGCTTGAAACAACTTACAAAGAAGAAACTGAAGAAGATTTGTTTGGTGAACAAGCTGTACTTTGTGGTGGTTTAACTGCCCTTATCGAAGCAGGATTCGAAGTCTTGACAGAAGCAGGTTACGCTCCAGAATTAGCTTACTTTGAAGTTCTTCACGAAATGAAATTGATCGTTGACTTGATCTATGAAGGTGGATTCAAGAAAATGCGTCAATCAATTTCAAACACTGCTGAGTACGGTGACTATGTATCAGGACCACGTGTGATTACTGAACAAGTTAAAGAAAACATGAAAGCTGTCTTGGCAGACATCCAAAATGGTAAATTTGCAAATGACTTTGTAAATGACTATAAAGCTGGACGTCCAAAATTGACTGCTTACCGTGAACAAGCTGCAAATCTTGAAATCGAAAAAGTCGGTGCAGAACTGCGTAAAGCAATGCCATTCGTTGGTAAAAATGACGACGATGCATTCAAAATCTATAACTAATTGATAGAAATCAAGTTGAAGGCGTGTTGGGGGGACCTAACTCGCTTTTATAATCAATTCATTCTTTTTAAGAGGATGGATTGCGATAATACTCAACGAAAATTAAAGAGCAAACTAGGAAGTTAGTCGCAGACTGCTCGAAGTACTGCTTTGAGGTTGTAAATATCAGTAATATATACCTACGACAAGGTGAAGCTGACGTGGTTTGAAGAGATTTTCGAAGAGTATAAGTATAAAATAGTCTAGGAGAAAATGATGTTAAGTTCAAAAGATATAATCAAGGCTCACAAGGTCTTGAATGGTGTGGTTGTTAATACACCGCTTGATTATGACCATTATTTATCGGAGAAGTATGATGCTAAGATTTATTTGAAAAAAGAAAATGCCCAACGTGTTCGTTCTTTTAAAATTCGTGGGGCTTATTATGCCATTTCTCAGCTCAGCAAGGAAGAGCGTGAGCGTGGAGTAGTCTGTGCTTCAGCTGGAAATCATGCCCAAGGAGTTGCCTATACTTGTAATGAAATGAAAATTCCGGCTACGATTTTTATGCCGATTACAACACCACAACAAAAGATTGGTCAGGTTCGCTTTTTTGGTGGGGACTTTGTGACTATTAAACTAGTTGGAGATACTTTTGATG
This sequence comes from Streptococcus sp. SK643, assembly GCF_000259505.1. GTDB lineage: Bacteria > Bacillota > Bacilli > Lactobacillales > Streptococcaceae > Streptococcus. The sequence continues at coordinate 216,776 of NZ_AJMM01000006.1, forward strand.
CCTCAGCAAAAGCTGCTCAAGAATTTACAGTTTCTGAAAATCGTACCTTTATTGACCCCTTTGATGACGTCCATGTTCAAGCTGGTCAAGGGACAGTTGCTTATGAGATTTTAGAAGAAGCTCGAAAAGAATCGATTGCTTTTGATGCTGTTTTGGTTCCTGTTGGAGGTGGCGGTCTCATTGCTGGGGTTTCAACTTATATCAAGGAAACAAGTCCAGAAATTGAAGTCATTGGCGTAGAAGCAAGTGGTGCTCGTTCTATGAAAGCTGCTTTTGAAGCTGGAGGTCCAGTAAAACTCAAAGAGATTGACAAATTTGCAGATGGTATTGCTGTGCAGAAGGTTGGTCAGTTGACTTATGAAGCAACGCATCAACATGTTCAAACTTTGGTAGGTGTCGATGAGGGACTGATTTCTGAAACCTTGATTGACCTTTATTCTAAGCAAGGTATAGTCGCAGAGCCTGCTGGAGCGGTTAGTATCGCCTCTTTAGAGGTTTTAGCTGAATATATCAAGGGGAAAACCATTTGTTGTATCATTTCTGGAGGAAATAATGATATCAACCGTATGCCGGAAATGGAAGAGCGTGCCTTGATTTATGATGGTATCAAGCATTACTTTGTGGTCAATTTTCCACAGCGTCCAGGGGCCTTACGTGAGTTTGTAAATGACATCCTGGGACCAAATGATGATATCACACGATTTGAGTATATCAAGCGAGCTAGCAAGGGTACAGGACCTGTACTAATTGGGATTGCCTTGGCAGATAAGCATGATTATGCAGGCTTGATTCGTCGAATGGAAGGTTTTGATCCATCTTATATTAACTTGAATGGTAATGAAACGCTCTATAATATGCTTGTCTGAGGACTAATAAAAAAATATCATATTATTTGCACAACCGATGTATAGGTGCTATAATGAGGGTGAAAAAAGGGGGTGATTCCTATGAACTTAGGAAATCGATCACACTGTTTCTACAACAACTCATTATAGTACCTATTATTTTTTGATTCAGTTTATATTAAGGTAATAGAATTATTTGTTATATTTAAGGAGTTTTTTTGAAATCCACTATTCTATATATGTCTAATCTGAAATTTGGCTAAATATAATAGGAATTAGAAAAAATAATCAATACTAATGAGAAGCCTTATACTGAGTTAACTGAGAAGAGTGATAAGATACTAAGAAGATAAAAACAGTGGAAAATGTTGGAAGATAGGATACTATTGTTTCCTAACTACTTATCTTTTAATGACGTAGGAGAAACAAAAGGAATCTTGATACAGTAAATAGTACCAGTAGAGCAAGTAAAAAAGTGCTTATACAGACAGGAAGAAATTGAAGAAGGAGAAGAAAAAGATTAGTTAGAAATAGTAAGGAGAGAAAGTCTACTGCTATTAGGAATGTCCTTTTAAAGTTGGATAAATAGAATAAAGTTGAAGATAAAACCTGTCTAACCTATCAAGAACTGGTATTTACAAATATGAATATTATTACAAATAAAAGAGTTAATAATACAATTATTTTAAAGGTATTTACTAATGGTTTATAGTAAGCAAAAACCTATATATTATCGGCTTTAATAAGATAGTAACAGAAAAATAAATCATTTATTTTATTGAATATATGTTTTTTTATTGACAAAACACATAAAAACGTATACAATTAAATATCGTAAAGAAGAAAATAGGAGAAGGACATGGCTAAGTCAAACTTTGAAAAAGTAGAATCAGTTGTTGGCTGGGTTCGTGATAAGAAAATCACAGGCTACCGTATCTCTAAAGAAACGAATGCGCGTGAAATGTCTATCATTGCTCTAGCGCAGGGACGTGCAAAAGTAAAAAATATTTCGTTTGAAACGGCTCTAGGTTTAATTGATTTCTATGATAAAAATCATGAAAAATTTGAAGATTAATCTTTGGATAATGGTAGGTTCTTGAATAGGATCTGCCTTTTCATTTTTAGGATAGCAAAAAGACTGCATGATGTATGCAGCCTTTTCTTTTTATTTGAGATAACGTTGGAGAAATTCTTTTGTACGAGCTTCTTTAGGATTGGTAAAGAGATCTTCTGGATTTCCTTCTTCTGCAATCACACCCTTATCCATAAAGATGACACGGTGTGAAACATCGCGGGCGAATTCCATTTCGTGAGTTACAACAATCATGGTCAATCCTTCTTGGGCAAGGTCTTGCATGATTTTAAGTACTTCACCGACCATCTCAGGATCGAGAGCGGATGTTGGTTCATCGAAAAGGATGGCATCAGGACTCATGGAGAGGGCGCGAGCAATTGCTACACGTTGTTTTTGGCCACCTGAGAGTTGTTTAGGTTTTGCTTGCCAGTAGCGTTCCCCCATGCCAACTTTTTCAAGATTTTCTTTTGCAATTTTTTCAGCTTCAGTTCGGTCACGTTTGAGGACGGTTGTTTGAGCAACGATAGTATTTTCAAGAACATTTAGATTTTCAAAGAGGTTAAAGGATTGGAAAACCATTCCTAACTTTTCACGGTACTGAGTAAGATCATAACCTTTCTCTAAGACGTTCTTACCGTGGTAGAGTATTTCTCCATCAGTCGGAGTCTCAAGCAAGTTGATAGAACGTAAAAAAGTTGATTTTCCGCTTCCAGAGCTTCCGATAATAGAGATAACCTCTCCCTTGTGGATAGTCAGAGAAATATCTTTTAAAACTTCATTTTGGCCATAGGATTTTTTGAGGTGTTTAATTTCAAGGATTGCTTGTGTCATTATTTCAAATCCTCCGTTTGCATTTGGTTAGCACCGGTAGTATAGGTATCCATGTCCATGCGGCGTTCGATGAAGCGTAGGATACGTGTTACGGTGAAGGTGAGTACAAAGTAAATCACGGCGATGATTGTAAATGTCTGGAAGTATTGATAGGTTTGAGTTGCTACGGTATTCCCTGAGAAATAAAGTTCGACAACAGAGATAACGTTCAACACTGAAGTATCTTTGATATTGATGACAAACTCATTACCAGTTGCAGGTAGGATATTACGAACGACTTGAGGTAGGACAATTTTACGCATAGTTTGATTGTGGGTCATACCAAGAGCAGTCGCAGCTTCAAATTGTCCCTTGTCAACTGCTAGGATACCACCACGAACGATTTCGGTCATGTAGGCGCCGGTGTTGATCGAAACGATGAAGATAGCAGCCAGTGTGCGGTCAAGGTTGATACCGAAAGCTTGGGCAGTTCCATAGTAGATAACCATCGATTGAACAATCATAGGTGTACCACGGAAAATTTCAATGTAGACATTGAGAATCCAGCCGACTAGTTTTTGTAGTCCATAAATAGCCTTATTTTCAGATAGAGGTGCTGTACGGAAGACACCAATAGCAAGACCAATAATGAGACCTGTGATGGTTCCGATGATTGAGATTAGGAGAGTGATTCCAGCACCGCGTAAGAGTTGTTGCCAGTTTTCAGAAAGGATTTTAGCAACTTGACTAAAGAAACTACTGCTAGTCTCTTCAGTTGTTGTAGCTTCGGCAGGTTGCTCTTTGATCATACGATCCATCAAGGCAACTTGGTCGTCTTTAGAAAAGGTTTCAATACTGGAATTGATTTGAGAGATTCTATTGTCGTCCTTGCGAAGACCGATGGCAATGGCTGTATCTTCCTCTCCAGTTTGGAATCCTGGATCTACTTGGATCATTTTGAACTTAGAGTTAGCTGCTTCTGCTGTCAAAGCTTCTGGGCGTTCAGATACATAGGCGTCAATGACACCAGCTTCAAGTGCCTGGCGCATCTGAGCGAAGTCCCCCATGGCTGTTTCTTTTTTGGCACCTGTAATTTGAGCAATCAAATCATAGAGGTAAACGCCTTGTTGGGAAGTGATTTTAGCTCCGTTAAAATCGTTTAGACTTTTGGCATTTGCATAGGTGGAATCTTTTTTTACCAGAAGAACAGGCTCACTAGTGTAGTAACTACTTGAAAATGCAATTTCTTTTTTACGTTCAGCAGTTGGACTCATACCTGCAATAATCATATCGATTTTTCCTGAGGTAAGAGCAGGAACGAGACCTTCCCACTTAGTTTTTACTACTAATGGTTCTTTCCCTAAATCTTTGGCAATTTTTTTTGCAATTTGAACATCGTAACCGTTAGCATATTGATTGGTTCCATCGATTTTGACAGCGCCATTGCTATCGTCGTCCTGTGTCCAGTTAAATGGGGCGTATGCGGCTTCCATACCGATGCGTAAATATTCATCAGCTTGAGCAACATTGACAAGTCCCAGCATCAGCAAGAGACCTGTGAAAATAGATAAGTATATTTTTCTCATGATTTCTCCTATTTCTAATCTATTAAAAAATAACTGTCTCCTATTTTATCGAAAAAAAATCTATTTTTCAATACAGGTAAGCCCTTACTTATGAAAAAATGATATAATGATAGCAAAGATAAAAAAGGGGGCTTAGTTGATGAAAAAAACTTTTTTCTTGCTGTTATTTTGTTTGTTTTGTATGTTTCCACTCTCGGTTTTTGCCATTGATTATAAGATTCCGTCTTATCAGGGGGATTTGTATATTCATGCAGACAATAGGGCAGAATTTCGACAAAAGATTGTTTATCAGTTTGAAGATGATTTTAATGGTCAACTTGTAGGTCTTGGTCGTGCAGGAAAGATGCCTAGCGGCTTTCAAATTGATCCTCATCCAAAGGTTCAGGTCTTTAAAAATGGCCGTGAAATAGCAGGTGTTGAGAGTCAAGTAATAGAAGAAACAGAAGGTTATACTGTCAAAATCTTTAATCCAGGTCAGGAAGGCGACACAGTTGAAGTTATCCTTGTCTGGAATTTAAAAAATTTGCTTTTCCTATATGATGATATCGCTGAATTAAATTGGCAACCTTTAACAGATAGTTCAGAGTCTATTGAAAAGTTTGAATTTCATGTAAGGGGAGATAAGGGGGCTGAAAAACTCTTTTTCCATACAGGGAAACTCTTTAGAGAGGGAATAATTGAAAAGAGTAACCTTGATTATACTATTCGTTTAGACAATCTTCCGGCTAAGCGTGGAGTTGAGTTGCATGCCTATTGGCCTAGAACCGACTTTGCTAGCGCTAGGGATCAGGGGTTGAAGGGGAATCGTTTAGAAGAGTTTAATAGGATAGAAGATGCTATTATTAAAGAAAAAGGTCGAAGTAAGATCTTAATGGATTGGATTATTCCTTCGTTACTTTCCTTATCCTTATTACTTAGTAGCTTTTTCCAATTTATGTACAGAAGGAAAACAAGTCCTTCAGTCAAATATGCCAAAAATCATCGTCTCTATGAACCGCCAATGGACTTAGAACCTATGGTTTTAGCTGAAGCTATTTACTCTACTTCCTTGGAGGAAGTGAGTCCCTTGGCTAGGGGAGGTGGAAAATTTTACTTTGAAGAACTAGTTAAGGCCACTTTGCTAGACGTGATTGATCGTGGGAATGTTTCAATTATCTCAAGAGATGATGGAATCCGTTTAAGCATAATCAAAAAAAGCGGACTAGAAAGTTTTGAAAAGGACTGTTTAAACCTAGCTTTCTCAGGAAAGGATGAGGTAATGATTTCGGATTTATTTGAAGCTTACCGAGTGTCTGATAGCCTCTATCGCGGAGCAAAAGCAGCAGAGGAGGAACAGATTCAAAGAAAGGGGCGTAAACTCATATCTTCCTTTGAAAAAAAATTGGAAAAGATACAAGAGGGAGTGGAAAGACGAATTTCTTTCTTGGGGATTCCAGAATATTATCGACCATTAAACCAAGAGGAAAAGAATTTCCTGCTGGCTAGAGGGATTTGTGCTATTTTACCACTATTTCTTGGATTTGGCTTATTTTGGTATAATTTTGATGCTCATGATCATGTCTTTATTTTACTTCCTATAATTGGGTTACTAAGTCTTATTTTGGGGATTGTCTATGCTAGATCGACTAAATTGGATATTCGTGATGGCGTCCTAAATGAAGCAGGAGCAGAAGCTTACTATCTCTGGACCAGCTTTGAAAATATGTTACGGGATATTGCACGCTTGGATCAGGCTGAATTGGAAAGTATTGTGGTTTGGAATCGCCTCTTGGTCTATGCGACCTTATTTGGCTATGCGGATAAGGTTAGTCATTTGATGAAGGTTCATCAGATACAAGTAGAAAATCCAGATATTAATCTCTATGTAGCTTATGGTTGGCACAGTATGTTTGATCATTCAACAGCACAAATGAGGCATTATGCTAGTGTCGCAAATACAGCAAGTACCTACTCTGTATCCTCTAGTAATGGGAGTTCTGGCGGTGGCTTTTCTGGAGGAGGAGGCGGTGGCAGTATCGGTGCCTTTTAAAGAGAACTGTCATAGACTGAAAAAGTATGCTATAATGGAAGATAGAAAAAGGAGTTATCTATGTATCTTATTGAAATTTTAAAGTCTATCTTCTTCGGGATTGTTGAAGGAATTACAGAATGGTTGCCTATTTCAAGTACAGGACATTTGATTTTAGCAGAGGAATTTATCCAATACCAAAATCAGAATGAAGCTTTTATGTCCATGTTTAATGTTGTGATTCAGCTTGGTGCGATTTTAGCGGTTATGGTAATTTACTTTAATAAGCTGAATCCTTTTAAACCAAGTAAGGACAAACAGGAAGTTCGCAAGACTTGGAGACTATGGTTAAAAGTTTTAGTCGCAACTCTGCCATTATTAGCAGTGTTTAAGTTCGATGATTGGTTTGATACCCACTTCCATAACATGGTTTCTGTTGCTCTCATGCTAATTATCTACGGGGTCGCCTTCATCTATTTGGAAAAACGTAATAAAGTGCGCGCTATTGAGCCAAGTGTGACTGAACTGGACAAGCTTCCTTATACAACGGCTTTATATATTGGGCTCTTCCAAGTTCTGGCTCTTTTGCCAGGTACTAGTCGTTCAGGTGCAACTATCGTCGGTGGTTTATTGAATGGTACTAGTCGTTCTGTTGTAACAGAATTTACTTTTTACCTTGGGATTCCAGTTATGTTTGGAGCAAGTGCCTTAAAGATTTTCAAATTTATTAAAGCAGGACAGCTCTTGAGCTTTGGGCAATTGTTCTTGCTCTTGGTTGCGATGGGAGTCGCTTTCGCAGTCAGCATGGTCGCTATTCGTTTCTTGACCAGCTATGTGAAAAAACACGACTTTACCCTTTTTGGTAAATACCGTATCGTGCTTGGTAGTATCTTGTTACTTTATAGCTTTGTTCGTTTATTTGTATAAGAAAAACCTTGAAGGGTTCTCCCTTCAAGGTTTTAAAATCCAGTTACGGTAATCCCCAACAGACGAACACCTCTTTCTGTCTCATTTAACTCTTCATAGAGTTGCAGGGCTATTTGGTTTATCTGACTAGCATTCTGTGTTTTTTGAGTAAGACTTTTTCGTTTAGTAAGGGTTGAAAAGTCTTCGTAGCGGATTTTCAAAATCACAATCTTTCCAGCTTTTTCGTGTTGATTGAGATTAAGAGCGACTTTTTCTGATAGAAGAGTCAGTTCTTTTTTGATATCATCTTCTGCACGGAGAATCTTTCCGTAGGTTTTTTCCTTTCCGATTGATTTACGGATGCGATTGGACTTGACTGGGGAATTGTGGATACCACGAGCCTTTCGATAAAGGTCATAGCCCAGTCTTCCAAAATGGTCTATTAGAGTCACTTCAGGGACTTCAAGTAGATCAGATCCAGTAAAAACTCCCATTTGATGAAGTCTTTCCACTGTTTTTTTGCCTACTCCATGGAACTTAGCCACATCCATTTGTTTGAGAAAATCCTCAGCTTGGTCAGGTAGAATCACTGTCAAACCATGTGGTTTTTGATAATCGCTAGCCATTTTAGCTAAGAACTTGTTGTAGGAAACTCCTGCGGAAGCAGTTAGATGGAGTTCTTGCCAGATATCCATTTGGATGAGACGGGCTATTTTGACCGCTGACTCGATACCAAGTTTATTTTCCGTAACATCCAAATAGGCTTCGTCAATGCTCATGGGTTCAATCAAATCTGTATAGCGCTTAAAGATAGTTCGAATTTGGAGTCCCACAGACTTGTATTTCTCATAATTTCCTGAGATAAAGACAGCCTGGGGGCAACGTTCATAGGCCTCTTTAGAGCTCATGGCAGAATGAACACCAAAAGCTCTTGCTTCATAGCTGCAAGTAGAAACGACGCCACGCCCACCTGTTTCTCTTGGATCACGTCCGATGATGACTGGTTTACCTTTTAATTTAGGATTGTCTCGAATTTCTACAGCAGCAAAAAAAGCATCCATGTCAATGTGGATGATCTTTCTTGACAAATCATTTAATAAAGGAAAAACCAGCATGAATAGCCCCTTCTCAATATTTGTTCCCCTTCATTATACCCTTTTTTCTGAAAAAAAGGAAAATCAGGTTTTGTTTTTCAAAAATATAATACAGTTTATATAAAAAAGCAGACTGTTTTAGAAAAGAAAGTGTAAAAATAGGGATTTTGCTCTTGTTGAAATCGTTTACTGTATGGTATACTTGTCTCATAAATGTAACAGATGTCTGTTACTAGAAAGAAAAAAGAGGACACTAACATGGTTGTTAAAACAGTTGTTGAAGCTCAAGATATTTTTGATAAAGCTTGGGAAGGCTTCAAAGGCGTAGATTGGAAGGAAAAAGTAAGCATTTCACGCTTCGTTCAAGCTAACTACACACCTTATGATGGAGACGAAAGCTTCCTTGCAGGCCCAACTGAACGTTCACTTCATATCAAAAAAATTGTAGAAGAAACTAAAGCTCATTACGAAGAAACTCGTTTCCCAATGGACACTCGTCCAACATCTATTGCTGATATCCCAGCAGGATTTATCGACAAAGAAAACGAAGTTATCTATGGTATCCAAAACGATGAACTCTTCAAATTGAACTTCATGCCAAAAGGTGGTATCCGTATGGCTGAAACTACATTGAAGGAAAATGGATATGAACCAGATCCAGCTGTTCACGAAATCTTCACTAAATATGTAACAACAGTTAATGACGGTATCTTCCGTGCTTATACTTCAAACATCCGTCGCGCTCGTCACGCACACACTGTAACTGGTCTTCCAGATGCATACTCACGTGGACGTATCATCGGTGTTTACGCTCGTCTTGCTCTTTACGGTGCAGACTACTTAATGCAAGAAAAAGTAAACGATTGGAACTCAATCGAAGAAATCGATGAAGAAACAATCCGTCTTCGCGAAGAAATCAATCTTCAATATCAAGCATTGCAACAAGTTGTACGCTTAGGTGATCTTTACGGAGTTGACGTTCGCAAACCAGCGATGAACACTAAAGAAGCTATCCAATGGGTTAACATTGCCTTCATGGCTGTCTGCCGTGTAATCAACGGTGCAGCTACATCTCTTGGACGTGTGCCAATCGTACTCGATATCTTTGCAGAACGTGACCTTGCTCGTGGTACATTTACTGAATCAGAAATCCAAGAATTCGTTGATGATTTCGTTATGAAACTTCGTACAGTTAAATTTGCTCGTACTAAAGCTTATGACCAATTGTACTCAGGTGACCCAACATTCATCACAACTTCTATGGCAGGTATGGGTAACGACGGTCGTCACCGTGTTACTAAGATGGACTACCGTTTCTTGAACACTCTTGACAACATCGGTAACTCTCCAGAACCAAACTTGACAGTTCTTTGGACTGACAAATTGCCATACAACTTCCGTCGCTACTGTATGCATATGAGCCACAAACACTCTTCTATCCAATATGAAGGTGTAACAACAATGGCTAAAGACGGATATGGTGAAATGAGCTGTATCTCATGCTGTGTGTCTCCACTTGACCCAGAAAACGAAGAACAACGCCACAACATCCAGTACTTCGGTGCTCGTGTAAACGTATTGAAAGCCCTTCTTACTGGTTTGAACGGTGGTTACGACGATGTTCACAAAGACTACAAAGTATTTGACATCGACCCAATCCGTGACGAAGTTCTTGAATTTGAATCAGTTAAAGCTAACTTTGAAAAATCTCTTGACTGGTTGACTGACACTTACGTAGATGCTTTGAACATCATCCACTACATGACTGATAAGTACAACTACGAAGCTGTTCAAATGGCCTTCTTGCCAACTAAACAACGTGCTAACATGGGATTCGGTATCTGTGGATTTGCTAACACTGTTGATACATTGTCAGCTATCAAATATGCTACAGTTAAACCAATCCGTGATGAAAATGGTTACATCTACGATTATGAAACAATCGGTGAATACCCACGTTGGGGTGAAGATGATCCACGTTCAAACGAATTGGCAGAATGGTTGATCGAAGCTTACACAACTCGTCTACGTAGCCACAAACTTTACAAAGATGCAGAAGCTACAGTTTCACTTTTGACTATCACATCTAACGTTGCTTACTCTAAACAAACTGGTAACTCACCAGTCCACAAAGGTGTATACCTCAACGAAGATGGTTCTGTGAACTTGTCTAAACTTGAATTCTTCTCACCAGGTGCTAACCCATCTAACAAAGCTAAAGGTGGTTGGTTGCAAAACTTGAACGCACTTTCTAGCCTTGACTTTAGTTATGCAGCTGATGGTATCTCATTGACTACACAAGTATCACCTCGTGCTCTTGGTAAGACTCGTGATGAACAAGTTGATAACTTGGTAACAATCCTTGATGGTTACTTTGAAAACGGTGGACAACACGTTAACTTGAATGTTATGGACTTGAACGATGTTTACGAAAAGATCATGTCTGGTGAAGACGTTATCGTACGTATCTCTGGATACTGTGTAAACACTAAATACCTCACTCCAGAACAAAAGACTGAATTGACACAACGTGTCTTCCACGAAGTTCTTTCAATGGATGATGCATTGGATGCCTTGATCTAATCAAGTTCTTGAATAATGAAATAAGTAACCCTCGGTCTATTGATTGAGGGTTATTTTTATAATATTAATGGATAATTTTAAATAAAGTTACTATCTTTTTCATAAACATTATCAGTTTTTTTGAAATTGTTAGCTATATTTTTAGTTTTCTAGGGTAAGTATTTTAGAAGGTTATTAATTATATTGATTTGCTAAACTGTATAAAAAATACCACACTGCAATAAGCCAGTGTGGTTATATCATTATCTCTTAGACCAAGTTCTCTTCATAAACAGAAGTAAAATGGGATAAATCTCTAAACGACCTGCAATCATAGCGAATGAAAGGAGAAGTTTTGAGATAGGACTAAAGATTGAAAAACTGGATGTTGTTCCTAGGATAGGTCCTATGTTGTTGAAACAGCTAAAGACAGCACTAGTAACAACTAGAAAATCATTACTGTCGAGGCTAATAATAAATATTAGTGAGAGTAAAATCATCGCATAAATGACAAAGTATTTTAGAATTTTGTGCTGAGTATCCTTATCAATCACTGTCTTATTAACATGGAGAGTTAATACTCGGTGAGGTGATAGAATAGATAAAATCTGATTTTTGGCAATTTTTGATAGAATCAGTCCCCGAATTACTTTAAGACCACCAGCAGTGGATCCGGCAGAACCACCGATTCCCATGAGGAAGAGGAGGATAAACTGCGAGAAAAGAGGCCAGTTGGTAATATCTCCATAGCCAAAGCCGGTTGTTGTAATGATGTTTGAAACTTGGAAGAGAGCCATCTCAAAACTTTTAGAAAAACCTTGATAGAGATGGAGTGTATTGAGGGCAATTAGACCGGTAGATACTAGTACGATAAATACATAAGTTCTTAGTTCTTCATCTCCAAAGAAGGCTTTGACTCGTCGGAGCATCAGATAGTAGTAGAGGTTGAAGTTGACACCAAAAACTAGAACTCCGATACTAACCAGATAGGTAATCAGTGAGCTACCATAGTGGGCAATTCCGTCGTTATAGACTGTGAAACCTCCTGTGCCTGCTGTTCCCATAGCGATAACAAAACTATCAAACAAGGGCATGCCAGCGAGATAGTAGATGACCACAAAGAGGGAAAAGAGTCCTAGGTAAAGCAGATAGAGAATCTGGGCAGTGTTTTTCAACTTGGAAACAACCTTACCAAAGACAGGACCTGGGACTTCAGCCTTCATAACTTCGAGGTGACTGTTTTTAGCGTTGTCCATAATGGCAAGGGCAAAAACGAGTACCCCCATACCGCCAATCAAGTGGGTGAAACTTCTCCAGAAAAGGAGGGATCGACTGAGAACAGAAACGTCGGTTAAGATGGTTGCACCAGTCGTTGTAAAACCCGAACTGATTTCAAAGAAGGAGTCGATTATGCTAGGGATTTGTCCTGAAAATACAAAGGGTAGTCCTCCGAAGAAGGACCAAAGAATCCAACAGAGGGAAACGATTAGGACCCCTTCTTTAGCATAGATTCGCTGGTTTTTTGGTTTTCGTAAGACACCAAAACCACCAAGAAGAAGTAAAATTCCAATCGTTTTAAAGAGTGCTGTAAAAACTTGACTAGATTCTTGATAATAAATTGCTATGCTAACAGGGACTAAGAGGAGGACAGCTTCAATTAAGAGAAGCTTCGAGAGGAGATAACGAATCATACTTTTATTCATATCTTACCTCTCAATCAAGTCGTAAATCTTTGTGATATTTGGTAGTAAGGTGGTTATGAGCAAAGTATCTCCGACTTCAAGCATATCTTCTCCAGTAGGGAAAATAGTCTTTCCTTTTCTTATAATAGCTGCTATTAAAATTCCCTTCTTTAATTTAAGATGAGAGAGAGGTTTAGCAGTCATTTTATTGGCTTCCTTGATATGGAATTGCAAAGTCTCAATCTGGCCATTGGCTAGATGGTGCATGGCTTGAAGATCAGAGTATTGAGCATTTACCCGACCTCGAATGAAATGCATAATGGTATCCACTGCGATAATTTTTGGAGTGATAATACTTGAAAAATCGGGTGCATGGATAATTTCCAAGAGGCTAGTCCTATTTACCTTAGTGATGTTTTTCTGGACTCCAACACGATCAAGAAACATAGAGGTGATGATGTTTTCTTCATCAACTCCAGTTAAGGTTGCTACTGCGTCATAGTGTGGCGCACTCTCTTCAAGCAAGATATCTTTTGCAGTACCATCGCCTTGGACAATATAGAGATTAGGAAATTTTTCGCTAAAGAACTGAGCTCTTTCCGGATTGATTTCAATGACTTTGGTATCGATGCGACTGTCTTTTAGAATACCAAGTAGATAATAGGCGATTCTACCTGCACCTATAATTAAAAGACTTTTGATTGCACGAGACTTGAAATAATTATGGAAGAGCATCATATCAACCCTGTTTCCAGTCACAAAGATTCGATCTTTATCTTGGATGGTCATGTCTCCGCTTGGAATCATGAGTTGATGATTTCTCTCCATTGCACAGACAATGACATTCCCAAATTTTTTACGGAACTCAGAAATCGGCATGTGACACAGACCGCTAGAAGATTTGACGACAAATTCCATCAAGCTAACCCTTCCTCCAGCAAAACGTTCGACAGATAGAGCGCTTGGGAAGTCTATGATATTTCCAATTGCACGGGCCGCTAAGAGTTCGGGATTGACGATAAGAGAAAAGCCAAGTATATTCTTTTCTTTAAAATAGGAATTGGAATATTCAGGATTACGCACCCGAACGATGGTCTCTTTAGCTCCCATTTTCTTAGCTAGAACGGCCGCAATCATGTTTACTTCATCGTACTCAGTCAGGGCGATAAAGATATCACAATCCTGGACACTGGCTTGCTCAAGGATGGTAAAATCAGCCCCGTTACCAAGTATACCCATGATATCAAAGCGACTGACAATATGATTGAGGACGGCTTCGTTTTGTTCAATTAGCAAAACATCGTGCTTTTCTGCAACCAAGGAGCGACAGAGGGCAGAACCAACTTTCCCCCCTCCGACAAGGATAATTTTCATAATAAAACCTACTTCTTCATTATGTAACTATCATACCTTTTTTCAAGAAAAAATGCACCTACTAGCTAATAACAAGAGCTTTTAGTAAAATTTTGCTATAAGGTAAAACTATACCCTAAGCAATTAAAATAGCTATTAGCGACTTTCTCTGAAATATGGTATGATAAAAGATATATAAGGAGATAAAATGAATAATAATTTACTTGTATTACAATCAGACTTTGGTCTGGTTGATGGTGCGGTATCGGCTATGATTGGAGTGGCTTTAGAAGAGTCTCCAACCTTAAAAATTCATCACTTGACGCACGATATTACGCCTTATAATATTTTTGAGGGGAGCTATCGTCTCTTTCAGACGGTGGGTTACTGGCCTGAGGGAACGACTTTTGTATCGGTTGTCGATCCAGGTGTCGGCTCGAAACGTAAGAGTGTGGTTGCGAAGACTGCAAAAAATCAATACATTGTCACACCAGACAATGGAACGCTTTCTTTTATTAAGAAACACGTTGGTATTGTAGCCATTCGTGAGATTTCTGAAGTCGCAAATAGACGTCAAAATACGGAGCATTCTTATACCTTCCATGGTCGTGATGTCTATGCCTATACGGGTGCTAAACTGGCCAGTGGTCACATTAGTTTTGAGGAAGTGGGGCCAGAGCTCAGTATTGATCAGATTGTAGAGCTTCCAGTCGTAGAGACTATCATAGAAGATCATCTGGTTAAGGGAGCCATTGATATTCTGGATGTGCGTTTTGGTTCGCTTTGGACTTCTATTACGCGAGAAGAATTTTATAAATTGGTGCCGGAATTTGGCGACCGTTTTGAAGTGACTATCTATCATGCAGATATGCTGGTCTATCAAAATCAGGTTGTCTATGGCAAATCATTTGCAGATGTGAGAATTGGGCAACCAATCCTTTACATCAACTCTCTCTATCGTTTAGGTCTGGCTATCAACCAAGGTTCCTTTGCCAAGGCCTATAATGTAGGTGTCGGTCCATCTTGGACCATTGAAATAAAGAAAATAGAATCATAAATTAGGAGAATATAGATGAAAAATCAATCAATTAAACAAGTTGTTGCAATCGGTGTTGGAGCTGCGCTCTTTGTTGTCATCGGGATGATCAGCATTCCGACACCCGTTCCAAATACAAGCATCCAGCTTCAGTATGCGGTACAGAGTCTCTTGTCTATCATTTTTGGCCCTCTAGTAGGACTACTTGTTGGTTTAATTGGGCATGCTGTTAAAGATTCTATTGCAGGCTATGGTCTTTGGTGGACTTGGATTATTGCTAGCGGTCTCTTTGGTCTAGCTGTCGGTCTTTTTAGAAAATACATTCGAGTAACTCAGGGTGTTTTTGAGTTGAAGGATATTGTCTTCTTTAACCTCATTCAGATTATTGCAAATGCTCTTGTTTGGGGTGTTTTGGCACCACTTGGAGATGTTGTGATTTATCAAGAAGCGGCAGAAAAAGTATTTGCCCAAGGGATTGTTGCGGGAATTGCTAACGCTGTAACTATAGCTATCGCAGGAACTCTTCTCTTGCTAGCTTATTCACGTACGCAGACTCGTTCAGGAAGTTTGAAAAAGGATTAATATAAGGGAAAAGGCTGGACAACCAGTCTTTTTCGATGTTTATTGATTAGTTAGGCAAGCAAGCTAGGATAGGACTCTTTTTGACGCTAAGATTTTAAGAGCAGAGTCTGCAAGAAGGGGTTAATTTATGATAAAATAGAAGTCTAAGAAACGAATAAAGAGACATGAAATGAAAGAAGCAATAATTGAGTGGAAGGATTTCTCTTTCCAGTATGAAACACAACAAGAACCGACCTTGCAAGGGGTGGATTTGACTATTTATAAGGGAGAGAAAGTCTTAATTGTTGGCCCATCTGGGTCAGGCAAGTCTACCTTGGGTCAGTGTTTGAATGGAATTATTCCCAATATTTACAAGGGTCAGATGTCTGGAGAATTTTTGATCAAGGGGCAAGCAGCCTTTGATATGAGCATCTACGATAAATCTCATCTGGTCAGTACAGTTTTGCAAGATACAGATGGGCAGTTTATCGGCTTGTCCGTGGCAGAGGACTTGGCTTTTGCTCTGGAAAATGATATGACAGGCTTGGATGAGATGAAGTCTCGTGTCAATAAATGGGCTGATAAACTAGATCTACTATCATTGTTGCGACAAAGACCGCAAGATCTTTCTGGTGGACAAAAGCAGAGAGTCAGTTTGGCGGGTGTATTGATTGATGAAAGCCCTATCCTCTTGTTTGATGAGCCACTTGCCAATCTAGATCCTAAGTCAGGTCAGGATATTATCGAATTGATTGACCAGATTCATAAGGAGGAGGGGACGACGACTCTTATTATCGAGCACCGTTTGGAGGATGTTCTGCATCGCCCTGTGGATCGGATTGTCTTGATAAACGATGGTTGTATCCTCTTTAATGGAAGTCCTAATCAATTACTGGAGACTGATTTATTGACACAAAATGGAATCCGGGAACCGCTTTATCTAACTACTCTCCGTCAATTGGGTGTGGATTTAGCCAAGGAAGAACAATTAGCAGATCTGGATAATATGTCTATCTCAAAAGGTCAGATTCAGTTGCAGAATGAACTGGCAAAAGGAACCCCAGAATTGCAGTCACTCTTTAAATTAGAGGATGTGTCTTTTTCTTATGATGATAGACCGATTTTAAAATCCATTTATTTAGATATTAAAAAGGGTGAAAAGATTGCTATTGTCGGAAAAAATGGAGCAGGGAAGTCAACCCTAGCCAAGGCCTTAAGTAGCTTTATTCAGACTGAAGGTCGCTATCTTTGGAAAGGACAGGATATCAAAGGAGATTCTGTTGCAGAGCGAGCGGAACGAGTAGGCTATGTGCTACAAAATCCCAATCAAATGATTTCAACCAATATGATCTTTGATGAGGTGGCTTTAGGACTTCGTTTGCGAGGTGTAGATGAAGAAAAGATCAAAGATCAAGTTTATGAAACTTTAAAAGTTTGTGGGCTTTATGAATTTCGGAATTGGCCTATTTCTGCCCTGTCATTTGGTCAGAAAAAACGTGTCACCATTGCTTCAATTTTGGTCTTGGGGGCTGAAATTATCCTCTTAGATGAACCAACTGCAGGTCAAGACCAGAAGAACTATACTGAAATTATGGACTTTCTTGAAGAGTTGCATCAAAAAGGTCATACCATTGTCATGATTACCCATGATATGCAATTGATGCTGGATTATTCTGATCGTGCTCTTGTCATGGTAGATGGGGAACTGATTGCAGATACTGATCCAGCCAGTCTGTTGAGCAATCCTGAGTTGTTAGTAAAAGCCAATCTAAAAGAAACCTCTATCTTTAACTTGGCCAAGAAACTAGACGTGGATCCACTTGCTTTAACGGCATTTTACAAAGAAAGGAGAGAAGAATGCAAGCTAAATTAATTGGTTACCAGCATAGAGATACTGTGATTCATCGCTTGTCAGGAGCTGGAAAACTTCTCTTTTTCATCCTCGTGTCATTGGCGGCCATGATTAGCTATGATACCAGACTGCTTGTTCTGATTGCCATCTTTTCGGTATTGCTCCTCTATTTGTCAGAAATCCGTTTTAAAGATGTTTCCTTTGTGGCCGTTTTTGCGACGGTATTTGCCGTTTTAAACGTCTTGATGGTCTACCTCTTTTCTCCCGAATATGGGGTTGGACTTTACGGAGAGAGAAGTGTGATTTGGCAGGGAATCGGTACCTACACTCTGACCAGTCAAGAGCTCTTTTATCTGCTAAATTTGGCTATTAAGTACCTTTGCACCATTCCTCTGGCTATTATCTTTTTGATGACAACCCACCCTAGTCAGTTTGCTTCCAGTTTAAATCAAATTGGTGTGCCTTACAAAATTGCCTATTCAGTCAGCCTGACTTTGCGCTATATTCCAGATTTGCAGGAAGAATTCTTTACCATCAAGATGTCTCAGGAAGCGCGTGGGATGGAATTATCCAAGAAAGCTTCTCTTATGCAACGAATCAAAGGCAATCTGCGCATTATCACTCCCTTGATTTTTAGCTCGTTAGAACGCATTGATACCATCGCGACAGCCATGGAACTTCGCCGCTTTGGAAAAGAGAAAAAACGCACTTGGTATAGTTATCAGGCTTTTAAAAAAGGAGACTATCTTACCTTGCTCTTGGCAGCCTTGTTTTTAGTAGCTAGTTTACTACTTATCTTGCAGAATCAGGGACGATTTTACAACCCTTGGAAATAGCTTGAAAAAATTGAAAAAATCAAGTCGTTTCTATTGACAATGATTCTGAAAGTGTTATACTAAGAAAGTAGTTTCGCTGATTTACTTCAAACCTGTTGTGAGGTAAGTTAACGATGCCTTAACCACGCTGTTTGCTGAGCTTGACTCCGGGCAGTGTGGCTATTTTTTTGCAATGGTAAAAGGAAGCAAGTCATGACAAATCACATTGTATTATTTGAACCCCAAATTCCACAAAATACAGGCAATATCGCGCGTACTTGCGCTGCGACCAATTCTCCCCTCCACATCATCAAACCAATGGGCTTTCCTATTGATGACCGCAAGATGAAGCGGGCTGGATTGGATTATTGGGATAAGCTAGAGATTTATTTTTACGACAGTTTAGAAGATTTCATGTCTCAGATGAAGGGCAAACTCTATCTGATCTCGAAATTTGCTGAGAAAGTGTATTCTGAGGTGGATTTATCGACTGATGAGGACCATTATTTTCTCTTTGGACGTGAAGACAAGGGCTTGCCTGAGGACTTTATGCGAGAACATCCTGAAAAGGCTCTCCGTATTCCCATGAATGATGAACATGTCCGCAGTCTCAATGTGTCTAATACCGTCTGCATGATTGTCTACGAGGCTCTTCGCCAGCAGAACTTTGTAGGTCTTGAGCTCGTTCATACCTATGAAGTGGATAAATTGAAATAAAAAATGAAAATGAACAAAATGCTTGCGCTTGCAAGCGTTTTTTGTTATGATAAAAGAGTCTTCAGGGCAGGGTGAAATTCCCGACCGGCGGTAAATTTGACTATCTATTTTAGCTTTTTCGTCGTTGTATTGTCTTGATATACTTAAGTATTATCTTCGACTGCGACGCCTAGATTAATCCAAAATATCTTAGCCAAATAAGTCCGCGAGCGCAAGCTGATGTGGTGAGATTCCACAACCGACAGTATAGTCTGGATGGGAGAAGACGAAAGAATAGCTTTGTCTGTTCTGATAGATTTATAGCTAAACTGTAACCGCTTGCTTTTGTTTTCTTTAATAGAGTGAGAGGGAACTTTTGGGATATAAAAAGTGAGAATAGATAGAGGAATCCTTTCTAACTTCTTCTGATTTTATAGAAAATTGGAGGAACCTGTTATGACAAACACACGTCGACTTTCGACCATTGCGATTTTATCAGCCATCTCATTTGTGCTGATGTACTTTGACTTTCCGCTTTTACCAGCGGCGTCCTTCCTCAAGATCGAATTTAGTATCTTGCCAGTCCTTGTGGGCTTGGTGGTCATGGATTTGCCTGCTGCTCTAGGAGTTCTCTTGCTTCGCTCACTCTTGAAACTGCTTCTTAATAGCCAGGGAGTGAATACTTACATTGGTTTGCCAATGAATATCGTGGCTTTGGGAGTTTTTGTCATCGTATTTGCTTTGATTTGGAAAAAGGAACGGACAACCCTTCGTTTCCTACTAGGTTCTCTAGCTGGAACTATTGGTTTAACCGTGGCTATGTTGGTTCTCAACTATGTTTACGCTGTTCCTTTGTACGCTAAGTTTGCTAACTTTGATATTGGAAAAATTTTGGGACTTTCCAACTACCTAATGACTATGGTGTTGCCTTTTAACTTGATTGAGGGTGTAATCTTTTCCGTTTCATTCTGGTTGTTGTATGTTCTCTTGAAACCAACCTTAAAACATTATGAGAGATAAACAAACATTTTTAATGAAGGGCAGTTTTGCCCTTTTACTTTTCGTTATTCTTGGCTACATGGTCAAATTTTACCCTGAAACGCTGGTCGGTTTTGACCAACCGATTCAGACTGCCGTTCGAGGAGACTTGCCAGATTACTTGACTATTCTTTTCCGAGCCATCACACGCTTGATTGATATTCCAGTGATTATCACTTGGGTTGTCATTACAGCTTTTGTCTTTTATCGTAAGCGGTGGAAGATAGAAAGTTTCTTCATGCTGGGAAATCTGGCTTTGGCAGGTCTTTTAATTGTGACCTTTAAAAACATCTATCAGCGCCCACGACCAGCTATCTTACATCTAGTCGAGGAGAAGGGATTTTCCTTCCCAAGTGGGCATTCTTTGGCTGTGACGCTGATGGTAGGGACTTTGATTGTTATTCTTAGTCAGCGGATTAAAGATTCGGTCTGGAGAAAAATCGTGCAAATCGTCCTTGCTCTTTACCTAGTCAGTGTGCTGGTATCAAGGGTCTATCTGGGAGTTCATTACCCATCAGATGTCCTTGCCAGTCTCTGTGTGGGCTTGGGAGTCCTATTTATTGAGTTTCCCTTCTATGACAAACTCCGCTTCCAATGGCGATTTAAAGGTAAGCAGAAGTGAGTATCAAATTCCCTTGAGAAGAAAGAAATGAAAGTCAATATAGCAGATCTTCATCCGACTCAACTATACTTATCAGAAAAGAAGTTACAAGATATCCATATGCTTTATCAGTCGGTAGAACTAAACAATGTTGATCCAATTAGTATTCTTGCATTTGGAAATTGCTTGTTGATTACAGATGGGCATCACAGGGCTTATCAGGCTTTATTGGCAGGTCGGGATACGATTTCTGCTGAGTGGGATAGAGATGGTGGTGATGAACTATATCATCTCTATGCGCAAGCTTGTGAGGAAAGAAAAATTTACTCTGTTCTGGATTTGAAAAATCATATCTTACCTCAAGATGAGTATGAAGCAAAATGGTATAACTGGTGTGAGGGTTTTAACCAAGCAGCAATTCTCTTATTGAAAAGGAAAGCTGATGAAACAGATTTTACAAATAGATAATTCACTACGTCTCGTTCCTTATTGTAAGGTCAATCATTGTGAGGAAGCTTTTGCTTGGTATCAGGATATGAACTTGGTTTACCTCGTAGATGGTATGAAGAGACCTTACAGTCAAGAAACTTTGGAAGCTATGTATTCCTATTTGGATCAGCATGGTGAGCTTTTTTGGATTGAAGTCAAGGAGAAGGGTGAATGGTTTCCAATTGGGGATGTTACACTATCTCAGGATAATCTCCCCATTGTAATTGGAAATCCCGCTTACCAACATCGAGGACTTGGAAAAAAGATCCTAAGTACTTTGATTGAATTGGCTCGAATAAAAGGATGGAAAGAATTGAGAGTCAAGGAAATCTACACTTACAATCATGTATCTAGGCGCTGTTTCAAGTCGCTTGGATTTATGGAAAATAGAGCAACAGAAAAAGGAACGAGTTTTGTATTGAAATTAGTCTAATCTAACTTGTTTTTTAACTAAAAATCTGATAAACTAAATAGTAATTGAATAGAAATCTGCAAGACTAGTAACTCAAGGGAAGTATATCAGGGAGGAGAGCCGTGACTGCAAGCTCTCTATATGAAATCTGGGTGAATTCACTTGCGCATGGATTTAGAAATGAAGGTCTGACTTGTCAGATGAAAACGGATGGTACCGCGTGTCAACGCTCCGAGTGGAGTTTTTGGCATGTGGTTTTCTTTTTGTCTGATAAGCTACTGATGGAGGAATTATGTCAACTATTGAAGAACAATTAAAAGCGCTTCGTGAAGAAACGCTGGCTAGCTTGAAGCAGATTACTGTTGAAAATGAAAAAGAGATGCAAGATTTGCGTGTCTCAGTCCTTGGGAAAAAGGGTTCACTTACTGAAATCCTCAAAGGGATGAAAGATGTCTCTGCTGAGATGCGTCCAATCATTGGGAAACACGTCAATGAAGCTCGTGATGTCTTGACAGCAGCCTTTGAAGAAACAGCTAAGCTCTTGGAAGGAAAGAAAGTCGCTGTACAATTAGCTAGCGAGAGTATCGATGTGACGCTTCCAGGCCGCCCAGTTGCGATTGGTCACCGTCATGTTCTCACACAAACCAGTGAAGAAATCGAAGATATCTTCATCGGTATGGGTTACCAAGTCGTGGATGGTTTTGAAGTGGAGCAAGACTACTATAACTTTGAACGTATGAACCTTCCAAAAGACCACCCAGCCCGTGATATGCAGGATACTTTCTATATCACAGAAGAAATCTTACTCCGTACTCACACGTCTCCAGTTCAGGCGCGTGCCATGGATGCCCATGATTTCTCTAAAGGTCCTTTGAAAATGATCTCACCAGGGCGTGTCTTCCGTCGTGACACAGACGATGCGACTCACAGTCACCAGTTTCACCAAATCGAAGGCTTGGTAGTTGGGAAAAATATCTCTATGGCAGACCTTCAAGGAACCCTTCAGTTGATTGTGCAAAAAATGTTCGGTGAAGAGCGTCAGATCCGTCTGCGTCCATCTTACTTCCCATTCACAGAACCATCTGTTGAGGTGGATGTTTCTTGTTTCAAGTGTGGTGGAGAAGGCTGTAACGTATGTAAGAAAACGGGTTGGATCGAAATTATGGGTGCCGGTATGGTTCACCCACGTGTCCTTGAAATGAGTGGTATCGATGCAACTGTTTACTCTGGTTTTGCCTTTGGTCTTGGACAAGAGCGTGTAGCTATGCTCCGTTACGGAATCAACGATATCCGTGGATTCTACCAAGGAGATGTCCGCTTCTCAGAACAGTTTAAATAATGATTAGAAAAGTAGAAATGACAGATGTTGAGGTGTTGGCTAAAATAGCCAAACAAACCTTTCGTGAAACATTTGCGCATGATAATACGGAAGAGCAGTTACAGGAATACTTTGAAGAGGCTTATAGTCTGAAAACTTTGTCAACTGAGTTGGAAAATCCTGACTCTGAAATCTATTTCATTATGCATGAAGAGGAGATAGCCGGTTTTCTCAAAGTCAACTGGGGAATTGCTCAAACTGAGAGAGAATTAGAGGACGCTTTTGAAATTCAACGCCTCTATGTGCTACAAAAAATAGTTTTTCTTGGGCTTGGCTAGGTGTTTGGGAGCATAATACAAAAGCTCAAGAGTTTTATAATCGATATGGTTTTGAAAAATTTAGCCAACATCATTTTATGGTTGGTCAAAAAGTAGATACGGATTGGTTACTGAAAAAGAAATTAAGGTAAGAAGAGGATTCTTCTATTGAAATGATAGGAAAGGAAAAGAACTAGAGTGACAACTGTCATTCTGGAAAACTAAATTATGCTTGTATCTTATAAATGGTTAAAAGAATTGGTGGACATTGATGTGCCATCACAAGAGTTGGCTGAGAAAATGTCAACTACAGGGATCGAAGTAGAAGGTGTGGAATCGCCTGCTGCTGGTCTCTCAAAAATTGTAGTTGGTGAGGTCTTGTCTTGTGAAGACGTGCCAGAAACTCACCTCCATGTTTGTCAGGTTAACGTTGGCGAAGAAGAAGCCCGTCAAATCGTTTGTGGTGCCCCAAATGTGCGTGCAGGCATCAAGGTTATAGTGGCACTTCCAGGAGCTCGTATCGCTGACAATTACAAAATCAAAAAAGGAAAAATCCGTGGTTTAGAGTCACTTGGAATGATTTGTTCACTTGGTGAATTGGGAATTTCTGACTCTGTTGTACCAAAGGAATTTGCAGATGGCATTCAAATCTTGTCTCAAGATGCAGTGCCAGGTGAGGAAGTCTTCTCTTACCTAGACTTGGATGATGAAATCATCGAACTTTCAATCACCCCCAACCGTGCAGATGCCCTTTCTATGCGTGGGGTGGCTCACGAAGTGGCAGCCATCTATGACAAGGCAGTCAACTTTAAAGAATTTACTCTTTCAGAAACTGACCAAGCTGCAGCAGATGCTCTTTCTGTGGGCATTGAAACAGACAAGGCACCTTACTATGCAGCTCGTATCTTGGACAATGTGACTATCGCACCAAGTCCACAATGGTTACAAAATCTTCTCATGAACGAAGGAATCCGTCCAATCAATAACGTAGTGGACGTGACCAACTACATCCTTCTCTACTTTGGTCAACCTATGCATGCCTTTGACTTGGATACCTTTGAAGGAACTGACATTCGTGTGCGTGAAGCGCGTGCTGGTGAAAAATTAGTGACTTTAGATGGTGAAGAACGTGACTTAGACGTGAATGACCTAGTCATCACTGTCGCAGACAAGCCAGTAGCCCTTGCAGGTGTCATGGGCGGGCAGGCTACAGAAATCTCTGAGAAATCTAGTCGTGTCGTTCTTGAAGCTGCAGTCTTCAACGGAAAATCAATCCGTAAGACCAGCGGTCGCCTGAATCTTCGTTCTGAGTCATCTTCTCGCTTTGAAAAAGGCATTAATGTGGCAACTGTTAACGAAGCTCTTGATGCGGCAGCTAGCATGATTGCAGAACTTGCAGGTGCGACGGTGCGTAAAGGAATCGTTTCTGCGGGTGAACTTGATACTTCTGATGTGGAAGTTTCTTCAACTCTTGCAGATGTTAACCGTGTCCTCGGAACTGAACTTTCTTATGCTGATGTAGAAGATGTCTTCCGTCGTCTTGGTTTTGGTCTTTCTGGAAATGCAGACAGCTTTACAGTCAGCGTACCACGTCGTCGTTGGGATATCACAATTGAAGCAGACCTCTTTGAAGAAATCGCTCGTATCTATGGTTATGACCGCTTGCCAACCAGTCTTCCAAAAGATGATGGTACAGCTGGTGAATTGACTGCGACACAAAAACTTCGTCGCCAAGTTCGTACCATTGCTGAAGGGGCAGGTTTGACAGAAATCATCACCTACGCTTTGACAACTCCTGAAAAAGCAGTTGAATTCACAGCTCAACCAAGTAACCTTACAGAACTCATGTGGCCAATGACTGTGGATCGTTCAGTCCTCCGTCAAAATATGATCTCAGGTATCCTTGATACCGTTGCCTACAATGTAGCTCGTAAGAACAAAAACTTGGCCCTTTACGAGATTGGAAAAGTCTTTGAACAAACAGGTAATCCAAAAGAAGAACTTCCAAATGAAATCAATAGCTTTGCCCTTGCCTTGACAGGCTTGGTTGCTGAAAAAGATTTCCAAACAGCAGCAGTTCCAGTTGATTTCTTCTATGCTAAGGGAATCCTAGAAGCATTATTTACTCGCTTGGGACTAGAAGTGACCTATACAGCGACATCTGAAATCGCTAGCCTTCATCCAGGTCGTACAGCTGTGATTTCACTGGGTGAGCAAGTTCTTGGTTTCCTTGGTCAAGTGCATCCAGTCACTGCCAAGGCTTATGATATTCCAGAAACTTATGTAGCTGAGCTCAATCTTTCAGCCATCGAAGATACGCTTCAATCTGCTGCTCCATTTGTGGAAATCACGAAATTCCCAGCAGTCAGTCGTGACGTTGCCCTTCTCCTCAAGGCAGAAGTGACTCATCAAGAAGTTGTAGATGCTATCCAAGCTGCCGGGGTGAAACGTTTGACAGATATCAAACTCTTTGACGTCTTCTCAGGAGAAAAATTGGGACTTGGTATGAAGTCAATGGCTTATAGCTTGACCTTCCAAAATCCAGAAGACAGCTTGACTGATGAAGAAGTCGCACGTTACATGGAAAAAATCCAAGCGTCACTTGAAGAAAAAGTCAATGCAGAAGTGCGTTAAAGTATCAATCCATCCTTCGGGGTGGATTTTTGCTTTTTGAATAACAATTCAAGATCAAAAATGGACAGTTGAGGAACAGAGAAGATAACTTGGAGTTTACCACTGTATAATGTACTTATAACCAAAAATACTCCAAGATTTTTTACCAAAATGAGGATAATAAAAATGGACAAAAATCATTGTAAAGGCTATCAAAAAAGAGTATAATAAGTGCAACATATTTCGGAGGTGAAAGATGCTAGAAGTAAGAAGTCTAGAGAAAAGTTTTGGACCCAAGCAAGTTTTGTTTGGTATTGACTTTCAAGCGCGACCAGGTCGTATTTTGGGATTAGTCGGGAAAAACGGTGCTGGAAAGACAACGATTTTTCACAGTATTTTGAAATTCCTAGAATATCAAGGAGAAATCAGTTTGGATGGTCAGGATATTCGTCAGGAGACCTATGCTCGGATTGGCTATCTGCCTGAAGAACGCAGTCTCATGCCTAAATTGACAGTCCTTGAACAAGTTCGCTACTTGGCGACTCTAAAAGGTATGGATGCCAAGGAGGTCAAGGAAAAACTCCCTCAATGGATGAAGATGTTAGAAGTGAAAGGAAAACTGACAGATAAAATCAAGAGTCTGTCAAAAGGAAATCAGCAGAAGATTCAGCTCATTATTACTCTGATTCATGAACCAGACTTGATTATCTTGGATGAACCTTTCAGTGGTTTGGACCCAGTCAATACAGAATTGCTCAAGCAAGTCATTTTTCAAGAAAAAGAGCGCGGAGCAACTATTATCTTTTCTGACCATGTCATGACCAACGTCGAGGAACTTTGTGACGATATTTTGATGATTCGAGATGGCCGTGTGGTCTTGCATGGACCAGTCCAGGATGTCCGCAATCAATATGGGAAAACGCGTCTCTTTGTTTCAAGTGAACGAAGTAAGGAAGAATTGGAAAACCTTCCTCATGTCAAACAGGTGAGATTGACCAAGCAAGGCAGTTGGAAATTAATCCTAGATGATGAGAGTGCTGGAAGAGAACTCTTCCCAATCTTGACTCAGGGGCAGTATATCGCAACCTTTGATCAACAAGCGCCAACAATCGATGAAATCTTTAAACTAGAATCAGGGGTGGAAGTATGAGAAATATGTGGGTTGTAATGAAAGAAACCTATCTTCGACACATCAAGTCGTGGAGTTTCTTCTTTATGGTGATTTCACCATTCTTGTTTATCGGTCTATCTGGGGGAATTGGCTATCTCCAAGGCTCATCAATGGCTCAGAGTGGCAAGATAGCAGTTATTAGCACTGTACCAGCTGTGACAGAAGGTCTCAAATCTACCAATGGTCTCAATTTTGACTACAAGGATGAAGCAAGTGCTCAAGCTGCTATCAAGGATGAAAAATTAAAAGGCTTTTTGACCATTGATCAAGAGGATAGTGTCTTGAAGGCAGTTTATCATGGCGAAACTTCCCTTGAGAGTGTTATTAAGCTAGGAGTGACGAGCAAGTTAAATGAGCTTCAAGCTCAACTCAATCGTTCGGCAGCTAATTTGTCGCAAGAGCAGGAAAAACGCTTGGAACAAACAGTTAACTTTACGGAGAAAATTGATGAATCCAAGGAAAATAAAAAAATGATTCAAACAATCGCGGCTACAGCGGTTGGAGCATTTCTCTATATGATTTTAGTTACCTATGCTAGTGTCACTGCCCAGGAAGTGGCTAGCGAGAAAGGAACCAAAATCATGGAGGTGGTCTTCTCCAGTATTCGAGCCAGCCATTATTTCTATGCTCGTATGCTTGCCTTGTTGCTTGTGATTTTGACTCATATCGGCATCTATGTTGTGGGTGGTCTCGCTGCCATTCTTCTCTTTAAAGATTTGCCATTGCTAGCTCAGTTTGGTATTTTGGACCATTTGGGAGATGCTTTCTCTCTAAATACCTTGCTTTTTATTTTAGTCAGTCTCTTTATGTACGTAGTTTTAGCAGCCTTCCTAGGTTCTATGGTTTCTCGTCCTGAGGATGCAGGAAAAGCCTTGTCACCTTTGATGATTGTGATTGTGATAGGTTTTGTTGGCGTCATGTCCTTAGGCTCTGCAGGGGATAATTTGATCTTGAAAATCGGTTCATATATTCCCTTTATTTCGACTTTCTTCATGCCATTTAGAGCTATTAATGGCTATGCAAATGGGTTAGAAGCTTGGGTTTCGCTTGCGATTACGATTGCTTTTGCAGTAACTGCAACAGTCTTTATCGGGCGTATGTATGCTAGTCTCGTTCTGCAAACAGATGATTTAGGTCCTTGGAAAACCTTTAAACGTGCCTTATCTTATAAATAGAAGAGCCTCGCGAAAGCGAGGTTTTTTAGAGATAAAAAGAGCGGAATTTAGAAAAATATTTTTCATATCTATTGACTTTTAGGGGTGAAATTTGATATGATAGTAGGCGGTATTGTTTACCCCATTTGAAAGGCCCCGGAACCTTCCAAATACTTTTCGATGGGAAGGAACACCCATCACCGTAAACAAAAATCGAACTATATATAGGAGAAATCATGAACAAAACAACATTTATGGCTAAACCAGGCCAAGTTGAACGTAAATGGTACGTAGTTGACGCAACTGATGTACCACTTGGACGTCTTTCTGCAGTAGTTGCTAGCGTACTTCGCGGAAAAAACAAACCAACATTTACACCACACACTGATACAGGTGACTTTGTGATTGTTATCAATGCTGAAAAAGTTAAATTGACTGGTAAAAAAGCAACTGATAAAATCTACTACACTCACTCAAACCACCCAGGTGGATTGAAACAAATCTCTGCAGGTGAACTTCGTTCTAAAAATGCAGTACGTTTGATTGAGAAATCAGTTAAAGGTATGCTTCCACACAATACTCTTGGACGCGCTCAAGGTATGAAGTTGAAAGTATTTGTTGGAGCTGAGCACACTCACGCTGCACAACAACCAGAAGTTCTTGATATTTCAGGACTTATCTAAGGAAAGGAACAATAAAGTATGTCACAAGCACAATATACAGGTACTGGACGTCGTAAAAACGCTGTTGCACGCGTTCGCCTTGTTCCAGGAACTGGTAAAATCACTGTTAACAAAAAAGATGTTGAAGAGTACATCCCACACGCTGACCTTCGTCTCGTTATCAACCAACCATTCGCAGTTACTTCAACTGTAGGTTCATACGACGTTTTCGTTAACGTTGTAGGTGGTGGATACGCTGGTCAATCAGGAGCTATCCGTCATGGTATCGCTCGTGCCCTTCTTCAAGTAGACCCAGACTTCCGCGATTCATTGAAACGCGCAGGACTTCTTACACGTGACTCACGTAAAGTTGAACGTAAGAAACCAGGTCTTAAGAAAGCTCGTAAAGCATCACAATTCTCAAAACGTTAATCAATACGATTATATCAACGTTTCAAAGCACTTTGCAAAAATTTTGCAAAGTGCTTTTTTGTCGATTTTTGAGCTCAAATAGCTTTGTGATAACCTTCTGATAACCTCTTCTAAATTTTTAAAATCATGATTTATTTTGCTTTATTGAGATAGTCTGCAAATTTGTCAATAGAGTTTTTCTCACCAGTTTTTGTGGTGTGAGTATAGACATCTAATGTCACCTGACTGCTTGCATGACCGAGACGTTTTGATGTATTAGAAGGATCGATTCCAATTTCAGACATAAGTGTTGCATGTGTATGTCTAAACCCATGTGGGCTAATTGGTTTTAATTTATGCTTTTTAATAATTCGATTCAGTACGTTATTAATGTAATCAGCATGCAAAGGTTCAATTTTGTCATTACTTGATATGTAAGAGAACATATATTCATCACTAATATTCAGATTTGTAAGAGGAAGCTGAGATTGTTCTTTCAGATAGAAATTTCTCCATTGCTTAATAATATCGATTGTCTCATCATCAAGATAGATTGTACGAACTGAAGATTCATTCTTTGTGCTCTTTTCAATCGCTTTACCGTCAATTCTTCCTAGACTTTTATCTATGTTTAAGAGATTGCTATCAAAGTCAATATCAGCCCATTTTAAAGCGTATAACTCTCCTTTTCGTAGTCCACTAAATGCAAGAAGTCTAAATAAAGCAAAATGTTTAAATGACTCAGTTTCTTTCACTATATCAAGGAAATGATGTAATTCCTCCAGTGACCAAAAATTATCTGATCTTGTCTTTTTGATTTTAGGCATGATAACATTCTTCATTGGATTGCGATCAATGTAGTTCATATTGATTGCAAAATCAAAAATTTTTGAGGTATAGGATTTTATCTGCTTGATATTTTTGAAAGTCTGAGATTTTTGTGTAATAAAATTTTGACAGTCTAAAGGACTGATTTGGTCAACACATTTATCGCCAAATACGGGTAGAATATGTATTCGATAGATATTCTTTGTTTGGGAAGAAGTTGTTTCTTCGACGGTACCAACATAGGCATTAAACCATTCTTGATAAAGTTCTTTATAAGTGACTTTGGGGTTAGGTTTGTCGGTACTTACTGTGGGGGCAACGACACCAGCTTCTAAACGAGCTTCGTACAATTTTGCCTCTTTTTTGGTTTTGAACCCTCTCTTTAAGTGCCTTTTTTTCTTTCCATAAGCATCTAAGCCAATGTAAAAGCTGACATAGTATAGGATTCCTTTTTTTGTTTTGTATTTGTGTATAGACATTTTTTCTCCGTATCTAAGTTTTCGGAGCTTATGTAATTGAGAAATGAGTGTCTATCTATTTTTTCTATCTTCTTGGCGGATAGCGTATTCGTCTGTTTTAATCCAGCTCTGCCAAACTTTAGAATCTTTATTTTGGTGATTCATATAATCTATAAACTCAGACATAAAACGTTTGTTTTTCTCAGCTAGATATTCTGAGAATATATGACGAAATTCATCTGAAAAACTATCATCAAGTGGTAGTGTTAATGCCCTTTCGCCAAATTCGATGCTCTTCTTTAACTTCTCCATATCGCTTTTAAAAGGTGTCACAGAACCAATTTTAGATGTTTTGAAACTATCTGTAACAATTTTAAGATTTGATGGAGCGTGTGGGTTGCTATCAAGTCCCATAATGTAAGCGACGGAAACATTAAAGTATTTTGCCAATTTTTCAGCATTATCTTTTTTAGGTTTGCGGATTCCTTGATTGTATCCAGAAAGTGTAGGATAGGCTATATTTGTAGCTTCGCTAATTTCTGTCAATTTTTTTCCGCTATTTTCTATCAGTTTAGTAATATGATTCGTCATAAGAACCTCCTTTTTATCATTATAACACATTTTATTCTTTTTGAATAAAAAAGCTTGACAAAAATTCAAAAAGGATATATAATTCAAAATGAATAACAAATTAAATGGTTTCGGAGCTTATTTAATTTAGAAATGAGGTGTGAATTTATGTCGGAAACTACTTTAGTTGTCCAGCTTCCTAAAGAATTAGAGAAGCAATTACGTGCTCACTATGATGAGATGATTTCAAATGCTGTAGCAAGAGTATTTGAAGATAAAGAACTTTATAAACCTATGGTTCGTATGTCAGGTTTGTCTAGGTGGTTAGATGTATCTACGACAACAATCCAAAAATGGACGAAAGAAGGAATGCCAACCATGGTGATTGATGGAGTGACTTTATACGATAAAAGAGCAGTAACACGATGGTTGAAGCAATATGAAAGATAGGTACTCGTATGAATGGTGTTCAGTGGATCAAGATAACAACAGATATATTTGATGATGAAAAAATTCAGCTAATAGAATCAATGCCAGAAGGAGATACTCTTATTGTAATATGGTTTAAAATTCTGGTGCTTGCAGGAAAGAAAAATAATAGTGGCATATTAAGTCTAGGGAACAAGGTTTATTACACAGAAGAGATGCTTTCAACAGTGTTTAGACGAAAGGCTACATCTGTAAAATTAGCTCTCAGCATGTTTGAAGAATTTGGCATGATAGAAATCATAGATGGCGCTATTACCATTCCAAAATGGGAGAAACATCAGAATATAGATGGACTAGAAAAGATTAGAAAACAAACTAGGGAACGTGTTGCTCGTCATAGACAAAAACAAAAAGCACT
Organism: Streptococcus sp. SK643; assembly: GCF_000259505.1. Taxonomy (GTDB): domain Bacteria; phylum Bacillota; class Bacilli; order Lactobacillales; family Streptococcaceae; genus Streptococcus. Next base: position 248,546 of record NZ_AJMM01000006.1, read on the forward strand.
AATTACAGGCGAGCCACAACTCGTTTTAGACTGTAACGTTACAGTAACGGATGAAAATGATAATGTAACGCAAGAGATTAAGAACAAGAGTAAGAATAAGAAAGAGATTGAGAATATACTGGATAATAGTTCTAGAAAGCCTGAAACTTATATTCCACCCAAATATTATTCTTTGTTAGAATCCATTTCTTATAAGTACAATGATAGATTTTTGTATCCTAACAATTACACTTTAACACATGCTCAGAAGATGAAGATAGGCGAGTATTTGGCTAGTGGGTATGTAACTAGTGATGAAGTCATTAGCATGATTGAACGGATTCCTGAGGATGCGACGTCTCCTTTGGCGTATTTATTTAAGTCTATGGAGAATTTAAAGCAGGAACGTATGCTGGAGTGCAAAGCTATTGCCCATGAAAATGTCCGAAAGAAGTATATGATAAATGAGTAGATATAGGACTGTTCTAAAGAAATGTTACATCACTGAGGAGCAAAATGAAATAGTGAATAACTTGATTGAAATGACAAATCATCTAAGTTTTTCCTCTTATGCCAGAAAAATGTTATTTAAGAGCTCGCCTATTTATCTTCAATTTGATTTTGAATCTTATCATGACTTTATATTTCAAGTTAGAAGAATTATCAATAACTTACGTCAGTTAGAAAGAATAGCAGAACAAAGTGAGGATTTGGATAATGTAAGGATATTTCACTACTGCGTTGAGCTGATGATAGAATATGAAAAGAAGACAAGTAAACAAGTGAAAGAACTTGTAAAACGACTAAATAAGAAAACGAGGTGATAGGACCATGAGAATAAAATCTGTGTTGAAACAGGTGTTTTTGACGGAAGAAGAAAATAAAAAATTAAATGATTGCATGAGGAAGGAAAATATTCGTAATTTTTCTGAGTTTGCTAGACAAAAATTAATACGAACAGATTTGAACATCCAAAAAGTCTCTTTTGAAGGTTTAGTTCCTTTAACAGAAGAGTTGGAACAAGTCGGAAAGAATATCAATTCTATAGCCCGTCTTGCAACTGTAGTTGGGAGAATAAGCTATGAAAACAAAATGGATATGTCTATTTTGATGCAAAAAATAGTTGATGTGATGGAGGAAAAAGATGTTTATTTTCAAAAGTAATATGGATAAGGATTTTGATCAGATATGTGAATACATATTGAAATTAAAGCGAGCAGAATTATTTCTTCATGGAATTAAACAACAAGATAAAACGAAGGCTCGTTTGTATCATGCGATGCTGGAATACTATGATGCTAACCATAAAAAAGAAAGACATATGAGAATTTTAAAATAAGGAAACGCTGTTAAAAATTTTGCAGCGTTTTTTATATATCTTCTTAAAATATTTGTACACACAAATGACAGTCAAATTGATTTTTGGGATTATTTTATCGAGAAGGAAAGATTTCTCATAATATGACTTTGCGAGCTCAGAGTCTGTATACACACACTCCCAAAATCATCCTAAAATTTGTATACACAAAGTGTATGTACTTTTTGGGATGATTTGAATTTTGGGGAATCCCCAAACCCCTGATGAATTATACGAGCAAAAAAATTTGGGAGTAAGTTTTAGAAAGAACTATTCTAAAGTATTTAAAATCTGACTTTAAGTAAATTTTTTATTATGTGACTATTAGCCTGTCTCACTCCGCTAGGTGCGAGACAAAAAAATACCCGCTATGCGGGTGTGTACTGACCCCCAAAAGTTAGACAGAAAAAATCTAACTTTTGGGGTCAGTACAAAAGCGTTTTTATTGTATAAAGAATATCAAATAGTTTGAGGGTTTTACTTGTCGCTGTATTTCTTCACTATCCTTTTTGTAATACTCCTGCTTTGTTCCTGAAATATCTACAGTGAATACGTCATCCTTGAAGGTATAATTCTCTTTTCGGTTTATGATATTAGAGCCAGTCGGTTCGATTGTTGCACTGTCTTTATCAATTGTAAAGGTGTCGGCCTCTCCTTTGTTACCTGAAATGGTAAAGGCAACTTCATTTCTACTCTCGTTTATTCAACGGTATTCGCCATCTAAAGAATTGCTTGATTGGTTAGAGCATGCAATTAATAAAATTGTAGATAGAGACACTAAAAGTAATGTGATAAATCTTTTCATTTACATACTTTTTATTTCTATATTATATTAAAGAAACATTACATAAGTAAGACAGTAATTTTTTAGGTTGATCTCTTTCTTTCGGGAAAATCATTATGTTTCGGAAAGTCAAGATTTTGTTATTATTTATGATATACTGGTACCGTAATTATATCCTTACAGAGGTTAAGTAAGGGTTTCAGTACACGTCAATAGATGTCAAAATATTGATTTTAAGCGATTTTTGATTTTTGGAAACTCATTATATCGCACTACAAATCAATAAAAACTGTACCTTTTTTAGATAAATATATTATCTGGATATTGAAGTTAAGCCCTGCTGTCATTTCGATGGCAGGGCTTTTTAATATTTGGTACACTAACTTCTTATCTATATTTTGGTGGATTTTAAGTTGACATCTACAAAGTTTAATGTTAGAATACATTCAAAAATATATTTGAATGAGGTATTTTATGATTCAAAATGTTGTTACTTCAATAATCCTGTATTCTGGGACAGCCGTAGACTTACTTATTATCCTAATGTTATTTTTTGCCAAAAGAAAAAGCAGAAAAGACATCATTAACATCTATTTAGGACAATTTCTAGGCTCTGTTAGTCTAATATTGCTAAGTTTGCTTTTTGCATTTGTCTTAAATTATATTCCTAGTAAAGAGATTTTAGGTTTACTCGGTTTGATTCCAATTTTCCTAGGTCTCAAAGTTTTGCTTTTAGGAGATTCTGATGGAGAAGCTATTGCCAAAGAAGGTTTGCGCAAAGATAATAAAAACCTGATATTTCTAGTCGCTATGATTACTTTTGCAAGTTGTGGTGCTGACAATATTGGTGTCTTTGTTCCATATTTTACTACCTTAAATTTAGCAAATTTGATAGTAGCTTTACTTACCTTTCTAGTCATGATTTATCTCTTGGTTTTTTCTGCCCAAAAATTGGCACAAGTCTCTTCTGTTGGAGAAATTTTGGAAAAATATAGCAGATGGTTTATTGCCGTTGTTTATTTAGGATTGGGGATATATATCCTGATTGAAAATAACAGTTTTGACATACTATGGACTATATTAGGCTAGGAGAAAATATTATGAAAAAAGATAGTATCTGCCAAGTGAATGTTATAAATCAGCAAAATATTACAACCGCAACGAACTACCTTGAAAAGGAAAAAGTCCAAAAATCACTTCGCATTTTAACAAAATTTACCGATAATAAACAGATAAATATCATCTTCTATCTTCTTGCTGTTGAAGAACTCTGTGTCTGTGATATAGCCTGTTTACTAAATCTCAGTATGGCATCTACTTCCCACCATCTTCGTAAACTAGCCAATCAAAACATCTTGGGCACTAGAAGAGAGGGGAAAATTATATATTATTTTATAAAAGATGAGGAAATCAGGGATTTTTTTAATCAACTAGGATAACAACTATTTTTACTACTTTTCCATGATTCTAGGGAGCTACTCTATGAAATTTTTTGATGAAAATTACTCACAAGAAATAATATATAGAACTGTTTAAATATCTTCAGGATAGAAAAAGAAATTGTCCAGGCACGAAGAAACTGTATATTTGTTGCTAAACTGTACATCATCTTTATGATACAGTATTTCGTATTTCTCAACTACATAAGCTCCGAAAACTAAAATGTGATAACCCTTTGATAACCTCTCGATTTTCAAAAGGATTATATATGTAAATATTGAGGATTTATCTCTTAAAATTACTTGATTTTAGTGATAATTTACCATAAATATCATAATGTAGAAAAAACCAGGTCTTAAGAAAGCTCGTAAAGCTTCACAATTCTCAAAACGTTAATCAATACGATTATATCAACGTTTCAAAGCACTCAAGAGTTTACCTCATGGGTGCTTTTTTTATGTTTTTTTGAAAAGTTTAGTTCAAAGTTCACCTTATTTTTACCTTATTGTTTTAGAAACTTTAAAGCAAATTCACCAACTGCTATAGGAACTACATTAGAAGTGTTGACATAAGTCTTTGTTGTAATCGTGTCACTATGCGTTAGTGCTTTATAGATTCCATAGTTTAATCCAGTTTTAGCCATTTCATTTTCTCCTTTATTTTGTTATTTCTTGAGCACTAGCTTCTCAGCAAAAACGTTGAGTGCAGGTGCGACAGAATTTCCATTCAACGAAGTATCCGATAAGAAAATAGGATTAACTGCTTCAACTAGAGCATCTTCTGGGAAGACAGTGGTTGAAGCAGGTGTAATAATGTGGAAGGCTCCATGAGTTTCACTATTTAGAATATGTCTTTGGTACTTTCCTTCTTTACCAAAGACATAACGAGGAGCATTCCCTAATTTTTCGTAGTAGGCTGGACCGATAAATTCTGGTTTCATTTTTAAAGTTTCTGGGATCATAAGTTTTTTCCTTTCTGATTGTAAAATAAAAAGAGTTAAGCTGGTAGCTTCACTCTTGAGTAGTAGTGAGAAGAGAGTTTACGTTTAAACATTCTAGTATAGAATTCCACTTCAGCATGAGAAAATTCTGTGATGAGTGATTTCTTTGCTAAAGAATCTAAATCATTCAAAACTTGAGTGTATAGCTGTGAGGTTAGTTTATCAGATGAACTAAATATTCTATATGTAAATGTGTAATTATTGTAAAGTCGTTTACATTGTAGTGCGAAAAAAGTTTGTCATAGTTTTCTCTTTTATTATAAAAGTAAAAAAGCTACTAAGAAAAAGAAAGACTTAGTAGCTTGAGAGTAAGTCTATCTTATGAGGATAGACAGCAGTAAAGAAAAGTTATTTGATTGAAGAATCCCTCCTTAACGGTGGTAACGTTTAGCAAGGTGCTTTGCATGAATTACCATCGCTTTCCCATCCAATCTCAAAAGGTAGTTACTATCATACCTCATGTATTCTCTTACGCCCTTTGGCGAAACCAGTTCACTTTACCATACGGAAAAGTGGCGAAAGTCCGAAATGCGTGGAAGCCCACAAAATGTTTTATATCTTCACTTCAACCATAAAGAGACTTGACTTTCCTTTCCAAAACATTTACAATAAAGGTACGAAGTTTAGTGTAGTTTTGGCAATCAGTTCTCTGGTTGTCAGACGCACTTTTTATTAAATTTTCAAAGATCGTGATTTAGCCTTGAAGATAAGGTTATTATTTTCAATTGCTATACAACTATTAGTTGTTGATGTCAACGGTTTTCTGCAAAAATTTAAAATATTTTTTTGAGGTCACATATGGAATTCGCAGAACGCTTGAAAACACTAAGGAAACAAGTAAAACTAACACAGACTCAAATAGCTGAACAATTAGATATTTCCCAACAAGCATATGCTTCATGGGAACGTGGAGCAAAAAAACCAACACAAGAAAATCTTGTTAAGATTGCACAAATTTTAAATGTGTCCGTTGATTATCTAGTTGGAAACTCAGAAGAAAAATCAGATGAACTAGATAATATTGAATTGCTTTTCCGTATGAACTCAAAAGGCTTAACTGATGAGGAGAAGAAAGTTTTTAAAAAAGAGTTGATTGAGTTTATGGGTGAAAGGAAGAAAATTTTCGAGAAACAGAAAAGGTGAATTTAAGTTTTTTTACTTGAATTTTTATCAGTAAACAGTTTTTTAGTAAGAATATAGTTATGGATATATTAAAAAGAATAGATTTATTTTTGAAAAAAGTTGAATTACGAAGAGTTGAAAGAAAATTTAGAAAAAACAATAATATTCCAAAAGGCACGGATGAACCTTATATAAAATATTTTAGGAGAACTTTAGGGCATTTTGTAGCAGGAAATAAGTTATTAGATACTTCTCCAAATATTAGAAAATTTCTTTTAAATGTTATAAAGAATAATTTTGTTTATTATTCTGAACAATATATTGATGAATACCTAAAGGACATTTATAGAGAGCTTAGCCAATTTCTTGATGGAAAATGCAGATCAATTAACGATTGTTACATTTCATCTATTCCAAATAAAGATGTAGAGATCAACAACAGTTCAAAGGAATTAATGGTAAAATTTAAGGCATTAAATCATCTTCCTAGAAATTTGACAAGAACAATTGAAGCTTGTATGGAAAATGAAGTGAAATACACTAAATCTATGGAAGAGCTAAATGAAGAAATAAAGAAAAACCCTTTTAATAAATATTTAGAGCCTAGAAAAAGAAAAATAGAAAGAGACTTTAACGCTAGGAAAATAGAAATTTCTCAAGAACTAAGCGAAAAATTAAAGTCAAAAAAATATCTAATTTTTATCGATGATTTTAGTGGTAGTGGTAGAACTATTATTGATTACTTTAAAATACTTGAGCAATATATTGAAATAGACATAGGCATAATTATTATTTGTCTTCACTCTATGGTAAATGCTGAGAAGAAAATAGAGGATTATTTTGATAGGTCAAAATTTAAGGAGTTTTATTTTTTTACGAATAGAGAAAATCCTGAATCGAGAAAAAAATACTTCTCAAGAAGGAAAGATGAATTAAAAAAAGAAATTCGTAAAATGAAGACAGCGGAGAGGAAAGTAGGGAAATATCTTGAGAGTTCAAAATTAGAGAAGTTTTATTTTTTTTCGAATAGAGAAAATCTTGAATTTATAAAGAAATACTTCTCAAGAAGGCAAGATAAATTAAAAAAAGAAATTCGTAAAAAAGATGAATTAAAAAAAGAAATTCGTGAATTTGAGACAAAAAATTTTGAGCAACAATTTGCATTAGGATTTCAAGCTACAGAAAGTTTGGTTGCAACATATGATTCATGTCCTAATAATACGTTTTCTAGTTTTTGGTACTCAGAAAATGATGCTTGGTCACCACTATTTAAACGTTCCCGGAAGCAATCAAATGCACTAGATAATTTAAACGTAGATAGAAATAGTTTTGTAAATGAAGTTAAGACAGGATTAAAAATAAGAAAAGTAGCGGATAAAGATATTTCACTTATTATTATCCTTTTGTGTGTTAAATTAAAGAAAAATGATAATACAACGAGAGTAGCTATTGAAATCGAAGATAAATTTTATTACAATATAGATACATTACAGGAATGCCTATCAAACAAATATATTAAAATTATAAAAAATGGTGATGGTCTTCCAAGTTATTCTTTAACCTTAAAAGGTAAATCAAAACTTAAAGAATATAAAATGTCATATATGACATTTGAAGGGTTAGTTAAAATTGCTAATCTGTATAAAGCGGAGGATTCAATTTCAACTGATCATATTTCTTCATATGAGATTGATTTATTGAACAAGAGTGCTGAATAAGCGAGTCGCTATTCAAAGAAAATGTTCCGTATAGCATGTTAGATTTTTGACTCTCGTAGTATCGTCAAAGTGTTTTATTCGCAATAAAATTTCATTTTATTGCGAATAATAATCTAGCTACGAGCCGTAGCTAAATTATTATTATATGTATACTCAAGTGGATTGAGGATAGTTGTTAATAGGTTGAAAATATAATGAATTGGACAGAAGAAAATATTACCAATTATAAAAATAGATTGATTGAAAAAGGTGTTCCTGTAATTTTTGATATTGAACATTTTAGAAGATTGTTAGGTATTAAAAAAAGTTACTTTTATAAATTGTTTTATGGGCTCAAGTATCAATATAAAGAGGTGGAAATACCAAAAAGAAAAATTGGAGAGTATAGGAAGCTTACGGTACCATCTAAAAATATAAAAAAAATACAACGATGGATACTTGAATTTATCTTATATTCTAACTTATGTGACGATTGTGTGACTGGTTTTATTCCTACAAAATCTATTGTAGAAAATGCTTTACCACATATTGGACACGATTATATATACAAGTTTGATTTAAAGGATTTTTTCCCTTCAATTCCTCGTTCAAAAGTCTTCTACTTGTTTAAGGATTTAGGTTATACAGCTGAATTATCAAATTATTTGGCTTCGTTTTGTTGTTATAATGATTGTCTTCCTCAGGGGGCACCAACTAGTCCATATATTGCGAATTTGGTTTGTAAACGATTAGATAAAAGGTTAAAGATTCTATGTGAGAGGAATGGGTTTACCTATACAAGGTATGCAGATGATATTACAATTTCTGGAGATTTTAAGATAGTACACTTTAGAAATCTTTTTGAAACAATCATTGAAGATTCTGGTTTTATAATCAATGAACTAAAGACAAAGTTAATTCGAAATGGTCAGAGAAAAATTGTGACTGGAGTTGTAGTTAATGAAAAACCAACGATTTCAAGAGAATATGTCAGAGAATTAAAAAAAGAGATTTATTTTATAAATAAATTTGGAATAGAGAATCATATGAAACGGATTGGTGAAGCCGGCTCAGTAAAAGATTATCGTAGGAAAATCTATGGTAAAATAAATTTTGTTAAAATGGTAGACAGAGAATTAGGACTAGAACTTAGACGTAAAGTCAATTCGTTTTAATCTAATAGAGTTTGTATTTATAAATATCATTTTATTTTTACTCTTTCTCATTAGTATTTCATTTTAAACATTTTCAGTTTTTTTGTTATATCTTCTTTTGCATGCAAGAATATTTTGGTTTCGGTATCTATTAGTGACTGGTTTTATTTTTAATATTGATAGTTTCTTTGTACCACTTGATAATAATAGATAGGGGGGAATGTTATAGTATTTTTGTCTATTTTGAACTTAATTGAGCAAGTAATCAAAATAAGTTGTACATGTTAGATTTTAAAGTTAATTTCAGGAAAAGTATTATTGGTTAGTAACTAATTTTTGGTGGACATTCGTCCACTTTTTTTTGCACAATATACTCAATCAAATTGGTTTAGTTTTTTGGAAAATTGTGATTTAGAGGAGGTTCTGTATGTTGGATGAATTGTATTCAAGAGTAAGTAAAATCACAAAACAAGCCCTCTATTTTTTTATGAAAAAGGAAGAAGTTTCAATACTGAACTATCACTTTCGCTATTATTTTGACCATTGTATTGATCAGAATCGGATTCAAGTTATCAGTCATCACTTTTCAAATCATAAGATCGAAGGTTTGACGATTATTGATGAACTTGGCACCACTTTTTCATATGAAGAAGATAACCCTGAAACTAAACGCCACTTTACCTTGTGTCATGAGTTGGGCCATTTTATTTTAAAATATGACGGATCTTTTTTTACAGAGTCGGTGGATAATCAGGAATCAATTTTAGAGAGAGAAGCCAATGTGTTTTCAGCTATTATACTCATGCCTGATATAGTGTTATTATCCAAGATTTTCTATGCATGCGATTCTTTCCAAAAGGTAAAAGAGGATCTAAAAGTTTCAAAGCAGGCCCTTTATTTTCGTTTAATTGACTTGTTAAGGCTCTATGAAGTAGATACTGAGTCAGCTATTAAACAGGCAGTTGGAGAATATAGAGAAGGTCGGAATGCTTCTATTCATCAGTATTTCCATAAAGTAAAAGAAATTTTAATTGGAGAGTTTAATCAATTTCAGCCAACACTGTTAGTGCGGTTAGAAAAGAGAATAAAGCAAAGGAGCTTTGCAACTAGTCAGGAATTTCCAGAATTACTCGATCAATCAAGATGGGATGAAATTAAGCAACTTAAACCATTCAAAGTATGGCTTGTTTACAATAAGGGGAAATCCTTAGCTTATGTGTGGGATAGTGAAAAATTATCAGATGCAGAAGCTAGAAGGAAAGCAGAGTTACAACTACTGTTAATTTAAAAAAATTATATTAGGTTTAGGACAAAGGTTAAAGACTTTTTTGTTAATAATCAGACTATTAAAATAAGCCTACGGATTTTTAATAAATTAACGTGGTGTAGTTAGTATTTTCCCAAAGTACAATAGATAGCAATTTTGTGTATCAAAAAAGAGTTCATTTTGAACTCTTTTTTTCTATTCGACTATTTAAGATAAGGTTCAATTTCAGAAGCAATCATTTCTGCAAGTTTTACGGGCACGGCATTTCCAATTTGTCTATAGAGTGAATTTAGACTCCCATAGAATACAAAATCATCTGGGAATGTTTGTAAAATTGCACATTCTCTTGCTGAAAGTCGTCTAGTTTTATTGACGTGAATTTCAGGAGAAGTTGCAGTAATAGTATCACTTGGTCTATCCCAATTTGTGATTCTTAATGATTGCTCAAAACGAATAGGTTTTTCTACAAGTGTTGTAACCACTTTATCATACTTATCATCAAATTTAAGAATTTCTTTAAGTTTCCACCAGTCACTCGGTTTAGGAATGCTTCCGGAATTGTTATCTTTCCTAAACCAGTGGCCTGCTGTATGTTTATAACCAAAGTAATCGTCAATTTTTTTAGTTGTCCAATTAGATTTATCTCGATAGTATCTTAAGTAATCACAAATTTCGTGTTGATTTACAGGATATTTTCTTCCAAAGAAAGTATCCTGTACTTTAGTAGATGCAATATGATTATAAACCTTTCTCCCATCAACAACAATATGATCAGCCACTTTCCCATTTTGTAATTCTACGTCTGATAAAAATCCAATTGCCTCTTCTGTGGTAATTGCATTAGGTAAATCAGGAAAAAGATTTAATTCATTATCAACTATGATTTTATGGGTTGGTTTTGGAAATGGATTTTCTATTCCTAGTCTATTTCCTATAATTATTACACGTTCTCTTGCTTGAGGAACTCCGTATTCAGCTGCGTTTAGTAATCGATAGTCGACCTTATATCCTAAGGACTCAAAATCTTTAACTATCATATCGATTACTTTACCTTTTTGCATAGATAATAAACCTTTTACATTTTCTGCAACAAAAAATTTAGGTTGCTTATCTTTAATTACTCGAAGTAATTCTAGGTAGAGGAAATTTCTATGATCTTCCATATTTCTTTTGCTGTTGGCAATACTAAATCCTTGGCATGGAAAACCTCCAATAACGACGTCAATATCTGTCCCAGGTATTTCGCTTGAATCAATCTGTGTAATATCTCCAAGTACAATATGATCACCAATATTTTTTCTGTAAGTCTCGACAGCATCTTTTTGGAAGTCATTGGCCCATAATATATTGAAGCCTGCATTCTTAAAACCTAAATCCATACCTCCAGCTCCAGAAAATAATGAAATTAAATTATAATTACTCAATTTTGACCTCCTAAAGTAATCTAGATTTTAATTATATAATAGTTTTGAAAAAAATGCAACTAATGCATTTGATAGAAAGCGTTTTCTTTGTTATAATCCTATTGGAGGTGTATTTTATGTTAACAAATTTTGAGATTGAAGAATTAGAAAATAAATATTTGAAAAAATTCTTCTATTTTTTGAAGTATGTTGAAGATGAAATGATTGAAGGTTTCAATTCAAAGGAGAAAATCCGATCTGATTGGGCCCATTTGTATGGTACGGGAAATGGAGGTATTTCTGAGTTCGCAGTTGGTGCAGAAAGAATAGTTTATTCTTTGTTAAACGGGAGAGCATTTGGGACTCCAAATTCTAATCCTGTATCGAGTGATATGTTCTTTGAGGTTGAAGATGCATATATTCATCTGGATATGAAAACAGTAGTAACTGATAATATCGGGGATATAAAAACATCAATATTTGTTGGTGAAAATCAAAATTCCTATGTGGGTGATATAGTTAAAAAAGGAGGAAATGTAGAACTCTATACTCCAAATCTTCCTCAATATTATTCATTAGGGAGCCCTGATGAAAAAGTATGTTTGTCTTTTTTTGTAGTAATTTTATCTAACTCGACAACTCAAGAAGTTGAAATGGTATCAATAATGTCAATGCCAAATGGCCAATTGGAGCAGCATTATGGAAGCAGAGTTTTGGCGGCAGGAAAAAATCCAGGAAAAGCAAGATTTAAATTTTCCCAATGTAATAAATTTGAAATTTTAAATAGAAATGATTCTAGAATAAAAGTAACATATGTAAATCCACAAATTTCAGCCAATACTACAAATTACCTAAACTTCTTCTTTGATGCTAATGGTATTTTGAAAGCCCAATTTACTTAGTTTAAATAGATTTGAATTGTTATTTTGCTAATCTGAATTTTGATTGAATAGTTCATAATGGTTAATTTTACAAAACTTTTTCCCTGTCCAAATTTGGATAGGGTTTTTCATCATTGAAAATTCGAATTAAAATTTCAACACTTGCTTTTAAATGAAATAGTTCAGCTGTTATATCGCTGTTAGAGTGGTTGTTTTCTATATGATAACAATGGCGTTTGATATGCCATAACGTTTTTTGAATGTTATTTTCTTTTATATTTTTCATGGTTATATCATATCAAAAGAAATTATATGATTACTCTATTAATTCTCAAATGATTAAAAATAACTCTGAACTGTATATACAGATTATAGTCAAGTATTTTAAAATATATTACTGATACAAAAAAGAACACTCGAGTATAGTGTTCTTATGAATTAAGCATAGTTTTCTTTATTTTTCGAGTATATTATTGATAGCCATACTTTTTTAAAGCTTCTTGATATGCCTTGCTATCTTTTTTATAATAGTCGTGCTTCATACCTGAAATATCTACAGTAAATACATCATTTTTAAAAGTATAACTTTTTGTAAGTTTAATGATATTTTCTCCCAATAATTGAATGGTCGATTTTTCTTTGTCTATAGTAAAACCTTCGGCCTCTCCATGTTTAATAGTTCCCGTATCACCAGTTATAACAAAAGCTACTTCATTTCTATTTTCATTGATCCAGTAATATTCTCCATCTAAGGAGATATTTGATTGTTTAGAGCAGGCCATTAGCAAAAATGCAGATATAGACACCAATAATAATACGAATAATTTTTTCATCTTATCTTACTTCCTCCTTTCAACATTATACCAAATAAATATCACAAGTATAATATAGATGTTGTCAGCTACTATTAAAGATCTTTCGAGAAAATACTTATTTTTCAGAAAGAGATTATTTTCTTTGAGTTTCTATATAAAAAATAATATAATATTTGGTATGAGTTTAATTAGATTACATAAACGAGTGTTTTATCGCTGTGTAGAAATTATAAAGAAAATTGGCGATAACTGGGAGAATGAGATTGCATATGGAGATCAGTACTCTTCAGGTGAGTTGGATGATAAATGGGATGAAAATTATAAAACAAGACTTAGAAAATTTGCAAGAAATAGATTATCGCATTACATAGAAGTAGATGATTTTGAAGGAAATATATATACTACTCAAAACAATAAGAAAGATTCTCCTGAAAACACTGATTTTATTATTCAATTCTGTTCATCAGGCCAAGACTATAGTTGGATGTTAAGAAAGGGTTATGATGATAGTTTATTAAAAGATGTTAGTGAATATATCTCTCAATATCCAATAAAAAAAGAAATTATTGTTTACAGAGGTGTTGACGAAGGTGTTCTTAAAAATAATATAGAGGCTGCTAAAGGTTTTAAAAACGTTGATTTGTATGATAAGGGTTTCTTATTTACATCCTTAACTAAAGGAGGTATTGCAAATTATCATCATAAATTGAGAATTTATTTACCTCAAGGTACTTGTGCTATATATACAGGAAATGTAATGAATCAAGAACAGAGATATCAAGAAGTCGTAGTTCAACGTGGTGCTAAACTTAGGATTTTATCGAAGGACAAACATTTTTATAATTGTATATTAGTTGAAACAGATAGTGAGTAATTATCGAAATAGGATTATGAAGCATAAATAATCAAAAATTTAAAATACACAATCTCCCTCTCTCAGAAATACACATTTATATTTTTTGAAATTGAAAATGAATAGGGAGACTTCAAAATATTGATATTGAACTATTCTAAAATTATTCAAACCAGTACTTATCAAACCAGGTCTTAAGAAAGCTCGTAAAGCATCACAATTTAGTAAACGTTAATTCGAAAGAATTACGATACTTACAGAGAGCACCTTTCGGGGTGTTCTTTTTTGTAATTTCTTACTAAATTGGTGCAATTGACACAGTTGTTGCGACTTTAGTCGCTTACAAATGTGGCTGCAACCTGACGAAGTCAGTTGCCTCAAAACGTTAATCAATACGATACTATCAACGTTTACAGACATTCAAGAATTTTCTCTTGGATGTCTTTTTTTGTCTAAAAATCAAGAGTTCACCCCCAAATTCACCCCATCATTTTTTTAGACTACGAAATGCAGTATCTCCAACAGTCTGATTTACAGTATCTTTTGTGTTGACATAAGTCTTAGTTACTTCTTTATCACTGTGAGTTAAAGCTTCTGAAATAGCTTCGAGTGAAAGTCCTGCTTGTTTTGCAAGTGTCGCTCCTGTATGTCGTAATTTATGAGGTGTAGCATGTGCCAGCTTTTTATGAAGGCATTTGACTGACTTAATTTTATTATTGAGATAATAAGCATGTAAGGGACTGTTCACGTTGTCTTTCGTATATCTTTAAATAATTCTATATATTTTGTATTTGATTCGATTTAGATATCGATGAATATTTTTATTTACCCCACCACATTTGTTAGGAGCCTTTTATTTTTCCCTTAAAATCTTTTTTTATTTATCGTTTTTATAAAGTAAAATTTTTTCTTTTTTTCTCACTCGTATTAGTTAAATGTTCTTCAACAAAATAAAAAGATTCAAAGTGTGATTATGAAAATGTAATCTGACTTTAAATCTTGTATTCATTTTAAAAATTAAAAACGGTTTTTCTCATATGTGAGACAGTGCCGTAAACTGCTGATAGAAATTTTGTTAATTTATCACTTTAACAAAAAATAAAGTTTATAAGTATTATATCATAAGTAGTTACAAAAAAGTAAAATCCGTAATATATAGAATACGACTTAGTTCTATTCTATTTTTTAGGAAAAAAGAGCGTAAATGTTCTGTATTAAAAAGGAAATAATGGTAAACTAGATAAGAAGTTAAAAACTAAAATTTGTTTAACCAGAGTATAATACATGCACTATTTGAGGGCTTTAATAGAGATTATAAATTTGCAACAGAAAACTGCTGTCTGTTTAAACACTTTTATTAATAACCTTTTTAAGTTGTATCGTTTATGATGGACTTTCCAGCTATGAAGAATTATTAAATATTGTAAGATAGGGAGGAAAAAGAAATAGAATTTGTTGTATATCGTAAGGGAAGAGAAGTAGCTATTTTCCAATGTAGGAGTGATGCAGAGAGATTTGTGCGCTCTAAAACAGGATTTTTTGGTGAACCGGATGCTTACTATCATATTGAACAAAGAGGTTGTTACCTGACAGAAGCAGCGGTAACATACAAAGGATTGGCAGATGATTGTGATGAATTGATGACTTTGAGAAATTTTAGGGACTCTTATCTAGTTTTGAAAGATGGTGGTCAAGAAGAAATTAAAACATACTATAAGATGGCTCCTCAAATTGTTACCAAGTTAGAAGAACATCCAAATCGTGAGGAAATACTAGAGTCTATCTGGTCAGAACTTGTGTTACCTTGATTAAAACAGGAGAAAATCAAGCTTGTCATCAACTATATAAATCATTTACATTATATTTATATGCCAACATTTTATAAACTACCTAAATTAATTAGTATGCCATGAGTTAGATAGAAATAAATATGACTTGTGGTGTGCTTTTTTCCGGAAAAGACATATGCTGTTGGTAAAAAAGAAGTGAACCTATAGACTACTATAGTTGATAAGAAAGAGAACGAAGAATTATTGGTTATGCTATTAAAATTGGATATTAATCAAAAAGGATATGCATTTGCTGCAAATTTAGATGAAGTATTAGCCGATGCCGAATCGGATCTTTCATCTATTTTGAGTAAAATAGATGAAAATACTCACACAATAAATAAAATGACTGCTGACTGTGATAATATAGACTACATCTTATCTGTTTGTAGTGGCGTTTTGTGTGGAGTAATAGATATATTTCTTATAGGGAAGCCAGGAGATTCACCAGTTGGAAATATTACTGATAAATGGTTTGAAGATCGTACAGTAGCTTTTGCAAAAATGTGCGGTTGGAATGGGACAAAGAATAGCTCTACTTCATCTGCGATAAAATATTTAGAAAAAAAGTTTAAGATTCCATACGATCAGACAGGCGCAGATGATGCCGCTAGTTGGGTATTTGATTTAAATCCGAAGAATCATCATTTTAAATCACTTGGACACAATCCTACATTATTGGGCTTGTTTTTTTCAATTCTGGATCAGTTTGCAAATACATCTCATTTTGTAACAGATGGTGAATTAATATCATTGCAGGAATCTGATGGGAAATGGGTATTACGGGGAAATAACATACCGAGTAAAATATTCTGTGGATTCATTA
Organism: Streptococcus sp. SK643; assembly: GCF_000259505.1. GTDB lineage: Bacteria > Bacillota > Bacilli > Lactobacillales > Streptococcaceae > Streptococcus. Next base: position 264,953 of record NZ_AJMM01000006.1, read on the forward strand.
ATTGGTTTGGACATATAGTATCAGATATATCGGGGTCTTCAAGCAGTAAAGGGCGTGGGATGGGAATTCCTTCCCCTTTCTGGGCATGGACCAATGATATAATTGCTATTAAGAAAAAGGCTAACATTCCTGTAACTGAATTTGATAAATCAATTAATGAATTGGCTCTGGAGATATTTAAGAAGGGTTATGATATTAGATTTCAGGTGGCGCAAACTATTCCAGTATTGATTAATGAAATGTTAGTGAGAACTATTTATTCCATACGTCGCATGGTAAGATATTTTAATACAGTTGAGAAAAAGATAAGGTCTTTTTCGTTATTATGGGAAACATGTGAGCCGTTTACAAATGCAACGGTTAAGAGAATGTTGACAGTAGCTCATGGGACTTTTTGTTTAGTTGATGCCAGTGATGTACTTGTACGTGGTATCATTTATGGTGGTGGAAGTTTAAATATTGCAGAGTCTATCATGCGTTTAAATATCATTGGTATTGGTAGGTTTACTATTTCATTGTATGGAGAAGTAACTAGAAGAACACAAAGAACTTCTTTAAAAGAAGAAGCAATTGTTCTTAAACGAGAAAAACTAATTCTTACAGATTACGTTGAAGGTTTACAGTATCTTTCTAAGATATATGATGATAATGAATTGTTACAATTTACAAAAGACTTACAAGGAAGTGAAATGTATATTAAGGCTTTTGAGAAAACAATTACTTTAGCTGAAAAGCGTAAAGTTCCAGAAGATAAAATATTAAAAAATAAAACAGAAATCGATTTCTACTTTAATGGAGGGAAAAGTTAAATGATAATTAGGAAGAGAACAAACCTCCAAATAGCACAAGATAAAGTTGAAGAGGTAATAAAACAAACCAATCAAGTAATAGAAGTCTTGGGAGAAAAAACATCTGATTTGTATGATATATTGACAAACATACAAGAATTATTTGATAAAATACGAAATGTTCCTAGCGATAAAAAACTGGTATATGAGGAAGTTAAGCAAGTCAGATTAAATTGGAAGCAGCAAGCAGATAAGATAGAAAAAGATTATCAAGGGGCTATTGTAAAAAATGCTGGAGCAGGTGTTGCTGGAGCGGGGCTAGGTGCTGCTGTTATTGCGATGGGGCCGACAGTTGCAATGGGCTATGCAACAACATTTGGAGTAGCGTCAACAGGTACTGCAATTTCCTCCTTGAGTGGAGCGGCTGCCACAAATGCGGCATTGGCTTGGCTTGGAGGAGGTACACTTGCTGCGGGAGGAGGAGGTATGGCTGCAGGAGAAGCTTTTCTAGCGTTATCAGGGCCAGCTGGATGGGCTATTGCAGGAATATCGTTACTTGTAAGTGGTTTACTATTATGGAAAAGTAAAAGTGATATAAAACGTTTAGAGGGAATATTTCTTGCAATTAGTTCTAGAGATTTAAAATCTTATAACCTTGCGATTGTAGAGCTAAATGAGCGTATTAGTCGAATAAAGATTGAAAAGGAAAAGCTAAATGAAGCGTTTGAAAAAATTCAGACATTCGGATTAGATTATAATATGATGACTGAAGCTCAACAGTATGAGCTTGGCTCCTATGTGAACTTAATGCTTTCATCAACTCAGTTATTAATCAATCCAATAAAAGGTCTTTTACCTAAATTTGTTGAAGATGATTATATACTGTGGAAAGGGAGTGAAGGAAGAACGAATATATATAACGAATACAAAGATGTTATTATCTTTCTTTCAAATCTACTGTATATGATTGAATTAGATGATCAAGATAAGACGCTTTTATGGAGATCGTTTAAAAAGAATAAGAAAATACTAAAATCAATGAGAATATCAAAGAAAGAATTTGATATAAATATTATGGACACAATTCTGGAAGTATTGCAGTATAAATATATAGTCATAGATAGAGATGCTGTTTGAAAAGGAAAAAATCCATTGTAGTGGACTTTAAGTGCACTACAATGGATTTTATTTTATAAAACTATTATTGAGAACAAGTGTTAGTCGGTAAATTAACTAGCTGACTTATCTGTTGCTTTCTAATTTAATGATATTTAATAAGGAGTACACGAATAGTCCTATGCCAAGGATGTAAAGAATATAGCCAAATCCTGGAGAACCATATTTAAAGACAGAGAAAGGATTCCAAATTACTATAGACATGATTTCGATAATGATGTACCGCTTGATGTTGCTTGTGTTTTCATTCAAGATACTATCCAGTAGGAGGAAGCCAATAATGCAAATAGCTGATGAGAAAAGTGGATGAGCAGCAAATGCAGGTGTTGGAAGTAAGGTGTTTATCATAATGTTAAACGGTATAAATTGAGACGCCATCACAAGATAAGTAGCTATTGACAGTAGCTTATTTTTAGAAAAGACGGCAATAAAATCATGATAGTTAATATTATTTACTTTAATTAGTTTTTCCTTTTTGTAAAAACGACGGTAAAGGTAAAAAACAAAAACAATAAGAGACAGCAAAAGAGCAAATCCAATGATATAGTAACCAAATAAACGTCTATCTGGTGAAATTCTGATTTGAGACGGATCGAGAGCACCTCCAAGCAATGTATTAAACCATCCTCCCGTTGCCATATTAAGTAAGGATGAGAAAACAGATAAACCGAACAAGGTTCCAGCTGCGGTTGATACTTCTGAGCGTGTAACAACATCTGAAATTTCCTTTAGTATTAGTAAGGTTAGGAAACTATTCAACAATCTCAAAGGGATAAATAGTTTTTCATCTTGATTGATAAGTGTAATGATCTCAAAAATTAAAAATATCAAGAGTACTGGAGCCAGTTTACTTTCTCCATATATGTTCAGATTACCATTAAAAACATTACTTACGTGGATATTTTTAAATATACTATCGAAAAATGTTGCTATAATGAGAAAAATTTGCGTAAACAAAAGAACTCTTGCTATGTCAAACTTCCTATTACTCAAGTTAAAATGTTTAAAATCGATTTTCATACTTTCCTCCAAAATGAGATCAAACTCTCCTATTCATTGAATAATTATAGCATAATCATTATGGGGCTTCAATGTAAAGAAAAAGGATTTTAAGCAATAGAAAGAATTGATAAAAATATTATTACATGCTACACTTTTTTGAGAAACTTTAATTTAAGGGAGTTATAATGAAAAGTAAAATTAGTTTTATGCTTGTATTGTGTTTAGGTATTTTATTAAGTGCTTGTTCACAGAAATCGATTAATGGTGAAGTAACGAAAGACAGTACACCACAGGCAACCAGCTCTAGTAGCAGTGAGGAAAAAATAAATCCAGAAAAGCAATACGCTGAAATTCTTGACAAGTATAAACAACTTTCTGTTGAAGGTTATGATGCTCTACATTCAGTAATAAATGGGGTGGAAAGTGAAGAAGCTATGGTGATGAATTTCATAGCAGATGGTAGCAAATATGATCGTAAAGTTCAGTACTCTTTTTATGACATTAATAATGATAAACAAGAAGAACTTATTGTTGGAACTCCAGATTTTATTTCATCCATCTATACTGTGAAAAACAATAAACCAGTATTTGTTAAAGGTGCAGGGATGCCATCAGTAGGAGCAATACGTTTAAGTCTATCTATTTATCAAGATGGCACCATAATGTTTATTTCTGGTTATGGCACAGATCCTAATTGGGAGGCATCATCTTATAAAATAAAAGATGGTGATATAGTAGAAATAGACAAGACTAACTTTATTTCTGGACAAGGTACAGATATTGCTAAATTGTTGAATATTACATCAGATAGAGTAGATTTGAAAAAAGCAATATGGCAAGATTTAAGAGACCTTAATCAGGGAGAAGACTCTAAGTCTACAACTGCTAGTTCTTCAACTCGAGCGGATGTAACTGCTATAATGAATGGCAATACATCAAGTATTGAGGGGACTTGGACGAATAGTAAAGGGGAAACAATTATAATTAAAAATGGTAAGATTTCAACCGGACGTTTCGAACAGGTAGCGTTTGAAATTACAACATTTACAAAACAGAAAGAATATCCTTTATTAGTATTAAATACGGGAGAGAATAATACTCTGGGTGATCCTTCTTTTATTTTAATTTCGGCTAGTGATTCTGTAAATCCTACCAATGATAGCTCTGATTCAACAAAGGATCGTTTAGTTCTCGGTTCTACAGTCGCACAAGCAGCTGTCATTACATCAGATAGCTATTTTTATCGATGATTTTGAATGGGCTCTCATACTTTTACAACAACTATATGATTTTCCTGCAGCTTGATGGAAATGATGATGTATTCCAGAATTTTGATACCATCTTTACTAGGTCTTTACCTGAATAATATTTTTGATTGCAGGGCTAGACATGATTATCTTATTTAATTTCTATTATTTTGGTGAAGGCTAAATTAGTTTCTACTGAATAAGCTTTTTCGGCCATAACAAAACACTCCTGTTCATAGTTTCACTAGATTTTGACAGGAGTGTTATTTTTGCGTCTCAATTTATGTGTTCAGTACTTATCTATTTTTCTAGTAACCAATCTATGATATTTTTCTTCTCAATACCATTGTAATTGGCTGTTGGTTGAATCGTATCCATTGTTAATAGATACTTGGGGAATTGATCTTTAATGGCTTCTAGTGGTCTAAGTTCTCTGTCTAGTGTTTCTGGAGCAAGTGTTGTTTCACTGACCTGATAATAAGCGTAGTGGCCAACATCAGTTACAACAACAAAATCAACCTCATACTTATCTAAATTACCAACATATACTTGTGAATATCTACGTCTCAATTCCAAATATACAATATTTTCCAAGATATGCCCAATGTCTTCTTTGTGGTCTGGTAATAAGAGATGTCGTAAACCTAAATCAACGGGATAATATTTTTCTAAGCGTTGCAATAATGCTCGACCTTTTACATCAAAACGTGGAACGGAATAAAAAAGTAAACTGTCTGTCAAAGTCGTCAAATAATTTTCCAAAGTATTATGGGATATTGAAACATTTTGGCTGACCAGGGTATTGCGAATCTTATTCGTTGATATTAAGCTACCTGTACTACTGAGAAGGGTTCGGACAATGCGCTCAATAATAGTAGGATTTGGATTTCCCAATCTAGTGACAATATCGTTTAACAGTATGGAGTTATATATTCCTCTGAGATAGTCAATTTTTTCAGCGTAAGATGATGTTTGCAATAAGTAAGGGAAAGCACTGAAGAGATAATTGTTAAAAATTTCTGTTGTATTCAGATTCTCTGAGAGAGATTGACCTGATAGGTATTCTTCAAATGACAAAGGAAGGACCTCTATCTCAACATACCGACCAGTCAAGTTTGTAGCTAATTGGCTACTCATAAAGTAGGCGTTAGATCCAGTCAAATAGAGGTCTACATTTGGCAAGATGAATAGACTATCTGCTACCAGTTCAAATTTTTCAACATGTTGAATTTCATCTAAAAAGATATAGTATGTTTTCTCCTCAACTAACCTCCCTTTTATATAAGCAAATAATGTTTGAAAATGTCGCAGTTCATAGTAACTCAAATCTTCGAAATTGATGCATATAATCTGATCCTCGTCTACTCCAGTTGCTAGTAACTCTTCTTTATAGAGTTGAAAAAGCACAGATTTACCTGCTCGTCTAACTCCACTCACAACTTTGATGATTTGGCGGTCACGATGTCTTCTTAAAAAGTCTAAATAATGTGGTCTTTTAATATAGTTCATAATAGTTACCTCAAAGATAGTATAATATAAATAGTAATTATTTTCAAATATTTAGAAATAATATTTAATTTATTTGATTATTTCTAAGTTTTTAGAAATAACATCTTGCACTATTTAAATATCTTCAGGATAGAAAAAGAAATTGTCCAAGAATGAAGAAACTGTACATTTGTTGTTAAACTGTACATCATCTTTGTGATACAGTAGTTCGTCTTTCTCAACTACATAAGCTCCGAAAACTAAAAGTGATAACCCTTTGATAACCTCTCAATTTTTAAAAGGGTTATATATGTAAAGATTGAGGATTTATCTCTTACAATTACTTGATTTTAGTGATAATTTACCATAAATATCATGATGTAGAAAAACCCAGGTCTTAAGAAAGCTTGTAAAGCATCACAATTTAGTAAACGTTAATTCGAAAGAATTACTATACTTACAAAGAGCACCTTTCGGGGTGTTCTTTTTATACTTTCTTACTAAATTGGTGCAATTGACACAGTTGTTGCGACTTTAGTCGCTTACAAATGAGGCTGCAACCTGACGAGGTCAGTTGCCTCAAAACGTTAATCAATTCGAAACTATCAACGTTTACAGACATTCAAGAATTTACTCTTGGATGTCTTTTTTGTTTCAAAAATCAGGAGTTCATACTTAATCCCTCTTTTGTTTTTGAATGTATTCAAGAATAGAATATCGATTGTTCGATAATATAATTTTATAGATAAGTATGCCACTAATTTGCTAAATCAGTAATGGAATATCTATCTGCTATTTTTTATTAAGAGATAAAACGGAAACCTATCTAAATAGATTTTTTCAGAGAATTTTCTAAAACAAACATGATTTGTTTGACATTTATTTGAAAATTCTGTAAAATGAATTATTATATTTCAAAGGAGAATATATATGGAAAAACAGAAAACATTTTTTGGACATCCTATCGGCTTGTCCACCCTCTTCTTTACAGAGATGTGGGAACGCTTTTCTTACTATGGGATGCGAGCTATCCTACTTTACTATATGTACTATAGTGTGCAAGATGGTGGATTGGGGATGGATAAGACCACAGCTGCATCGGTTATGGCGATTTATGGCTCGCTGGTATTCTTGTCCTCGGTTATCGGTGGTTTTGTCAGTGACCGTATTTTAGGAAGCCGTAAGACTGTCTTTTACGGTGGGATTCTGATTATGCTAGGGCATATTGCTTTGGCAACACCTTTTGGACAAGTGGCTCTCTATCTTTCTATTGCCTTGATTATCTTTGGAACTGGATTTTTAAAACCCAATATCTCAGATATGGTTGGGGGAATTTATGAGAAAGAGGATGATAGACGGGATGCAGGTTTTAGTATCTTTGTCTTTGGGATTAACTTAGGTGCCTTCGTTGCCCCTTATTTGGTGGGTTATCTAGGTCAGGAAGTCAATTTCCATCTAGGATTCTCATTAGCTGCCGTTGGGATGTTCTTTGGTTTGGTGAAGTATGTGATGGATGGGAAGAAATACCTTCCTGAATCAAGTCTTTACCCCACTGATCCACTTTCACAGAAGGAGCAGCAGACCTTGATTAAACGCTTGCTGATTACACTGGTCATGGTTATTCTGGTGGTTATAGGCTTGGTCTTTACTCACCAATTTAACGTGGACATGATTGTGAATATCTTTACAGTGATTGCGGTAATCATTCCAATCTACTATTTCTTCAAAATTTTATCTAGTCAGAAAATAAGTGCCACGGAGAAATCCCGAGTATTTGCTTACATCCCTCTATTTATTGCTGGAGTACTCTTCTGGTCTATTGAGGAGCAAGGTTCTGTTGTTCTCGCTCTATTTGCGGATGATCAAACTCGACTTTACTTTAATGTATTTGGGAACCAGATTCATTTCCCATCTAGCTTTTTCCAAAGTATTAATCCACTTTTCATTATGATTTATGTACCAATTTTTGCTTGGTTGTGGGGGAAAATGGGTAAAAAGCAACCGTCCTCTTCTAAGAAATTTGCTTACGGCTTATTTGTTGCAGGTTTATCCTTCTTGTGGATGATGTTACCAGGGATGCTCTTTGGGACAGATGTTAAGGTCAGTCCTTTCTGGTTGATTATGAGTTGGGCTATTGTGATTGTGGGTGAAATGTTGATTTCGCCTATTGGTCTATCAGTTACTAATAAGCTAGCACCAAAATCTTTCCAAGCACAAATGATGTCTATCTGGTTCTTGAGTAATGCTGCTGCCCAAGCTATCAATGCTCAAATTGTAAAATTTTATACAAACGAAACGGAAGTTGCTTATTATGGAATTGTTGGAGGAATTACGATTGTATTCAGTATTATCTTACTCTTCTACGTTCCACGTATTGAAAAACTAATGTCTGGTATCAAATAGAGAAAAACTGGAATTTCTGTAGGGATTCAAAAAGTTAGAACAATCAGTTATCCAAAGGATTTAGTTCTGTATTGTACAGGGCTAAGTCCTTTTAGTTTGATTAAAACTCAAGATGTTTCTGATATTCCTAGTAGACATTCGTCTAGTTTTTTTATATAATAAAACTAAACCAAATTGGTTGATTTTTAAAAAATGACTCAACTAAAGATTAGTTTTCTAAGGAAAATCATTCAAGATAATGTTCTATACCAGGAGGTGAATCATGTACCAATCAGAAAAATTAAAGACTCGTAGGAAAGAGTTAAAACTAACACAGAAGGAAATTGCAGAGCAACTTGGGATTAGCTTCCAGGCTTACTCGGCTTGGGAACGTGGAATCAAGGAACCGTCCAAGAAGATGGTGGCTCAGCTAGAGAACATTTTAAAAGTACCCAAAGGTTATTTCACTGAGATTGAGCTTGTCCGTCTCTACAATACTTTATCCTCTCAAGGACAGGAAAAAGTGGTTGTTTATGCTCGTAATTTGCTTCAAGAAGAGCAAGTTAAAAAAGTGAGCTTCATACCAGAAAAACTTTACGAATATCATGTTTATGAACGAATGTCAGCGGGTATTGGGGCTTCGATTTATGGGGATCAGAATTTTGACACCGTCTACTTTAATGAAGAATTGGCTCATGACTTTGCGTCCTGGGTGTCTGGTGATTCCATGGAGCCTAAATATCAAAATGGGTCTGTGGCTCTAATCCGGGAGACAGGATTTGATTATGATGGGGCTGTCTATGCAGTGGTTTGCAATAACCAGACCTATATCAAACGAGTTTATCGAGAAGTAGATGGATTGCGCCTTGTATCTATCAATCCCAAGTATAAGGATGTTTTTATTTCCTACGAGGAAGATCCTCGAATTGTGGGGATTATCGTTGGGAACTTTGTACCCATGGAGGGTTAGTCGATGAGCTACTTTGATTATTCCAGAGAGCCCAAAAGTGATATTGCCTTTGTCGATATGAAGTCCTTTTATGCCAGTGTTGAGTGTGTAAAGAAGGGTCTGAATCCGCTCAAGACTTCGCTTTGTGTTATGAGTCGAGCAGACAACTCAGCAGGATTAATCTTAGCTTCTTCCCCTATGTTTAAGAAGATTTTTGGGAAGTCAAATGTTGGACGTGCTTACGATCTCCCCTTTGATATTAAAACCCGTAAATTTTCTTATTACACTGCCAGAAAGCAGGGCTTGCCTACAGATTCGGACTATGTGCGCTATATTGAAGATTGGGCACAAGTCACCTTAATTGTTCCTCCTCGGATGGATGAATATATCGCTGTCAATATGGAAATACAAAGAATCTTTCAAAACTATGGCAGTCCAGAGGATATTTATCCCTACTCTATCGATGAGAGTTTTATTGATTTGACCAGCTCACTCAACTACTTTATTCCAGACCAGAGGTTCTCGCGAAAAGACAAGCTAGATATGCTTTCTGCTCGTATCCAGAGGGATATTTGGAGGCAGACAGGGATTTACTCTACAGTGGGGATGTCCAATGCCAATCCCTTACTGGCCAAGTTAGCCCTAGATAATGAAGCAAAACATACTCCGACCATGCGGGCCAATTGGTCCTATGAAGATGTAGAAGAGAAGGTCTGGGCCATTTCCAAGATGACAGATTTTTGGGGGATCGGCAGTCGTATGGAGAAACGCTTGCATAATCTGGGAATTTTTTCGATCAAAGAACTAGCTACTAGCAATCCCGACCAGCTAAAGAAAGCTCTTGGTCAGGCTGGGCTCTGCTTGTGGTTTCATGCTAATGGAATTGATGAGAGCAATGTTCATAAGCCCTATAAACCAAAATCCAAAGGTTTGGGTAATTCTCAAATATTACCTAGAGATTATGTGAAGCTACGAGATATAGAAATTGTTCTTAGAGAAATGGCAGAGCAAGTGGCAGTGAGACTTCGCAGAGCAGGTAAGAAGACGACGCTTATCTCTATCTATCTTGGTTTCTCTAAACATGACGCTAAGTCTTCAATTCACACACAAATGAAGGTGGAACCCACCAATAATACGGCAATCTTAACCAATTATGTTTTGAAACTATTTCATAAGAAATACACTTCGGGCGCAGTCAGAAGTATAGGAGTCAACTATTCAGGGTTTGTGAATGAGTCCTTTAGCTTGATTTCTCTTTTTGATGATGTTGAGCAAGTAGAAAAAGAAGAAAGGCTCCAGACGGCCATTGACTCCATTCGGGAACAATTTGGTTTCACTGCTCTCTTAAAGGCCAATGCACTGGAAGAAGCCTCTAGGAGCCTTGCCAGAAGCAAGCTGATTGGGGGACATTCTGCTGGAGGATTAGATGGATTACAATGATTGATCGTTCGTATTTACCTTTTCAATCTGCGCGAGACTATCAAGATCCTGGCATGCAGAAGTGGATGGGTTTTTTCCTATCGGAACACACCAGTTCATTAGCTGCTGAAAAATCTTGTGTGGATTTATCAACAGATTTAAGTGTAGTTGAAAAATTAGAGTTGTTATCTCAGCTTTATGTCGGTCAACTAAAGGGATGTTTTGTGGTCAAGGAAAAGAATCAGAAAACGATAATCATTGGTGAGGTGAGCGAATTATCCTCAAAGGATCTATCTATCAAAACAAGTAGCCAGGGATATAGGCGGATAGAGGTTTCAGATATTTTAAGCATTCAACTGTGGGAGGAAGGAGTCTATGACTAGAAAAGAACTGTATGAAAATAAACTGCAGATGGATTATTTTTCAGATAATTATATTCGTTTTGAAGAGGATTTCCAAAAGTATTCCTCCATGAATGTCCCCTTAACCTTTCTTATTGATGACATCCTACGAACCATGGCTATTAACCAAAAAAACTACTTTGTCTTGAACAAAGAAAATACCAAGGATGGGAGAGAACATCAATTTTATTTTAGAGTGGAGACAGACAAGGATTATCCTAGAAATCGCAGCTATATCTACACAGGGGATAAAAATGGTTATCAGTAGATTTATTAGGAGTTGATCTAAATATTGTATAATAAAAGTACTCATTACGATTAATAGGGTTATATCTTATTAAAAAAGTTGGATAGGAGAAATCTATGTTAGGAGCAATTATTGGAGACATTGTCGGTTCTCGGTTTGAATTGGACAATCATAAAAGCAAAGATTTTGAATTATTCACTTCAGAATGCTTTCCCACGGATGATAGTGTGATGAGTTTAGCGGTTGCCAAAGCTTTATTGGAAAGCAAGTCAGACTGGGCTCAACTTTCGTATAATGCTGTGAGGTGCATGCAAGAGGTTGGGAGGTGTTACCCTAATTGTGGATACGGGGGTCATTTTTTCTATTGGATTTTATCTGATAATCCTCAACCGTACGGAAGTTATGGGAATGGTGCTGCGATGAGAATCAGTGCTGTTGGTTTTGCTGCAGAGAGTATGGAAGAAGTAAAGATTTTGTCACGAGCCATAACAGAGGTGAGTCATAACCATCCAGAAGGATTCAAAGGAGCAGAAGCAGTGGCGATTGCTATATTTTTAGCTCGAAAAGGTTATAGTCTTCTTGAAATCCGAAATTATATCGAAAGACACTACTATGCCATGGACTTTACCTTGGATCAAATCAGGGAGACTTATATCTTTGATGTGACCTGTCAAGGTTCTGTTCCTCAAGCTTTCCAAGCATTCTTTGAATCAGAAAATTTTGAAGATGCTATTAAAAATGCCATTTCTATAGGAGGAGATAGTGATACTATTGCTGCTATCTGCGGTGGTCTTGCAGAAGCGTACTATGGTATTCCTGATAGTATAAGACAAGAGGCGCTATCCTTTTTAGATGAGCGTTTACTTGAAATCGTAGTTGAATTTGAAAATATTTATCCTAAATAATCATTGTGCTTTATATATACAAGGCGTTCATATAAATTTATGGATGCTTTTTAATTTATAGATAGAAAAAGAGAAGACCATTTGGTCTTCTCTATGGGGGAATCAAGAATCATTGAAAAGAATAAGTTAAAGAGTTCTATTAGTCTTTAAAATCCTTTTGGAAGATGAGGAGAGATAAGATAGACGTAATAGCTGCTAAGAATAGAAAGGCAGTTGCATCCTGCTCTCCAGTTGCTGGGAGTTGTTTTTCCTTATCTTGTTTGACAGTTGCTGTTTCGTCAGAAGTCTTCTCATCTTTGGCTGCTGAATTTTCCGTTACGACTACAGTTGCTGGTTTTTCAGTATTTTTTGGTAGAGTGTACTCAGGAAGAGTCACAACTGGTGGAACTTCTACTCCCACAGAACTTTCTTTAGTCCCAATTTCAATAATTCGATCTTGAGCTGGAGTCGTTTCTGTATGAAGGATCTTACGACTGAGACCATCGACTTCAATATATTCAACAACAAGACCATCTTTTCCTTCCACTAGGACTTTCTCTTTACCTTTGTCTAATTGTGGATTTTCACGGCGAATAGTCTTATATACTACCACTTTTTTGACACTTTCCAAACTTGGTAGTTTGAATGTT
>NZ_AJMM01000007.1 GCF_000259505.1 Streptococcus sp. SK643
AGTAATGAAGAAAATAGGGGAATTTATTACTATGATGATACATATGAATTTGAATCATCTACTGATGATGTGAATGCTTATTTTTTGGCAAACTCATTTAGTGAGTTTTTAAGTATGGTAGAAAATTAGTGAATAGGTCGTTGATGGAACACGGAATCTACCACTTCCTCAAGGGATGAAAGATACACTCCTATTTGCGGAAGGTTTTATTGGTGTAGCTGGAAGTATGATTTCAGAGACTGCCATCGGAGCTGTAGATTTGACACAGCTTATTGGTATTACCAGTATTTATGGCGTCAATCGCCTGACAAGTGGTCGAACTCCAGAGTGGATGAAGCGGGACTTACAAGTAACGGTAGATAACCTGTCTAGCCTTGCGGAGTTATGAGTAGGAACTTACACTGCTCTGACGGATCCAGGAGCGGCTCAGCATGGCCAGGATCCCAATGCCAGCTATGCGGATAAGGCAGCTTATCGTGCTCAAGAGACCGGAAAAGCCCTCTGGGATAAGGTCACCCATATGGATGCCTATGATGCAGGAGGCTTGACCTTTGAGATTGCGAGTCTTTTTGTCGGTCCAGCAGCTGTAGGTAAGATGGCGAAGGGTACGAAACTAGGAGCCAAGGCAGCTGAGATGATTAGCTTAGCCAAAAACAGTACCAAAGCAAGAATTCTCGCAAATGTCGAAAAATGGGGTTCAAAGGTTGACAGGATTCTTGCGAATGGCGATGATGTCATCAAGCGTTTCACCAAAAATCTACTGAAGAAAGAGCTTCCTTTCTCAATAGGAAGCGAAGTTTTAGCTGGTGTAGGTATAGTAGGTCATCAGCCAACAGTCGGTGAGGTCATTCAGTATTTTAAGGATAAAGCTCGGGATGTTTATTCAAAACTTTCGAGCTCCAGAGGAGGATTTTCTTGGACTCTACGTGGAGAAAATGATGAGATACCCATTATTTCCTTGAAAGAAATCGAGTATGCTAAAAGAGCTAGAGAAGAATATCAAAAATTAAGAAGAGAATTTGACTTAACTGTTCGAAAAGAATTTTTAAAGGATATTTCCAAAGATAATGATAAATTACGAGAGTTGGGAATCAGTGAGTCCGATATACAAAAATTAGCAGATGGTTTAGTTACTAAAGGTTACCAAGTTCATCATCAGTTACCATTAGATGATAGTGGAACAAATAGTTTTGAGAATCTTGTCTTAATAAAGAATGATCCTTATCATAAAGTGGTAACTAATTATCAACGGCATATTGTTAAAGGTATGGAAGTTGGAGACTCTAAATTAGTTGATTGGCCATTCTTTACAGCTAATATTTATCCAAATTAGAATAGAGGAGATATAAAAAATGTGGATGAATTTTATTTCAAAAATTTCAGAAATTGAAGAAAAGTATGGAGATTCTGTTAATAGTGGAGTTCCAAATACTGTTTTTTCAGCTCTTATGAAGAAACATAACGTTTGGCCGAATAATGAAGTAATGGGAGATTATAAAAGATTTCTTTCTCAAGTAAATGGAATTGATTTTAATGGTTTCATTTTGTATGGTATTTCTCAAAAAACAAACCCAGATATTATAGATGAAGATGTCTATGATATATTTGAAATGAATATTATTTGGCATGAGGAATCTAGTAACAACAGCTATTTCTTTTTAGGTGAGAGTGGTATGAGTTGGTATGTCTATGATACTTTTGATAGAGTGTATAAGGAGTTAGATTTACCTTCAGGAGATCTAGTTAACAAGTATAGTACTTTAGACGACTTATTGGAGTCTGTTTTAAAAACAGCATTGAATTAGCATTAGTAGTTAACTCTAGAAAAATGGGGTTCAAAGGTTGACAATATCCTAGCGAAGAGCAATAATGTCATTGGGAAATTTGGGGAGAAATTATTAGACACCCGAATCCCAGTCGGCATTCGTAAAGAGGCACTTGCCTTTGTGGGTGGGCCTGCCTTCAGCGTTGAGAGTAAGACTCTGCGTGAGGTTAGACAGTTCTTTAGTAAACATACGGATGATGTAGTGCGAGGAGTAGGCGGTTCTGGAGAAGTAGCAAACAGGGGAGAAGATTTATTACAATCAACTAAAGAGATTCAAAGAATTGAGGAGATTAACGTAGTATTTAAACGTAATCCGAAACATGATGAAGCCGAGTTTATTCGTCAATTGAAAGGACAAGAAGAAGGTTTAAACAAATTAACTGTAAAAGAGTATTTTGAAAATAGGAAAGAATACATCAAAAACGGACGTTCATCGGAAGCTAAAGCTGCTCAAAAAGCTGCCAGAGAAAATGCTCTAGCAGATAAATACAATGAGATGTTGCTACAAGGGAATTCTCGTTCAGAAGCTAAGCGCATTGCTGAGGACTGGATAAAAACACAAGCTGCTTTGCATGATCCAGATATGATAGCCGGCGGTTATGCTACTAAAATAACAGGTATGGGAGATACTCGTATTAATTCTTCTCTAGGATCTCAATGGCGTTCAAGAATAAGCGAAATGGATCAGTAAATACGTAAAGCAACTGAACATCTTTTAAAAGATGATTTGGATAAAACAAGGCTAAATATTAAATTGGAATATATACAGAGGTGATATTATGTTAGATGATTTTATAAAAGTTATGGCGATGCCTCAGGATGTAGTTGAAAAATACCGTACTATGGTACCAGATGAATTGATTCAAATTTGGCAAAATCAAGGTATAGGAACTTTTTTAGGAGGATATTTAAAAATTATTAATCCTGAGGAATATAGAGATTTGTTGGATTCAACATACTTCCGTGGGGACTTAGCAGTTCCAATATTTGTGACAGCATTCGGTGATATTATAACATTTGAAGAAAATAGATATTTAAGGCTTGTAAAGTACAAAGATGGAGTATTTGAAATCATTTTGGAAAACTTTCTATTTTTCTTGAAATTCTTGAAGGATGAAGATTTTCAGAAGGATTATTTTGAAATTGATTTATATAAAAGTGCATTGAAACAATACGGAGACTTAGATTATGATTATTGCTTTGGATTTTTCCCATTGCTTGGTTTAGGTGGAAAGAAGACTGTGGAAAATATAGATAAGGTAAAAATAAAAGAGCATATTTATATTATTTCGGAGCTTGCTGGAAATATTGGGATGTGATAGAACCTTTATCGGAGGAACTCTTTATCGTTCTGATTTCCGTATGTCATTTGTCAATAAAATTGATGAATTAAAAAGGATTGCTCGAATGAGATTGTCTCCTGGTGGGGAGATGTTGTTGAGGGCACAGGGAATCTGCCTATTCCACAGGACTTGAAAGATTCTCTCTTGTTTGCGGAAGGTTTTATTGGTGCAGCTGGAAGTGGTATTTCTGCGACAGCTATCGGTGCGGTCGATTTAGGCCAATTGGTTGGCATCAGTGCTATAGCTGATTTTAATGTGCTTACTGGTCAGAAGACCCCCGAATGGAAAAATACTCGAATGTATGAAGTAGAGATTCGAATTTCTAAAGGAGAAACACTGAGTATTGGAAAAGTCGTGCCGCAGAAGATTTCTTCATCAGGGACTGTGCTGAAAGGTGGTGCTGACCAAATATTATTACCACAAGACTTGCCATTAGAATGGATTACGGACTTTAGAATAGTTCCTAATTGATGGAGTATCAATAATTGAAGGAGAAAAGAGATATGACAAGTAGTTTAAAGCAAATTGCTGAAAAAATTGTTTTTATTATTGAAGAAGAGTACCCCAAACAAAAAAGTGTTACAGGCTCAATTCAAAGTATTTATCAATTAGCAAATGCAATTATAGAAAGTGGAGAAGTAGCAAAAAACATAAATCTTAAAAGTCTAGTTAGAATGTTTGCAGATGAGACAACGCATTATCAAAGTGAGATCATTTACTTACTTCAAGATTTAGATAAGGAATTGAAAAAGAATGAACATAAAAGATAGTTTAAAACATTTTTCAACGAATCGAACAGAAGAGAATAGGTCGAAACTTCTTTCAGATATGGAGAAATGGATGCTGTTCGTCCATATAAGATGGGTAGATAAGCAGACGTTCCGCATTCTCCATATTTAAGATGGAACAGAAATTTTTTATCTGCCGATTTTAACGAGTTAAGAAGAGCAACTGCCGCCTATAAGTGATAATAATTCAATTCGTTTGCAATCTGTTAACCTATCTGATTGTATACAGTTACTTCAGTCTAATCATCAAATAGCTGGAATTGTTCTAAACCCTATGTCTGATAATGTAGTCCGTCCATCAGCTTTATTCCACGGACAGAATACGACGGAAAAGCAAGTATCATTTGGGATTTCAAGTAAAGATTATTCCTGGCTGACAACTCCTTTAATTTTATTCTTACAACAGAATACGGATGTTCGGACGGTCTATCTATTGATGGTTGTTAGAGGGAATCAACCAGTAGCAACGCTCGTTAAGTTCTCTCTAAAAAAGGAATATCTATTCCGATTGGAAATGAGTAAGGAGCGTATGAGTGGTGGCGTCCAGGAGGGCGCACTTACCCAGGAGATATGTCAGAAGGAGTCATGAAAGATAGCAGTATAAAGGAAGGAGATGTCACATGGAACGCAGTAAATTAACATGGGAAGAAGTTATCAAGTTTGAGGAAATAAAAGGCTACGGTCAACAGATTTGGAGGCATAATGGCCAGTATTATCTTGTCGCAGATGAAGGAGGTATTGCGGAACAACGAGTGGTGTATGAGTTGCCTCTAGAGCTGTTTCAGTTGCTTGATAGTGGGACAAAAACTATGGTTGATATTCATTATAAGCTACAAAATGATGAATGGCCTTCAACCGAAGAAGAAAGAAAGGCTAGTGAAAAAAAATGGATTGAGGAGGGACTTACCCCTCTTATAGCTAATCCTAAAAGTAGAGAATACTTTACTCAAGAAGAACTCGAAAAATTAATCCCTCTAGCAGAACAAATATGGATTGATTGGAAGGGTAAACTCCCAGATAACTACGTGTCACCGCTAGATAAAGATTAACCATTTCGCTTTTGATAACCTCTAGATCATTAGGAGGATACTAAGATGGGGATTACCAATATTACATGGGAAGACGTTATCAGGTTTGAGGAAGTCGCAGGGTATGGTCAGCATATCTGGAAATACGGCGAACAATATTATCTTGTCGTGGATGAAGGAGGTATTGCGGAACAACGAGTGGTGTATGAATTGCACTAGAGTTGTTTCAAAAGGTGAAATTGCAAAAGTTTTTGGAGCTGGTGGTGGAACGCAGATTAAACTTGGAATATCTGTTAGCTGGTACGAAAAAATGGAACTATTAAAGGAAATAAAATAAATGGATAAATTGATGCATGAAAAAAATAATTCAACAGAAAG
>NZ_AJMM01000008.1 GCF_000259505.1 Streptococcus sp. SK643
TAGGTAAGATTATTGAACCAGGTAAACCAGCTGTGGAAGTTCCAGTAGAAACTCCAGCTAAGGTAACACTAACAACTCCAATTCCAAATGCAGATCAGGTAGATACTAAGACTACTAATGATAATGGAGCTAAGTCAAATGATTCTCAAAATGTATTGCCAAATACAGGAACAGAATCAAATGCGACTCTTGCATCTCTAGGACTTCTTGGTATGCTAGGCGGTCTCGGACTTGCTCTTGGAAAGAAAAAAGAAGACTAAAAATTTAGTCAAATGAACAATCATTCTTTTGTATTGTAAAGAAAAACTAGATTGGTTCTGGGAATCGAGTTCGTCATAAAATAAAAAGAATGTTTAGAGAGAGAAAGCGAACAATGCTAGGATTTTGTTAAACGGAATTCTAAGTATTGTTCGCTTTTGTGGTATAATAATGTTACTATGCAGAAAAAACCAACGTCAGCCTATGTGCACATCCCGTTTTGTACTCAGATTTGTTATTATTGTGACTTTTCAAAGGTCTTCATCAAGAATCAACCAGTCGACAGCTATTTGGAGCATCTGCTGGAAGAGTTTCGTTCTTATGATATTCAAAAATTGCGAACTCTCTACATTGGAGGAGGAACGCCGACAGCCCTTTCAGCGAAACAGCTGGAGGTGTTATTAGATGGTTTAACTAAAAGCTTGGATTTGTCTCTTTTAGAAGAATTAACGATTGAAGCCAATCCAGGAGACTTGGATACAGATAAGATAGCTGTTTTGAAGAATTCGGCTGTCAATCGTGTTTCGCTAGGCGTGCAGACCTTTGACGACAAGATGCTGAAAAAGATTGGGCGCAGTCATTTGGAGAAGGATATTTATGAAAATATTGACCGTCTGAAACTGGCTGGTTTTGACAACATTTCCATTGATTTGATTTATGCACTGCCTGGTCAGACCATGGAGCAGGTTAAGGAAAATGTGGCTAAGGCCATTGGACTGGATATTCCCCATATGAGTCTTTATAGCTTGATTTTGGAAAATCATACGGTCTTTATGAATCGTATGCGACGAGGGAAATTGCCTCTGCCTAAGGAGGAGCTGGAAGCGGAGATGTTTGAGTACATCATCACGGAGCTTGAGAGAGCTGGTTTTGAGCATTATGAGATTTCCAATTTTTCCAAACCCGGTTTTGAAAGTCGCCACAATCTCATGTACTGGGATAATGCTGAATACTATGGCATCGGTGCTGGGGCATCTGGTTATGTCAATGGGATTCGCTATAAAAACCATGGTCCCATTCGTCATTATCTCAGTGCAGTTGAGGAAGGCAATGCGCGCATCACAGAAGAGCACCTGAGTCAAAAGGAGCAAATGGAAGAAGAAATGTTTCTAGGTCTCCGCAAGAAATCAGGAGTCTCCACGGTGCGATTTGAGGAAAAATTTGGACGATCTTTCGATGGACTTTATGGAAAAATCGTCAGAGATTTGGTTCAACAAGGTCTCATGCAAATAGAGGGTGACCGAGTTCGCATGACAAAAAGAGGTCTCTTTTTGGGAGACACCGTAGCAGAACGATTTATTTTGGAGTAGAATGATGGGCTTAACTTATCAAATGAAAATGAAAATTCCTTTTGATATGGCTGATATGAACGGTCATATCAAGCTTCCAGACTTGATTTTGCTATCCCTGCAAGTTTCAGGGATGCAGTCGATTGAGCTGGGAGTTAGTGATAAAGCCATTTTGGAAGAGCATAATCTGGTCTGGATTATCACAGACTATGATATTGAGGTAGTTCGTTTGCCTCGTTTTGCGGAAGAAATTACCATCGAAACGGAAGCACTGAGCTACAATCGACTCTTTTGCTATCGCCGTTTTACTATCTATGATGAAGCAAGTCAAGAAATCATTCGCATGTTGGCGAGCTTTGTTCTCATGGATCGA
Source organism: Streptococcus sp. SK643 (assembly GCF_000259505.1). Taxonomy (GTDB): domain Bacteria; phylum Bacillota; class Bacilli; order Lactobacillales; family Streptococcaceae; genus Streptococcus. The sequence continues at coordinate 1,921 of NZ_AJMM01000008.1, forward strand.
GATAGTCGAAAAGTCCATGCTGTCGAACCTGATATTGTGGCTCCTTACCAGTCTGATTTTGATAAAAAGCTTATCCGCGGACCAAAGTATGAGTCTTTGGAAGAACCATTCAGCAAGGATTATCATGTTCGATTTTATGATCTGGATATGAATGGTCATGTCAATAATAGTAAATACCTGGATTGGATTTTTGAGGTTATGGGAGCTGATTTTTTGACCCAATATATTCCCAAGAGAATCAACCTCAAGTATGTCAAGGAAGTTCGACCAGGTGGGGTTATTACATCGTCTGTTGAACGGACTGGACTCGAAAGTAAGCATGAGATTACAAGTGATGGGGCAACAAATGCACAGGCTATCATTGCTTGGCAAGAAATGAAAAAGGAAGTAAAAGATGACTTATAAAGGCTATTTAATTGATTTAGACGGAACCATTTACAAGGGGAAAGACCGAATTCCGGAAGGAGAAGATTTTGTCCATGAATTGCAAAAGCGTGACATTCCCTATCTCTTTGTGACCAACAATACAACTCGTACTCCAGAAAGTGTTCAAGAAATGTTGGCTCAGAATTTTAATATCGATACGCCCCTATCGACTGTCTACACAGCGACTTTGGCCACCATCGACTATATGAATGACTTGGGACTTGAAAAGACAGTCTACGTCATCGGAGAATCAGGCCTCAAAGATGCCATTAAGGCAGCAGGCTACGTTGAGGATATCGAAAATCCTGCTTATGTAGTAGTCGGCCTGGACTGGCAGGTGGATTATGAAAAATTTGCGACAGCGACCCTTGCTATCCAAAAAGGTGCCCACTTTATAGGAACCAATCCTGACCTCAATATTCCTACAGAACGTGGTCTTTTACCTGGTGCAGGTTCTCTGGTGACCCTTATTGAGGCGGCTACACGAGTGAAAGCAGTTTACATCGGAAAACCAAATGCTATTATCATGGATAAGGCTGTAGAGCATCTTGGTTTTGATAGAAAAGATTTGATTATGGTTGGGGACAACTATCTGACAGATATTCGAGCAGGGATCGATAATGGGATTCCAACTCTATTAGTAACGACAGGTTTTACCAAGGCAGAAGAAGTGGCAGATTTGCCAATTGCGCCAACTCATGTCCTTTCTAGTCTAGCGGAGTGGAATTTTGATGAAATCTAAACTGACCTTTTGGGGAAGTATGCTCTTTCTCCTTTCCCTGTCTATTCTTTTGACCATTTATCTGGCTTGGATATTTTATCCGTTGGAAATCAAATGGTTAAGTTTGACGAGTCGGGTCTATCTAAAACCAGAAACCATTCAATACAACTTTCATATCTTGATGAATTATCTGACCAATCCTTTTAGTCAGACCTTAGAGATGCCAGATTTTCGTTCGTCAGCTGCTGGGCTACACCACTTTGAGGTGGTAAAGAATCTCTTTCATCTCGTTCAGTTCCTTACTTTGCTCACCCTTCCGATTTTCTATTACTTTGTCAAAAAGATTGTTAAAAAGGGCTTCCTCTCTGTCTTTAGGAAGAGTATTTTGCTCTTAGTTTTCTTGCCTTTATTGATCGGATTAGTAGGAGTTTTGATTGGTTTTGAACAATTTTTCACCCTTTTTCATCAAATTCTCTTTGTTGGAGATGATACTTGGCTTTTTGACCCAGCTAAGGATCCGGTTATTTTAATTCTACCAGAAACATTTTTTCTTCATGCTTTTCTATTGTTTTTCGGGCTTTATGAAAGCTTCTTTGGCTGTTTATATTGGAGAAGTCGAAAAGGATAATGGTGGAATATTTAGAATTTACATTTAAAAATAAGTATTTCAGCCCTGGATTACAATTTCTACAGAATTAATATAAGGAAAAATGAGTTAATCGTTCGTTAACAGTTTATTTTTCTTTAAAAAAGAGGCTTTTTTTCCAAAAATCTCTAGTCAAGCGCTTTATTTTTGTGTATAATAGAAATAGCAAAGTATAGATAAGAAGAGAAAAGCATGATTACACTATTTTTATCACCGAGCTGTACATCATGTCGTAAGGCAAAGGCCTGGTTAGAGACGCATAAGGTTCCCTTTGAGGAGCACAATATTATGACCAGTCCTCTAACAAGAAAAGAATTGCAACATATTCTTTCCTTGACCGAAAATGGTACTGATGACATCATTTCAACTCGTTCAAAAATTTTTCAAAAATTGAATATTGATGTAGAGAGTATCTCAGTATCAGAGTTGCTTCATTTAATTGAGCAGTATCCGAGCCTTTTGCGTCGTCCAATCATTATCGATGCGAAGCGCATGCAAATCGGTTTTAATGAAGATGAGATTCGTGCTTTTCTCCCTCGTAGTTACCGTAAGCAAGAACTGAAAGAAGCAAGATTGAGAGCTGGTATTAGTTAGATGAATAAACAGTATAGTTACCCACTAGATTTGTCGTGGAGCACTGAAGAACTTGCTTCAGTGCTTTCTTTTTTTAATGATGTTGAAGCTGCCTATGAAGAAAAAATAGAAGCTAGAAAGTTATTAGACTCTTATAAGGCCTTTAAAAATGTCGTTCCAAGTAAGAGTGAAGAGAAACGTTTGGGACGAGAATTTGAAACGGTGAGTGGTTATTCGCTCTACCGAGCAGTAGAGGCTGCAAAGGAAAAAGGAGAAGGGAAGATTTCTCTTGGAAAGTAAATTTGAATTTGCCAAAAGCCTTGTCAAGCAAGCAGGCCAGTATATTCTAGGCCACATGGGGGAAGATTTACAGATAGAAACCAAGTCTTCTCCCACTGACCTTGTGACTCGACTGGATAAAGAAGTTCAGGACCACTTAGTTAGTGAGATTTTATCTCGTTATCCTGAGGATAAGATTTGTGCAGAAGAAGGTTGTCTACGAGCGTCTGTGAAAGAAGGTGCGGTTTGGGTGATTGACCCCATTGATGGGACCAATAATTTTGTGGCCCAGCAGGAAGATTTTGCCATTATGCTGGCCTATTTTGAAAGTGGAGAGGGCCAGTTTGCTCTTATTTATGATGTAGCCAAAGGGGACTGTTATCATGGTGGTGGTGCTTTTCCTGTTTGTCTTAATGAAAGACCCTTACCTGCATTTAAAAGAAAGCCACTTAGAGATTTTCTAATTGCTGTTAATGCTGGGATGTTGGAGAAAAATGAATGGGGAGTGGCTGATTTAGGTCGTGCAGCCCTTGGGGTACGTGTCTATGGAAGCGCGGCAATTAGTTTTGCTAGGATTTTATCAGGTCGCTTATTGACCTATGTGACCTATTTGCAACCATGGGATTATGCTGCTGCTAGTATTTTGGGAGAAAGTCTTGGCTATGAGGTTGTGACCCTTTCAGGACAAGCCTTAGATTTTAAAACTAGACAGGCTGTTATGATGCTACCTCTTGAGATGCAGGAGGAAATTCAGTCCTATATTTACGAAAGGAAAAGAACTTAAATGCAATTTCCAGAAGGATTTGTTGAAAAATATGAAGAGATACTAGGAGATGAGGCAAGAGATTTTCTTGCCTCTTTTAAGGAGGAAGCGGTTTCGGCCTTTCGGGTCAATCCTTTAAAAGAAGCGCCAGTTTCCTTTCCTGATGCCATTCCTCAAACCCCTTGGGGCCACTATGGTAAGGTTTCAGGGAAATCGCCTGAACATGCTACAGGTTTGGTCTATTCGCAAGAACCCGCTGCTCAGATGGTGGCTCAGGTAGCTAAGCCCAGTCCTGGGATGAAGGTCTTGGACTTGGCAGCTGCTCCAGGTGGCAAGTCAACTCAACTAGCAGCCTATCAAGCAGGGGAGGGTCTCCTTGTTTCCAATGAAATTTCAAGCAAACGGGCTAAGATTTTAGTAGAAAATATGGAGCGCTTTGGTGCGACAAATGTCGTAGTGACCAATGAATCTGCTGACCGCTTGGCCAAGATTTTTAAGGGCTATTTTGACCTCATTGTCCTTGATGCCCCTTGCTCTGGTGAAGGGATGTTTCGTAAGCAGCCAGATGCTATGGACTATTGGAGCTTAGATTATCCGAGTCAATGTGCTAGCTTGCAAAGAGAAATTCTGGAGGATGCCGTGACCATGCTAGCAGAAGGTGGTCGTCTGGTTTATTCGACCTGTACCTGGGCACCCGAGGAAAACGAAGAGATTGTCAATTGGCTTCTGGAAGAGTATGATTTTGACTTGTTGCCAGTTGAACATATCAATGGAATGGTAGCTGGTATTGACTTGCCAGAAACGGCTCGGATGTACCCTCATCATTTTAAGGGAGAGGGTCAGTTTGTAGCTCATCTACAATTTAAAGGAGAAAATCCAGCACCTAAATTTAAGACAAGTAAGAGCAATCTCAGCCGTGAACAAGTTGCCTTGTGGCAGGAATTTTCCCAAAAACACTTAAAAATCAATCTAAGGGGGATTTTGCAGACTTTTGGTGACCAACTCTATCTCTTGCCAGAACTCTTGCCAGATTTAGGGAAGCTCAAGATTGCTCGCAATGGACTGCATCTGGGTACTTTTAAGAAGAAACGCTTTGAGCCTAGTTTTGCTCTTGGTTTGGCTTTGAGACCTAGTCAAGTTAAGACTTCGGTTGAAATCAAGCAGGATGACTTTGTTAAGTATGTAGCTGGAGAAATAATTCAACTGGCTGAAACTTTACCAAATGGATGGTATCAAGTTTTAGTGGAAGGCAATGGTCTAGGCTTTGCAAAAGTGACTGGAAATGTTTTGAAAAATTATTATCCAAAAGGTCTACGCTTCAAGTGAAAATGCTAGTCAAAGTAGCTTGACTATGTTATAGTTGAATTATGGATTTTTTCAAATAGTCTTTCATTTTAAGTGAAAAAACTTTAAATAATAATCTAGCAATTGTATTGCAATATTAGGTTAGACAGCGCATTTAGCTCCTAACTTTAAAAAAGAAAAAATAAATAGTTGAAAAAATTCACAACATTCACCATTATTTTCAAGGAGAAAAACAGTGAAAAAAAGGAAAAAACTCGCTTTATCTCTTGCGACCTTCTTGCTCGCAGGTTCTTTGGCGGGATGTGCCAGCTGGATTGATCGTGGAGAATCCATGACAGCTGTTGGCTCAACGGCTCTTCAGCCCTTGGTCGAAGCAGCAGCAGATGAATTTGGCTCTATGCACGTTGGAAAAACAGTCAACGTCCAAGGTGGAGGATCTGGTACAGGTCTGTCTCAGGTTCAATCTGGAGCCGTTGATGTAGGAAATTCAGACGTATTTGCCGAGGAAAAAGATGGGATTAATGCCTCTGCATTAGTTGACCATAAGGTCGCAGTAGCTGGCTTGGCAGTGATTGTCAATAAGGAAGTTGACGTTGAAAATCTGACAACTGAACAACTCCGTAGTATCTTCACAGGTCAAGTGACCAACTGGAAAGAAGTCGGTGGGAAAGACCTAGCTATCTCCATTATCAACCGTGCGGCAAGTTCAGGGTCTCGTGCAACCTTTGACAGTGTCATCATGAATGGTCAATCTGCTGTACAGAGTCAAGAACAGGATTCAAATGGGATGGTCAAAAACATTGTTTCCCAGACACCTGGAGCCATTTCTTACCTAGCCTTTGCCTATGTGGATGACTCGGTTAAACGCATGAAGTTGAATGGCTATGAGCCGATTGCAGAAAATGTTACAAGCAATAACTGGCCTTTGTGGTCTTATGAACACATGTACACCTTAGGTCAGCCAGACGAATTGGTGGCAGAATTTCTCAACTTTGTCCTCTCAGATGAAGCGCAAAGTGGAATCGTTAAGGGAATGGGCTATATTTCGGTCAAGGAAATGAAGGTTGAAAAAGATGCTGTAGGAACGGTGACGGCACTAGAAGGGAGTCGCTAATGAATCAAGAAGAATTAGCTAAAAAGTTACTTTCTCCCTCAAAGAACTCTCGTCTAGAGAAACTAGGAAAAGGCTTGACCTTTGCCTGTCTGTCTTTGATTGTTATCATTGTGGCCATGATTTTGATTTTCGTAGCCCAAAAAGGTTTGTCGACCTTCTTTGTAAATGGGGTTAATATCTTTGATTTCCTTTTTGGCCAAACTTGGAATCCTTCAGGTAAACAATTTGGTGCCCTTCCAATGATTTTGGGTTCCTTTATTGTCACAATCCTATCAGCCCTTATCGCAACTCCTTTTGCCATTGGTGCGGCAGTCTTTATGACCGAAGTCTCACCAAAAGGTGCTAGAATCTTGCAACCAGCCATTGAATTACTGGTTGGGATTCCTTCAGTTGTGTATGGATTTATAGGTTTGCAGGTCGTAGTTCCCTTTGTTCGTAGTATCTTTGGTGGGACTGGTTTTGGGATTTTGTCAGGGATTTTCGTTCTCTTTGTCATGATTTTACCGACGGTAACATTTATGACAACGGATAGCTTGCGTGCGGTGCCTCGTCACTATCGTGAGGCTAGTTTGGCTATGGGAGCCACTCGTTGGCAGACCATCTGGCGCGTGACTTTGAAGGCTGCGCGTTCAGGTATTTTCACAGCAGTGGTCTTTGGGATGGCCCGTGCCTTTGGTGAGGCTTTAGCTATTCAGATGGTAGTCGGAAACTCAGCGGTAGTTCCAACTTCCTTAACAACACCAGCTGCGACCTTGACCTCTGTTTTGACCATGGGTATCGGAAATACCGTTATGGGAACAGTTGATAATAACGTACTTTGGTCACTGGCCTTAGTCTTACTTTTGATGAGTTTGGCTTTCAACAGTGTGATTAAATTGATTACGAAAGAAAGAGGAAAGAAAAACTATGCACGCTAAGAAATTAGATAAAATTGCAACAGCTGTCCTCTACTCGATTGCAGGAATTATTGTTGCCATCTTGGCATCCTTGATTCTCTATATCTTGGTTCGTGGTTTGCCCCACATCTCTTGGTCTTTCTTGACTGGCAAATCATCTTCTTACCAAGCAGGTGGGGGAATTGGGATTCAGCTTTATAATTCCTTCTTCCTCTTAGTTATTACCTTGATTATCTCTGTGCCTTTATCTATGGGAGCTGGGATTTTCCTAGCTGAATATGCTAAAAAAGGTCCTGTGACCAATTTTGTCAGAACCTGTATTGAAATCTTATCTTCACTCCCATCAGTGGTTGTAGGTCTCTTTGGTTACTTGATCTTTGTAGTTCAGTTTGAGTATGGATTTTCAATTATTTCAGGTGCCTTGGCCTTGACAGTCTTTAACTTGCCTCAGATGACTCGTAATGTTGAGGACAGCTTGAAACACGTTCACCATACGCAACGTGAGGCTGGTCTGGCCCTTGGAATTTCTCGTTGGGAGACAGTTGTTCATGTGGTCATTCCAGAAGCCCTTCCAGGTATTGTGACGGGGGTTGTCTTGGCATCTGGTCGTATCTTTGGTGAGGCTGCTGCTTTGATTTATACAGCAGGACAATCTGCTCCAGCCCTTGACTGGTCTAACTGGAATATTCTCAGTGTGACTAGCCCAATCTCTATCTTCCGTCAAGCAGAAACCTTGGCTGTCCACATCTGGAAAGTCAATAGCGAAGGAACCATTCCTGATGGAACTATTGTATCAGCAGGTTCTGCGGCCGTGCTCCTCATCTTTATCCTCATTTTTAACTTTGGAGCCCGTAAACTCGGAAGTTACCTACATAAGAAATTAACCGCTGCCTAAAGGAGAAGCCATGTCAAAATATAATTGGGATGAAAAGCATATCATCACCTTTCCTGAAGAGAAAGTGGCCCTCTCTACTAAGGATTTACATGTTTACTACGGTAAAAAAGAATCCATCAAGGGCATCGATATGCAATTTGAAAAAAATAAAATTACTGCCTTAATCGGCCCTTCAGGATCTGGGAAATCAACTTATCTTCGCAGTCTCAATCGGATGAATGATACCATTGATATTGCTAAGGTAACAGGTCAAATCCTATACCAAGGAATCGATGTCAACCGTCCTGAAATCAACGTTTATGAAATGCGTAAGCACATCGGGATGGTCTTCCAACGACCAAATCCCTTTGCTAAGTCTATTTATCGCAATATCTCTTTTGCTCATGAACGGGCAGGTGTTAAGGACAAGCAAGTCTTGGATGAAATTGTGGAAACCTCTCTTCGTCAAGCTGCCCTTTGGGACCAGGTCAAAGATGACCTTCATAAGTCAGCCTTGACCCTATCAGGTGGTCAGCAACAAAGACTCTGCATCGCTCGTGCTATTTCCGTGAAACCAGATATTCTCTTGATGGATGAACCGGCGTCAGCCTTGGATCCGATTGCGACAGCTCAGCTGGAAGAAACCATGTTGGAATTGAAAAAAGACTTTACCATTATCATCGTGACCCACAGTATGCAGCAGGCTGCGCGTGCGAGTGATTACACAGGATTTTTCTACTTGGGTGACTTGATCGAGTACGATAAGACCTCTAATATTTTCCAAAATGCTAAGTTGCAGTCTACTAATGACTACGTAACCGGACACTTTGGATAGAAAGGAAACAGTATGACAGAAGCGATTTTACAGGTGTCAGACCTGTCCGTTTACTACAATCAAAAGAAGGCTTTAAATAGTGTTTCTCTATCTTTCCAAGCCAAGGAAATTACAGCTCTTATCGGTCCGTCTGGTTCAGGAAAGTCAACTCTTCTCAAGGCTATCAACCGTATGGGGGATTTGAATCCAGAGGTGACCACAACTGGTTCGGTCGTTTACAATGGTCACAACATTTATAGTCCACGTACAGATACAGTTGAATTGCGTAAGGAAATCGGTATGGTTTTCCAACAACCCAACCCTTTCCCTATGTCCATTTACGAAAATGTTGTCTACGGGCTTCGCATCAATGGAGTTAAAGATAAGCAAGTTCTGGATGAATCAGTAGAAAAAGCCCTGCAGCGAGCTTCTATCTGGGATGAGGTCAAGGACCGCCTGCATGATTCAGCTATCGGGCTTTCAGGTGGACAACAACAACGTGTCTGTGTTGCCCGTGTCTTGGCAACCAGTCCTAAAATCATTCTCTTGGATGAGCCAACCTCAGCCTTGGACCCTATTTCGGCTGGTAAGATTGAGGAAACCTTGTATGGCTTAAAAGATAAATACACCATGCTCTTGGTGACACGTTCCATGCAACAAGCTTCTCGTATCTCTGACAAGACAGGATTTTTCTTGGATGGAGATTTGATAGAGTTTAACGATACTAAGAAGATCTTCCTCAACCCTCAACATAAGGAAACAGAAGATTATATTTCAGGAAAGTTTGGATAAGGAGAAAAAGATGTTACGATCTCAATTTGAAGAAGATTTGGAGAAATTACACAATCAGTTCTATGCCATGGGACAAGAAGTGCTATCCCAAATCAATCGTACCGTGCGTGCCTTTGTTACGCATGACCGTGATTTAGCGAAAGAAGTGATCGAAGATGATGCAGAAGTAAATGAATATGAAGTAAAATTAGAGAAGAAATCATTTGAAATGATTGCCCTTCAACAACCTGTTTCTCAAGATCTACGCACAGTTTTAACAGTTCTCAAGGCTGTATCAGATGTAGAACGTATGGGAGACCATGCGGTATCTATCGCTGAGGCAACTATCCGTATGAAAGGGGAAGAGCGTATCCCTGCAGTTGAGGAAGAAATCAAAAAAATGGGCCGTGATGTAAAAAATTTCGTCGAAGCAGCTCTAGAACTCTATCTCAATGGTTCTGTAGAGCATGCCTATGAAGTAGCGGCCATGGATGAGAAAATCAACCATTACTTTGATTCTATTCGTGAGTTAGCAACAGAAGAAATCAAGAAAAATCCTGAAGCAATTGTGACAGGTCGAGATTACTTCCAAGTTATCTCTTATTTGGAGCGTATTGGAGACTATGCTAAAAATATCTGTGAATGGGTTGTTTACTTTGAAACAGGTAAGATTGTCGAACTATAAAATAAATTAATTTTGTATAAAAAGGAGCTTTAAATCAAATGACAGCTCCTTTTATTGAATGAAAAAAATATTTTTGAGATAAAAATTCAAAAAATACTTGACAAGTATCTTAAGCAGAGTTATAATTATACAAAATCAACAGAGAGGTTGTTTATTTATGAAATTTAAAAAATGGATATTTGTTTTATGTAGTTTTATAGCAAGTTTCTTCTTAGTGGCTTGCCAGTCGGGTTCTAATGGTTCTCAGTCAGCTGTCGAGGCCATTAAGCAAAAGGGGAAATTAGTTGTGGCGACTAGTCCTGACTATGCACCCTTTGAATTCCAATCCTTGGTTGACGGGAAAAATCAGGTAGTCGGTGCGGATATTGACATGGCTCAGGCTATTGCTGATGAACTTGGTGTTAAGTTGGAAATTTCAAGCATGAGTTTTGACAATGTCTTGACCAGCCTTCAAACTGGTAAGGCTGACCTAGCTGTCGCGGGAATTAGCGCTACTGACGAGAGAAAAGAAGTCTTTGATTTTTCAATCCCATACTATGAAAACAAGATTAGTTTCTTGGTTCGTAAGGTTGATGTAGAAAAATACAAGGATTTAACTAGCCTAGAAAGTGCTAATATTGCAGCCCAAAAAGGGACTGTTCCAGAATCAATGGTCAAGGAACAATTGCCAAAAGCTCAATTGACTTCCCTAACTAATATGGGTGAAGCTGTCAATGAATTGCAGGCTGGAAAAGTAGATGCTGTTCACATGGATGAACCTGTTGCCCTTAGCTATGCTGCTAAAAATGCCGATCTAGCTGTCGCAACTGTCAGCTTGAAGATGAAGGACGGCGAAGCCAATGCAGTTGCCCTTAGAAAAAATAGTGCTGATTTGAAAGAAGTGGTGGACAAGGTTATCCAAAAACTCAAGGATGACGGTACCTACCAAAAATATCTTGAAAAAGCAGCAAGTCTAACAGAAGTTGAACAATAAGAAAAAAGCAGAGTTGGATCTTATTCCAATTCTGCTTTTAAATAGTTTGAAACATTTTCCAGATGTTCTAAGGACACCTTGGCAAATTGATAAGGACAGGCATCCAAATAGGCCTCTTCAAAGAAGTCCAAGCCCAGTTGGCTGTGCTTGATTCTGGCGATTTTAGGATACTTTCTTAGGTCTAGCAATAAGCCGTCGTGAAGTGGAAAATGAGGAAGTGGGCAAGGATATTTAGCTATTTTTTCTTCGATTTGCTTCTGGTAGTCTTCTTGATTGGACAAGCGGGCTATTCGATTTTTCTCAAATAGTTGACTGTCTATATAGAGTGACAAGGCCTTTTGCATGATGAGGTTGCTATCGTAGTCTAGGATATTTTTGTAGGCCACAAAGGCTTCTTTGATAGCATTTGGAAGAATGAGTGCCGTAATCCGCAGGGCTGGAAAGAGGCTGGTTGAGAAGGATTTGATATAAACGACGCGCTCCTCTGTATCCAGATAGTGGAAGGTCTGGCCTTTTTTGGAGTCCAAATCACCTAGATAGTCGTCCTCGACGATATAGACACCGTACTTGGCAGCTAAGTCAAGAATAACTTGTTTGTCCTGCTCAGAATAGGAATGTCCTAGAGGATAGTGAAAACGAGGGATAGTGTAAAAGAACTTTATATTTCCTGTCTTAAAGTGATTTTCAAGTTCTTTTAAGTCAATCCCATCAATGCCTCGTTCAATCGTTTGATAGTCCAATCCTTGAGCAATCAAGAGTCGATTCATCCGATGATAGGTCGGCTGTTCCACCAAGATTTCCTTAGATTGGCCAGGAAAGGAAATTTGAGAAAGAATAAACAAGGCTTGTTGGGTTCCAGAAGTTAATACTAGTTGATCTGCCTTGCAGTAGAGAGCTTGGTCAAAGAGTAGTTTGTGAATGGACTGTCTTAGGTCTTCTAATCCTTCTTGGTTGTCATAGTAGTTAAAAAGGTAGTTTTCTCGGCCAATTAAGGTTTCATTGACACAGAGTCGAAAATCGTCATAGGCGCTGGCATGTTCATCGGTAACTTCGATTTCTAGGTCCTGGTGTTGCCCTTGTTCTAATACATAGTAGCCACTCTGAGGCTTGGCATAAAGGTATTGTTCGTGCCGTAATTCCAGTAGGGCTCGCTGAATGGTGTCCTTGCTACAGTGAAAGTCAAGGCTCAGTTGACGGATAGAAGGCAGGCGACTACCCGTCGGAAATCGTCCAGACTCGATACCGTTTTTCAGATAGGAAACGACCTCTTGGTACTTGCTTTGTTTCTTCATTCCAGACCTCCCTTGATTTTGTTACATTGTACCCTTTTTTTTCCTTCTTGGCAATGTCTAGAGTGTTTCTCTCGTTCACATCTAGGGGCAAATGTGGTATACTTAGGAGTAGGATTTATAGAATAACAGACAAGAAAGAGAATGGATAAGAACGTGCAGGAACCAGTGAAATTATTTCAATACAATACCCTTGGAGCCTTGATGGCAGGCCTTTATGGTGGTACCATGACAGTAGGAGAATTGCTGGAGCATGGTGACCTTGGTTTGGGAACCTTGGATTCTATTGATGGGGAATTGATTGTCCTTGATGGCAAGGCTTATCAGGCCAAAGGGTCTGGAGACCAGCCAGAGATTGTGGAAGTGTCACCAGATGCCCTTATTCCTTATGCAGCAGTAGTACCGCACCAGGCAGAGGTCATTTTCCGCCAGCGGTTTGAAATGACAGACAAGGAATTGGAAGAGCGAATCGAGTCTTATTATGACGGGGAAAATCTTTTCCGCTCTATCAAGATTCGTGGGGAATTTTCGCATATGCATGTGCGTATGATTCCTAAGTCGACACCAGATACCAAGTTTGCTGATGTCGCAACCCATCAACCGGAATATAGTCGTGACAATGTGGCGGGGACCATTGTTGGTTTCTGGACGCCTGAGATTTTCCATGGGGTCAGTGTGGCAGGCTACCATCTGCACTTCATATCAGATGATTTGACTTTCGGTGGACATGTCATGGACTTTGTCATCAAGGAAGGTATTATCGAGGTGGGAGCTGTTGACCAATTGGATCAACGTTTCCCAGTCCAAGACCGTCAATACTTGTTTGCCAAGTTCAATGTTGAAGAGATGAGAAAAGATATTGAAAAGGCAGAATAGGAGAAGAAAATGACCATTCATATCATTATTAGCATAGTGCTGTTGCTGGCTTTTCTAATTGGGAGCATTTGGTATGCCAAAAAGAAATACCAGATCAATCTAGCTGTCTTGGGCTTGGGGGCTGTTGCCTTCTTTCTCTCTTCACAGATTTTGGAGAAATTAATTCATGTTCTAGTTCTTCATCCTCAAAAAGATGGAAGTATCGCTCTTTTACAAGAGCATCCCCTGATCTATATAGTTTATGGTCTAGCCATGGCGGCTTTCTTTGAGGAAACTGCTCGTCTCATCTTCTTTAAATGGTTGGAGAAAAAGAGAAACTTGGAAAAAGCAGATGCCCTTGCTTATGTACTGGGTCATGGTGGTTTGGAATTGATTTTCTTAGGTGTTACTAGCCTCCTCAATCTCTACATCGTTCTTTCGGCAGTTCAAACTCAGAACCCACAGGTCATGCAATTGCTGTCTGAAAATATGTTGAAAACTATCCAGTCGCTATCTGTCTGGCAAATTTATTTGCTTGCTTTTGAACGAATCTTGGCGCTAGGCTTCCAATTACTTTTGACAGTTTGGGTTTACCAAGGTGTGCGCCAGAAAAACTGGGTTTATCTATTAGCAGCCTATGGCCTGCATGCCTTCTTTGACCTTGTTCCATCTCTAGCTCAAGTAGGATGGATTACAAGTCCAGTCTTGGTTGAAGTTATTCTACTAGTTGAACTTGTCCTAGTTGCCTATGTAACTAAGAATATATTTTGCAAAAAATCATAAAAAGGGGGAAGCCTCTTTTTTTGTTTAAAATAATCCCGAGATTTTTTTAGGGTCGTCAAATGGTCTTAAAAATGGTATAATGGAATGAATTTTGTAAAAGGAAGAGTGTCATGTCAGTAAGAGAAAACATACTTGAAATCTTAGAAGGAATTGATATCCGCTTTAAGGAACCCTTGCATACTTATAGTTATACAAAAGTAGGTGGTGAAGCTGATTACTTGGTTTTTCCACGAAATCGCTATGAGTTGGCTCGGGTTGTAAAATTTGCCAATCAAGAAAATATCCCTTGGATGGTGTTGGGAAATGCTAGCAACATTATCGTTCGTGATGGTGGGATTCGTGGGTTTGTCATCTTGTGTGACAAGCTCAATCATGTTTCGGTTGATGGATATACCATTGAGGCTGAAGCTGGGGCCAACTTGATTGAAACGACACGCATTGCCCTTCGTCATAGTTTGACTGGTTTTGAATTCGCTTGTGGCATCCCGGGAAGTATCGGTGGTGCTGTCTTTATGAATGCGGGTGCCTACGGTGGAGAAATTGCTCATATCTTGCAATCTTGTAAGGTCTTGACCAAGGATGGAGAAATCGAGACCCTGTTTGCCAAAGATTTGGCTTTTGGGTATCGCCATTCAGCTATTCAGGATTCTGGTGCAGTTGTCTTGTCTGCTAAGTTTGCCCTAGCGCCTGGAAATCATCAGGTTATTAAGCAAGAAATGGAGCGTTTGACTCATTTGCGTGAACTCAAGCAACCTTTAGAATATCCATCTTGTGGTTCGGTCTTTAAGCGTCCAGTAGGGCATTTTGCAGGTCAATTAATTTCAGAAGCTGGCTTAAAAGGCTATCGTATCGGTGGTGTTGAAGTGTCTGAAAAGCACGCAGGATTTATGATCAATGTCGCATCCGGAACAGCTAAAGACTACGAAGACTTGATTGAGTCTGTGATTGAAAAAGTCAAGGAACACTCTGGCGTTACTCTTGAGAGAGAAGTCCGTATTTTAGGAGAAAGCAAGTAGGAAGCTATATTTGAAAAGCTGCTGCTATGTCATGGAAAGGGGGTGAAAGCCTATCGTCAGTGCAGAAGAATGTAGGCAGTTCAATCTCCTACAAGAGGTAGTGGCGGCCTGACAGAGCCCTGATCTGTTAATCTATGAAAAAGAAGGAATAAATGACAATTGAAAAAACCAATTATTGAATTCAAAAACGTCTCTAAAGTTTTTGAAGACAGCAACACCAAGGTTCTCAAAGATATCAACTTTGAGTTGGAAGAAGGGAAGTTCTATACACTTTTAGGTGCATCTGGTTCTGGAAAATCAACTATCCTGAACATTATCGCAGGTTTACTGGATGCGACGACAGGAGATATTTTGCTGGATGGTATCCGCATCAATGACATCCCAACCAATAAGCGAGATGTCCATACTGTCTTCCAATCCTATGCCTTGTTTCCACATATGAATGTGTTTGAAAATGTTGCCTTTCCACTTCGCTTGCGTAAAATTGACAAGAAAGAAATCGAGCAACGTGTTGCTGAAGTTCTCAAAATGGTTCAGTTGGAAGGTTACGAGAAGCGTTCCATCCGTAAACTCTCTGGAGGACAACGTCAGCGTGTGGCTATTGCCCGTGCCATCATCAACCAACCCCGTGTGGTTTTGTTAGACGAGCCTTTATCGGCGCTAGACTTGAAATTAAGAACAGACATGCAGTATGAACTGCGTGAACTGCAACAACGATTGGGCATTACCTTTGTTTTTGTCACTCACGATCAGGAAGAAGCCCTGGCTATGAGTGACTGGATTTTTGTTATGAATGATGGCGAGATTGTCCAGTCTGGAACACCAGTAGATATCTACGACGAGCCAATCAACCACTTTGTTGCTACCTTTATCGGGGAGTCCAATATCTTGCCAGGTACCATGATTGAGGACTACTTGGTCGAGTTTAACGGCAAACGTTTTGAAGCGGTCGATGGTGGGATGAAGCCAAATGAACCAGTTGAGGTTGTCATTCGTCCAGAGGACTTGCGCATTACCCTTCCTGAAGAAGGCAAGCTCCAAGTTAAGGTGGATACCCAGCTCTTCCGTGGAGTTCACTATGAAATTATCGCCTATGACGAGCTTGGAAATGAATGGATGATTCACTCAACCCGTAAGGCTATTGTTGGTGAGGAAATTGGTCTGGACTTTGAACCAGAAGACATCCACATCATGCGCCTCAATGAAACCGAAGAAGAGTTCGATGCTCGTATTGAGGAGTACGTAGAAATCGAAGAGCAAGAAGCAGGTTTGATCAATGCAATCGAGGAGGAAAGAGATGAAGAAAACAAGCTCTAAACTCTTTGTAGTGCCCTACATGCTTTGGATTGCCCTCTTTGTATTGGCACCCTTGGTCTTGATTTTCGGTCAATCCTTTTTCAACATTGAAGGCCAGTTTAGTTTAGAAAATTATAAATCTTACTTTGCGTCACAAAACTTGACTTATCTCAAAATGAGTTTCAACTCTGTACTCTATGCAGGGATTGTGACCTTTGTGACCCTGCTTATCAGCTATCCAACAGCCCTCTTTTTGACTCGTCTCAAACACCGTCAACTATGGCTTATGCTGATTATCCTGCCTACCTGGATCAATTTGCTCCTTAAAGCCTACGCCTTTATCGGAATTTTTGGTCAAAATGGCTCTATTAACCAATTCTTGGAATTCATCGGAATCGGTTCACAGCAATTACTCTTTACCGATTTCTCCTTTATCTTTGTCGCAAGCTACATCGAGCTTCCCTTTATGATTTTGCCAATTTTCAATGTCTTGGACGATATGGATAACAATCTCATCAATGCCAGCTATGACCTCGGTGCGACCAAGTGGGAGACCTTCCGTCATATCATCTTCCCTCTATCGATGAACGGTGTGAGAAGTGGGGTTCAGTCTGTCTTTATCCCCAGCTTGAGTCTCTTCATGCTGACACGTTTGATTGGTGGGAACCGCGTTATCACCTTGGGGACTGCCATTGAGCAGAACTTCCTGACCAATGACAACTACGGTATGGGTTCTACCATCGGTGTGATTCTCATCCTGACCATGTTCATCACCATGTGGGTGACTAAGGAAAGGAGAGAACGATGAAAAAATTTGCCAACCTTTATATGGGACTGGTCTTTCTTGTCCTCTACCTGCCGATTTTTTACCTGATTGGCTATGCCTTTAATGCAGGAAACGACATGAATAGCTTTACAGGCTTTAGTTTGAGTCATTTTAAAACCATGTTTGCTGATGGTCGCCTCATGTTAATTGTGACCCAGACCTTTTTCTTGGCCTTTCTGTCAGCCTTGATTGCGACCATTATCGGGACTTTCGGTGCTATTTACATTTATCAGTCTCGTAAGAAATACCAAGAAGCCTTTCTTTCACTCAATAATATCCTCATGGTTGCTCCTGATGTTATGATTGGTGCTAGTTTCTTGATTCTCTTTACCCAACTCAAGTTTTCACTTGGCTTTTTGACTGTTCTATCTAGTCACGTGGCCTTCTCCATTCCTATCGTGGTCTTGATGGTCTTGCCTCGTCTCAAGGAAATGAACGGTGACATGATTCATGCGGCCTATGACCTTGGTGCCAGTCAATTTCAGATGTTCAAGGAAATTATGCTTCCTTACCTGACTCCGTCTATCATTGCAGGTTACTTCATGGCCTTCACCTATTCGCTAGATGACTTTGCCGTGACCTTCTTTGTAACGGGAAATGGCTTTTCAACCCTGTCAGTCGAGATTTACTCTCGTGCTCGCAAGGGGATTTCGCTGGAGATCAATGCTTTGTCTGCCCTTGTCTTTCTCTTTAGTATTATCCTAGTCGTTGGTTATTACTTTATCTCACGTGAGAAGGAGGAGCAAGCATGAAAAAACTCTATTCATTTTTAGCAGGAATTGTAGCCATTATTCTCGTCTTGTGGGGAATTGCGACGCATTTAGATAGTAAAATAAATAGCCGCGATAGCCAAAAACTGGTAGTTTATAACTGGGGGGACTACATCGATCCTGAACTCTTGACTCAGTTCACAGAAGAGACAGGAATCCAAGTCCAGTACGAGACTTTTGATTCCAATGAAGCCATGTACACCAAGATTAAGCAGGGTGGAACGACCTACGATATAGCTATCCCAAGTGAATACATGATTAACAAGATGAAGGACGAAGACCTCTTGGTACCGCTTGACTACTCCAAAATAGAGGGTCTTGAAAATATAGGACCAGAGTTCCTCAACCAGTCTTTTGACAAAGGAAATAAATTCTCCATCCCTTATTTCTGGGGAACTTTAGGAATTGTCTACAATGAAACTATGGTAGAAGAAGCTCCTGAGCATTGGGATGATCTCTGGAAGCCTGAGTACAAAAACTCAATCATGCTATTTGATGGAGCGCGTGAGGTATTGGGGTTAGGTCTCAACTCTCTGGGTTATAGCCTCAACTCCAAGGATACTCAGCAGTTGGAAGAGACAGTGGATAAACTCTACAAGCTGACTCCAAATATCAAGGCTATCGTAGCGGACGAGATGAAGGGCTACATGATTCAGAACAATGCTGCTATCGGCGTGACCTTCTCTGGTGAAGCCAGCCAAATGCTAGAAAAAAATGAAAATCTACGCTATGTGGTACCAACTGAGGCCAGCAACCTTTGGTTTGACAATATGGTCATTCCCAAAACAGTCAAAAACCAAGATGCAGCCTATGCCTTTATCAATTTTATGTTGAAACCTGAAAATGCTCTTAAAAATGCTGAGTATGTCGGTTATTCAACACCAAACCTACCAGCTAAGGAAATGCTCCCAGAGGAGAAAAAAGAAGACAAGGCCTTCTATCCTGATGCTGAAACCATGAAACACCTAGAAGTTTATGAGAAATTTGACCATAAATGGACAGGCAAATATAGCGACCTCTTCCTACAGTTTAAAATGTATCGGAAGTAGGAGGCTAAACGTAAGAAACGAATCAGTCAAGCTGGTTCGTTTTTTAAAAAATAAAAGGCAATTTTCGTAACGGTATCTTTTTCTATGATAGTTGCTTATTTTCTTTCCCAGTAGTATACTAAGTTTAACCTTACAGAAAGCGGTAACAAATAATGAAAATATCTACTTTTTTCAAAAAATTTTATTGGCCAGCCTTTTTGATTGTTGACGAAACAATTATACTATTCCATTTAAAGGATGGTTTGGATCGACAATACCTAACAACTGATTCCATACATTTGGTGATAGGGTTCTTTATATTTGCAAATATTTTCGTAGCTATCTTTAACAATTCAAAACTTTGGGATAAAAGTTGGGATAAAAAGAGTGATAGCAGTAAGAAAAAATATATTCTGAAAAAGTAATCTGAGATGTAGGTAATGGGTTATTTAAATAGGAATCATTTCCAGTTGACGCAAGCTTAAAAAAACGGTATAATACTTAAGTTGAGAATTGATTTTCAGTTGTCTTAGTCCAGAGAAATGGCGGTGCTGCGAGCCATCTAAGCTAGGAAGTCATGCTACTCAATTTAACAATTGCATAAGAATAAAAGAATGACAAGTTCATTGAATGAAGGTGGTACCGCGGTTTTTCGCCCTTCGTGATATGAGCTTGTCTTTTGATTTTTTGGAGGTGTTGATGAAAACATTTCTTGTCAAACAAAAGTTTCGTCTTGGAGGCGAACGCTTTGATATCAAGGATGACATGGGAGAAATCGCCTATCAGGTGGAAGGATCCTTCTTTAAGATTCCCAAAACCTTTACCATCTATGATGCGACTGGGGAACAGGTTAGTCAGATTAGTAAAGAAATCTTGACCTTACTACCTCGTTTTGAGATTCAGCTACGGGATGGCTCGAGTTTTGTCATTCGTAAAAAGTTGACCTTCTGGCGAGATAAATATGAGTTTGATAATCTAGGTCTTCGTATCGAGGGCAATATCTGGGATTTGGATTTCAAATTGCTGGATGATCGCGATCAGCTGATTGCAGAAATAAAAAAAGAACTCTTCCATCTGACCTCTACCTATACTGTAACCGTCATTGAGGACGCTTATGCAGACCTAGTCATTTCCCTCTGTGTTGCCATCGACTATGTGGAGATGATGGAAAGCCAATCAAATTAAAGAAGTAAATAAGGAGACATCATGAAACAACTATCTAGTGCACAAGTACGCCAAATGTGGCTTGATTTCTGGGCTACTAAAGGTCACTCTGTAGAACCATCAGTGAGTTTGGTTCCTGTAAATGATCCAACACTTTTGTGGATCAACTCTGGGGTAGCAACCCTTAAGAAATACTTTGACGGGACAATCATCCCTGAAAATCCACGTATTACCAATGCGCAAAAGGCTATCCGTACCAACGATATCGAGAACGTAGGAAAAACTGCACGTCACCATACCATGTTTGAAATGCTGGGGAACTTCTCTATCGGGGATTACTTCCGTGATGAAGCCATCACTTGGGCTTATGAGCTTTTGACAAGCCCTGAGTGGTTTGACTTCCCAGCTGAAAAACTTTACATGACCTACTATCCAGATGATAAAGATTCTTACAACCGCTGGATTGAAGTAGGAGTGGACCCAAGTCACTTGATTCCAATTGAAGATAACTTCTGGGAAATCGGTGCGGGACCTTCTGGACCAGATACAGAAATCTTCTTTGACCGTGGAGAAGCTTTTGATCCAGAAAATATTGGCATTCGCCTGCTTGCAGAAGATATTGAAAACGACCGTTACATCGAAATCTGGAATATCGTTTTGTCACAATTTAACGCAGACCCTGCTGTTCCTCGTAGTGAGTACAAGGAATTGCCACACAAAAACATTGATACGGGCGCTGGTTTGGAGCGTTTGGTGGCGGTTATCCAAGGTGCTAAGACTAACTTTGAAACAGACCTCTTCATGCCAATTATTCGTGAAGTGGAGAAATTGTCTGGTAAGGTCTACGACCAAGATGGTGACAACATGAGCTTCAAGGTCATCGCTGACCACATCCGTTCATTGTCATTTGCCATCGGTGATGGAGCTCTCCCAGGAAATGAAGGTCGTGGTTACGTTCTTCGTCGTCTCCTTCGTCGTGCCTCTATGCATGGTCAAAAATTGGGTATCAACGAGCCTTTCCTTTACAAACTGGTTCCAACTGTTGGAAAAATCATGGAAAGCTACTACCCAGAAGTGCTTGAAAAACGTGACTTTATCGAAAAAATCGTTAAGAGCGAAGAAGAATCATTTGCCCGTACCCTTCACTCAGGTCAACACTTTGCCCAAGGCATCGTAGCAGACTTGAAAGAAAAAGGCCAATCTGTCATTGCTGGTTCAGATGTCTTCAAACTTTATGACACTTATGGATTCCCAGTTGAATTGACTGAAGAAATCGCTGAAGAAGCTGGTATGACTGTAGACCGTGAAGGTTTTGAAGCAGCCATGAAAGAACAGCAAGAACGTGCGCGTGCGTCAGCTGTCAAGGGTGGCTCAATGGGTATGCAAAATGAAACCCTTCAAAACATCACTGTAGAAAGTGTTTTCAACTACAATGCTAGCCAATTGTCTTCTAAATTGGTGGCAATCGTGGCTGACAATGCAGAAGTAGAAGCTGTATCAGAAGGAACTGCCTCTCTTATCTTTGCGGAAACGCCATTCTACGCTGAAATGGGTGGACAAGTTGCTGACCACGGACAAATCTTGGATGAGTCAGGTAAGGTCGTGGCTACTGTGACAAATGTTCAAAAAGCTCCAAATGGACAAGCCCTTCATACTGTTGAAGTCCTTGCACCACTTGCCTTGAATCAAGAATATACCTTGGCAATTGATAGCAATCGTCGTCACCGTGTTATGAAAAACCACACTGCGACTCACTTGCTTCACGCTGCTCTTCACAACATTCTTGGAAACCACGCAACACAAGCAGGATCTCTTAACGAAGTTGAATTCCTTCGCTTTGACTTTACCCACTTCCAAGCAGTGACTTCTGAAGAATTGCGTGCGATTGAGCAGCAAGTTAACGAGAAAATCTGGGAAGCTCTTGAAGTGAAGACAGTTGAAACAGATATTGACACTGCTAAAGAAATGGGAGCTATGGCCCTCTTCGGTGAGAAATACGGCAAGGAAGTCCGTGTTGTCACTATCGGTGACTACTCTATCGAGCTTTGTGGTGGTACCCACGTTGGTAACACTTCTGAAATTGGCCTCTTCAAGATTGTCAAAGAAGAAGGGATTGGATCAGGAACTCGCCGTATCTTGGCAGTGACTGGTAAGGAAGCCTTTGAAGCCTACCGTGAACAAGAAGATGCTCTTAAAGCAGTTGCAGCAACCTTGAAAGCACCACAAGTCAAGGAAGTACCTCACAAGGTAGAAGGACTTCAAGAACAACTTCGTCAACTCCAAAAAGAAAATGCTGAGTTGAAAGAAAAAGCCGCAGCTGCAGCCGCAGGCGATATCTTCAAGGATGTGAAGGAAGTCAATGGTCACCGTTACATTGCTAGCCAAGTATCTGTATCTGATGCTGGTGCCCTTCGTACTTTTGCGGATAACTGGAAACAAAAAGACTACTCTGATCTTCTTGTCCTAGTTGCTGCTATCGGTGACAAAGTCAATGTTCTTGTAGCAAGCAAGACAAAAGACCTTCATGCTGGAAACCTTGTCAAAGAATTAGCACCAATCGTCGATGGACGTGGTGGTGGTAAACCAGACATGGCCATGGCAGGAGGAAGCAACCAAGCTAAGATCCAAGAATTGTTGGATGCCGTAGCAGGTAAATTGTAAGAAAACAAAGATCTATCCATTTGGGTAGGTCTTTTTGTGAATGCAAAAAAGCCAAATCTGATTGGATCTGGCTTGGTTATTATTTACTATTATACTCAATGAAAATCAAAGAGCAAACTAGGAAACTAGCCGCAGGCTGTACTTGAGTACGGAAAGGCGACGTTGACGCGGTTTGAATTTGATTTTCGAAGAGTATTAGATTGTATTGGCTGCCCAGACACTTACCGAAGCAGCTGAGACTGGGAATTGTCCATAACCTTCCTCATCAATTGTAACTTGACCTTGGTGGTTTTCAAGTAAATCTACAAAGGTTTGGTTAGCCCATTCTTGGCCGACAAACATTGATTTGCTGTTTTCTTGGTCATTGGAAATCAAGACTGCGATTGGGGGTTGATTTTCAGTACCTGAACGTACCCAACCGATACAGTTAGCATCATCCAAGTAGTCATTTTGTTCTCCATAGGCCAAATCTTTTCGGATGGCTAGGAGACGGTCAAGGACTTCTTTGAAATCTTGTTGAGCATATTGCCCTGAAATCCCATAGTAGTCGCCGTAAAAGACACAAGGAAGACCGTCTTGGCGTAAGAGAATGAGGGCATAGGCTGCTGGTTTGAACCATTCTTCAACGGTAGACTCAAGAGCCTGACCACGTTGAGTATCGTGGTTGTCGACAAAGGTTACAGCCTTGTCAGGTTTGAGTTCAACCAAGCTATCTGTGAAAATGCCACGAAGGTCATAGTTTGCGCCAGCTTGACTGGCTTCAAAGAGATTCTGGTGGAGACGAACATCGACAAGGTCAAAGCGTTCTTCCGTTTTTTCAAGGTAGTCTAGATTGGCTTCCTTATCGGGATTCCAAAATTCACCAAAAACATAGAAATCCTCACCGTATTTTTCCTTCATATCACGGATAAAATTGCGCATGAAGAAAGAGTCAATGTGTTTAACGGCATCCAAGCGGAAACCAGCTACACCAGTCGTTTCCATGAACCAGTCAGCCCAGTCATAGATATTTTGGATGACTTCAGGATGTTTAAAGTCTAGGTCGGCATACATGAGGTAGTCATAGTTACCGTTTTCATTATCGACCAATTCCTCATTTGCCCAACCCTTGTTGTCTCCTTGAATCAGATAAATCCCAGACTTGCGGCGTTTGGCATCATAGTCTGTACCGGTGAAGTGGTACCAGTGCCAGTGGAAATCATTATAGGTATCTTGGCGACCATCGAATGTAAAGCTAGTCCAGCCGTTGATGATGAAGGGTTCTCCAAGTTCAACTGTACGGTCTACAGGATCCACTTCGATAACTTGAAAGGCTTCCATGTGATCAGCAGCAGCCTTGTGATTGAGCACCACATCAGCCATAGGTTGAATTCCCTGTGCTTTTAGGGTTTGAATGGCTTGAAGATAGTCTTCTTTGAAACCATACTTGGTACGGACTGTCCCTTTTTGGTTGAACTCTCCTAGGTCAAATAAGTCATAGACCCCATAGCCTACATCTTTTTCATTAGTAGCCTTAAAGGCAGGCGGCATCCAGACATGGCTGATACCGAGATCAGCTAGGTGTTGAGCATCTTCAGCTAGACGCGTCCAGTGCTGACCGTCGTGGGGCAGATACCATTCAAAGTATTGCATGAGTGTTTGATTTTGCATGATTTTTCCTCTTACTTGTCGATAATGATTTATTTTATCATAAAGTATTAGGTAACGCAAACGTTTGCGCAAATCTAAAAAATATTTTCGACTTTTTTATAAAAAGTGTTGATAAATCTGTACTAAAGTGCTAATATAACAATATAAAGAACATAAATATAGGAGTCATCCCATGATTGAATTTCAAAATGTTAGTAAGTTGTATGGTGATAAAGAGGCCTTGAGCAATCTCAATTTGCAGATTGAAAATGGAGAGATTATGGGCTTGATTGGCCATAATGGTGCTGGAAAATCGACCACCATAAAATCTCTAGTCAGTATTATTTCACCCACTGATGGGCGGATTTTGGTAGATGGATTGGATTTATCGGAAAATCGCTTAGCTATTAAACGAAAGATTGGCTACGTTGCAGATTCACCTGACTTATTTTTACGATTAACAGCTAATGAATTTTGGGAATTGGTTGCTTCGTCCTATGATATGAGTAGCTCTGACTTGGAGGCTAGTTTAGCTAGGCTGTTGACTATTTTTGATTTTGCTGAAAATCGCTATCAGGTTATTGAAACCTTTTCTCACGGAATGCGTCAGAAAGTCTTTGTAATAGGGGCGCTCTTGTCTGATCCTGATATTTGGGTCTTGGACGAACCTTTGACTGGTTTGGATCCCCAGGCTGCCTTTGATTTGAAGCAAATGATGAAGGAGCATGCACAAAAAGGTAAGACTGTACTTTTTTCAACCCATGTACTTGAAGTTGCTGAACAAGTGTGTGATCGGATTGCGATTTTGAAAAAGGGACATCTGATTTATTGTGGTAGTGTAGAGGACTTGAGAAAAGACCATCCAGACCAGTCTTTGGAAAGTATCTACCTTAGCCTTGCTGGTAGAAAAGAGGAGGTTTCAGATGCGTTTCAAGGTCATTAAAAAATTAGTTGATATCAATATCCTCTATTCATCTCAAGAAGCTAATCTGGCTAACCTACGAAAGAAGCAAGCTAAGAATCCTGATAAAAAAGTTGATGTGTCAGGGAAATTATTGCGTTCTTATCTTGTATCTAGTCTGTTGCTACTCCTCTTATTTTCGAATCTAGTTTTTCGTTATCCTTTTGAGGAGGTTCCCAGTCTATTTAGTAATATGGTTGCTATTTTTTTAGTTATTGTCTTTTCTAATAGTTTAACAGCCTTTTACAATGTTTTTTATGAGAGTAAGGACTTGGCTTCTTATAGTCCTTATGCCTTTAAAGAATCAGAAATTATGCTTGCAAAAGGAATATCTGTTCTTTTGCCGTCTTTAGTTGGACTTGTCCCTATCTTAGCTTATTTTCTGGTTCTTTATCTTCGATTAGCTCCTTCTCTTTGGTTGGGGTTGCCTTTGATGTTGCTGTCCTTAGCTTTATTATTTGTCTCAGTTGGTCTAGGGATGGTCTTGGCAGTCCATTTTTTGGCCCAGACAGCATTTTTCAGAAAGCACCAGTCTCTTTTATCTAATGTCATGATTGGTCTAGGGCTATTATTCCCTATGATACTGGTTTTCTATTCAAATTCAGGAGCTAGTATAGAGACAGTTAGAGAAGTCCCAACACTCTTTTATCCTCTTCATATCTTTTATAAAATAGCAGTAGAGCCTTTTTCTATTGAATCCATCTTTGGATTACTTGCTTGGATAACAGCAACTGTTTTGCTACTTTATCTAACAAAAAAGAAGGTTGTTCCTCAATTTTATCAAGTTGTTATGACCAACAGTGAAGAAAAAATCAGAAAAGAGCGTCGTAGCAAACAAAGCATTTCCATAACTAAAAAAGGTTTTTTCCGTATGGTGTTACGCTACAACCTCTCCCTCTTGGGACAGGGGACTAGCTTGGTGACAGTGCTTTTTACAAGTACTTTCCTGCCTTATTTCTTTATGATAGGCTTAATATTTAAGATTAGGGACTCACAGCTTGTTCCAGAAATAACTGCCGAATACTGGTTGCCCTTGTTTTTTGTGGGAGTGTTTATAGCAGTTTTAAATAACAATATCACAAGTCTATCTTCAATCGGGTTATCTCTGGAGAGGGAAAATTTTGATTTTCTTAAGAGTTTGCCTTTTGATTTTGCTCGTTATGTGAAAGTGAAATTTTGGATTATATTTGCAGTTCAGTCCCTCTTACCTATCTTGACTTTACTTGGTCTTTCCCTTTATTTAGGATTGCCCATTCTTTCGATGATTTACCTTCTTTTGGCATGGTTCCTTGCTAGTGTCATCCTTTCTTGCCATCATTATTTTAAGGATGTGAAAAATCTGTCAACCAATTGGAGTAGTATTACGGACTTGGTGAATCGTTCAAATGGTATAGTCGCAATAGTTTTATTGTTTATATATAGTGCAATCCTAATGGCCCTTGTAATTGGGAGCTTATTCTTGGTTCAGTCTCTCTCTCCTATTCTTGCAATTAGTTTAGGACTTGTAAGTTTTATACTTCTGCTTGGCCTTAGCATTTTTAGCTACCATTATTATTTTAGACGTATAGTGGAACAACTAGATAGGATGTAACTTTTGTCACAAGGCAATGCTTTATTGAAAACATGCTCTTTCATCTGAAAGAGCATATTTTTTTCTTAGGATAATGAAAATGAAGGAGTGTATTTCCGAAAGTAATACTTCTAGAATGATGTCTAATATTTTAAATCTGTAAAAAGCTAAGAAAAGTTTCTGTTTTGTGAATTGTCTAAAAATTTGATATAATAGTAGCTATGAATAGAGTAAGAGTTAGCAGAAGAGTTGAAAAAAAGCTTGCTAAGGGCCTAGTTCTTTTGGAAGCAAGTGATCTTGCAGATATCGACCTGATGGATCAAGCAGTCCAAGTTTTGAATCAAGATGGGAAGTATCTTGGTAGCGCCTATCTCTCTCAACAAAACAAGGGAATCGGTTGGTTTATCAGCAAGGAGAAGGTCGACTTTACGCAGTCATTCTTTGAAAGTCTTTTTAAACAAGCTAAAGAAAAAAGAAGTGCCTACTATCAAGATGAATGCACAACAGCCTTTCGCTTATTTAATCAAGAGGGAGATGGCTTTGGTGGATTTACTATTGACCTATATGGTGACTATGCTGTCTTTTCTTGGTATAACTCTTATGTTTATCAGATTCGCAAGGTTATCTCAGAAGCTTTTAGACAGGTTTTTCCTGAGGTTTTAGGGGTTTATGAGAAGATTCGCTTTAAGGGTTTGGACTATGAGTCTGCCCACCTTTATGGGCAAGAAGCTCCAGAGTTTTTTACCGTTCTTGAAAATGGCGTTGCTTATCAAGTCTTTATGAATGACGGCTTGATGACAGGTATTTTCTTAGACCAACATGAGGTTCGTGGGAGCTTGGTTGATGGTTTAGCAATGGGTAAATCCTTGCTCAATATGTTTTCTTATACGGCAGCCTTCTCTGTAGCGGCAGCTATGGGAGGGGCTAGTGAGACCACTTCTGTTGATTTGGCCAAACGTTCGAGAGAATTGTCTCAAGCGCATTTTCAGGCAAATGGAATCAGCACAGATGACCACCGTTTTATCGTCATGGATGTCTTTGAGTATTTCAAGTATGCCAAACGAAAAGGTTTGACCTATGATGTGATTGTCCTAGATCCACCTAGTTTTGCCCGTAATAAAAAACAAACCTTCTCTGTAGCCAAGGATTATCACAAATTGATTTCCCAAAGTTTAGAGATTTTAAATCCGGGAGGCATGATCATTGCCAGTACCAATGCTGCCAATGTTTCCCGTCAGAAATTTACAGAACAAATTGATAAAGGCTTTGCAGGAAGAAGTTACCAGATTTTAAACAAATACGGTCTTCCAGCAGATTTTGCCTATAATAAAAAAGATGAAAGTAGTAATTACCTCAAGGTGATTAGTATGAAGGTTAGTAAATGAAATTAATCGTTTCAGTAATGCCAAGAAGTTTAGAGGAAGCCCAGGCTCTGGATGCCACGAGGTACCTGGATGCCGACATCATTGAATGGCGTTCCGACTATCTGCCTAAAGAAGCGATTTTGCAGGTGGCTCCAGCTATTTTTGAAAAATTTGCAGGTCGTGAATTGGTTTTCACGCTGCGAACTCGCGCTGAAGGGGGAGAAATCGACCTTTCTCCAGAAGAATATATCCATCTAATCAAGGAAGTGGCGCAACTCTATCAACCAGACTATATTGATTTTGAGTACTATAGCTACAAGGAAGTTTTTGAGGAAATGCTGGACTTCCCAAATCTCATTTTGAGTTACCACAATTTCCAAGAGACACCTGAAAATATGATGGAAATCTTATCAGAGTTGACGAGCTTAAATCCAAAACTTGTTAAGATAGCGGTGATGGCTCACACGGAGCAGGATGTGCTAGACTTGATGAACTATACACGAGGCTTTAAAACCCTCAATCCTGAGCAGGAATATGTGACCATTTCTATGGGCAAGGTGGGTAAGGTCTCTCGTATCACTGCGGATGTGACGGGTTCTAGCTGGTCTTTTGCTAGTTTAGATGAGGCCAGTGCCCCAGGTCAGATTTCTCTAGCCAACATGAAAAAAATCAGGGAGATTTTGGATGAAGCTTGATGGCTATACACGTTTAGTTGCAGTTGTTGCCAATCCTATTAAGCATTCTATTTCTCCCTTCATCCACAACAGCGCCTTTGAGGCGACAACTACCAACGGTGCTTATGTGGCTTGGGAGATTGAAGCGGCTGAATTGGAAGTCACAGTGGCTAATATTCGTCGCTACCAGATGTTTGGAATCAATCTGTCCATGCCTTATAAG
Source organism: Streptococcus sp. SK643 (assembly GCF_000259505.1). Lineage (GTDB taxonomy): Bacteria > Bacillota > Bacilli > Lactobacillales > Streptococcaceae > Streptococcus. The sequence goes on from NZ_AJMM01000008.1 coordinate 30,870, forward strand.
GAGCAGGTGATTCCTTATTTGGATGAATTGAGTGATGAGGCGCGCTTAATCGGTGCAGTTAATACGGTTGTCAATGAGAATGGCAATTTAATTGGATATAATACAGATGGCAAGGGATTTTTTAAGAGCTTGCCTTCTTTTACAATTACAGGTAAAAAGATGACCCTGCTGGGAGGAGGAGGAGCAGCCAAGTCTATTTTGGCGCAAGCTATTTTGGACGGCGTCAGTCAGATTTCAATCTTTGTTCGTTCAATTTCTATGGAAAAAACAGGGACTTACCTAGACAAGTTGCAGGAGCAGACAGGCTTTAAAGTAGATTTGTATGCTTTAGAAGATGTTTCTGAACTGCAAGCAAGGATTGCCGAGTCGGATTTACTTGTCAATGCGACAAGTGTGGGCATGGATGGTCAATCCTCTCCAGTTCCAGTAAGCATAGTCTTACCAGAAACTCTCTTAGTAGCTGATATCATTTACAAGCCTTTTGAGACACCATTTTTGAAATGGGCTAGAAGTCAGGGCAATCCAGCGATCAATGGTCTGGGAATGTTGCTCTATCAAGCTGCAGAAGCCTTTCAACTGTGGACAGGAAAGGAAATGCCAACAGAAGAAATTTGGCAGTCCTTAACAGAAAAATACCAATAAAGAAAAGGAGACTCTCCTATGAAAATCAGAATCGATATTCCGCATCATCCTTATGATATTCAGATTGAGAAAGGTTGTCTGGCTCAGGCTGGCCAATGGTTGCGAGAACTCTGGCAACCGCAAAAAGTGGTTATTGTAACAGACAACCATGTAGCCTCTCTTTATGCTGAGAAGATCAAACTCAGTCTAGAAGATGCTGGTTTTCAAGTTGCTGTATTTGACTTTTTAGAAGGCGAAGAACGAAAAAATCTGACTACTGTGCAGAAAGTTTATGAATTTTTAGTCAAGCAGGGTCTAACTCGTAGCGATGGAATTGTGGCTCTCGGAGGTGGTGTCGTTGGGGACCTGGCTGGTTTCGTAGCTTCTACCTATATGCGGGGGATTCATTTTGTTCAGATTCCGACCAGTTTGACTGCTCAAGTTGATTCTTCTATCGGTGGAAAGACAGGTGTTAACACTCCATTTGCTAAGAATATGGTGGGGACATTTGCTCAACCAGATGGAGTTCTGGTTGATCCGCTAGTCCTTGAAACCTTAGGAAAAAGAGAATTGATTGAAGGCATGGGCGAAGTTATCAAGTATGGCTTGATTGAGGATGTAGAACTCTGGAATCTCTTGACGGAGATGGACGGTTCTGTTTCGGGCATTTTGGAATATGCAGAGACCTTGATTGAGCGCTCTTGCCAGGTTAAGCGTAAGATGGTGGTTGAGGATGAGTTAGACAATGGTGTACGTCTTTACCTCAACTTTGGACACACTATTGGTCATGCCATTGAAGCAACAGCTGGGTATGGCAAGGTCATGCACGGTGAGGCTGTGGCTATTGGAATGGTGCAAATTTCCAAGGTTGCAGAGGAAAAAGGCCTCATGCCAGCTGGAATAACCCAATCCATTATAACCATGTGCCAGAAGTTCGGTTTGCCTGTTGACTATGAAAGCTGGGATGTTGACAAGCTTTATCAAGCCCTAACTCACGATAAGAAGGCACGAGGCAATAACTTGAAAGTTGTTTTGGTACCGGAGCTCGGCTCAGCAGCTATTCATCCAGTTTCCTTTGAAGAAATGAAAGACTATTTGGTGAAATAAGGAGATTCTATGAGATATTTGACAGCAGGAGAATCGCATGGGCCGCGTCTAACCGCTATTATTGAAGGTATCCCAGCAGGTCTGCCTTTGACAGTCGAGGATATCAATGAAGACCTCAAACGACGTCAAGGTGGTTATGGTCGAGGTGGTCGCATGAAAATCGAGAGTGATCAGGTTGTCTTTACCTCAGGTGTTCGCCACGGGAAGACGACAGGGGCTCCAATTACTATGGATGTCATCAATAAAGACCATCAAAAATGGTTAGACATCATGTCTGCTGAGGACATTGATGACCGCCTTAAAAGTAAACGTAAAATCACTCATCCTCGTCCAGGTCATGCGGATTTGGTTGGTGGTATCAAGTACCGTTTTGATGACTTACGAAATTCCTTGGAACGGTCTTCTGCTCGTGAGACGACCATGCGAGTGGCGGTCGGAGCAGTGGCGAAACGGCTCTTGGCTGAACTGAATATTGAAATCGCTAACCATGTTGTCGTCTTTGGTGGAAAGGAAATCGATGTTCCTGAAAATCTAACAGTGGCTGAAATCAAACAAAGAGCTGCCCAGTCAGAAGTTTCCATTGTCAACCAAGAACGGGAACAGGAAATCAAGGATTATATTGACCAAATTAAACGTGACGGTGATACCATCGGTGGAGTAGTAGAGACGGTTGTTGGAGGTGTTCCAGTCGGTCTTGGTTCCTATGTTCAGTGGGATAGGAAACTAGACGCCAAACTCGCTCAAGCCGTTGTTTCTATCAATGCCTTTAAAGGAGTAGAGTTTGGTCTTGGTTTTGAGGCAGGTTACCGTAAAGGTAGCCAAGTTATGGACGAAATTCTCTGGTCTAAAAAAGACGGCTATACTCGCCGTACCAATAATCTGGGTGGTTTCGAAGGTGGTATGACTAATGGGCAACCTATCGTTGTTCGTGGTGTTATGAAACCCATTCCGACTTTATACAAACCACTCATGAGTGTGGATATTGAAACCCACGAACCCTATAAGGCAACGGTGGAGAGAAGTGATCCAACAGCTCTTCCAGCCGCTGGTGTGGTCATGGAAGCCGTAGTGGCAACAGTTCTGACCCAGGAAATTTTAGAGAAATTCTCATCGGATAATCTAGAAGAATTAAAAGAAGCGGTATCCAAACATCGAGAGTATGCAAAGAACTATTAAGGAGTTCCTATGGCAAAAACAGTCTATATCGCGGGCCTTGGTCTGATTGGTGCCTCTATGGCACTCGGGATCAAACGCGATCATCCAGATTATAAAATTTTAGGTTATAATCGCAGTCAAGCTTCGAGGCAGATTGCCTTGGAGCGAGGAATAGTTGACCGTGTGACGGATGATTTTGCCAGTTTTGCGCCTTTGGCAGATATCATTATTCTCAGCTTGCCAATCAAACAAACCATTGCTTTCATTAAGGAGTTGGCCAACTTGGACTTGAAAGAAGGGGTCATTATTTCAGATGCTGGTTCGACCAAGTCAGCCATTGTAGATGCGGCGGAGCAGTATTTAGCTGGCAAGTCTGTTCGCTTTGTCGGGGCCCATCCCATGGCTGGTAGTCACAAGACAGGGGCTGCTTCTGCGGATGTCAATCTCTTTGAAAATGCCTATTATATCTTTACACCGTCTAATCTTACCACTTTAGACACTCTTGATGAAATGAAGGATTTACTTTCAGGTCTTCATGCTCGTTTTATCGAGATTGATGCCAAGGAGCATGACCGAGTAACTTCTCAGATTAGTCATTTTCCTCATATCTTGGCCTCAAGTCTCATGGAGCAGACAGCAGTCTATGCTCAAGAACATGAGATGGCAAGACGCTTCGCTGCGGGTGGTTTTCGAGACATGACACGGATAGCAGAGAGCGAGCCAGGGATGTGGACCTCCATTCTTTTGTCCAATCGAGAAACTATTCTTGATCGGATTGAAAATTTCAAGGAACGTTTGGACGAAATTAGTCAGGCCATTAGTCAAGGGGATGAAGATCACATTTGGAACTTTTTCAACCAAGCGCGTGAGCAACGTCAAGCCATGGAAATCCATAAGCGTGGCGGTGTGGATAGTTCTTACGACCTCTTTGTAGACGTTCCCGATGAAGAAGATGTGATCTTAAGAATCTTGGAATTGCTTAGAGGAACATCCTTGGTCAATATTCATATCAACGAAGAAAACCGTGAAGACGTTCACGGTATCCTACAAATTTCATTTAAAAATGCTCAGGACCTAGAAAGAGCCCAGCAAGTTATTACACAACATACAGACTACACAGTCGTTATCAAATAAGGAGAAAAATATGTCAAATATTTACGATAGTGCAAACGAACTCAGTCGCGGTCTTCGCGAATTACCAGAATACAAGGCTGTCAAGGCTGCCAAGGATGCTATCCAAGCAGATACTGAGGCCAGCAAAATCTTTACAGACTATGTTGCCTTTCAAGAAGAAATTCAAAAATTAGTCCAAACAGGGCAAATTCCTGATGCTTCCTTCCAAGAAAAAATGGAAAGCTTCGGAAAGCAAATTCAAGGGAATAACCTCTTGTCAGAATTCTTCACCAAACAACAACAACTTTCTATTTATCTATCAGACATTGAAAAAATTGTCTTTGAACCAGTTTCAGAATTGTTAAAATAAGAAAATAACTATCATAAAGTCAGGAATTTTTAAGGAACTTCTGGCTTTTTTATGATAAAATAAGTAAAAGTATTGCTAGTATGAGGACCAGTATGAGATTAAAAACGAACATTAGCCACTTGCAAGGGAGTATCCGAGTCCCAGGAGATAAATCTATTAGTCATCGCTCGATCATTTTTGGAAGTTTGGCTGAGGGTGAGACTCAGGTTTATGATATTTTACGTGGTGAAGATGTCCTTTCGACCATGCAGGTCTTTCGTGACCTTGGAGTTGAGATTGAAGACAAGGATGGGATCATTACCATTCAAGGAGTGGGGATGGATGGCTTAAAAGCTCCCAAAAAGCCACTAGATATGGGAAATTCTGGAACTTCTATTCGCTTAATATCTGGAGTGCTTGCTGGTGCTGATTTTGAAGTAGAGATGTTTGGAGATGATAGTCTTTCCAAACGTCCTATGGATCGTGTAACCCTGCCCTTAACTAAAATGGGAGCTAAGATTTCAGGCCAGACAGAAAGAAATCTCCCTCCACTTCATTTGAAAGGCAGTAAAAACTTAACTCCTATCCATTATGAATTGCCAATTGCCTCTGCCCAGGTCAAGTCAGCCTTGATTTTTGCAGCGCTTCAGGCACATGGTCAGTCTATCATAGTTGAAAAAGAATGCACCCGTAACCATACAGAAGATATGCTTCATCAGTTTGGTGGTCATTTAAGTGTTGAAGGTAAGAAGATTACCGTTCAAGGTCCACAAAAACTGACGGGACAAAAGGTTGTGGTGCCAGGAGATATTTCCAGTGCAGCTTTTTGGTTGGTCGCAGGTTTGATTGTTCCAAATGCGCGTGTAGAACTTAAGAACGTTGGGATTAATGAAACTCGTACAGGAATTCTGGATGTGATTCGTACCATGGGTGGAAAACTCGAAATAACAGATATTGACCCCATCGCAAAATCAGCTACTTTAATCGTTGAAACGTCTGATTTGAAAGGGACAGAAATCGGTGGTGCCTTGATTCCACGCTTAATTGACGAATTGCCCATTATCGCCCTTCTTGCGACTCAAGCAGAGGGTGTGACCGTGATTAAAGATGCCGAAGAACTCAAGGTCAAAGAAACGGATCGTATTCAGGTCGTTGCGGATGCCTTAAATAGTATGGGGGCAGATATTAGTCCGACAGCAGATGGGATGATTATCAATGGAAAATCAAGTTTCCATGGTGCAAAAATCAATACATTTGGAGATCATCGTATCGGCATGATGACTGCAATTGCAGCCCTTCTAGTAAAAGATGGTGAAGTTGACCTTAATCGAGCAGAAGCCATCAACACCAGTTATCCAAGCTTTTTTGACGATTTGGAGAGTTTAATTCATGGCTAAGATATTATTGGGATTTATGGGGGCTGGCAAGTCCACCATAGCCAAAGCTTTAGATCCAAATTATCTAGATATGGATGCCCTACTTGAGCAAAGTTTAGGTATGCCGATTACTAGATTTTTTGAGGAAAAAGGAGAAGAAGCCTTTCGACAAGTAGAATCAGACCTCTTGACTAAGTTAGTGAAGACTGAACGAGTCATCTCTACAGGTGGTGGAGTAGTTATTTCTCCTCTAAATCGGGATTTGCTCAAGCAAAATCCTGCTAACATCTACCTGAAAACAGATTTTGAAACTCTCTATCAACGAATCTCAGCCGATAAAAATAATCAGCGCCCTCTTTTCCTAAGTAAATCTAAGGATGAACTGCAAAGGATTTTTAAAGAAAGAGAAATCTGGTATGAGGAAGTTGCTAGTAAAGTTATCGATGTTACTAGACTGAGCCCAGAGGAAATTGCAGAGGAATTAAGATGAAAATTGCCTATTTAGGTCCCAAAGGATCTTTTTCTCACCATGTTGTTAAAACAGCTTTTCCAGACGAGGATTTGCTTGCTTTTGCAAATATTACAGACGTCATCAAGGCATATGAGAATGGTTTGGTAGATTATTCGGTGGTGCCAGTGGAGAATTCCATTGAAGGCAGCGTTCATGAAACCTTGGATTATCTGTTTCATCAGGCTAGTATACAGGCTGTAGCAGAAATCGTGCAACCCATTCATCAACAATTGATGGTAGTGCAAGGTCAGTCTAAAATTGAGAAAATATTTTCACATCCTCAGGCTTTGGCTCAAGGGAAAAAATATATAGATGATTTTTATCCAAATGTCAAAATTGAAATAACTGCCAGTACTGCCTATGCAGCTCGCTTTATTTCAGAACATCCTGAACAACCTTATGCGGCAATTGCACCAAAAAGTTCTGCTATGGAATATGGCTTAGAAGTGATTGCTGAGGATATTCAGGAGATGGAAGCCAATTATACCCGCTTTTGGGTATTGGGGACAAATCTACCACCAATCCCTTTAAAAACAGAAACAGAAAAAATGACTTTGGCTCTAACGTTGCCAGATAATTTACCAGGAGCACTCTACAAGGGTCTTTCAACTTTTTCCTGGAGAGGAATCAATCTAACCAAGATTGAGAGTCGTCCCTTGAAAACAGCTTTAGGTGAGTACTTTTTTATCATAGATGTCGAGTTTACTGAAAAAGAATTGGTGCATTTTGCTCGAAAAGAATTAGAAGCAATTGGTATCGGCTACAAGATTTTAGGGTCTTACCCTATTTATACTATAGTTGAGAAAGGAAAGGAGAGAAGATGAGTAAAGAAAATCCGTTAAATCACCATGAGCAATTACGATATGATTATCTCTTTAAAAATATCTATTATTTAAACGAAAAAGAAAAAAAAGAATTTGAATATCTACAAAATAAGATAAATAATGCTAATGGTATTATTTCCGAGAATAAACAGGAAATTCTGAAACCTTTGGAGCCAAGTCTACCTAACTCTCCTCTTCCTACTTATAGCAATCGTAGTCGCTCTAAAAAACATTCTAAAAAAGATCCAGTTCCAAAAGTTAAAAAACCAAAAAGAAAACTACGCTTGGGTCGTCTCTTTGTAGGCTTCCTTGCTATTCTATCATGTGTAGCCTTGGGAATGATTTTCATGTTTCTAAGAGGATACCAAAATGCTACCAATCCTGAGAAAACAACCAATGCTAAAGCAGCTCAAGTAGAAGTGTTCAACGGTCAAGATACCAAAGATGGGGTAAATATTTTGATTATGGGGACGGATGGACGTATTGGTCAAAATAGTGCTGAAACACGTACAGACTCCATTATGGTTATCAATGTAGGTGGTTCTGACAAAAAAATGAAGATGGTTAGCTTCATGCGGGACAATTTGGTCTATATTGATGGCTATAGTAAGGTTACAGCAGGAAAAAAACAGACAGATAATAAGCTAAATGTAGCCTATGAACTTGGTGAACAAGAAGGGCAAAAAGGGGCTGAAATGGTCCGCAAAGTTCTAAAAGATAATTTTGATCTAGATATCAAATACTATGCTTTAGTAGATTTCCAAGCTTTTGCAACAGCAATTGACACGCTTTTTCCTGATGGGGTAACCATCAATGCTCAATTTTCAACTTTAAATGGCCAAGCGCTTACTGAAGCGACTGTAGGTGACGACCTTCATGCTACAGAGACAGAGTCTCCTACTCAGACTATTAAGGTTGGAAAACAGCAGATGAATGGTTCAACCTTGCTTAACTATGCTCGCTTCCGTGATGATGACGAAGGTGATTACGGTCGTACCAAACGTCAGCAGCAGGTCATGTCAGCTGTTTTGGAACAGATCAAAGACCCAACGAAACTCTTTACCGGATCTGAAGCACTTGGTAAAGTGTTTGCAATGACTTCTACTAATACACCTTATACCTTCTTATTAACAAATGGTTTACCAGTTCTTCAAGGATTGCAAAATGGTATTGAAAAGCTTACAGTTCCTGAACTGGGCGACTGGGTTGATGCTTATGATGTTTACGGTGGTCAAGGGCTTTTAGTTGATCAAAACAAATATCAAACAAAACTAGCCCAGATGGGGATGAGATAAAAGAAAATGTGAAAATCAAAGAGTAATCAGCTAGTAATAATAGTGGATTAAGCTTTGATTTTCTTTATCTACAATAGATTTTTAAAGCATTTTTATGATATAATAAAACGATATAACTTGTTATTTGAGAGAGAAGGAGAAACATGAGTGATTTGAAAGCGATTCAGACGCGTAGTCTTGAAATGGCTGAATATTTTGTTTCATTTTGTAGAGAACATCAGTTACTTTGTTATCTTTGTGGAGGAGGAGCTATCGGTGCTCTTCGCAATAAGGGTTTTATTCCTTGGGATGATGATTTAGATTTTTTTATGCCCCGTAGTGATTATGAAAAGCTAGCAGAATTGTGGCCTCGTTATGCAGATAATCGCTATTTTTTATCTAAAAGTAACAAAGATTTTGTAGACCGGAATCTATTTATTACGATTAGAGATAAAGAAACTACTTGTATCAAACCCTACCAGCAGGATTTAGATTTGCCACATGGTTTAGCCTTAGATGTCCTGCCCTTAGACTATTATCCTAAAAATCCAGCTGAACGTAAAAAGCAAGTTCGTTGGGCCTTGATTTATTCGCTTTTTTGTGCCCAAACGGTTCCAGAAAAACATGGTTTCGTGATGAAATGGGGCAGTAGTATTTTACTTGGTTTGACTCCAAAACCTCTTCGTTATCGCATTTGGAAAAAGGCTGAAAAAGAAATGACCAAGTATAACTTAGCTGAGAGTGATGGCATTACTGAGTTATGCTCAGGACCGGGTTATATGAGAAATAAATATCCAATCTCAGCATTTGAAGAAAACCTCTTTTTACCATTTGAAGAGACACAAATGCCTATTCCAGTCGGATATGATGCTTACCTCAGTACTGCTTTTGGTGATTATATGACTCCACCACCTGCAGATAAGCAAGTACCACATCACGATGCAGTTATTGCAGATATGGATAAGAGTTATACAAAGTATAAGGGAGAGTATGGGGCATGATGGGAGAAAAAATAAGCGTTATCGTTCCGGTCTACAATGTAGAAACCTATTTGGAGCGATGTGTAGAGTCTATTTTAAAACAGACATACAGGAACTTGGAAATTCTTCTTGTCAATGATGGATCTACTGATAAAAGTGGAGAACTATGTGACCGACTGGCACTAAGAGATCATCGAATTCGAGTTATTCATAAAGAAAATGGTGGTTTGTCCGATGCTCGAAATAGAGGGATTGATGAAGCGAGTTCGGACTTAATCGCTTTTGTTGATAGTGATGACTATATTGACGAAGATATGTATGAAACGCTTTACCGTCAAATGGTTTCTTCTAAAGCCGACCTGTCTATGTGTGGACATTATGATGTTTACCACCAAATTCCTGAAAAGCAAGTAGCAGCTATTAAGACTTGGGAATTGACGCCAAAAGAAGCTATTAAGATGGTGATGGAGGCTAAAGTCCTCTCTGTTACAGCTGTGAACAAACTCTATAAAAAGGACCTGTTTGAACAGTTGCGATTTCAAGTTGGTAAAATCGCAGAAGATGCCTTTATCATGGTGGACTTAATTCATCATTGTAGCAAGGTTGTCGCAACAAATGAGAAGAAATACTATTATGTTCACCGTGAAAATAGTATCACAACTCAGAAATTCTCCTTGAAATTTTTAAATGTTATTGAGGCTTACGAGCAGAATGCTGAAATTATAAGTGAGAATTATCCTGATTTGTATGATGTGGCAATAATGCGTTTAAATTGGGCTTACTTCTATGTATTGGATAGGCTATTGGTGGATCCTGATTTTAAAGATAAGGTTTTAGAAGACCGATTGGTTTCTTATCTAAAGAAAAATAAAAAAACTATTCTTATGGATAGCCGTTTTACAAGAGCAAGAAAAATAAGCTTTTTAGCTTTGTGTCTAAATAGAAAATTGTATAAGAAAATCTTGCTTGCACAAACTAATCGTTAGGAGAAACAATGATTTCATTTATTGAAAAAAACTATTTTAAAATTAATATGCTGTTTTTATCAGTCATATCCTTTTACTGTATGGCAGGATTGATTGTTCCACTTCAACAAATATCAGCCAATAAATTTGTCACTCTTGGCATGACCCTTATAGGTGTTTTATTAGGGGGATATAATCTCTTTTTCAAAAAAGTCTATCTAAAGGTTAGAAAAATTGAGTATTTGATTCTCTTTTTGATAATGAATATCCTGACAGCTGTCTTGGTTGTGAAGTATGGTTTTTCAACAAATATAAAGAATCTAGTTGTCTTTTTCATCTATTTCTTTGCAATTTATCCAGTCTTTCATTCATTTACAGAGAAAAAAGCTCGCACACTTTTTGATTTATTTTTCTCAATTGTAACTGTTTCAAACACTGTTGGTGTAATCATATCCATTTGGCAATTCATTATGTTGCAAGGTTACCGCGTATATGATTACAAGGGTTTGTTAATTCGACAAGGCTTTGTAGAATCTCGGTTGTTTGGTATTTTGGCGAGCCCTAACTATCTCTCTATTATTTCTTTGATGGTTATTATTTACTTGTGGATGCGATTGTCTCTCTACAATAAGATTATTAAAACCCTAGCTATTTTATCAATCGTTTTTAACTTTGCTTATATTGTGCTATCTGGATCAAGAACAACTTATATCTGTTTGGTAGTAGTAGCACTCTTATATGCTTTGATGAAAGCGAACTGGAGCCAAAAAGGTAAGTCTATTCTCACGGTTTTAGTATCAGTATCTTTGGTATTTGTTGCTTATAATGGTGTAAAATATAGTAGCGATTTATACTTAAGAGTTCATTCAGACGAAATTAAAAAGAATCTTGCTAATTCAAAGAATGGAGATAAAGCTTTGTCTCTTGAGCGGACAGATACGAGTGAGGAAAACATTTCCAATAATCGTTTTAAAATTTGGCAATCTACAGCTTCCTTTGTTCCTAAGAGACCTTTCTTTGGTTATTCAGCAGGAAATTGGTATGAATTAGGAAAAGAATATGATGCATCAGCTTACATTATTAAAGAACATTATCTTACTCATAATGGATATTTAGAATTACTTTTTTATGATGGTATATCAGGTTTTATACCTATGGCAATTTTTATAGTTTCCTTTATTCTTTCGATTCTTAAGAAGCTTAAGAGACATATTACAGATGGTCAGCATAATCATGAATTGATCTCTATTATCTTAATGACAGTAGTTATTCTAATTTCTAACTTGTTCTTGAGTTCAACCTTCTATGGAATTTCTCTACTGGGTTGTATCTTGTTTATCATTTCGGGATACTATTTTTCAGTGCTCTCTAAAAAAAGAGAGGGCTATAGAAAACTAGACGAAGCAGAGATCAAAAAAGTTGAACTAGGTGTCATGGATTACATCCACAATCTCTGTCAAAAAGAGAATATTAACTATTCACTGGCTTATGGAACCTTGCTGGGAGCAGTGAGACACAAGGGCTATATTCCTTGGGATGACGATATTGATATCTCTTTGAAACGTGATGAATACGACAAATTGTATCAAGCTATTTTGCGAGATAATGACCCTATTTACAAAGTTGCCTCTTGGGAAAATGACGCTCGTTATCCTTACCCATTTTATCGAGTTTATGATGCTCGAACAGTCTACGATAACAATTATATAGATAATGATATTGATTTAGGCATTTGTGTGGATGTTTTCCCGTTTGATTATTATGCTGATGTGAATCAAAATATGGTAAAACTGGATAATTATCGTCGTTTATCAGTCTATACTCTTTATGGCATCCATAATAAAAATTTAAAATTAAAAAATATTGTTAGATATGTACTTATTCTTGCTTTTCGTTTGACTCGAGTAAAATCATGGAACAAAAAGATGAACATCCTATCTATGCAAGAAAAAGATGGAGACTTCATTGACTACCTCATGGAGAACAAGAGAGTTTCTACGAAGTTTGACAAGTCTTTCTTGGATACAACGATTGATAGTCCTTTTGAAGATAGAGTTTACAAAATTCCTGAGGCCTATCAGCAAATTCTGTCCACCATTTACGGAGATGACTTTATGGAAATTCCTCCTTTAGAAAAACGTGTAAAACACGATGACTTTCAAGCTTATATAAAGGAGGGATAAGTCGTGTTACAGTGGTTAAAAAGAAGTTTGGCCAGTCTCTTAGGTGATAAGAAAGATCTGGTTAAAAATCTACCTATTATTAAAAGTTTAAATAAGAAGGCCAATATTGATCTAGATTCAAAGCGAAGTAATCTACTGAAAGAAAACTTCGAGGATATTCTAAAAGCTATCTATCAGTCAGATTTGAAGTCTTATGATATTTGGCTAGACTTTGGAACTCTACTAGGTTTCTACAGAGAAAATGACTTAATTCCTCATGATTTGGATATGGATTTTGGGATTATTATCCCAGACTATGAAGCCTTTTTAAAGGATGAGAAAGTTCTTTTTGAGCAAGGATTTGTTAGAACCAAAGAGTTCTATTACAATGATAAGCTTGTAGAATTATCCTATAGTTATAAGGGACTCAATGTAGATTTTATTGTCTATGATAAAAAGGAGGATACGATTTCCTCAGACACAATTTTCTACATGACAAATGCTTTAGGAAATCCTACAAGATATGAAGTCTACCACTATGAATTGCCCTTTACAGCATTAACGGAATGCAGTTTTAAAGAGATTCAAGTAAAAGTTCCAGAAAATACAAGAGAATACATCAGTCACTTGTATGGGGAGGATTTTGAAATCCCTAATGCCCATTACAACTGGAAAGAAAATCCAATTTATAAGCAAAGAAATGCTAACTTTGCTAAAGTTATTTTGAGATAATCATTTTGAAAATAGTAAAAACAGACGAACTAGAGTTGGTACAGTTCGTCTGTTTTTTGATTAAATTTTATTCTTTAGAATATTTTTTTGATCTTCAATATTAGAGAAGAAATGAAATAAAGATGAAAAGTAGAATGACTAGATAGTTTCTATAGTCTTTCATACTAACTCTTCCGAGATGATTAGTGTGGAAGATACCCCCATTTGTTTTTACAAAGTGAACCATCTGATTCAAAATGATAACGGTTTATCCACTCAGTTTTAGAAGCTTGGCCATTTTCTTTAAAGTAATATTTTTTATCAGGATTAATTTCTTCTAACTCTACTTAATGCCATATTTAAGGCATAGTGAAGTGTTTTATCTTTAGTTATAAAGAGTGCCAAGATGTAGTATATACTACAAGTCGCAACAGTTGTGAGAACCATGAGTATCATATTGAGGTTAACTGTATAAGAATTGATTTGGAAAAGGAATTTAAAGACTAAGTAAATTGGTATAAAACCAAGGGATACAATAGTGTAGCGTGTTAAAGTAGTAAAGATTTCTTTTAAGTCAATCAGGTTATGTTTCTTGATAAAGCGAATCTCTAGGAATACTACGATAGCTTCAGCAAGGATAGTTGTAGCAATATAGTACTCTGGGGCGAAAATATTATTGAAATACAAGAGACTGTTGAGTAGGATATTGGCGCCGCCACCTATAAAGTAAAAGGCTGTTAAACGATTTTCGTGGTCGTTGATGAAGATGATTTGCTTACCAAGAATTAACTCAATAGCCCAGATAATTGTACGAAAGGCGAAGACACTAGTCACAATACCTGCTTCAAGGTATTTTTCAGACGAGTAGATAACAGCAGCGTAGTTTCCCAAGACCATGATTCCAATACTGGTTGGAATGATGAGGAAGAAAAAGAGAGCAGCTCCTTGGTTTAGGAGATTGTTATAAGATGTATAGTCCTTTTTACCTAGATAGTAGCCAAGACGTGGGATGCTGACGTTGATAGCCCCACTCAAGACACTTGCAATTAGCATGACAATGCTAGAAGCAATCGTATAATAAGAGATGTAGTTTTCATCAGGCCCTTTGGTGATAAACATTCTATCCAGTAAGGTATAGAGCATATTTGCATTTGCTAAAAGAAGCATGGTTAAGAGTGGTTTAGAAGATTGAATTAACTCTTTGAGGCCAATCTTAACAAAGGAAACTTCTTTTTTAATCCAGAGGAAACTTAGTAGATAATTAAGAATAGTGGTTGCACTTATAACTATAGCGTACGGTACGATGTCATCAGCAGTTTTTACAAAGGTAAAGATTGCAATCAACATGGCAATCCGAATAATCAAGGTCTTGTATAAGATAAAAGCATAGTTTTCATAAGCCTCATTCATCCACTCAATATAGAGGAATTGGAAGAGTGCTTGTACTCCAAGTATATAGTATAGTTCCTTTAAATTTTCGATACTGGTATCCATGTAAATAAAGAAGAAGTAGATACCTGTTGTAAGGACAGATGTAATAACCGAGATATAGAATAACTTGGAGAAGACATAATTAATTTTCTCTTTATCATCCTTGACCTTACTAATAGCCCGAATCCCGTAGTTGTAGATTCCAAAGGCAGCTAGTGGTATGACAAAACTTGCCCAGGTATTAGCAGTATTGAAGTAGCCGTAGTTGGATTTACTGAGGATACGCGTTAGGTAAGGATTGGTTATCAGAGGAAAAACGATATTGAGAATATTGACCAGTAAACTAGCCAATGCATTTACTTTTATATTTTTCATTGCTCTTTCTTTCTAGTTTATAAAATCGTCCTTAGTATTATATCACATTCTCACGTTCTTCTTTTGATAAAATCGTAAAAATCTAGTATAATAGATAGAACTGAAAGTATGAGGTTACTAGCAATGAAAATGAAACAAATCAGTGATACAACGTTAAAAATCACGATGTCTTTAGAAGATTTGATGGATAGAGGAATGGAGATTGCTGACTTTCTCGTCCCTCAGGAAAAAACAGAAGAATTCTTTTATGCTATCTTGGATGAATTAGAGATGCCTGAGAGTTTCTTAGATACAGGAATGTTGAGTTTCCGTGTCACTCCAAAACCTGATAAGGTGGATGTCTTTGTGACCAAGTCAAAGATCGACCAAAATCTAGATTTTGATGATTTGGCTGATCTACCTGATATGGAAGAATTGGCCCAAATGTCGCCAGATGAATTTCTAAAAACTCTTGAAAAGAGTATTGCAGATAAAACAAAAGACGATATTGAAGCGATTAAATCGTTAGAACAAGTCGAAGCCAAGGAAGAGGAAGAAGAGCAGACTGACCAAGAGTCTGATAGCAAGAAAGAACCTTATATCTACTATATTTTACGTTTTACAAAATTAGCAGATTTGGTAGCTTTTGCTAAAACAGTGACTTTTGACATGGAAACATCGGAACTCTACAAGATGAACGACCATTATTTCCTAACAATTTTAGTGGACATTGAAAACCATCCAAGTCCATATCCAGCCTGGCTTTTAGCTCGTATGCGCGAATTTGCAGATGATAGTGATATTAGTCGTTCAGTTTTACAAGAATATGGTCAAGTCTTGATTCAACATCATGCAGTACTTGATTTGCAAAAAATTGGTTCATAAGAAAGACGAGTCATTTGACTCGCTTTTTTATCTATAAATAGTAGTTTTATTGAATAGGAATTTTCGTAAAATTCTGTTATAATGGCTATATTAGAAAATTTCGAGGAGACAAAGATGACAGTTAAAATCGCTTTACTAGGATTTGGTACCGTGGCAAGTGGTGTACCTTTCCTCCTAAAGGAAAATGGAGAAAAAATTGTTCAATCAGCACATTCAGAGATTGAAGTTGCTAAAGTATTGGTTAAGGATGAAGATGAAAAAAATCGCTTGCTTGCAGCAGGGCATGATTATCATTTTGTGACCAATGTAGAGGATATTTTATCAGATCAAGAAATCACAATTGTAGTAGAATTGATGGGTCGTATCGAACCAGCTAAGACTTTTATTACACGTGCTCTAGAAGCTGGTAAACATGTGGTTACTGCTAACAAGGATCTTTTGGCTGTTCATGGTTCAGAATTGTTAGAAATCGCCAAATCACATAATGTTGCTCTTTACTACGAAGCTGCAGTAGCAGGTGGGATTCCAATTCTTCGTACCTTAGCAAACTCATTTGCCTCAGATAAAATCACGCGCGTGCTTGGAGTGGTTAATGGGACATCTAACTTCATGATGACTAAGATGGTTGAAGAAGGCTGGTCTTACGAGGATGCTTTGGCTGAAGCACAACGCCTAGGCTTTGCTGAAAGTGATCCTACAAATGACGTAGATGGAATTGATGCAGCTTATAAGATGGTTATTTTGAGCCAATTTGCCTTTGGAATGAAAGTTGCTTTTGATGATGTAGCCCACAAGGGAATCCGCAACATCACACCAGAAGATGTTGCTGTTGCTCAAGAACTTGGCTATGTCGTTAAGTTGGTTGGTTCAATTGAAGAAACTGCTTCAGGTATTGCTGCAGAAGTAACACCAACCTTCCTACCTAAAGCTCATCCACTTGCAAGTGTCAATGGAGTTATGAACGCTGTCTTTGTAGAGTCTATTGGTATTGGTGAGTCTATGTACTATGGACCAGGTGCGGGTCAAAAACCAACTGCAACCAGTGTTGTGGCTGATATTGTTCGTATTGTTCGTCGTTTAAATGATGGTACCATTGGTAAAGACTTCAATGAGTATAGCCGTGACTTGGTTCTTGCAAATCCAGAAGATGTGAAAGCTAACTATTACTTCTCTATCTTGGCACCTGATTCAAAAGGTCAAGTATTGAAGCTTGCGGAAATCTTTAATACAGAAGATATTTCCTTCAAACAAATTCTTCAAGATGGTAACGAAGGCGACAAGGCTCGTGTCGTGATTATCACACATAAGATCAATAAGAAACAGCTTGAAAATGTTTCAAATGAATTGAAGAAGGTTACAGAATTTGACCTCTTAAATACCTTCAAAGTGTTAGGAGTTTAGGATGAAGATTATTGTACCTGCAACCAGTGCAAATATCGGGCCAGGCTTTGATTCTGTTGGTGTAGCTGTAACCAAGTATCTTCAAATTGAAGTCTGTGAAGAACGAGATGAATGGTTGATTGAACACCAAATTGGTAAATGGATTCCACATGATGAGCGTAATCTCTTGCTTAAGATTGCTCTTCAAATTGCCCCAGAATTGCAGCCAAGACGCTTGAAAATGACCAGTGATATTCCTTTGGCACGTGGCTTGGGTTCGTCAAGTTCTGTCATTGTAGCTGGGATTGAATTAGCTAACCAACTTGCAAATCTTGATTTAACTGATCATGAAAAACTGCAGTTGGCAACTAAGATTGAGGGACATCCTGACAATGTGGCGCCTGCCATCTATGGAAATCTTGTTGTTGCAAGTTCAGTTGAGGGGCAGGTTTCTGCTATTATAGCAGACTTCCCCGAATGTGATTTTCTTGCCTACATTCCCAACTATGAATTACGAACGCGAGATAGTCGAGGTGTCCTACCTAAGAAATTGTCCTACAAGGAAGCTGTTACAGCAAGTTCGATTGCCAATGTTGCTGTAGCGGCCTTGTTGTCAGGAGATATGGTGACAGCAGGGAAAGCTATTGAAGGGGACCTCTTCCATGAACGGTACCGCCAAGACCTGGTCAGAGAATTTGCAACGATTAAGCAAGTAGCCAAAGAGAATGGAGCTTACGCAACCTATCTATCTGGAGCTGGTCCAACTGTTATGGTTCTGGCTTCTCATGACAAGATGCCCATCATTAAGGTTGAGCTTGAAAAGCAAGCTTTTAAAGGCAATCTTCATGACTTGAAGGTGGATACACAGGGCGTGCGAGTGGAAATAAAATAAATAATAGAGACTAGGATGGGGAAACACTCGATTAGGAGGCTTCCTGTCCTTTTTTTGAAAAATAGTTTAGTAGACAGAAAAAATCAAATGAAGGAGAAGGTAAGATGGCTGAAATCTATTTAGCAGGTGGTTGTTTTTGGGGATTAGAAGAATACTTTTCACGTATTTCTGGTGTCCTTGAAACTAGTGTCGGTTATGCTAACGGGAAAGTCGAGACAACCAATTATCGATTGTTAAAAGAAACCGATCATGCAGAGACAGTTCAAGTGATTTATGATGAAACTATGGTGTCTCTTCGAGAGATTTTGCTCTATTATTTCCGTGTGATTGATCCCCTATCAGTTAATCAACAAGGGAATGACCGTGGTCGTCAATATCGAACAGGGATTTATTACCAAGATGAATCAGATATACCGACTATCAATACAGTAGTTCGAGAGCAAGATCTCCTTATGGGACGCAAAATAGCAGTGGAAGTGGAAAAGCTGCGTCATTATATCCCAGCTGAAGATTATCATCAAGACTATCTCAAGAAAAATCCATCCGGTTATTGTCATATTGATGTGACAGATGCTGATAAGCCTTTGATTGATGCATCTCATTATGAGAAGCCTAGTCAGGCCTTTTTACGAGAAAATTTATCAGAAGAATCTTATCGTGTTACTCAAGAGTCTGCTACAGAAGCTCCCTTTACAAATGCTTATGATCAAACCTTTGAAGAGGGTATCTATGTAGATATCACAACTGGTGAGCCTATGTTTTTTGCTAAAGATAAGTTTGCATCGGGTTGTGGTTGGCCAAGTTTTAGTAGACCAATCTCTAAGGAATTGATTCACTATTATCAAGATTTGAGCCACGGTATGGAGCGAATTGAGGTTCGTTCTCGTGTAGGCAATGCTCATTTAGGGCATGTATTTACTGACGGACCTCGCGAGTTAGGTGGCCTCCGTTATTGTATTAATTCTGCTTCCTTACGCTTTGTAGCTAAAGACGAGATGGATAAGGAAGGTTACGGAAACCTTTTACCTTATTTGAACAAATAAATAGGAGATGGTGGGTGTTTCCCACTTTCTTCATTTCTAGAATACGAATAGAAGGGATTTATGAAACACTTATTATCTTATTTCAAACCCTACATTAAGGAATCAATTTTAGCACCCTTGTTCAAGCTGTTAGAAGCTTTGTTTGAGCTCTTGGTTCCCATGGTGATTGCAGGGATTGTTGACCAATCCTTGCCCCAAAGAGATCAAGGTCATCTCTGGATGCAGATTGGCCAGCTCCTTGTCTTTGCAACAATTGGTGTTTTAGTGGCCTTGATGGCCCAGTTTTACTCAGCTAAAGCTGCAGTTGGATTTGCCAAGGAATTGACAAACGACCTTTATCGTCATATTCTTTCTTTACCTAAGGTTAGTAGAGACCGTCTGACAACTTCTAGTTTGGTCACTCGTCTGACTTCGGATACCTACCAGATTCAGACTGGTATCAATCAATTCTTGCGTCTCTTTTTACGAGCACCCATTATTGTTTTTGGGGCTATCTTTATGGCCTATCGAATTTCAGATGAGCTGACTGTCTGGTTCTTGGTCATGATTGTCATTTTGACCATTGTCATTGTAGGACTGTCTCGATTGGTCAATCCTCTTTATAGTTCTCTCAGAAAGAACACAGACCAGTTGGTTCAAAAAACTCGTGAGCAACTGCAAGGTATGCGGGTTATTCGTGCCTTTGGCCAGGAAAAAGGAGAAATGGAGGGGGTTGAGAAGCTTAATCAAGCTTACACTAGACTTCAAGAAAAAACGGGTTTCTGGTCTAGTTTACTGACACCTTTGACCTTTTTGATTGTCAATGGAACCCTTTTAGTCATTATTTGGAAAGGCTATATCTCCATACAAGGAGGTATGCTCAGTCAAGGTGCTCTCATTGCCCTTATCAATTATCTCCTACAGATTTTGGTGGAATTGGTCAAGCTAGCTATGTTGATAAATTCCCTCAATCAGTCCTATATCTCAGCTAAGCGAATCGAGGAAGTCTTTGCCGAATCTCCAGAAAGCATTCATTCAGAGATAGAACAAAAGCAAGCTAGCAATAATCAGGTTTTACAAGTCCAAGAATTGACCTTTACCTATCCTGATGCGGCCCAGCCTTCTCTGAAAGATATTTCCTTTGATATGACTCAAGGCCAAATCCTTGGTATCATTGGAGGAACTGGTTCAGGTAAATCAAGCTTGGTGCAAGTCTTACTTGGACTTTATCCACTAGACAAGGGGAGCATTGACCTTTATCGAGATGGACGTAGTCCTCGTAATCTTGAGCAATGGCGGTTTTGGATTGCCTATGTGCCCCAAAAAGTCGAACTCTTTAAGGGAACCATTCGTTCCAACTTGACTCTAGGTTTAGATCAAGAAGTAACTGCCCAAGAACTCTGGCAGGCCTTGGAAATTGCGCAAGCTAAGGATTTTGTCAGTGAAAAGGAAGGGCTCTTGGATGCTCTAGTTGAGGCAGGAGGACGAAATTTCTCAGGCGGACAAAAACAAAGGCTGTCTATTGCTCGCGCAGTCTTGCGCCAGGCTCCGTTTCTCATCCTAGATGATGCGACCTCGGCACTGGACACTATTACTGAGTGTAAGCTCTTGAAAGCTATCCGAGAAAATCTGCCAAATACGAGCTTAATCCTGATTTCTCAAAGAACATCGACTTTACAGATGGCTGACCAGATTCTCCTCTTGGAAAAAGGGGAGTTACTAGCTATCGGCAAGCACGAGGACTTGATGAAATCCAGCCAAGTCTATCGTGAAATCAATGCATCCCAACATGGAAAGGAGGACTAGCATGAGACGACAAACTGCAAATCAAACACTCACACGTTTGGCTAAAGATATAGCAAGTCATCCCTTCCTCCTTTTTCTAGCTTTTCTAGGAACCATTGCCCAGGTTGGTTTATCGATCTACCTACCTATCTTGATTGGCCAGGTCATTGACCAAGTCCTAGTGGTTGGCTCTTCACCAGTTTTTTGGCAGATTTTTCTCCAAATGATTTTAGTGGTCATAGGAAATACCCTTGTGCAGTGGATCAACCCTCTCCTCTATAATCGTCTAATCTTTTCTTATACCAAAGACTTGCGAGAGAGAATCATCCATAAACTCCATCGTTTACCGATTGCCTTTGTGGATCGGCAAGGCAGTGGGGAGATGGTTAGTCGTGTGACCACGGACATCGAACAGTTGGCAGCTGGTTTGACCATGATTTTTAACCAATTTTTCATTGGCGTCTTGATGATTTTGGTTAGTATTCTAGCCATGCTCCAAATTCATCTCCTCATGACGATCTTAGTATTGCTGTTGACGCCACTGTCTATGGTAATCTCACGCTTTATTGCCAAACGTTCCTATCATCTCTTCCAGAAGCAAACAGAGACGAGGGGGATTCAGACTCAGTTGATTGAAGAATCTCTTAGTCAGCAAAACATTGTTCAATCTTTCAATGCTCAGGAAGCATTTATTCAAAGGTTACATGAAGCAAATAGGAACTACGCAGGATATTCCCAGTCAGCCATCTTTTATTCTTCAACGGTCAATCCTTCGACTCGCTTTGTCAATTCTCTTATCTATGCCTTATTGGCTGGTGTAGGAGCTTATCGGATCATGATAGGATCAACTTTGACAATTGGGCGTCTGGTAACTTTTTTAAATTATGTCCAACAGTACACTAAGCCCTTTAACGACATTTCTTCTGTTTTAGCAGAGTTACAGAGTGCCTTAGCTTGTGCGGAGCGTATTTATTCAGTCTTGGAGAGTTCTGAGATAGCTGAAACTGGAAAGGAAGAATTAACTAGTGATGAAGTCACGGGAGCCATTTCTTTCAAGAATGTTTCTTTTGGTTACCATCCTGAAAAAACGTTAATCAAGGATTTGTCTATTGATATTCCAGCTGGAAGCAAGGTCGCTATCGTTGGGCCAACAGGTGCTGGTAAATCCACCATCATCAATCTCCTCATGCGTTTCTACTCTATTAAGAGTGGAGATATCTTACTAGATGGACGCTCCATTTATGATTATAGATTAGCCTCACTTAGACAAAAGTTTGGCATGGTCCTTCAAGAAACCTGGCTCAAGCAAGGGACCATTTATGACAATATTGCTTTTGGAAATCCTGAAGCCAGTCGAGAACAGGTGATTGCGGCTGCCAAAGCAGCCAATGCCGACTTTTTCATCCAACAATTGCCGCAAGGCTATGATACAAATCTAGAAAATGCAGGAGAATCCCTTTCTGTCGGTCAGGCTCAGCTCTTAACTATTGCGAGAGTATTCCTAACGATTCCCAAGATTTTAATCTTGGATGAAGCAACATCTTCCATTGATACGCGTACAGAAATGCTGGTTCAAGATGCATTTTCTAAACTGATGAAGGGACGAACCAGTTTTATTATTGCCCACCGTTTATCTACCATTCAGGATGCAGACATGATTCTTGTCTTGGTGGATGGTGACATAGTTGAGCAAGGTAATCATCATGATCTCATGGCCAAAAAAGGGAAATATTATCAAATGCAACAGGCGTCGGCCTTTTCCTAAGAATAATCCACTAAATAGCAATATAAGAAAAGTTGCCTTAGGGTGACTTTTTTGTTACAATAACTAGAAAAATTATGATGCAATATTATCTATAAATAAGGAGTGTTACCATGAAAGTCTATCAGCATGTAAATATCGTGACTTGTGATCAAGATTTCCATGTTTATCTAGATGGAATCTTAGCCACTAAGGATTCTCAAATCGTCTATGTCGGTCAAGAGAAGCAAGAGGTTTTAAATCAAGCTGAGCAGATTATAGACTATCAAGGTGCATGGATTATGCCTGGTTTGGTCAATTGCCATACTCATTCAGCTATGACAGGTTTGAGAGGAATTCGTGATGATAGCAATCTCCATGAATGGCTCAATGACTATATCTGGCCAGCAGAAGCCCAGTTTACTCCTGAAACGACTACCAAGGCAGTAAAAGAAGCTTTAAAAGAGATGCTCCAGTCAGGAACAACAACCTTTAATGATATGTACAATCCCAATGGTGTGGATATCAAGCAGATTTATCAGACAGTGAAGGCATCCAGAATGCGTTGCTATTTCTCTCCGACCTTATTTTCATCGGAGATAGAAACAAGTGAAGAAACGATAGAAAGAACACGGGCTGTCATAGAAGAAATCCTCGGATACAATGATACTAATTTTAAGGTGATGGTAGCTCCACATTCTCCTTATAGTTGTAGTAAAGTTTTACTTGAAGCTAGCTTAGATATGGCAAAAGAGTTAAATATTCCAATTCATATTCATGTAGCAGAGACCAAGGAGGAGTCAGCTATCATTCTCAAACGCTATGGGAAACGCCCAGTCGCCTTTCTTGATGATCTTGGCTACTTAGACCACCCTTCTGTCTTTGCACATGGAGTTGAGTTAAGTAAGGGGGAAATAGAACGATTGGCGACTTCTCAGGTGGCTATTGCCCACAATCCAATCAGCAATCTTAAGCTAGCATCGGGTATTGCACCGATTATTCAGTTGCAGAATGCTGGAGTACCAATAGGCATAGCGACAGACTCGGTTGCCTCAAATAATAACTTAGATATGTTTGAAGAAGGTCGTACTGCTGCATTGCTACAAAAAATGAAAAGTGGTGATGCTAGCCAATTTTCTATCGAAACATCACTAAAGACTCTGACAATAGAAGGTGCTAGGGTTCTTAGAATGGAAAAGGAAATAGGAAGTCTGGAAGTTGGCAAGCAAGCGGACTTTCTTGTCATTCAACCTCAAGGAAAAGTTCATCTCCAACCGCAGGAAAATATGCTCTCTCACTTGGTTTATGCAGTGAAGTCAAGTGATGTATCAGATGTTTATATCGCTGGAGAACAGGTAGTTAGAGATGGGGAAGTCCTAACAGTAGAGGTCTAAAGAGAAATATTTTAAAAAAAAAGTTTGCAAAAATCTTGCATTCTTTTTTTGACTATGGTATACTTATATACGGTTTGAAAAAACTGCCTAAGACAGTAGGGGAGCTTGACTCATAAATATCCTACCGAGGACAAAACGTATCATGTAAAAAGAAGCGTATTGTACTTTCGTGTCTAGGTTTGGGCGCGTTTTTCTTTTGGAAAAATTCCCCAAGCAAAATAATTACGGAGGTGAACACACTAATGAGTGAAGCAATTATTGCTAAAAAAGCGGAACTAGTTGACGTAGTAGCTGAAAAAATGAAAGCTGCTGCAGCTATCGTCGTTGTAGACGCTCGTGGTTTGACAGTTGAGCAAGATACAGTTCTTCGTCGTGAGCTTCGTGGAAGCGAAGTTGAGTATAAAGTCATTAAAAACTCAATCTTACGTCGTGCAGCTGAAAAAGCTGGTCTTGAAGAGCTTGCATCTGTATTTGTTGGACCATCTGCAATTGCATTTTCTAATGAAGATGTTATCGCACCAGCGAAAATCTTGAACGACTTTTCTAAAAACGCTGAAGCACTTGAAATCAAAGGTGGTGCAATCGAAGGCGCTGTCGCATCTAAAGAAGAGATTCTTGCTCTTGCAACTCTTCCAAACCGCGAAGGACTTCTTTCTATGCTCCTTTCTGTACTTCAAGCGCCAGTGCGCAACGTTGCTCTTGCAGTCAAAGCGGTTGCAGAAAGCAAAGAAGACGCAGCTTAATCTTAAGCTACGCAGCGTAGCCTAGCTACGAAAAAACTATTATAAAATTTAAAACTTATTTGGAGGAAATAACAATGGCATTGAACATTGAAAACATTATTGCTGAAATTAAAGAAGCTTCAATCCTTGAATTGAACGACCTTGTAAAAGCTATCGAAGAAGAATTTGGTGTAACTGCAGCTGCTCCTGTAGCTGTTGCTGCAGCTGGTGCTGCTGACGCTGGTGCTGCTAAAGATTCATTCGACGTTGAATTGACATCTGCAGGCGACAAAAAAGTTGGCGTTATCAAAGTTGTACGTGAAATCACTGGTCTTGGACTTAAAGAAGCTAAAGAACTTGTTGACGGTGCACCAGCACTTGTTAAAGAAGGCGTTGCAACTGCAGAAGCTGAAGAAATCAAAGCTAAATTGGAAGAAGCTGGAGCTTCAGTTACTCTTAAATAATAGAGCAACTACATTAGTAGCTTAAAACATGATTAAACCGCTAGTCTTAGGATTAGCGGTTTTATTGTGCTTAAAATAGTTTTTAGTAGTAAGAGATTGATAAATGTGGATATGTTTAAATGGTAAACTGATAGTGGAATATTTGGAATAAAATTCATCAGAAAAAGCATCTTATCAAGATGCTTTTATCATATTGAAATTTGTTTTCCTTAGCTAGCAGTGATTGTCTTTAAAAAAGCCCAGTTGCCAATTGATTTTGTACCATATTTTAATTCCATAAAATCTTGTAATACATAATCATTTTTTTCATAGAAAGAAACATTTTTTTCCGTACTTGTAATGAGTCCCAAGTGCTTACATCCTTTTGATTTAACATAAGGTTCCACACACTCCTTCAGAAAAGCACTGCCGATTCCTCTGCCTTTAGTGGATGAATTAACAGCAAGCATCATCAAATACCAATCGAAGTTTTCAGATTTTTTTAAATGTCTTTCAGAACGTTCTACTAGATCAAGGTATTTTAAAAGCTTTTGTGGACTAATGTATTGAAAAAGTTTTATGATACCATTTAATAAATAGGAGAATATCGAAAAATCATGTTGTTGCAACAGGGCAACTGCCACTATCTCACCCTCTTGTTCAGCTATTAAACATGTTTCACCTTTGATATAAAGTCTCGTTAGAAGGCTTTCCATTAATTCTAAAAATTCAGGATAGTATTCAGGTTTTTTTAAATCATCTTTAATAATTGTTAAAAATGGGTAATCAATGAAGGACTTGGCTAATATTTTCCCAATTTTTTTGTATTCATCTATCCTTGCTTTTCTATACATAATTTGTTCCATACATGGTCTCCTTTAGCAAGTATGTGGTTTTCACTGAAGTATACATATTGGATGAATAAGAATTTCAGTGACAAATGGATAGAAATTCTACTCGTTTAAAACTATGCTGTCATTTCAGTATAAAAAATCGGAGATGCTTTAAAAGCAAGATAGAACTAAAATCGGGTCCTAACCTTTTGAACGCTTTACAACCTCTCCAATATTTTATTTTGTAGGAATCGATATCTCAATCAATTTTTCTGAATAGAGTGTTTTGATATTGGCCTCATCAATAGTTTCTTTGCTAATTTTACGTTTTAAGAAAAACTCTTGAATAGCTTCAATTTCAGGCTCGCGAATAGCACGGTGTTTATTCGAGATGAGGATTTCATAGTGAAGCGGGGCTTGGGTAAAAATAACATCTGTATTTCCTGCAGAGTAGACCTCAACTAGTGTTGCATCAGTACTTTCTAGCTGGCTCTTAACAAGATGAGAATGTGAATTAGTCGTATTGATAAGCTTCATATTGTTTCCTCCAATTTTCTAATACTATTATAGCACTTTTTGAAGAAAAAGACTTGTTTTAGTCAATCTTATAGAGTTTTTTCCAAGATTCAATTGCCCATTTATGACTTCCTCGCTTAAGATTTTCAATGGCTTGATCAATTGAGAACCATGCAATATGATTAAAGTCTTCTAGGGGCTTTTGTACTTCTTGAAAAGAAGTGGCTTCATAGAGATAGGCGGGGTTATAATAGTAAGTATCACGGTGACGGGAATAAAAATACTCATCAGCCTGACCAAAGTAAGTACCAATTTCAGCTGTAAAGCCAAGTTCCTCAATCAGCTCACGTTTCAGAGCTTCTTGATGATTTTCATCAGTTTCGATCTCTCCACCGGGTAAAAACCAAGCACCGTTTGGAGCTTGCACGAGAACAATTTTTTGTTTAGTTTTGTCAGGTATAACAGCGTATACACCATATCGAGCTATGTAGTTGACATTTTCTTTTTTTTCACCAAAGGTTGGGTTTGCCATAGTATATTCCTCATTATCAAGTATCTTTACTATTATCATAATGGACTAAAGGCAAGGTGTCAAGTGGCTAGTGATTATTTTAGAAAAAATAGAACAGAGACGACTAGCATCTCTGTTCTATCTGGATGTTTTACTCACTTTCAGAAGTTTTAGTTTCAGTTTTCTTTGCAGATTTGATTTGAATTTTACCATTACTTGTCATAACTGCTTTGAGATCTTTTTCACTTGGATTTTCAAGATAGTAGTCAGTGATAGCGTCTTCAATATAGTCTTGAATAGTACGGCGTAGTGGACGCGCTCCCATTTTTGGATCGTAACCAAGGTCTACCAATTTTTCCTTGACCTTGTCTGTCACATCGAGGTGGATGTTATTGCTAGAAAGGCGTTTGTTCACATCTGCTAGCATTAGTTCAACGATTTGAAGGAGGTTATCCTTGCTCAGAGCTTTAAATTCAATGATACCATCAAAACGGTTCATAAACTCTGGGCTAAAGAAGTTGCCTAGTTCTCCAAGAACAGAGTTGGTGCGTCCTTCTCGAGCAGCTCCAAAACCAACGCTTGCTTCTGATTTTCCTGTTCCAGCATTTGAGGTCATGATAATGATGGCATCTTTGAAGCTAACAGTACGTCCTTGTCCATCTGTCAAACGACCATCGTCTAATACTTGAAGGAACATATGCATGACATCTGGATGAGCTTTTTCGACCTCGTCCAGTAGAATGAGTGAGTAGGGATTTCGACGAACTTTTTCCGTTAGTTGCCCAGCTTCGTCATAGCCGACATAACCTGGAGGGGCCCCTACAAGTTTGGCTACGCTGTGTTTTTCCATATATTCACTCATATCAAAGCGAATCATGCTATCAGCAGAGCCAAAGAGTTCAATAGCAAGTTGTTTTGAAAGCTCTGTTTTTCCGACACCGGTTGGCCCAACAAAGAGGAAACTCCCGATTGGACGATTAGGAGTACCTAGTCCCACACGATTACGGCGAATAGCTTTAGCGATTTTATCAACAGCTTCGTCCTGTCCAATAACATGGGCTTTTAGGTCTTCTGCTAAGTGGATGAGTTGAGACTGTTCTTTTTCTTTAAGATCGCCAACAGGGATATTTGTTTTTTGCTCGATAATATGCTCAATCGTTTTTTCGCTGATTATTGGTGTATCTTGGTCTGTCACCTTTGTTTTTTGCATTTCCTTATATTTTGCAATCTGATCTCGGAAATAGGCAGCTTTTTCAAAATCTTCATCACGTGTAGCTTGTGACTTGAGATTTTCAGCTTCAATCAAGCGTTGATCAATTATTTTTGGATCTACAAAATTTAAAGTCAAGTTCATCTTAGATCCTGCTTCATCCAGAAGGTCAATAGCCTTATCTGGTAAGAAACGATCCTGTATATAACGATTGGATAAAGTAGCAGCCGCTTCAATGGCACTATCCGTATAATGAACGTGATGGTAGTCTTCGTATTTCTTTTGGATACCTTTTAGGATGATAATCGTTTCTTCAACCGTTGGTTCATCAACCTTAACGGGTTGCATACGACGCTCAAGGGCAGCATCCTTTTCAATAATTCGGTATTCGTTGAGAGTAGTAGCTCCTACCAATTGTAACTCCCCGCGAGACAGAGCTGGTTTTAGGATATTGCCTGCATCCATATTGCCATCTCCAGCAGAACCTGCACCGACAATCTCATGGATTTCATCTATAAAGAGAATAATATCATTGCGCTGGCGAATCTCTTCCATGAGTTTTTGCATGCGTTCCTCAAATTGCCCACGGATACCAGTTCCTTGAACTAAGCTGACTACGTCTAGACGGATGACTTGCTTACCTTGAAGTTTATGAGGAACATCACCATCGACGATTTTTTGAGCTAGGCCTTCCACTACGGCTGTTTTACCGACACCAGGCTCTCCGATGAGAACGGGATTGTTTTTGGTTCTACGGTTTAGAATTTCGATAACCCGGATAATTTCTTCATCTCGACCAATAACAGGGTCAATATCTCCACGACGGGCAATCTCAGTAATATTGATACCAAATTCCTCTAGAAGGCCTTTTTCTTGGCTTGGAGGTGGAGTTTGAGCTGGACCACGGCTTTGTGAACCATAGCCCCCGTTGCCACCATAGCCCCCACCTGATTGAGTAGGAGGGATAGGAGGAGTATCGTGCGAAGAAGGTTTAAAATTATTTAAATCATTGAAAAAGTCACCAAATGGATCAAAATCTCTATTGTTTAAATCGGTCATACCTTTGAATAGTGTATTATTTGGATCTGTTTTAATAATTTTATAACAATTTTGACACAAATCAATTTGTTTTTGGTACCCATTATGATTGGTGTAAAGATGAATCGTTGAGTCATTGATTTTGCAGTTTTGACAAAGCATACATCTACCTCATTTCGTTTTGAATTTAACCTAGCAAAAAGGTCAAAAATAGTCAAATTTCTATACATTCATTATAACAGGATTGAGTTGTAAAGCAAGTAAAAAGATTGGATGTTGGCACTTTTTATAAAAGAGTGCTAATAGTATCATAAAAGTAAAAGAAGTCTAAAAAATCCCTTTTGTGGAGACAAAAAGGATTTTGGTAAATTATAATAGGGTTGATTCTGACTTTTGTAAAAATTAGTAAAGGAGTTCGTAAATCTCCATTGCAATCAAGTCGATACTATCAAAAGTGTAAGTTTCACGTGCTTCTACATCACGAAGGGTAAAGAGTGCTCCGTTTTCTTCATCATAGCTGTATGCAACTTCTGCAACAACAACTCCTTCACGTTCAAAGTTACGTTTTAAATTTCCACCGTCTTTTGTCATTGCTTCTAGACGGTTGATGATCCTAACCAAATGTGATTCCATTTTGATTCTCCTTCATTTCTTATCGTTACTATTTTACCACAAATAAGGGCATCTTGACTAGAAAAAACTAAGATTTCTCACTATTTCTAACTTCTAAAAGATTTTTAAGATAAATTTGACAAAGTATTTGCATTTTAATGCAACTTATGTTATAATCATACAGTATTTTATTTTAGAAAGCAGTTTGACTATGAATTTTTCTTTTTTACCTAAGTATTTACCTTATTTTAACTATGGGGCTATTGTGACGGTTCTCATTTCTATATGTGTTGTCTTTTTGGGGACTATTTTGGGTGTTGTCTTGGCTTTTGGGCAACGTTCAAATTTTAAACCGCTTGCATGGCTCGCAAACTTGTACGTTTGGATTTTCCGTGGGACACCAATGATGGTTCAGATTATGATTGCCTTTGCCCTTATGCATATCGATGCTCCGACTATTCAAGTTGGGATTTTGGGGGTTGATCTTTCTCGTCTGATTCCAGGGATTTTGATAATCTCTATGAACAGTGGTGCTTATGTTTCTGAAACAGTTCGTGCGGGTATCAATGCCGTTCCAAAAGGTCAATTAGAAGCGGCCTACTCCCTAGGTATTCGTCCTAAAAATGCTATGCGCTATGTGATTTTGCCACAAGCTATCAAAAATATTTTGCCAGCATTGGGGAATGAATTTATCACCATTATCAAGGATAGTTCCCTTTTATCAGCTATTGGTGTTATGGAGTTGTGGAATGGAGCTACGACAGTTTCTACAACAACCTATCTACCTTTAACACCACTTTTATTTGCAGCCTTTTATTATTTGGTGATGACCTCAATTTTGACAGTGGCCTTGAAAGCTTTTGAAAAACGTCTAGGACAAGGAGATAAAAAATAATGACAGAAACTTTGATAAAAATTGAAAACCTCCATAAATGCTTTGGCAAGAATGAAGTATTAAAGGG
The DNA here is from genome assembly GCF_000259505.1 of Streptococcus sp. SK643. Lineage (GTDB taxonomy): Bacteria > Bacillota > Bacilli > Lactobacillales > Streptococcaceae > Streptococcus. Next base: position 61,749 of record NZ_AJMM01000008.1, read on the forward strand.
CATCAACCTCGAGATTAAAAGAGGAGAAGTTGTCGTTATCATCGGTCCTTCAGGGAGTGGGAAATCTACCTTGCTTCGCTCTATGAATTTGTTGGAAGAAGCAAGCCAGGGGAAGGTTATCTTTGAGGGAGTCGATATTACGGACAAGAAGAATGACCTGTTTGCCATGCGTGAGAAGATGGGAATGGTATTTCAACAGTTCAATCTCTTTCCAAATATGACTGTGGTGGAAAATATTACCTTGTCACCTATTAAAACGAAGGGAGAAAGTAAGCAAGTTGCCGAAAAGAGAGCGCAAGAACTTTTAGAAAAAGTTGGTTTACCTGATAAGGCGAAGGCCTATCCTCAGAGTTTGTCAGGTGGACAACAGCAACGGATTGCTATCGCCCGTGGCCTAGCTATGGAACCAGATGTCTTACTCTTTGATGAACCGACATCAGCTTTAGATCCAGAGATGGTAGGTGAAGTACTAGGTGTTATGCAAGATCTTGCCAAATCTGGGATGACCATGGTGATTGTTACGCATGAAATGGGATTTGCTCGTGAAGTAGCAGACCGAGTCATCTTTATGGCAGATGGAGTGGTGGTAGAAGACGGAACACCAGAACAAATTTTCGAACAGACCCATGAACAAAGAACCAAAGACTTTTTGAGTAAGGTTTTGTAAAATAAGAGTTTTTTTAGAAAACTATCCATTACCATCTTTTATTTTAAAAATGAAGTAAACATGTTTAAAGGATTGAATTTTGATGTATGTCGAAATCAATCCTTTTCTTTTACGTAGAATGGCGTAAAATTGTACAAAATAGTCCAAAAAATGGTATAATGATGTGGTTATATAGTCCCGATAAGATGGTAGGCATTCATCAATAGTTGTTTTCCTACCAGTACTTTGTAACTCTATAACACTATATTTAAGGGGGGACATTTTTATGTCAGAACGTAAATTATTCACGTCTGAATCTGTATCTGAGGGGCATCCAGACAAGATTGCAGACCAAATTTCAGATGCGATTTTGGATGCTATTTTAGCAAAAGATCCAGAAGCTCACGTTGCAGCTGAGACAGCTGTTTATACTGGTTCCGTCCATGTTTTTGGGGAAATATCTACAACTGCTTATGTAGATATCAATCGTGTGGTTCGTGATACCATTGCTGAGATTGGGTATACCAATACTGAGTATGGATTTTCTGCTGAAACGGTAGGAGTTCATCCATCACTCGTTGAGCAATCTCCAGATATTGCACAAGGTGTCAATGAAGCCTTGGAAGTTCGTGGAAATGCAGATCAAGATCCACTGGATTTGATTGGTGCTGGAGACCAAGGTCTCATGTTTGGATTTGCAGTTGATGAGACTGAGGAGTTTATGCCATTACCAATTTCACTCAGTCATAAATTGGTTCGTCGTCTGGCAGAACTTCGTAAGTCGGGGGAAATTAGCTATCTACGTCCAGATGCTAAATCTCAAGTGACTGTTGAGTATGATGAAAATGACCGTCCAGTTCGTGTCGATACTGTTGTTATTTCAACTCAACACGATCCAGAAGTCAGCAATGAACAAATCCACGATGATGTCATTAAGAAGGTTATCAAAGAAGTGATACCAGCTTCTTACTTAGATGCGCAAACCAAATTCTTTATCAATCCAACTGGTCGCTTCGTTATTGGTGGACCTCAAGGAGACTCTGGTTTGACAGGTCGTAAGATTATCGTAGATACATATGGAGGCTATTCACGTCATGGTGGCGGGGCTTTTTCTGGTAAGGATGCGACTAAGGTTGACCGATCAGCCTCTTATGCAGCTCGTTATATTGCTAAAAATATCGTTGCAGCAGGTCTTGCTAAGAAAGCAGAAGTACAACTTGCTTATGCAATTGGTGTAGCACAACCAGTATCTGTCCGTATCGATACCTTTGGTACTGGAACGGTTGCTGAAAGTAAACTTGAAAAAGCAGCTCGTCAAATCTTTGACCTTCGTCCTGCAGGGATTATCAAAATGCTAGATCTCAAACGACCAATTTACCGTCAAACAGCGGCTTATGGTCATATGGGACGTACGGATATTGATCTCCCATGGGAGCGATTGGATAAAGTAGAAGCTTTGAAAGAAGCTGTTAAATAACACAAAAGGAGGACGATTTCCCTCCTTTTTTCATTGAAATTATAGCTTAAATTTGATAAGATAGTCTTATGAATAAAAGTAGAATCAAACGTGTAAACCACGGTAAAAAAAGAATAGCCTTACTAGCCTTGGTGAGTCTGTTATCAGTTAGTATTTGTATTCTAGGATCAATGATTGGTTATAAATTGTACACAAAACAAAGTTTTGAACAAAAGATTGAAAGTATAAAACAAGAAAAAGAGGCTCAATTTAGTCAAGGGAATCAAAAAGATCATTTTCGCAAGGGCAAAGCTGAAGTAGTTGCATATTATCCTCTAAATGGTGGCCAAGTGGTTACGTCTCTCAAAGGAATTATGACACAAGATATCAAAGAAAAATTAGAAGATAAGGATACCCTTGTTTTTTATTATACAGAGAAACAGAATTCTGCTTTAAAAGGAATTAGTGATCATAATGTTACCAAACAAGTATACGATTTAGCGTCTTTTAAAGTTGAGGAAACTGAAAAAACTACACTTGCAAAGTTCCATTTGAATGAAGAAGGAAAATCTTTTACCATTGATCAACTGTTTTTAGATACGATTAAAGCCAAGGAAGTCTTCTTAAAAGAAATTAATGCATTCTTAATAGACAAGAAATTGGATCAAGAAAAGATTGATCAGCTTGTTAAAGAATTTTCAGATAAAGAAATTTCTACCTGGAATTTTGATTATAAGGATAGCCAGATTATCCTTTTCCCAAATCAGAAAGTTGAAAGTATAGACGAGATTCCTTTACCTGTGTCCGCTTTCTTTAATGTTTTACAATCTTCGTATCTGCAAGACAAGGATGCAGAACTTTATAAGGCTTATTTTGAGAAGAAAAATCAAAAAGTAGTTGCATTGACCTTTGATGATGGTCCAAATCCTTCAACTACAAATCAGGCTCTAGACATACTCTCTAAGAATGGAATTAAAGCTACTTTCTTTGTGTTAGGTAAAAATATTTCTGGAAATGAAGAGATATTAAAACGAATGAAAAAGGATGGGCATGTTATTGGAAATCATAGTTGGAGCCATCCAGTACTCTCAAAACTTTCTCTTGATGAGGCGAAAAAACAAATTACTGACACTGAGGATGCTTTAATAAAAGTTTTAGGATCTAGTTCTAAACTTATGCGCCCTCCATATGGAGCGATCACAAATGATATCCGAAATAGTTTAGATTTGAGTTTTATTATGTGGGATGTAGATAGTCTGGATTGGAAGAGTAAGAATGAAACATCCATCTTGACGGAGGTACAAAGACAGGTTCGTAGCGGATCTATTGTGTTACTGCATGATATTCATGGTGAAACTGTCAATGCCTTACCAAAGATTATTGACTATCTGAAAGGACAAGGATATAGTTTCGTAACAATTCCAGATTTGTTGGATACACGTTTGAGACCCCACCAACTTTTCTATAGTCGTGATCAGTAAAACACTAAATCTAAAGAGATTTGTTTTCTTTGAGAACTAATTTCTTTGGATTTTTTTATCCAGAAAGGAAATATGATGAAATACTACACCTTAAATAATGGAGTTTCAATTCCAGTTTTGGGATTTGGAACTTGGAAAGCTGAAAATGGAGAGATTGCATACCAAGCAGTTTTAGAGGCTTTAAAGGCAGGCTATCGGCATATCGATACGGCTGCTATCTATAAAAACGAAGAAAGCGTTGGTCGTGCTATTCAAGATAGTGGCATTCCGAGGGAGGAAATTTTTGTAACCAGTAAACTCTGGAATACAAATCACAACTATGAGCAGACTCGTCAGGCTTTTGAAGAATCTTTGGAGAAACTTGGTTTGGAATATTTGGATTTGTATTTGATTCATTGGCCGAACCCAAAACCGCTCAGAGAAAATGACCAATGGAAAATCCGAAATGCGGAAGTTTGGAGAGCTATGGAAGACCTCTATCAAGAAGGTAAAATACGTGCTATCGGAGTTAGTAATTTTCTTCCCCATCATTTGGCTTCCTTGCTTGAGACAGCACAAATCCTCCCAGCGGTTAACCAAGTTCGTTTGGCACCAGGAGTCTACCAGAAAGAAGTGGTAGACTATTGTAGGAGCAAAGATATTCTATTAGAAGCCTGGGGACCTTTTGGACAAGGAGAATTATTTGATAAGGAAGAGGTAAAAGAAATTGCAGCTAGACATGGAAAATCTGTAGCTCAAATTGCACTAGCTTGGAGTTTGGCAGAAGGATTTTTACCGCTTCCAAAATCTATCACAGCAACTGGTATTCAGGCTAATCTTGATTGCTTTGGAATTGAACTTAGTCAGGAAGAGCGAGAAACCCTAAAAACGATAGCTGTTCAGTCGGGTGCTCCAAGAGTTGATGACATGGATTTCTAGAAAATCATAAAAAGAATTGTACATCTGTTTGTTTTTTGCTATAATAGTCAACAGGAAAGAAAGTCTTATGGCGTTCTTGAAGCGAGCTTGGGATAGTGGGAGCCAAGTAGGGCAAAATAAAGAACTGGCGCTTTCTGTCGTATTTTCAAAATCAATGAAGTAATAAATTAGGGTGGAACCGCGTTTCTGACGCCCCTAGGTTAAATCAACCTAGGATTGTCGGACGCGGTTCTTTCGCTTATTCAGTCTATTATGTGAAAGAAAGGAGAGACGTGGAAAACTTTTATCTTGTAAAAGACGATAGTCAACTAGCTGCATTTCGAGATTTTGTAGTAAGAAATACTGAAAAGTTGAAAGATTATCAATCTTTTTTAAAAAATGAACTTGCAGTCTGTGATTTACCGCAAGCCGTTATTTGGTCAAGTTTTAATGCTGCCACACAGATTATTAGGGAAAGTGCTGTTCCAGCCTATACAAATAATAGACGAATGGTTATGACGCCTGATTTAGCTGTTTGGAAAGAGTTGTATTTGTATCAGTTGATGGACTACGAGTGTTCTCAGCAAACTCAAGCAATAGAAAGTCACTATCATTCTTTATCTGAAAATTTTCTCTTACAGATTGTAGGACATGAGTTAGCTCATTGGTCGGAGCATTTTTTAGATGATTTTGATGATTACGACTCTTATATCTGGTTCGAAGAGGGGATGGTTGAATATATTAGTCGCAAGTATTTCTTAACAGAAGAGGAATTTCAAGCGGAAAAAATTTGTAATCAATCTCTCGTAGAACTTTTTCAGAAGAAGTATGGTTGGCATTCATTGAATGATTTTGATTCTTCGACTTATGATAAGAATTATGCAAGTATTTTTTACGAATACTGGCGTAGTTTTTTGACAATAGATAAGTTGGTAGAAAATCTAGGTAGTGTACAAGCGGTTTTCGATTCTTATCATTTATGGGCAAATACAGATAAAACTCTTCCCTTGTTAAATTGGTTTGTTCAGCAGAAATTAATTGAAAAAGAAATATAAAAACTAAAGGAGTAAACAATGTCTAAAAAATTGACATTTCACTGCGTCAGTGGCAGAGACCTCCTTACAGTCGGGCTGCCCCACGCTCAACACTAGAGTGCCTGAGCTAGACGCAGTACTAACTCGTCTTGCCTCGTATGATCGACGAGGCAGACTCGTGTCGCAAGTAATTTATATAAAAAGGAGTAAATAATGTCTAAAAAATTGACTTTCCAGGAAATCATCCTTACTTTGCAACAATTTTGGAATGACCAAGGTTGTATGCTTATGCAGGCTTATGACAATGAAAAAGGTGCGGGAACAATGAGTCCTTACACTTTCCTTCGTGCTATCGGTCCTGAGCCATGGAATGCGGCTTATGTAGAACCATCACGTCGTCCTGCTGACGGTCGTTACGGGGAAAACCCGAACCGTCTTTACCAACACCACCAATTCCAAGTGGTCATGAAGCCTTCTCCATCAAATATTCAAGAACTTTACCTTGAGTCTTTGGAAAAATTGGGAATCAATCCTATGGAACATGATATTCGTTTTGTTGAGGATAACTGGGAAAATCCATCAACTGGTTCAGCAGGTCTGGGTTGGGAAGTTTGGCTTGATGGGATGGAAATTACTCAGTTCACTTATTTCCAACAAGTCGGTGGTTTGGCAACTGGCCCTGTGACGGCGGAAGTTACTTATGGTTTGGAACGTTTGGCTTCTTACATCCAAGAGGTTGACTCTGTTTACGATATTGAGTGGGCTGATGGTGTAAAATACGGAGAAATCTTCATCCAGCCTGAGTACGAGCACTCAAAATATTCATTTGAAATTTCAGATCAAGAAATGTTGCTGGAAAACTTTGATAAGTTTGAAAAAGAGGCTGGTCGTGCTTTGGAAGAAGGATTAGTGCACCCTGCCTATGACTATGTTCTCAAATGTTCACATACCTTTAACCTGCTTGATGCGCGTGGTGCCGTATCTGTAACAGAGCGCGCAGGCTATATCGCTCGTATTCGTAACCTAGCCCGTGTCGTAGCCAAAACCTTTGTGGCAGAGCGCAAACGCCTAGGCTACCCACTTTTAGATGAAGAAACACGAGCTAAACTCTTAGCAGAAGACGCAGAATAAAGAGAGTGACAAATTACGAAAATGGGCGAACAGTGTGAGCCCTGAACCAGTTGCCGCAGTGATTAAGGTATCCTTAGTGAAGCTAAGGATACTAGGCAAAATTGGAGACTTTGGGCTCCAATTTTAGCAATGAAACAACGAAGTTGGTTGCTTGCGTGCCAATCACATAAGGCAAACTGGAAAATAAAAAGATACTTTTCGGAGAAAAAACATGACAAAAAACTTATTAGTAGAACTCGGTCTTGAAGAATTACCAGCCTATGTTGTCACACCAAGTGAAAAACAACTAGGCGAAAAAATGGCAGCCTTCCTCAAGGAGAACCGTCTGTCTTTTGAAGCTATTCAGACCTTCTCAACACCACGTCGTTTGGCTGTTCGTGTAACTGGTTTATCAGACAAACAGGCTGATTTGACAGAAGATTTCAAGGGTCCAGCAAAGAAAATCGCCTTGGATAGTGATGGAAACTTCACCAAAGCAGCTCAAGGATTTGTCCGTGGGAAAGGCTTGACTGTTGAAGATATCGAATTCCGTGAAATCAAGGGTGAAGAATATGTCTATGTCACTAAGGAAGAAATTGGTCAACCAGTTGAATCTATCATTCCTGGTGTTGTGGATGTCTTGAAGTCACTGACTTTCCCTGTCAGCATGCACTGGGCTGGTAATAGCTTTGAGTATATTCGTCCTGTTCACACTTTAACCGTTCTTTTGGACGAGCAAGAATTTGATTTGGATTTCCTTGATATCAAGGGTGATCGTGTCAGCCGTGGTCATCGTTTCTTGGGACAAGAAACTAAGATTCAGTCAGCATTGAGCTATGAAGAAGACCTTCGTGCACAGTTTGTAATCGCAGATCCACGTGAACGTGAGCAAATGATTGTTGACCAAATTAAGGAAATTGAGGCAAAACATGGTGTAGGTATTGAAATTGATGCGGATTTGCTGAACGAAGTCTTGAACTTGGTTGAATACCCAACTGCCTTTATGGGAAGTTTTGATGCCAAATACCTTGACGTTCCAGAAGAAGTTTTAGTCACTTCGATGAAGGAACACCAACGTTACTTTGTTGTCCGTGATCAAGATGGCAAACTCTTGCCAAACTTTATTTCAGTCCGTAACGGAAACGCAGAGCATTTGGAAAATGTCATTAAAGGAAATGAAAAAGTCTTAGTAGCTCGCTTAGAAGACGGTGAATTCTTCTGGCGTGAAGACCAAAAATTGGTGATTTCTGACCTTGTTGAAAAATTAAACAATGTCACTTTCCACGAGAAGATTGGTTCCCTTCGTGAACACATGATTCGTACGGGTCAGATTGCTGTACTTTTGGCAGAAAAAGCAGGTTTATCAGCTGATGAAACAGTTGACCTAGCTCGTGCAGCTGCTATTTACAAGTTTGACTTGTTGACAGGTATGGTTGGTGAATTTGACGAGCTCCAAGGAATTATGGGTGAGAAATATGCTCTTCTTGCTGGTGAAACTTCAGCAGTGGCAGCTGCTATTCGTGAACACTACATGCCTACATCAGCCGAAGGAGAACTTCCAGAGAGCAAGGTAGGTGCAGTGCTTGCTATTGCAGACAAATTGGATACGATTTTGAGTTTCTTCTCAGTAGGCTTGATTCCATCAGGTTCTAATGACCCTTATGCCCTTCGTCGCGCGACTCAAGGTGTGGTTCGTATCTTGGATGCCTTTGGTTGGCACATTGCTATGGATGAGCTGATCGATAGCCTTTATGATTTGAAATTCGACAGCTTGACTTATGAAAATAAGACAGAGGTTATGGACTTTATCAAGGCTCGTGTTGATAAGATGATGGGCTCTACTCCAAAAGATATCAAGGAAGCCGTTCTTGCAGGATCAAACTTTGTTGTGGCGGATATGTTGGAAGCAGCAAGTGCTCTCGTAGAAGCAAGCAAGGAAGAAGACTTCAAACCATCTGTTGAATCACTTTCTCGTGCCTTTAACTTGGCTGAGAAGGCAGAAGGAGTTGCTACAGTTGATTCAGCACTTTTTGAAAATGACCAAGAAAAAGCTTTGGCAGAAGCAGTAGAAACACTTGTATTATCAGGTTCTGCAAGTCAGCAATTGAAGCAACTCTTTGCGCTTAGTCCACTTATTGATAATTTCTTTGAGAATACCATGGTAATGGCAGAAGATCAGGCTGTTCGTCAAAATCGTTTGGCTATCTTGTCTCATTTAACCCAAAAAGCAGCTAAACTTGCACGTTTTAACCAAATCAATACCAAATAAAATCTGTTAAACGGATAAAATCTTATCATAAAGGAGAGAAACATGGATCCTAAAAAACTTGATCGTATTAACGAGCTTGCTAAAAAGAAAAAAACAGAAGGCTTGACCCCAGAAGAAAAAGTAGAACAAGCCAAACTACGTGAGGAGTACATCGAAGGTTATCGTCGTTCTGTTCGCCATCACATTGAAGGAATTAAAATTGTGGATGAAGAAGGAAACGATGTTACACCAGAAAAACTACGCCAAGTCCAACGTGAAAAAGGTTTACATGGCCGTAGTCTCGATGATCCAAATTCATAATAAATATTCTTTCTTTTAACAAAGATAGATGAAATAATAATCAAAAGACTAGCAGTTTGTGTTTGCTAGTCTTTTTGGCTCTAAAAAAGGAACCAAGATGGTTCCTAAAATGATTAGTTACTTGCACCAGATGTAGCGTCTGCACCACCACCGTGGCCTCCAGCATCACCTGCATCAGAAGCTCCAGATGTAGCATCTGCATCGCCGTGACCATGTCCACCAGCAGAAGCAGCATTTCCACCAACTAGACGTTGACCAGTTGTTTCTAAGTACCAATCAAGCCATGGTTGGAAATTAAAGATAATTTCATTAATTCCAGCATATGAGCCATCTGGATAGTACATTGCTTTATAGTTATGAGTATTAATTACACCTTCTGGTTGTCCCGGAACAATTGTACGAACATACTCTTGATCACCATTACGTAATACGCCTACAACCCACTCAACGTTTTTCATTCTTGCAGGTGGTAGAGAAGCATGTACTGTTCCTAGTCGGCTACCTGCTTGAACTCGCACACGTTTACCATACATAGTGTTTGGATCTTGGTGGGCGTTATTGTAGTACAAGAATTGGTTATTATCATCCGCATATGTCAACTCAAATGGCATTGCTTTCAAGAACATATCAATTTGGTTAACTGTTAAGATACCGTGGTCTAATTTAACGTAAGTATCTCCAGAAACAGCTCCAACGAGCTCAGCTGCTTTTTCTACCCATTCAGGATCATCAGGGTCAACTCCTTGAATGGTAGTTGCGATTGGATTTGTACAATATAAATCTTCTGGTGCGATTGGTTTTGGTTTTTTCAATTTTGAAACGACTCCCACATATTTTACAAAGTTGTCTAAACATGTTGCAAGGAAATTAATAGTTCCTTCATTTGTGATATTCCCATTAACATCAAAAGCTTCTTTAGCTTTACCGAGAAGGAATTCATTTCCTGGAAGAGTATAGGCATTGACACCTGGAGCGTCAAGAATCTTACGAAGGTGAACCTGGGCACGAGAAGTACCTTGGTCGTAGTAAGAAGCACCTACAATCATGACTGGCTTGTTTTCAAATGGATGAACTTCGTATGAAAGCCATTCTAGAACAGATTTTAGGGAAGCTGAGATTGTATGGTTGTGCTCAGGAGTAGCGATGATAACACCATCAGCACGAGTAATTTTATTATATAAATAACGTAATTGGAAACTTTCATCCCATTTTTCGTCTTGGTTAAACATTGGAACTTCATCAATTTCAAGAACTTCTAATTCGAATTTAAGTTTGAAGTGACGACGGATAAATTCCAAGAGTTTACGGTTATATGATTGATCGTAGTTTGATCCTACAAGTCCAACAAATTTCATTCTTTTTGGTCTCCTATCTTACAAATTTTCCCAGTCAAAGTCTTCAGCATCTTTGCGAAGTAGTTCTTGTGCGTTACGCAATTTTTCTGTGATTTTTACAAAGATACGGAAGTCGTCAAAAGTGGCATCCAATTTTTTGATAACATCAAGATCCACAAGATCACCACTTGGGGTGAAGGCTTGAAGAGAATGTGAAAGCAAGAATTCATCTGGAAGGACACTTGCTTTAATTTCTGGAGCATTCAAGATTTGACGAAGTTGTAATTGGGCACGTGATGAACCAAGCGTACCATATGAAGCACCTGTAATCATGATTGGTTTGTTCAAGAGTGGATAAATACCATAAGACAACCAAGCAAGAGCGCTCATTAAAACAGCTGGGATAGAGTGGTCATATTCAGGAGTACCGATAATAACGCCATCTGCATCTTCAATTTTAGCAGCAATTTCTAAAATTTCAACAGGTACTTGCTTGTCGGCTGGTTTATTGAAGACAGGAATGTCTTTAATTTCAACAAGTTCAATTTCAGCTTTTTCAGCAAAGTGTTTTTGCATGTATTGAAGCAATTGGCGGTTTGTAGAACGTTTTGAATTTGTTCCAACAATAGCAATAAGTTTTAACATGAGATTTCCTTTCTCTTTTTACATAATACGATTTTAAAACTCCATTGAAACATCTATTTCTATAGAGTTGGAATTCCTGAAGAACAGCTTAGGTGACCTTCCTTATCGATGAGGATAGCTTCGATGCCCTCCAAACTTTCGACTTGCCAGAGGATGGAAGCAGGTCTTTCTCCAAAGAGTCGAGTTGTCCATATTTCACCATCGACTGACTTATCAGAGATAATTGTGAGACTAGCAAGTTCCGTTTCAATAGGATATCCTGTTTGGCTGTCAAAAATATGATGGTAATCTTTTCCATCGACAGTCAGGTGACGTTCATAAATGCCTGAAGTTACGACAGATTTATTGACAACAGGGATGGTCATTAAGTGATTTCCCCTCGGATTGGCTGGGTCTTGAATCCCTATCTGCCAAGCTTGATTTCCTCTTGCCTGATTTTTTCCAATGGTTAGGATGTTTCCTCCAAGATTGATCAAGGCAGAAGTCACTCCCTCTTCTCTTAGAAATTGGGCAACCTTATCCGCACTATAACCCTTGGCTAAACAACCAAGATCGATCTTCATTCCTTTCTGTTTTAAAAACACAGTAGAAGTAGAAGAATCTAACTCGATAAAATGAGGATTGATTAAAGGTAGCACAGATTCAATTTCTTGAGGTTGGGCCACTTTGGCATCTGAAAAACCGATGCGCCAGGTTTGAATCAAGGGACCAATGCTGATATTGAGATGGCTAGAGGGTGCTAGGCTATGCTCTAATCCGATTGAAATCAGCTCAAACAGATCTGGATGAACTTTGACTGGAGTTATTCCAGCTTGATAATTGATCTCCATCAACTCAGATTCTGGGCTATTGGCATTGAAGCGGTATTCTAACTCTTTGAGCAAATCAAAGGATTTTTGGAGCAAGATATCGGCTCGCTCATCTACTAATGAAATAGTGATAGTAGTCCCCATTAGCCTTTCAGAATGTGAACTAAGAGGCAAGCTACCAACTCCTTTCTCTTATGAAAAGAAGGTTGAAATATTGTAAATTTATATTAAATTTAATCCCTTACATTTTCTTTCCATAGTACTAGCATATCATAAAGTCAGCGTTTTCACAAATAAAATTTGTAAAGTTGTCAAGAAATATGCTCAGAAAATAAAGAGTAATTGTAAGAAAGGCTGATAAAATACAGATTATTTACATTTTTTTACAAAAAAATCGGGAAAATTAGCAAAACCCTTGTAAACGCTAACAGTAAATGTTATACTAGAAGAGTAAATTTAAAATTGAAGGTAGGAATTTTTCTATGAGTAAAATCGTTGTAGTTGGTGCTAACCACGCTGGTACAGCATGTATTAATACTATGTTGGATAATTTTGGCAATGAGAACGAAATCGTTGTATTTGACCAAAACTCTAACATCTCTTTCCTAGGATGTGGAATGGCCCTTTGGATTGGTGAACAAATTGATGGTCCTGAAGGCTTGTTCTATTCTGATAAAGAAAAATTGGAAGCAAAAGGTGCCAAAGTATACATGAACTCACCAGTTCTTTCAATCGACTATGATAACAAAGTAGTTACAGCAGAAGTTGAAGGAAAAGAGCACAAAGAATCATACGAGAAATTGATTTTCGCTACAGGTTCTACACCAATCTTGCCACCAATCGAAGGTGTTGAAATTGTTAAAGGAAACCGCGAATTTAAAGCAACTCTTGACAATGTACAATTCGTGAAATTGTACCAAAATGCTGAAGAAGTGATTCACAAATTGGCTGATAAGAGTCAAAATCTTGACCGTATTGCTGTTGTTGGTGGTGGTTACATCGGTGTTGAACTTGCTGAAGCCTTTGAACGTCTTGGAAAAGAAGTTGTCCTTGTTGATATCGTTGATACTGTCTTGAACGGCTACTATGATAAAGACTTCACACAAATGATGGCCAAGAACTTGGAAGATCACAATATCCGCTTGGCTCTAGGTCAAACTGTTAAAGCAATCGAAGGTGACGGTAAAGTTGAACGCTTGATTACTGATAAAGAAACTTTCGATGTGGATATGGTTATCCTTGCAGTTGGTTTCCGTCCAAACACTGCCCTTGCTGATGGTAAGATTGAACTCTTCCGCAACGGTGCCTTCCTTGTAGACAAGAAACAAGAAACATCACTTCCAGGTGTATTTGCAGTTGGTGACTGTGCAACTGTCTATGATAATGCTCGTAAAGAAACTAGCTACATTGCGCTTGCTTCAAACGCTGTACGTACTGGTATCGTTGGTGCCTACAATGCTTGTGGCCATGAATTGGAAGGAATCGGTGTGCAAGGATCAAATGGTATCTCAATTTACGGACTTCACATGGTTTCAACTGGTTTGACTCTTGAAAAGGCAAAAGCTGCTGGTTACAATGCAACTGAAACAGGCTTTAACGATCTACAAAAACCAGAATTCATGAAACATGATAACCATGAAGTAGCGATTAAGATTGTCTTTGACAAAGATAGTCGTGAAATTCTTGGTGCCCAAATGGTTTCACATGATATTGCAATTAGCATGGGAATCCACATGTTCTCGCTTGCTATCCAAGAACATGTAACAATTGAAAAATTGGCCTTGACAGACCTCTTCTTCTTGCCACACTTCAACAAACCATACAACTATATCACAATGGCTGCTCTTACAGCTGAAAAATAATATTTAATGAACTATCTGGCCTTCACTGAAGACCAGATAGTTTTTTAGTCAATTTGTACCCATACAATTATTGTTTTTTTATCTTGTGATTCATTCTAATCTGACTTAAAATGAAATGGTAGCTACCAATACAAATGATGAGGATAAAGAAATGACTGAAAATCGTTATGAATTAAATAAAAATTTAGCACAAATGCTTAAAGGTGGCGTTATCATGGATGTTCAAAATCCTGAACAAGCCCGTATTGCTGAAGCTGCTGGTGCGGCAGCTGTTATGGCCTTGGAGCGGATTCCAGCTGATATTCGTGCAGCTGGTGGAGTTTCTCGCATGAGCGATCCAAAGATGATTAAGGAAATCCAAGATGCGGTTAGTATTCCAGTCATGGCCAAGGTTAGAATTGGACATTTTGTGGAAGCTCAAATTCTTGAAGCTATTGAGATTGACTACATCGATGAGAGTGAGGTTTTATCTCCAGCTGACGACCGTTTCCATGTGGATAAGAAAGAATTTCAAGTTCCTTTTGTTTGTGGTGCTAAAGACTTGGGTGAAGCCTTGCGTCGTATAGCTGAAGGTGCTTCTATGATTCGTACTAAAGGAGAACCGGGTACGGGGGATATCGTCCAAGCTGTACGTCATATGCGTATGATGAATCAGGAAATTCGTCGCATTCAAAATCTACGTGAGGACGAACTGTATGTTGCTGCCAAGGACTTGCAAGTCCCTGTAGAATTGGTTCAATATGTCCATGAGCATGGAAAATTACCAGTTGTAAACTTCGCAGCTGGAGGCGTTGCAACGCCAGCTGATGCAGCCCTCATGATGCAACTAGGGGCTGAGGGTGTCTTTGTTGGCTCTGGTATTTTCAAATCAGGAGATCCAGTAAAACGGGCAAGTGCTATTGTCAAGGCTGTTACTAATTATCGCAATCCAAAAATTCTAGCTGAAATCTCTGAAGACCTTGGGGAAGCTATGGTTGGAATTAATGAGAATGAGATTCAAATCCTCATGGCAGAGCGAGGCAAATAGATGAAAATCGGAATCCTGGCTCTACAAGGTGCTTTTGCAGAACATGCAAAAGTGCTAGATCGATTAGATGTCGAGAGTGTTGAAATCAGAAATTTAGAAGATTTTCAGCAAGATCAGAATGACTTGTCAGGTTTGATATTACCTGGTGGGGAATCTACAACCATGGGCAAGCTCTTACGTGACCAGAACATGTTGATTCCCATCCGAGAAGCCATTCTATCTGGTTTACCAGCCTTTGGAACCTGTGCTGGCTTGATTTTGCTGGCTAAGGAAATTACTTCTCAGGAAGAGAGTCATCTAGGAACTATGGATATGGTGGTCGAGCGCAATGCCTATGGGCGCCAACTAGGGAGTTTCTATACGGAAGCAGAATGTAAGGGAGTTGGTCAGATTCCAATGACCTTTATCCGTGGTCCAATTATCAGCAGTGTTGGAGAAGATGTAGAAATTCTAGCAAGAGTTGATAATCAAATCGTTGCAGCCCAAGAAAAAAATATGCTGGTAACTTCTTTTCATCCGGAATTGACTGATGATGTGCGCTTGCACCAGTACTTTATCAATATGTGTAAAGAAAAAAGATAGTAAAAAAGCGCAAAAAATCACTTCCTGCGCTATACTGTAATTGAAATTTTTTTAGTTTTTGCGTTAGAACTGTTTCCTCAGTCCTAGCGCCTTTTCTTTTTGATAAGTATGCTTGGTGGAGAGTAGTTTGTAAACGATTCTGAGAATCTTATGAGCACAAGCAATGACGGCTTTCATCTTGCTTCCTCTTTGGGAAATTCGATTGTAAAACTCTAAGCAGGCTCTGCCTGCTTAGAGTTTTACATATGCTACTATCTTTGTTATAGCTAACTTAAATTCTCATTTATTAAGTATACCTAAGTTTTATGTTTAAATTTTGTATAGAATAGTTGTATCACTTAACAAAGCTATGTTTACGCTTTCAATCAAGTTTCATTTATGATACTATTATGGTAATAGAAAAAATTCTTAGTTCGCTAAAGACCTTTATTCGAGATCCAGAGGAAATAGAAATTTTATCCATTAAAAATACGTTTCATAAGTTACTTACTTGATATTAATAGAATTCCAATATTGTATAATTAAATCAAAGATGACACTGGAATCAGGAGGATTTATTATGGTTAATAATGTAGCTGTTAAAGTCTCAAACCTTTCAAAAGAATTTTTGTTAGGGCAAGACAAAACTGTCTCTATTTTGAAAGATATTTCCTTATCTGTCAATTATGGGGAATTTGTATCAATACTTGGTGTCAGTGGTTCTGGAAAGTCTACTTTGCTAAGTTGCTTATCAAGTTTATCTGAACCAACAAGTGGCGAAGTTGTTATCAATGGTGTAAATCCATATACCTTAAAAGAAGGGAAGCTTGCTAAATTTAGAAGACAAGATATTGCAATAATTTTTCAAAACTATAATCTGGTACCTGCTCTACCTGTACTAGAAAATGTTACACTTTCTCTGAGACTATCAGGAAAGAGTGTTGATAGCAATAAAGTAAAAAAAATGTTGGATAGTTTGAATTTTAAAGCAGAACTATCATCATTAGTTGCTACCTTATCAGGTGGAGAACAGCAAAAAGTGGCTATTACTCGTGCAATAATAGCTGATAGTAAAATTATTTTTGCTGATGAGCCAACAGGAGCTCTGGACAGCGTCTCAAGAAAACTTATATTTGAAACACTTCGTAATTTAGCGAGTCAAGGAAAATGTGTTCTTATGGTCACTCATGATATTGAGTTGGCTTCAAAAACTGACAGAGCACTCATTTTAAAAGACGGAAAAATATCTCGACAAATTATTAAACCTTCAGCTGATGAGCTCTACCAAGCACTTGAAAGTAGTAAAGATTAATTTGAGGAGGATTTATTATGCTAAAATTAATCATTTACCAATTTCAGTACTCAAAAAGACAATGGTTAGGAACAATACCATTACTATTTGTATCTAGCCTGATTGTTGGAACATCTTTATTTGGTATTGCTAGTTCAATAAAGACTGCTAATATTAACGCTTCACAACTTTTTCAAATGCTAATAATTTTTGGCGGGACTACTCTATTTTTCCTTATTTCAAATAATATAAGACTGTTAATAGATATCTTTAAAAAGGATTACCAATTATGGGCTATCTTAGGCGCAAGCAGAACTCAGCTATCTTTATTAGTATCTGGACAGTTTTATTTAATGGCAGTGATTGTTAGTAGTATTGGTACAATACTTTCATTTATCATGGCAGATAGTTACTACAAATTTTTACAAAATTTATTAGGAAGAGATGAGTTACCTGATTTAGTTATTACAGCCAACATTCAATCAATTTTATTGAGTGTTTTTATAGTACCAACAATTGTCGGGATAGGGGCTTACTTTTATTCAAGTCGTATACTTAAAATATCATCAATATTAAAACCAAAAAAGAAAAAAAGAAAAGTTACAGTAACTGGTTTTGTTAACATCTCTGTTCGTTTAATCCTATGGTTACTATGTATAGGTTTGATTGTTTCAGCAGGTTTTAGCAGAAATAAAGAAATAATTTCAACACAGTCAAGCATAATATTATTTTTATTAATTATTCACATCCTTATTATTCAATCACTATCTCCATCAATTCAAGTGTTTCTAATAAAATTTTTAATGAGGATATTTCCAACTGAAAATTATGTAATTAATACAGGCTTTTGGAATCTACTATCCAATCCTAGCTATTTGAAAAGTATACAAACTTCAATGAGCATGGGAGTAACTCTCATTTCTGGGTTTATTCTTTACACCCAAAATATGTATTCATTCATGAATACAGCAAACGGAGTAAACGAAGCAAGAGCTTCCTTTATTGCTTATCTGTCTGCTCCAATTATTCTGATTATTACTAGTTCTATTTCTCTTACAATTTTATCTTCTAATAAAGATATTGAGGACATTAAACAGTTAAAGACACTGGGAGTATCAAGATTACAACTTTTTAAAATACGTATAGGCGAGGCAATAATACATTCGGTGTTAATTTTATTAGTGTCAGTAATTTTCAATTTAATTATTTTAATTTTAGTTAGCCTTATTGGCCAATTTTTAGGCCGTAGTTTAGTAGATATATCAGGTTTCTGGCAACCGAGTCTTATAGTTATTTCTTTGTTAGTTATTTTTTATAGTATTACAAAGGGATTTTATTTATTTCAAGATAGATAAATTGGAATAGTTACTGAACCAAAAAGAACACACTTATTGACATTGAAACCAAAGCAGTACTAAAACTAAAAGGCAAGGATAAAAAACCTTGTCTTTTTTTTTACATGTAATAAACAATGGCAATGTATTGGAGGGCAGATGCTGCTAGGATAAAGAGATGCCAAATCATGTGGAAATAAGGTTTTTTCTTGGCGTAAAAGCCAGCTCCAACTGTATAACAAAGTCCGCCAGTTACCATGAGACTCCAGAAAATGGGCGTTGTTTGACTGATAATGGCAGGAATGATAGCTAGAACCAACCAGCCCATAATCAGGTAAAGAGCAAGGCTAAATTTCTCATTGACTTTTTTAGCAAAGATTTTATAGAGAATACCAAAGATGGTTGTTCCCCATTGGATGGCAATAATCAGATAGCCAAACCAGTTATTCATTAAAGTCAAGACGACGGGCGTGTATGAGCCTGCAATAGCAACATAAATCATCGAATGGTCAATGATTCGCAAGACATATTTGTGGGTTGAACCATAGGCCATAGAGTGATAAATGGTGGATGATAGGAACATGAGAAAGAGACTGATAACGAAAATGGAGACACCGATAGATGATAAAAATCCGTGTGCTTCATAACTATAGGTTGATGAAATGGGGAGTAAGATGAGCATGATGACTGCACCTACGGCATGGGTCACGCTATTAGCAATCTCCTCTCCAAAACTGAGTTGTTTGCTGAGCTTTAGGCTTGTATTCATTAGATTTCCTCCTCTTGAGTATGATGGATTAAGGCTAGGGTTTGATGATAGAGTTTAACGGTTTGGCAGCTGGTTTGGATAATGGGGTTAGCTGGGTCAATTCCGTGGTTCATGTAGTTTACAAAAGCATCGTAGAGTTGGTCTGAACTTGCTTGACTTTGTAGAGTATTAAGTGTCTGGGCTATTTCTTGAATAGAAAAGACAGACTTGAGGGTTGTGATAGCAATCAAACGGGCAATCTGTTGGCGTTGGTATTTTTTTTTGTCAGGCTTTGTCAGGTAACCATGTTTCACATAATTGTTGACCATAGATGCTGTTAGTCCCTTGTCTTTATCAGGAGAAATAGGGGCGCAGACCTGATTGACATAGAGCAAAACCTGGTCCAGATAGAGGTCAATGTTTGGAATTTCTGCCCATTTTGGGTAGGAAAAGGTAGTTTTCATTTTTAACTCCTTTTTATCTAGTTTTAATAACTAGATTATAAAATAACAAAAACAAAAAGTCAAGTTTTAACTGCTTGTGAAAAGGTTTAAATTATGCTATGATGGGAGAAACTAGTCAGAAAAGAGGAGAAAAGATGGAGATTCGTTTAGCTTTTCCAAATGAAGTAGATGCCATTATGCAGGTGATGGAGGAAGCCAAGAAATGTTTAGCAGATGCTGGTAGTGACCAGTGGCAAAATGGCTATCCAAATGCTGATATTATTATTGAGGATATTATCTCAGGTCAAGCCTATGTAGCCTTGGAAGAAGGAGAACTACTAGCCTATGCTGCTGTGACCAAGAGTCCAGAGACAGCCTATGAAGCCATTTATGAAGGAAAATGGCAAGCTGGGGAGTCAGAGTACCTAGTCTTTCACCGTATTGCTGTGGCAGCAGATGTGCAGGGACAAGGAGTTGCTCAAACCTTCTTAGAGGGCTTGATTGAAGGATTTGATTATCTAGATTTTCGCTCAGATACGCATGTTGCAAACAAGGTCATGCAACATATTTTTGAAAAACTTGGTTTTAAACAGGTTGGTAAAGTGCCTGTTGATGGCGAACGCCTGGCCTATCAAAAATTGAAGAAATAATGAAAAAGAAGTACGCAAAAATTCTCTACTCTTCGCCGATTGGCTCCCTTTCTCTCGTAGCTGATAACCAGTATTTGTATGGAATTTGGGTTCAGGAGCAGAAGCATTTTGAGAGGGGGATAGGAGATGAGACGATAGAAGCAGTTGTTAGTCATCCCATTTTAGACCCAGTTATTGCTTGCTTAGATGCTTACTTTAAAGGCAAGTCTCATGATTTATCCGACTTGCCCTTGGCTCCAATCGGGACGGATTTTGAAAAGCGAGTTTGGTCCTATTTACAGAGAATTCCTTATGGTCAGACAGTGACCTATGGACAAATAGCCCAAGACCTGCAAGTTGCTTCTGCTCAAGCAATTGGTGGAGCAGTGGGACGCAATCCTTGGTCTATCCTAGTACCTTGTCATCGTGTGCTCGGCGCAGGCAAGCGTCTGACAGGTTATGCTGCAGGAGTGGAAAAGAAAGCTTGGCTCTTGGAGCATGAAGGCGCAGATTTTAAAGATATAAAATAGAAAGTGAAAGACATGTTAGAATTTATCGAATACCCAAAATGTTCAACTTGTAAAAAAGCAAAACAAGAATTAAACCAACTCGGTGTGGACTACAAAGCTGTTCACATCGTTGAAGAAACACCTAGCCAAGAAGTTATTTTAAACTGGCTAGAAACCTCAGGGTTCGAGCTAAAGCAATTTTTCAACACCAGTGGAATCAAATACCGTGAATTAGGGCTGAAAGATAAGGTAGAAAGTCTGTCAAACCAAGAAGCAGCCGAGTTGCTAGCAAGTGATGGAATGTTGTTAAAACGGCCGATTTTAGTAGAAAATGGAACTGTTAAGCAAATCGGTTATCGAAAACCTTATGAAGAATTGGGATTGAAATAGTTTTTACTTATCTCTTTGATAGATAAAATATATAACCTCCCTGTTTCAAAGTATGATAAACTAGTAGGTAGACAAAGTCTGTATCTGACCGTAGCAAATAATTTCATTGACGGCAGAAGTATGGTAGAATGAATCATTATCAGGAGAGGATGTTTTTATGAATGTTACAACGATTTTAGCATCAGATTGGTACCAAAACTTGATGCAATTGATTCCGGATGGCAAGCTCTTTAGCCTGCGTTCGGTCTTTGATGGGATTCCAAGAATTATCCAACAACTTCCAACAACAATTATGTTGACCATTGGTGGGGCCCTTTTTGGTTTGGTTTTGGCGCTGATTTTTGCCATTGTGAAAATCAATCGTGTCAGAATTTTATATCCCTTGCAGGCCTTCTTTGTTAGTTTCTTAAAGGGGACACCGATTTTGGTGCAACTCATGTTGACCTACTACGGAATTCCTTTGGCTTTGAAAGCCCTCAATCAGCAATGGGGAACTGGTCTCAATATCAATGCGATTCCAGCGGCTGTTTTTGCGATTGTCGCCTTTGCCTTTAATGAGGCAGCCTATGCTAGTGAAACCATTCGTGCAGCCATTCTCTCAGTCAATCCTGGTGAGATTGAGGCGGCACGAAGTCTGGGGATGACCCGAGCACAAGTTTATCGACGAGTGATTATTCCAAATGCGGCCGTTGTGGCGACTCCAACTTTAATCAATTCCCTAATCGGCTTGACCAAGGGAACTTCCCTAGCCTTTAGTGCGGGTGTTGTGGAAGTCTTTGCCCAAGCTCAGATTTTGGGTGGAGCTGATTACCGCTATTTTGAACGCTTTATCTCTGTAGCCCTGGTTTATTGGGTAGTCAATATTGGAATTGAAAGTCTCGGTCGTTTCATCGAGAGAAAAATGGCTATTTCTGCACCTGATACCGTGCAAACAGATGTGAAAGGAGACCTTCGTTAATGATTAAGATTTCGAATTTAAGCAAATCCTTTTCAGGACAGACTGTCTTGGATCATCTGAACTTGGATATCCAAAAAGGGGAAGTTGTAGCCTTGATTGGTTCTTCAGGAGCTGGGAAATCAACCTTCCTTCGCAGTCTCAATTATCTTGAAACACCTGACAGTGGCTCTATTCAGATTGATGATTTTTCAGTCGATTTTTCTAAAATCACTCAAGAAGAAATCCTTGCCCTACGCCGTAAGCTGTCTATGGTTTTCCAACAGTTTAATTTGTTTGAACGCCGCACAGCACTTGATAATGTGAAAGAAGGCTTGCTTGTTGTCAAGAAATTGTCTGATCAAGAAGCGACTAAGATTGCCAAGGAAGAGTTGACTAAGGTTGGGCTTTCTGATCGTGAAAACCATTACCCTCGCCATTTATCAGGTGGACAGAAGCAACGGGTTGCCTTAGCGCGTGCGCTTGCTATGAAACCAGATGTCTTGCTCTTAGACGAACCAACTTCAGCTCTTGACCCAGAATTGGTTGGTGAAGTAGAGAAGTCTATTGCAGATGCTGCTAAGTCAGGACAGACTATGATTTTAGTCAGTCACGATATGTCCTTTGTAGCCCAAGTTGCTGATAAGATTCTCTTCTTAGATAAGGGAAAAATCATTGAATCAGGCACGCCTGATCAAATCATCAACGATCCTAAAGAAGAACGGACAAAAGAATTCTTCTCTAGTTACAAACGAACTTATATTTGATATAATAGATAAGGGAAAACTCAGTTAGTTTGACTAGCTGAGTTTACTATTTAAAAAAGATAGAAACGAGAGAAATCATGCTACTGCAATTGTTTTCTTTATATTTCGAGAGTTTAATCATAACAGCGCTTCTAGTAGGGGCATTTTTAGGGATTTGGACAGGACTAAGACTGCTTTCTAGAGTTGATAAAACTCCTAAAGCTCGTCAAGCTCATTTTTATGATATGATCATGATTGGCATTTTGGTTATTCCAGTCTTATCTTTCGCTGTTATGAGTTTGCTATTAGTTTTCAAGGCATAATCCTTGCTTGATTAATAGAAATTAGTTAGAATAAAAATAGTTACAACAAGAAAGAAGGAATCGAAATGTACGATACTATTATTATTGGTGCTGGACCTGCAGGAATGACTGCAGCCTTGTATGCTGCTCGTAGTAATCTGAAAGTAGCTCTTATTGAAGGTGGTTTGCCAGGTGGGCAGATGAACAATACATCGGATATCGAAAACTACCCTGGTTATGCTAATATCAGTGGACCAGAGTTAGCTGAAAAGATGTTTGAACCACTTGAAAATCTTGGCGTGGAGCACCTTTATGGTTATGTAGAAAATGTTGAGGACCATGGGAACTTTAAAAAAGTCATTACAGGTGATCAAGAGTTTGAAACACGTACAGTCATCATAGCAACTGGATCTAAACACCGTCTTTTAGGAGTTCCAGGTGAAGAAGAACTTAATAGTCGTGGTGTTTCCTACTGTGCAGTGTGTGATGGAGCTTTCTTCCGTGATCAAGATTTGTTAGTAGTTGGTGGAGGCGATTCAGCAGTTGAAGAGGCACTCTTCTTGACTCGTTTTGCCAAATCCGTTACTATTGTACATCGTCGTGATGAACTCCGTGCCCAAAAAGTCTTACAAGACCGTGCTTTTGCAAATGAGAAAGTGAGCTTTATCTGGGACTCTGTTGTCAAAGAAATTAAGGGTGAAAACAGAGTAGAGTCTGTCGTATTTGAAAATGTGAAGACAGGTCAAGTAAGCGAGCAGACATTTGGTGGTGTCTTTATCTATGTTGGTCTGGACCCTGTTGGTGATTTTGTTAAAGAATTAAATATTCAAGATCAAGCAGGCTGGGTTGTCACAGATAATCATATGAAGACAGCAGTTGATGGAGTCTTTGCAGTGGGTGATGTTCGCCAAAAGGATTTACGTCAAGTCACAACAGCTGTTGGTGATGGAGCTATTGCAGGACAAGAAGCTTACAAATTTATTACTGAACATAGTTAATCAAAAAAGTTTCCAATCATTTGATTGGAAACTTTTTTAGAGTCTATTTAGAAATACTTCATACATAAGAATAGCTGCAGCAACACTGGCATTGAGGCTCTGAACATGGCCGTTCATTGGAATGGTAATCATCTCATCTACTTGTTTTTTGATGTTACTAGAGATTCCTTTTCCTTCATTTCCGATGATGAGTGCCAGTTTACCTTGAGTGTTCCATTTGTGACATGGGGTACCGTTCATATCCGTTCCAAAAATCCAGAAACCTTGATCCTTGAGTTTATCCAAAGTTTGACTAAGGTTGGTCACTCTTGCAATGGGAATGTGTTCAATAGCACCTGTGGCTGTTTTAGCAACGACAGGAGTCACACCTACAGCTCGGTGTTTAGGAATGATAACTCCTGAAACATTAGTCGCATCAGCTGTTCTTAGTATAGAGCCCAGATTGTGGGGATCAGTTAGTCCATCTAGAATCAATAGAAGTGGATTTTCTTCTTGGCATGTTTTGGCAAGGATTTGGTCCAGCTCGCTATAGGCAAATTCGGACACTCGTAGAACAAAACCTTGGTGGACAGCACCTTCAGTCATCTCAGAGAGGGATTTTTTTGAAGTCCAAGAAATGGACACCTTCTTTTCTGTAGCCAGTTCTTTGACTTTCTCAACATTCTTACCTCGGAGATCTTCTTGTAGGTAAAGCTTGTTTCCTGTGTTTGCAAGGAGGGCTTCGGTAACGGCGTGGACGCCATAGACAATATCATTTGTTTTCATGCCTCTATTATAACACAAAACCCCGTCTTGCAACGGGATTTTCTTTATTCTAGAATCAGTAAACCATCTTTAACTGCAAATGGGTCTTTTTCATTGATACGATCGTAGAACATAACACCATTGATGTGGTCAATTTCATGCTGAACAACGATGGAGTTGTAGCCTTTGAGTTTGATACGGTGTTTTTCCCCATCTTTGTCAAAATAGTCAACAGTAACGCGGGCATGGCGAACAACATAGCCGGGCACATTGCGATCTACTGACAAGCACCCTTCCCCTTCACCTAGAGCAGCATCTTGAACTGAGTGGGATACAATTTTTGGATTGTACATAATTGCTTGCAAGTCGTAGGCTTCTTGAGGAGTTTCACCTTCTTCGACGATATTAGGCACCAAAACAGCGATAATGCGTTTTGAGATATCTAACTGGGGAGCAGCCAGTCCAACACCACCGCGGAGCCCCATTTTTTCAGCCATGACAGGATCTTGGGAATGTTTAAGGAATTGCATCATCTTTTCGCCAAGGATGATTTCCTGATCAGATAGGGGGAAAGTAACTTCCTCAGCAACCGCGCGTAGAGTAGGATTCCCCTCGCGGATAATATCGTTCATATCAATTAAGTGAGCAGCTTTTGTAATACGTTCTATAGCAGACATTTTCTCTCCTTTCATTACTTCTACATGATATCACAAAATGATAAGGATTGAAAGCATTACGGCATCGAGTTTTTATAGAAAATGCCTAGTAGGTTCGATTCAATTGTGAAAGAATTACTTATCTGTGATATAATAAAAAGAAAAGGCTTGCATTAGAAAGCAGGGAGAATGAAGATGCAGAGAAGACAAGATAGACATCAAGTAGGACCAGTTTTGCGCTTTATAAGGAAAATTGTGCATTTTTTCAGGCGTTACAGTAGATGGAGTAATAAAGGATTTGTTGCTGTTCTTTTATTGGCAGTCTTTCTATCAATGGGTTTAGTGTTACTTTTTGAGAGTTTTAATGGCATGCCTTTGGCTATTCATAACAGCAATACTTTCTCTCAAGAGGAAACTAAGAAAAATCAAGAAGCTAAGAAGCAGGATGAAGAAACAAGTGCCCGTATCATGGCTCATGGAGATTTACTTTATCATGATATTATCTATATGTCAGCTAAAAAGGAAGATGGTAGCTATGATTTTCATGAGAATTTTGAGTACGTTACTCCATGGCTTAAACAGGCAGATTTGGCTATAGGTGATTTTGAAGGAACCATTAATAAAGATCATTATTTAGCGGGTTATCCTTTATTTAACGCTCCTGCTCAAGTGATGGATGCTATTAAAGATGCAGGATATCATGTTCTTGATTTAGCTCATAATCATATTTTAGACTCACAAATTGAAGGGGTTATTTCAACTGCAGATGCCATTGAAAAGGCAGGGATAACCCCAATTGGTGTATATACACATGAAGCACGTGATAAGGCTCCTCTTGTCATCAAAGAAGTCAATGGTATTAAAGTGGCTTTATTAGCGTACTCTTATGGTTTTAATGGAATTGAGCAAAATTTGTCTCAAGAAGATTATAATCGCTATCTTTCTGACTTGAATGAAGAAAAGATGAAGGCTGAGATTGAACGTGCTGAAAAAGAGGCCGATATTACAATTATTATGCCTCAGATGGGTGTAGAATACCGTATAGAACCTACTGAAGAACAGAAGGCGCTTTATCATAAGATGATTGACTGGGGAGCTGATATTATCTTTGGAGGACATCCTCACGTAGTAGAACCATCAGAGACGGTTGAAAAAGATGGAGATAAAAAACTCATTATCTACTCTATGGGGAATTTTATTTCTAACCAACGGATTGAAACGATGACTGGTGTAGAAAATGCTAAGTGGACTGAGCGAGGTGTTCTAATGGATGTAACACTTAAGAAAAAAGCTGGCAAGACTAGCATTGAGACTGCCCAAGCCCACCCTACTTGGGTGAATCGTACACCTAAAGGAACATTTTCTCCAGAAGGGTATCCACTTTATCATTATCAGACCTATATTTTGGAAGACTTTATTGAGGGTGGTAAACATCGTGACCTGTTAGATGCTGCTACAAAGGAAAGAATTGATATAGCTTACAAAGAAATGAATCAACATGTAGGATTGAAGTGGTAGTAACTGTAACTACGAGGAATTAAGATGGATATTAAAGTAATTGCGTCAGATATGGATGGGACTTTACTAGATGCTAAGGGACAAATGGACCTTCCGCGTTTAGAAAAAATATTGGATCAGTTAGATCAAAAAGGTATCCGCTTTGTCATTGCGACAGGAAATGAAGTATATCGCATGAGAGAATTACTAGGTCATCTAGTTGATAGAGTGGTGCTAGTGGTTGCTAATGGTGCAAGAATATTTGAAGCCAATCAGTTAATTCAAGCGCAGACGTGGGATGAAAGAATAGTTGAAAAAGCGATCACTCATTTTAATGACAGAGCTTGTCAAGACCAGTTTGTCGTAACATCAATGAACGGCGGCTTTGTTAAAGAAGGAACTGTATTTACAGATTTAGAGAGCTTTATGACTCCGGAAATGATTGATAAATTTTATCAACGTATGCATTTTGTCGAGGAATTGAAGCCGGAACTTTTTGGTGGTGTACTAAAAATGAGTATGGTAGTTGGAGAAGAACGCTCTGTTGCTGTATTAGCAGAAATCAATGATTTATTTGGTGGATATGTTAAAGCTGTATCAAGTGGTTTTGGTTGCATTGATATCCTACAAGATGGTATTCACAAGGCATGGGGATTGGAAGAATTACTCAAACGTTGGGACTTGAAAGCCCAGCAAATCATGGCATTTGGCGATAGTGAAAATGATGTTGAAATGCTAGAGATGGCTGGTATTGCTTATGCTATGGAAAATGCAGATGGCAAGGCTAAGTCAGTTGCAACAGCTCTAGCACCGTCTAATAGCCAAGGTGGAGTTTATCAAGTTCTAGAAAAGTGGCTTGAGGATGAAAAGTGTTTAAGCAGATATAAGTAAAAGGTTTATTGAATAATCAATATAAAATCTGAATTAGAAAGTTATCAATTCTCAATAGGGTTGATAACTTTTTAGTATTTTGACTTTGTTTTGCTTTTTTCCTTTAGATAGGGTATAATGGTTATATTGTCTTTAGGGGTCGTTACGGATTCGACAGGCATTATGAGGCATATTTTGCGACTCATCGGCAGATGTAAAAATGCCAGTTAAATATAACTGCAAAAAATAACACTTCTTACGCTCTAGCTGCCTAAAAACCAGCAGGCGTGACCCGATTTGGATTGCTCGTGTTCAATGACAGGTCTTATTATTAGCGAGATACGATCAAGTCTCGTCTAGCGGTTTGATAAGAGATTGATAGACTCGCAGTTCCTAGGCTTGAGTTATGTGTCGAGGAGCTGTTAAAACAATACATAACCTATGGTTGTAGACAAATATGTTGGCAGGTGTTTGGACGTGGGTTCGACTCCCACCGGCTCCATTATTCCTTTGCATTCTTTTGCATTCCTTGGTAAAACGTTGTTAAATCAACGTTTTTTATTTTTAAGTTCTTTATAAAAACTAAAAATATGAACTTAACATTCAAAAATTAGACATAAAATTATCAAAAAATATACCGATTTTAATCTCATCGCATGATATAATGATTGTGTACTGTGGCTTTATTGTAAAGTTAAGTTTGATTTTTAAAGAGAACAATTATCCAGAAAAAGAGGATATGTAACATAGTTTTAAATGATTCTTGAATTTGAATATTGGGTGTAATTGACTACGATTTGTAAAAAATTAAATATAGAATTAGATGCTTTATCTATAGTTGATAGAGTATTTACTTTAAAATAAAAAGATAAGCGGTTAGAAATTAAATAAACAAAAAATGATGTTTTTTCGTGATGTTAGGTTTGATAAATCCAATCGTTCTAGTATTTTTATTTTTGGAGAATTACTCAAGAGGCTGAAGAGGACGGTTTGCTAAATCGTTAGGTCGGGTAACTGGCGCGAGGGTTCGAATCCCTCATTCTCCGTTAGAATAATCTTGAGATTTTCTAAAGAAACACTCTTAGGGACTTTCTCAAAGAGTAAATTTTATAAAGAGGTGTATTATGAATAAAGTTAAGTTGCTTGGTATTTTAGCGCTGTCAGCAGTTGTCTTAGGTGCTTGTTCTTCAGTTCCGAGTCAGTCAGGATCGAATTCTGACAAAACCGAACAAACTGATAAGAAAGAAGAATCAGTCAAAGAAAAGGTTACAAAAGATGCTGAAACTTTATTAGATGCAGTTTTGACTACTGATATTGCTAAGTTTAAAAAGATTTACGGTGAAACCTATGAAAAATGGACTGAGGCAGTATTTGCGGTTCAAACTAGTGAAAAGGTAAAAGAAGATGGTCTTACACCGGCCTCTACCTATTCTGTTCAGTGGCATACTGATTTCCCTATTGAAACACCAGAAGAAACAATTACTGGTTTCTTAAAAGTAAGACGAAAAATGTTCCAAGAGATTGGTTCTTACTCTATTAAGGATGTTAAGTTAGACGAATCAGGCAGTTCAGCTACTATAACTTTTACATCTAAAAAGTTGCATTCTAAAGGTTTGGCTTCTTCAACAAGAGACGTTTTGACTACTCTAATTGGAGGGATTGACAACTTAGGTAAGTACAATACTGCGGGATCAAATGTTGATATTAAACGTTACCAAACATTGATTTCATACTGGATTTTTGAACATCTGTTTAGGCATGATTTTACTATCTATAACGATGTTGACCCTAACTTAGCGTACACACCATTTACTACTGGAGATTTTGATACTGAAATCAAATTAACCAAAGATAAGGATGGCAACTGGCTTATCTCTCAAGAGGATTATCGTACTCTAGCGACTGAGTTAATTGATAACACGGAAGGTTATGATACTGTTGTCCGAAGTAATGTTTCAAAATCTAAGGACAAAGGCAAATCTAGTGATAAATCGACAGACAACTCAACAGATAAATCCTCAGATAAAAAAGATAAAAGCAGTATCTGATAATTAGTTTAAAAGTAAAGCAAGTAGTTCATAATAGCTACTTGCTTTATTTCGTTTTATTAGCAAAAAAAGATAGTAAACTTTTTAAAAAATAAAATTTTCCAGCTTCGAATCAATTAGGATTGGAAACCGGAAAATTTTTTTAATCTTTATTTTCGTATGGCAAGATCAAGTTCAAGATGATACCTGTCATGGCTGATAGAGCAGTACCTGAAAGTGTCACTGGACCAAGTTTAAGGATAGCTCCTCCAAGACCAAGTACCAACATAGCACTTGCGATAATGAGGTTACGCATTTGACCGAAGTCTACACGTTCTTTGATCAAGACTTTCAAACCATTACTTGCGATAACACCATAGAGAAGGATTGACATACCACCAAGTACAGCATTTGGAATGGTTGAAATCAAAGCAGTAAATTTACCAAGGAAGCTAAGGGCAATCGCGATGAAGGCAGCGTTACGGATAACTGAGACAGAAGCGATACGAGTCATACCAATAACTCCTGTATTTTCTCCATAAGTTGTATTGGCTGGTCCACCAAGGAAGGCAGAAACTGAAGTTGCGATACCATCACCGAGAAGAGTACGGTGAAGACCTGGTTCTTTCAAGAATTGACGGCCACAGATTTGACCCAAAACAGTATGGTCTCCGATATGTTCAGAAATTGTTACGATAGCGATTGGCAAGATGGCGATGGTTTCTGGTCCAAAGTAAAGATTGTATTCTTTAAAGGCACCACCTGTGCTAAATGGCAAGTAGAAACCAGGAATTTCGAACCAGTTAGCTTTAAGAACTGGTGTAAAGTCAACCAAACCAAGAGTTAGTGCGAAGAGGTAACCACCGATAATGGCAAATAGGAATGGAATGATTCGTAGGAAGCCTTTTCCCTTTGTATTGATAAAGGCAGCAATCAAGAAAGTAACAACTGCTACAAGAGCATTTTTCCAGTTTCCATCAGCTACAAGACCAGCATTGGTAACAGCTGAACCAGCAAGTCCAAGACCGATAACGATGATCATAGGTCCGATGATGATTGGTGGCAAGAGTTTATCAATCCATTTTGTACCCGCAAAACGAACACTAGCAGCCACAAGGACATAGATAAAACCTGTAAGGATAACCCCTGTTTGTGCAGCTGATACATCCCCTCCTAGTTCCTTCATAGCTAGGGACATAGCTGTTATAAAGGCAAATGAAGAACCTAGATAAACGGGAACTTTAAAACCAGTTGAAATCATATAGATGAGTGTTCCAACACCTGAAGCAAAAAGGGCAACAGATACAGGCATTCCCAAAATCAAGGGTACCAAGATGGTCGCACCAAACATGGCGAAAACGTGTTGGAAGCTAAGGAGAATTCCTTTTCCAGCCGAAGGACGTTGGTCAACGTCTAGTAACAAATCAACAGTTGATTCTTGTTTCATATAAACCTCACTTTTGGGCATCAAAAAAGAGCCCATTATTTTACAGCAATAGGCCCTCAGAGTAAGACTTCTCTAAAATCTAGACTTTAAAGAGTTTTAAATATTTCTGCGTCTTCGTCACCTCACGGGATGACATTAAAAACCTTTGCTTGTGATAGTATAGCAGAAAAAAATGATTTTGTAAATCATTTTTTCCCGAGCCTAGAAATACAAGAGCGAGGCTGATTTTGTAAATCATTTTTTCACATAAAGTTTAAAGTGGACGCTTGTTGGGCATGCCAGCCTTTCTTGGATATTTATTTGGTGTTTCTTTTTTCTTTTCTACCACTGTGATGTAGCGCGGATCTCCATTAGGTAGAGCGTAGCTGAGATTGTCTTCGACCTTACTGAAGAGGAGGTTGAGGGCATTTTTGGCTTCTAACAATTCCTCTGGAGCATTGCTGGCTTTTAGTGCTAATAGTTTACCTCCGACTTTAAGATAGGGAATGGTTAATTCTGATAAAATCTGCATACGAGCTACAGCACGGGCAGTTACCAAATCAAACTGGGCACGAAAGTTTTTATCTTGGGCAAAATCTTCTGCACGACCGTGGTAGAAATGAACACCGTCTAAATCTAGTTCTTGAGCCAACAGTTGGAGGAAGTTGATGCGCTTATTTAGAGAATCAATAATAGTCACATCTAGCTGAGGATAGAGGATTTTCATAGGTAGACTAGGAAATCCTGCCCCGGCTCCAATATCAAGAAGTTTGATAGTTTCATTTGAAATTAAGCCTTGCAGAATGGGTGCAATAGAATCGTAAAAGTGTTTCAGATAGACTTCTTCTTTATCTGTAATAGCTGTAAGATTAATCTTTTCATTCCATTCAACCAAGAGCTCAAAATATCGTTCAAATTGATGTTTTTGCTGCTCTGAGAGTAAAATGTTTTGCTCCGCTAGTAAGTCGTAAAATGTTTCTGGTTTCATAATTATTTCCTTCTATAGTATCATCTTATTTTACCATATTCATAAAAAATTTGATATACTGGTACTAATCTAAAAGTAGAAAGGACTTATATCATGACTTGGATTATTCTTGGAGTTTTAGCTCTTATTGTTATTTTTGTGATTGTTAGCTATAACGGGTTAGTTAAGAATCGTATGCAAACAAAGGAGGCTTGGAGTCAGATTGATGTTCAGTTGAAACGTCGAAATGATCTCTTGCCAAACTTGATTGAGACTGTAAAAGGTTATGCCAAATATGAAGGTTCTACCCTTGAAAAGGTGGCAGAACTACGTAACCAAGTGGCGGCAACGACTTCACCAGCAGAAGCTATGAAAGCTAGTGATGCCCTTACTCGTCAGGTTTCAGGTATTTTTGCAGTTGCAGAAAGCTATCCAGATTTAAAAGCCAGTGCAAACTTTGTTAAGTTGCAAGAGGAGTTGACAAACACAGAAAATAAAATTTCTTACTCTCGTCAACTTTACAACAGTGTTGTCAGCAACTACAATGTAAAATTAGAAACTTTCCCAAGCAATATTATCGCTGGAATGTTTGGATTTAAAGCAGCAGATTTCCTTCAAACACCAGAAGAGGAAAAGGCAGTTCCTAAAGTTGATTTTAGCGGTTTAGGTGACTAAGATGTTGTTTGATCAAATTGCAAGCAATAAACGAAAAACGTGGATTTTGTTGCTGGTATTTTTCCTACTCTTAGCTCTTGTTGGCTATGCGGTTGGTTACCTCTTTATGAGGTCTGGGCTTGGTGGTTTGGTTATCGCACTGATTATCGGCTTTATCTATGCCTTGTCCATGATTTTTCAATCGACAGAGATTGTCATGTCCATGAATGGAGCGCGAGAGGTCGATGAACAAACGGCACCAGACCTCTATCATGTAGTAGAAGATATGGCTATGGTCGCTCAGATTCCTATGCCCCGTGTTTTCATCATTGATGATCCAGCCTTAAATGCCTTTGCGACAGGTTCTAACCCTCAAAACGCAGCGGTTGCTGCGACGTCAGGTCTCCTAGCTATCATGAATCGTGAAGAACTAGAAGCTGTTATGGGACATGAAGTCAGTCATATTCGTAATTTCGATATCCGTATTTCGACTATTGCTGTCGCCCTTGCTAGTGCTATCACCATGCTTTCTAGTATGGCAGGTCGTATGATGTGGTGGGGTGGAGCAAGTCGCAGACGAAGTGACGATGATAGAGATGGAAATGGTCTTGAAATCATGATGCTAGTGGTTTCCCTACTAGCTATTGTGCTGGCACCTCTCGCTGCAACCTTGGTGCAACTAGCTATTTCTCGTCAGAGGGAATTTCTAGCTGATGCTTCCAGTGTCGAGTTGACCCGCAATCCTCAAGGGATGATTAATGCTCTACGTAAGTTGGATAATAGTAAACCGATGAGTCGTCCTGTCGATGATGCCAGCAGTGCACTTTATATCAATGATCCTAAGAAAGGGGGAGGGTTCCAAAAACTCTTCTATACCCACCCACCTATTTCAGAACGTATTGAACGTTTAAAACATATGTAAAAAGAATCCAGAGATTGTCTCTGGATTTTTGCTATGTTGAAAATTTATAAATCGTCTAAATTAACTACCTCCAAACCGTGTTCTGTCAAGCGATAGATAGTCGAACAGACCTCTTTTAAGAAACGACGGTCATGCGAAACAGTGATGAGACCGCCAGGATAAGTGGCAAAGAGTTTTCTAATTTGGGGTTGAGAAGTTGGAGAAAAGTTTCGTGTGGGTTCATCCAGCAGGAGAAAGTTTGGTTTGCGCAAGACTAAATCCAAAAGCAGGAGTTTACCCTGTTGTCCGCCAGATAAGGAGCGAATTTGATGCTGCATTTCCGGATAACTGAAATTGAGACTAGCTAGGTGAGATTGGATTTTCTGAAGTTCCTCTTTTTCCCCAGTTTTACTTAGATAGTCTACTGGAGATAGCTCCAATTGTAGTTTTTTGTGATAATCTTGTGGCATAAAATCAAGAGAAATCTCTCTTTTGGCGCTTAGTAGTTGCTGTAACTTGGATAATAAAGTTGATTTCCCAACACCATTTGGGCCTATGATACCGATTTTTTCTTGGGCGCGGACAGTTAGTTGTAGTTCTTGAGCCAAAAGACGGTCGTCAATGGACAAACTTTCCTTTTCCAGTTGGATTAAGACTTTAGAAGCTGGTAATGGCTGTATATCTGAGAAAAAAAGTTGAATGTATTCTTCTTCAAGTGGCTTTTTAGTCATGGACTGAGCTACTCTTTCATAGCGTTTTTCTTGAGAGAGAACATTTTTCATCTTTTTAGCCAATAGGCGACCGGCAGTACTGTCTTTGGTAGTTCTAAGTGCAGTTTCTACATTTTGCTTGACTCGCCGATGTTTTTCGATGGTTTTATCGTAGGCTCTTTGGTCGTTAGCAGCTTGCTTGCTTTGTTTGGCAAAATTAGCCCTTCTCTGCTCACTATAGCAATCATAGTCTAAATGCTCTACTAGTGTTTCCGCTTCTTTACGGTGCTTGACCAGTCGCAAGTGGATAATAGTATCAGCCGTTTCAGAAAGAAAGTCTTCATCATGGGAAATGAAAATAACGGTTTGCCGAATCTTTTGAATCTGATTTTTTAGCCAATTAACAGTCTCAAGATCCAAGTCATTTGAAGGTTCATCTAAAAATAGAATTTCAAAGGGTTTGCCTAACTCATGGATGAGCTGAATTTTCAAAGATTCGCCCCCCGAAAGGCTCCCAATCTCTTGGTCACTAGCGAAACGATTGCTATCAAAATGCAATTCCTCAGCCAAACGATAGAGGATGCTGTAGTCTAAATCAACAGTATCTAAAAAGAAGTAGTCGTGAAGAGTTTTCTTTTTCAGCTCCTCGGGGAGTTTTTGAGGAATGTAGGCCAGTAACTGATGGTCAGACTGGATGTCGCCCCTGATAGTGAAATCAGGCAATGCTTCCCCCATTAAAGCTCGCTGCAAAGTTGACTTTCCATTTCCTTCTTCACCAATAATAGCAACCTTTTCCCCGTCTTGGATAGTCATGCTTAAGTCAGATACAAGGTCTCGTAAATCTTTGTTTTGTGTGATGGTCAGATGATTGATTTTTATCATATTGTCGCCCTTTCTAGAATGTCCATAGTGCATAACAAAAAGCTCTACTTTACCTAGTAGAGCCCAAAGTCACTGTCAAAAACGCCATTATCCACGTCGAAAATCTCTTCAAACTAGCTTAGACTTGCCTAATCCAACCCAAGAGGAGCAGATGGTTAGCTTTCTAGTTTTTTGATTTTCAATGAGGACAAGATACTAGAAAATCTAGTATAAAATAGCACATAAAAAGAGACAAAAACAAGATCTACTAAATAAAGGTTCTTTATTTGATAGACTTAGTTGTTCATGTCTCCATTACCTCCGAGTATTAGTACCTCTATCCTATACCTTTCAGGATATTTTGTCAATAGAAAATTGGAAATTCTAATTTCTAAAATCCGAAAACAGGTCCATAAAGAATTAGTACGTGTTTGACATGCTCGTAATGGAATTTATCATAGTTTCGCCAAGCAGTGCGTGCTTGATCGTTGAGTTTTAGGCTACCGAGGCCTATCAGAAGACTGGTACGTTGGTAAAATTTCTCAAGGTCAATTAAGATACTGTTATTCAACTTTTCCGCTTTTTTGAGCTCTTGTAGAGTAGTATTTAGCATCTCTTGTAGTCGAATATCATCTGCCGTACCCTGTTTGCAGCTTTGGAAACTTTTATTTAACTCGGATAGGAGTTGGGTAGCATTAGTAATGAGTTCTTTGTCTTCCATGTGAGCATCCTCCTTGCTCTGATATATTATTGCCTATAGTATAGCACTAAAAACTAAAAATGTCATAGTAAATATGTTAAAAAGTAAGAATTTTAATTACAAAGTTTGGAAGGTATGCTTGTAGGATTTTCATGGTATAATCAAGTGAGTAAATCTTTATGGAGGAAGTATGAAATTAAATATTCAAGAAATTCGTAAGCAGTCTGAAGGCTTGCATTTTGAACAAACGTTAGACCTAGCCGCAGACCTGCGTGAACGCAATCAAGAAATTTTAGATGTAAAAGATATCCTTGCAGTTGGGAAAGTACAGTACGAAGACAGTATGTATTTCTTAGATTATCAACTATCTTATACCATTGTTCTTGCTTCAAGTCGCAGTATGGAGCCAGTTGAGTTGGCTGAATCTTATCCAGTCACAGAAGTTTTCATGGAAGGAGCAACCAACCAGCTAGATCAGGAAGTTTTAGACGATGATTTGGTCTTGCCTATCAAAAATGGAGAACTTGACCTTGCTGAGAGCGTGTCAGACAATATCCTACTAAACATTCCTATTAAGGTTTTGACGGCTGAAGAAGAAGCTGGTAAAGGTTTTGTGTCAGGAAATGACTGGCAAATCATGACAGAAGAAGAATACCAAGCTCAACAAGCAGTTAAGAAAGAAGAAAACAGTCCTTTTGCTGGCTTACAAGGACTATT
This sequence comes from Streptococcus sp. SK643, assembly GCF_000259505.1. Lineage (GTDB taxonomy): Bacteria > Bacillota > Bacilli > Lactobacillales > Streptococcaceae > Streptococcus. The sequence continues at coordinate 98,234 of NZ_AJMM01000008.1, forward strand.
TGATGGAGACGAATAATGGTCTTGTCAAAAAAACGAGCACGAAAGGTGCTAGAAGAAATCATTGCTCTTTTTCCCGATGCCAAGCCCAGTCTTGATTTTACCAATCATTTTGAACTCTTGGTTGCGGTCATGTTGTCAGCTCAGACAACGGATGCAGCGGTAAATAAGGCCACACCAGGTCTCTTTGCTGCCTTTCCAACGCCACAAGCCATGTCTGTTGCGACAGAGGGTGAGATTGCTTCACACATTTCTCGTCTAGGACTGTATCGGAATAAGGCTAAATTCCTAAAAAAATGTGCTCAACAGTTACTAGACGACTTTGATGGTCAAGTTCCTCAAACACGTGAGGAATTAGAGAGTTTGGCAGGTGTTGGTCGCAAGACAGCTAATGTTGTCATGAGTGTAGGATTTGGGATTCCAGCCTTTGCAGTGGATACTCATGTGGAGCGTATTTGCAAACACCACGATATCGTCAAAAAATCAGCGACACCGCTTGAGGTGGAAAAGCGTGTCATGGATATCTTGCCATCGGAGCAGTGGTTAGCAGCTCATCAGGCCATGATTTATTTTGGAAGAGCCATTTGCCATCCTAAAAATCCAGAGTGTGACCAGTACCCACAGTTATATGATTTTAGCAATTTATAAGATGGGGGTTCAAAAGTTTTTGCTTGATTTTAGGCTCGCTTTATGCTATAGTATTTGATAATTAAATATTCCTTTAAACCTGTCCCGTGAGGCAGGCAAGGAGCGTGATAAAGTAGAAGGGTGAAGTCTATACTGTTTGCAGTAGGGCTTGCTTAGCTATACATTTCAAGTCTCCTTGTTTAAGGAGACTTTTCTTTTTGGAGGTTTGTCATGAAGGCAAAAGAAGTTGTAGACGAATTGACCGTCAAGCGAGCGATTACGCGTATTACTTATGAGATTATCGAACGCAACAAAGATTTGAATAAAATCGTCTTGGCTGGTATTAAAACTCGCGGTGTCTTTATCGCACACCGAATCCAAGAACGTTTGGAGCAGCTAGAAAATCTTTCAGTTCCTGTTGTGGAATTGGATACGAAACCTTTCCGTGATGATGTTAAAAGTGGGGAAGATACTTCTTTGGTTTCTGTTGATGTAACAGACCGAGAAGTTATCTTGGTGGATGATGTGCTTTATACAGGCCGTACTATCCGCGCTGCTATTGATAATATTGTAGGTCATGGTCGTCCTGCGCGCGTGAGTTTAGCAGTTCTAGTCGATCGTGGACATAGAGAATTGCCAATCCGTCCAGATTACGTTGGAAAAAATATCCCAACTAGTCGTTCTGAAGAAATCATCGTAGAGATGGCAGAACTTGATGGCCAAGACAGAGTTCTGATTACTGAAGAAGCTTAGAAAGCTAAAGGAGTAGCCATGTCAGAAAATCAACAAGTATTGAACCATGTGGTGTCCATGGAAGATCTCACTGTCGATCAAGTGATGAAATTGATCAAGCGAGGAATTGAGTTTAAAAACGGAGCTCAGCTTCCTTATGAAGACCATCCGATTGTTTCCAATCTTTTCTTTGAAGATTCTACACGGACGCATAAGTCCTTTGAAGTGGCAGAGATTAAACTGGGATTGGAACGACTTGACTTTGATGTGAAGACGAGCTCGGTTAATAAGGGTGAGACACTTTACGATACCATTTTGACTCTGTCTGCTTTAGGAGTGGATGTCTGTGTGATTCGCCACCCAGAAGTTGACTACTACAGAGAGTTAATTGCTAGTCCCACGATTACGACTTCCATCATCAATGGTGGAGATGGTTCGGGCCAACACCCTAGCCAGAGCTTGCTTGATTTGATGACCATTTATGAGGAATTTGGCCACTTTGAGGGTCTCAAGGTTGCGATTGCAGGTGACTTGGACCACTCACGTGTTGCCAAATCCAATATGCAGATTTTGAAACGCTTGGGAGCTGAACTCTTTTTCGCTGGACCTGAGGAGTGGAGAAGTCAAGAGTTTGCAGACTATGGACAGTTTGTAACTATTGATGAAATCATTGATCAGGTTGATGTTATGATGTTCCTGCGAGTTCAGCATGAACGCCATGAGAGTGGAACTGTTTTTTCAAAAGAAAGCTACCATGCTCAACATGGTTTGAATCAAGAACGTTATGATCGCTTGAAAGAAAGAGCAATCCTCATGCATCCAGCTCCAGTTAATCGTGATGTAGAAATCGCAGACCACTTGGTTGAAGCGCCTAAATCACGGATTGTCCAACAAATGACCAATGGTGTCTTTGTCAGAATGGCAATCTTAGAATCGGTTCTGGCAAGTAGAAAAAAGAATTAGAACACAAGACGTTAAAAGACGCCTGTGAGCGTCCACGAGAGGTGAAAATATGACAAAAAGACTTCTAGTACTAGAAGATGGCACAGTTTTTGAAGGTAAGGCCTTCGGAGCAGATATTGATGTAACAGGCGAAATCGTCTTTAATACAGGGATGACCGGCTACCAAGAATCCATTACGGACCAGTCTTATAATGGACAAATCTTGACCTTTACTTATCCTTTGGTGGGAAATTATGGAATTAACCGTGATGACTACGAATCCATTATTCCAACTTGTAAGGGAGTTGTGGTTTTTGAAGAAGCACGTAGAGCAAGCAACTGGCGCAACCAAATGACGCTGGATGAATTTTTGAAAGCCAAGAAAATTCCAGGTATTTCAGGGATTGATACGCGCGCTCTTACCAAGATTATCCGTAAGCATGGTACTATGCGTGCAACCTTGACCCATGTTGGGGACAGTATGGACCATGTGACTGACCAGCTCCAAGCAACAGTATTGCCGACAGACAATATTAAGCAGGTTTCTACTAAAACATCCTATCCAGCTCCAGGAGTTGGTTTGAGCGTGGTGTTAGTGGACTTTGGTCTCAAGCATTCAATCTTGCGTGAACTTTCTAAGCGTAACTGTAACGTGACGGTTGTGCCTTATTCAACAACGGCTGAAGAAATTCTCCATCTCAATCCTGACGGAGTGATGTTGTCAAACGGTCCAGGTAACCCAGAAGATGTTCCGGCTGCACTCGATATGATTCGTAGTGTTCAAGGAAAAATTCCAATTTTTGGGATTTGTATGGGTCACCAACTCTTTGCCATGGCTAATGGTGCCAAGACTTATAAAATGAAGTTTGGACACCGTGGATTTAACCATGCAGTACGTGAAATTGCAACAGGTCGTGTAGACTTTACCAGTCAAAACCATGGTTATGCAGTTAGTCGAGAAGATTTGCCAGAACACTTGATTATAACTCATGAAGAAATTAATGATAAGACGGTTGAAGGTGTTCGCCACAAATACCAACCAGCCTTCTCTGTGCAATACCATCCAGATGCTGCTCCAGGTCCACACGACGCAAGCTACTTATTTGACGAGTTTATCGAGATGATGGAAGCTTTTAAACAATCAAATTAAGAACGAGTAAAAGCTTGTCGGAGAATTTATGTAACTGAACACGGACGGAAAGCTCGGAATTTAGAGAAACCAATTTGGATTGTCAATCCTTCCTTGGTTTCCTAAAATTCAATCGCTTTCTATTCGTCCTTTGTATCTTATTTAATGGCAACCTGAGAGTTGCCAAATAGAAATGCAGGTCGTTTCTTTTAGTCGCTATCAGGCGAACTAAAAACTCCCTGCACTAGATTTTTTACCGAAAAGTATCGTTTCGCTAAAAAATCGTCGGAGAATTTATTTAATGTCGCCCTGAGAGGCGACGAATAGAAAGGAGAAGATACATTGTTCGCGGAAGTGAACACGCCCTAAGAACTGTGTGAAAAAGATAAACATCGTCTTGACGCTGAAGGCGTCTGCACCGAGTTTCCTATTTTCACTGGGTTCTTTACGGGCTTTGTATCATAAACTATGCCTAAACGTACTGATATTCAAAAAATTATGGTGATTGGTTCTGGTCCGATTATTATTGGTCAGGCTGCTGAGTTTGACTACGCGGGGACCCAAGCTTGTTTGTCTTTGAAAGAGGAAGGGTATGAGGTTGTTTTGGTGAACTCAAACCCTGCGACTATCATGACGGATAAAGAAATTGCAGACAAGGTTTACATCGAACCGATTACACTTGAGTTTGTGACACGTATTCTCCGTAAGGAGCGTCCTGACGCCTTGCTGCCAACCCTTGGCGGACAAACTGGTCTTAATATGGCTATGGAATTGTCTAAGAATGGGATTTTGGATGAGCTAGGAGTGGAACTTCTAGGGACAAAATTATCTGCTATTGACCAAGCTGAGGACCGTGATCTCTTTAAACAGTTGATGGAAGAGTTAGAACAACCCATTCCAGAATCTGAAATTGTAAACACTGTTGAAGAAGCAGTAGCATTTGCTGCAACTATTGGATACCCAGTCATTGTCCGCCCAGCCTTTACCCTAGGTGGTACTGGTGGTGGTATGTGTGCCAATGAGGAAGAATTGCGTGAAATCGCTGAAAATGGTTTGAAATTGTCACCTGTTACCCAATGTTTGATTGAGCGTTCTATTGCTGGTTTCAAGGAAATCGAATACGAAGTGATGCGTGACTCAGCTGACAATGCTCTTGTCGTATGTAACATGGAAAACTTTGACCCAGTTGGGATTCACACAGGGGATTCCATCGTATTTGCCCCAGCGCAAACTATGTCAGACTATGAAAACCAAATGCTTCGTGACGCGAGCTTGAGCATTATTCGTGCCCTCAAGATTGAAGGAGGATGTAACGTTCAGCTTGCGCTTGACCCCCATAGCTTTAAGTATTATGTTATCGAAGTAAACCCTCGTGTATCGCGTTCGTCAGCCCTTGCCTCTAAAGCGACAGGTTACCCAATTGCTAAATTGGCTGCTAAGATTGCAGTTGGTCTGACCTTGGATGAGGTAATTAACCCCGTTACAGGTTCAACTTACGCTATGTTTGAACCAGCCCTTGACTATGTTGTTGCTAAGATTCCTCGTTTCCCATTTGACAAATTTGAAAAGGGCGAGCGCCGTCTTGGAACACAGATGAAGGCGACTGGAGAAGTTATGGCTATCGGTCGTAATATCGAAGAATCTCTTCTTAAGGCTTGTCGCTCACTTGAAATTGGTGTGCATCATAATGAAATTCCAGAACTTTCTAGTGTTTCAGATGATGCTTTGATTGAAAAGGTTGTCAAGGCCCAAGATGACCGTCTCTTCTATGTGTCAGAAGCAATTCGCCGTGGTTATACACCAGAGGAAATCGCTGAGCTTACAAAAATTGATATCTTTTACCTTGATAAACTCTTGCATATCTTTGAAATTGAGCAGGAGTTGGGTGCCCATCCACAAGATCTAGAAGTTTTGAAAACAGCCAAACTCAATGGTTTCTCAGACCGTAAGATTGCGGAATTATGGAAAACGACAGCAGACCAAGTTCGCCAACTTCGTTTGGAAAACAAGATTGTCCCAGTTTACAAGATGGTTGATACCTGTGCGGCAGAATTTGACTCTGAAACACCATATTTCTATTCAACCTATGGTTGGGAAAATGAGTCTATCAAGTCTGATAAGGAATCAGTTCTAGTCCTAGGTTCGGGTCCAATCCGTATCGGTCAAGGGGTTGAGTTTGATTACGCAACTGTTCACTCGGTTAAGGCTATCCAGGCTGCTGGCTACGAAGCCATCATCATGAACTCAAACCCAGAGACCGTTTCTACAGACTTCTCTGTATCAGATAAGCTTTACTTTGAGCCATTGACATTCGAAGATGTTATGAATGTTATTGACTTGGAGCAACCAAAAGGTGTTATTGTTCAGTTCGGTGGTCAAACAGCTATCAACCTAGCTGAGCCATTGGCTAAAGCAGGTGTGACTATTCTTGGTACGCAAGTAGCTGACCTAGACCGTGCGGAAGACCGTGACCTCTTCGAGCAAGCTCTAAAAGATTTGGATATTCCACAGCCACCAGGACAAACGGCTACCAATGAAGAAGAAGCAGTTCTTGCAGCTCGCAAGATTGGCTTCCCAGTTCTTGTCCGCCCATCTTATGTACTTGGTGGACGTGCCATGGAAATCGTTGAAAACGAAGAAGACCTTCGTTCTTATATGCGTACTGCGGTTAAGGCAAGTCCAGACCACCCTGTTCTTGTTGACTCTTATATCGTCGGACAAGAGTGTGAAGTCGATGCCATTTCAGACGGACAAAACGTTCTCATCCCTGGTATCATGGAGCATATCGAACGTGCCGGTGTCCACTCAGGTGACTCAATGGCTGTTTACCCACCACAAACCTTGTCGCAAAAGGTGCAAGAAACAATCGCAGACTATACTAAACGCCTAGCAATCGGTCTTAACTGCCTTGGAATGATGAACATCCAGTTTGTCATCAAGAATGAAAAAGTCTATGTTATCGAGGTCAATCCACGTGCCAGCCGTACGGTTCCATTCCTTTCTAAAGTGACCAATATCCCTATGGCTCAAGTAGCAACCAAGCTCATTCTTGGTCAAAAACTTGAAGAACTTGGCTACCAAGATGGACTTTACCCTGAAAGCACCCGCGTTCATATCAAGGCACCTGTCTTCTCCTTTACCAAACTAGCTAAGGTAGACAGCTTACTTGGTCCTGAAATGAAGTCAACAGGTGAAGTTATGGGTTCTGATACTACTTTGGAAAAAGCTCTCTATAAAGCTTTTGAAGCTTCTTACTTACACTTGCCAACATTTGGTAATGTTGTATTTACCATTGCTGATGATGCCAAAGAAGAAGCCTTGGACTTGGCTCGTCGTTTCCAAAATATTGGCTATGGAATCCTCGCGACAGAAGGGACAGCAGCCTTCTTTGCTAGTCATGGATTGCAAGCCCAACCTGTTGGTAAGATTGGTGATGACGATAAGGATATTCCAAGCTTTGTTCGTAAAGGAAGAATTCAAGCAATCATAAATACAGTTGGTACCAAACGTACAGCTGACGAAGACGGAGAGCAAATCCGTCGTTCAGCCATTGAACACGGAGTACCCCTCTTCACAGCCCTAGATACAGCTAATGCCATGCTTAAAGTATTGGAAAGCCGTAGTTTTGTTACAGAAGCAATCTAAAGTTACAGAAAGAGAAGATGTAAATGTCTTCTCTTTTTGTAGATTGGATAAAAATATTTCTTAGTCACTATGTTGGATTTTGTTATTTGATTCATATGAAGATAAAATTAAGACTTTAATGAGTTCATAAATGAGCTGATGCAATTCTCTATCAGGCGGATTTATTTAATAGTAAAATAGCTTTTTTTATAAAAAAGAGGTCAAGTTAAAATAGAAATGCATGTCGCAGTTGTTGTAAATTTTTTAAACTGATATCACTAAAACAGGCTATTCAAGTTGGACTACTGTAATGATCCAAAATATGATATAATGGAAAGGATAGATAGAATCGAGGATATTATGTCATTTAGTAAATTTCAATTTAAAAATTATATTAATGAAGCTCTGGAGGAGTTGAAATTCATTACTCCTACAGAGGTTCAAGAGAAGTTAATTCCCATTGTTCTAGCTGGGCGAGACTTAGTCGGCGAATCAAAAACAGGGTCTGGGAAAACCCATACTTTCTTATTACCAATTTTTCAGCAATTAGATGAATCTAGCGATAGTGTACAGGCAGTGATTACGGCTCCAAGTCGCGAGTTGGCAACTCAAATTTATCAAGCTGCTCGTCAGATAGCAAGTCATTCCGAAGTAGAAGTACGGGTTGTGAATTATGTGGGTGGTACAGATAAGGCTCGTCAGATAGATAAACTAGCTAGCAATCAGCCCCATATTGTCATCGGGACTCCAGGTCGTATTTATGATTTGGTTAAATCAGGAGATTTAGCTATTCACAAGGCTAAGACCTTTGTGGTCGATGAAGCAGATATGACCTTGGATATGGGATTCTTAGAAACGGTCGATAAGATTGCCGGAAGCCTTCCAAAAGATTTGCAATTTATGGTTTTCTCAGCAACAATTCCCCAAAAATTGCAACCATTTTTGAAAAAATATTTGTCAAATCCTGTCATGGAGAAAATCAAGACAAAGACGGTTATTTCTGATACCATTGATAACTGGTTGATTTCGACCAAGGGACGAGATAAGAATGCTCACATTTACCAGTTGACTCAGTTGATGCAACCATATTTGGCAATGATTTTTGTCAATACAAAGACGCGGGCGGATGAGTTGCATGCTTACTTGACGGCTCAAGGACTAAAGGTAGCTAAGATTCATGGGGATATTGCCCCTCGTGAACGCAAACGTATCATGAATCAGGTGAAAAATCTTGATTTTGAGTATATTGTTGCAACAGATTTGGCTGCGCGTGGAATTGATATAGAAGGTGTTAGCCATGTCATCAATGATGCCATTCCACAAGATTTATCTTTCTTTGTTCACCGTGTTGGACGAACTGGGCGCAATGGCTTGCCTGGTACAGCAATTACCCTTTATCAACCAAGTGACGACTCAGATATTCGTGAGTTGGAGAAGCTGGGAATAAAATTCACTCCTAAGATGGTCAAAGATGGGGAATTTCAAGATACCTATGACCGTGATCGTCGTGTTAACCGTGAGAAGAAGCAAGATAAACTTGACATTGAGATGATTGGTCTGGTCAAAAAGAAAAAGAAAAAAGTGAAACCAGGCTATAAGAAGAAAATTCAGTGGGCAGTGGATGAAAAACGTCGTAAAACCAAACGTGCAGAAAATCGAGCGCGTGGACGTGCAGAGCGTAAAGCTAAACGACAAACATTTTAATAATTTCATTTCTTCAATTGAACTGTTGAAAAAACAAAAAGCTCGTAAAGGGCTTTTTCTTATAGTTTGAAACTATAGGATGACCTAGTCAAGAAGTGTTAGAGCTACATTCTATTTTTTGGTATAATTAAAGATATTTGTAAGGAAAGAGAAATAATATGACACAGATAATTGACGGGAAAACTCTTGCTGCTAAATTGCAGGGGCAGTTGGCTGAAAAGACTGCAAAACTAAAGGAAGAAACAGGCCTAGTCCCTGGTTTGGTAGTGATTTTGGTTGGGGACAATCCTGCTAGCCAAGTCTATGTTCGCAACAAGGAGCGCTCAGCCCTTGCGGCAGGATTTCGTAGTGAAGTTGTTCGAGTTCCTGAAACAATCACACAAAACCAATTGTTAGATCTGATTGCCAACTACAATCAAGATCCAGCGTGGCATGGGATTTTGGTTCAGTTGCCTTTACCCAAACATATCGATGAAGAGGTAGTTTTGTTAGCCATTGATCCAGAAAAGGATGTAGATGGTTTTCATCCGCTAAACATGGGGCGTCTCTGGTCTGGGCATCCAGTTATGATTCCTTCAACACCTGCAGGAATTATGGAAATGTTTCATGAATATGGGATTGACTTGGAAGGTAAAAATGCGGTTGTTATTGGTCGCTCAAACATTGTTGGGAAACCCATGGCCCAGCTTCTGTTGGCCAAGAATGCGACAGTGACCTTGACCCATTCACGTACTCATAATCTTGCTAAAGTAGCATCGAAAGCAGATATCCTTGTTGTAGCAATCGGCCGTGCCAAGTTTGTGACTGCTGACTTTGTCAAACCAGGTGCGGTTGTCATTGACGTTGGGATGAACCGCGACGAAAAAGGGAAGCTCTGTGGGGATGTCGATTATGATGCTGTTGCACCACTTGCTAGCCATATCACACCAGTTCCTGGTGGTGTTGGTCCTATGACCATTACCATGCTCATGGAGCAGACCTACCAAGCTGCAGTTAGGACATTGAACAAGAGATGAGGAAACAAGATTTGTACTTAATCTACAAAAATTTAGGGTGAGAATTTCATGGTTTTTGAATGACTCAAAACTATATGACAGTATTTTAGAAATCTAATCCTTAGTATAAATTAAAAGTTTTTTTAAATCTTATGTTCATTAAGATGAGCTGTATTGATAGATGGAGATGATTCCTAAGAAGAATAGCTAGACTTTGAAATACTTTTTTAACTTGTTTACTTATCATGATTTAAAAGGAGGTTTTTACCTCTTTTTTATTGCTTTTAAGAGGATAATTGATACAGAATAAGACTAAAGATTTAGCTTTATATTTTTAGAGTTTTCTCGTAGAAAGAAAATAATTGCATGAAGGATTTTTGATAGTTCATTTTTTAGATGAGTCTGTTTGAAATAGTTTCTTAAACAGCCATTTATTAGGTTTAAATTACAATAATTAATTGCATTCTGGTCTTTATTTTGATATATTTACTATATATAACATAAAGTTAGGCTCGGTATCTATTTGTGTTTTTGGAAGGAGGTTTCTAATAAAAAGTAAACGCTTACTAGATATCGGGAGAAAGAAATGAGGATTTTAATGGATAAAAGACTTTTTTACAAACGGTGTCATTACAGTATTCGAAAATTTGCAATAGGTGCGGCCTCTGTCATGATTGGAGCTAGTATATTTGGTATTTCAGCTGTACAAGCTGAGGAAGCATCTTCATCCAATACACCATCAGAAGAAACAACTGTTCATCAAGCTCAACCTTTAGATAAGCTTCCCGATGATGTGGCAGCTGCTATCGCAAAGGCTGATGAGAACGGTGGGCGTGAGTTTGTAAAACCAAAAGCTGAACCGGCAGAAGATAAAGTTACTAAGGATGCAGAACCAACTATACCAGCTAATAAAGATGGTCATGAATTGGCTAGTCCTAAAGTGCAAACTCCAAATAAAGTAGAAGAAGGAAACAAAGCTGAGAACAAACAGAAATCTGAAGAGACAAATCCAAAGCCTATTGAATCTGCACCAACAGCTGGAACAGTAGTGAAAGAAGATTCTCAAAAAGATTCTGGAAACGATCAGGTAAAAGCAGATACAGAAATCAAACCTTCTTCTGACAATTCTAAAGCTATTTCTGATAAGTCCAACAAAGCAGAACTTGATAAAGAGAAACAACTTTTATCGGAACGAAAACAAGACTTTAATAAAGATTGGTACTTTAAATTAAATGCTCAAGGTGATTTTTCAAAAAAAGATGTGGATGTACATGATTGGTCTAAATTGAATCTTCCGCATGATTGGAGTATTTATTTTGATTTTGACCATAAGTCTCCTGCTCGAAACGAAGGTGGTCAGTTAAATGGTGGAACGGCTTGGTATCGCAAAACGTTCACAGTTAATGAAGCTGATAAGAACAAGGATGTACGTATCAATTTTGATGGTGTTTACATGGATTCTAGAGTCTATGTAAACGGTCAATTTGTTGGCCATTATCCAAGTGGATATAATCATTTTTCTTATGATATCACTAAGTTTTTAAACAAGGATGGTAGTGAAAATTCAATCACTGTTCAAGTGACCAATAAACAACCAAGTAGTCGTTGGTATTCAGGAAGTGGAATTTATCGTGATGTAACCCTTAGTTATCGTGATAAAGTGCATGTTGCCGAAAATGGTAATCATATCACGACTCCAAAACTTGCTGAGCAAAAAGAAGGGAATGTTGAAACTCAAGTACAAAGTAAAATTAAAAATGCAGATAAACAATCTGCTAAAGTATTTGTGGAACAACAAATCTTTACCAAAGAGGGGAAGCCTGTTTCAGAATTGACTCGTTCTGCAACTAAGGTTTTGTCAGAAAATGAAACAGCAGATTTCAATCAAACAATTCTAGTTAATAAGCCAACACTTTGGACTACGAAAAGTTATCACCCTCAATTGTATGTACTGAAAACAAAGGTATACAAAGAAGGGAAACTTGTTGATGTAACAGAAGATACATTTGGTTACCGTTATTTCAATTGGACTGCTAAGGAAGGATTCTCTCTAAATGGCGAGCGGATGAAATTCCATGGTGTAAGTATTCACCATGATAATGGTGCTTTGGGGGCAGAAGAAAATTATAAGGCTACTTATCGGAAATTAAAACTTCTGAAAGATATGGGGGTTAATTCTATAAGGACTACCCACAATCCAGCAAGTCCACAGTTACTTGATGCTGCAGCAAGTTTAGGTCTTTTGGTTCAAGAGGAAGCTTTTGATACCTGGTATGGTGGTAAGAAAACATACGACTATGGACGTTTCTTTGATCAAGATGCAACACACCCAGAGGCTAAAAAGGGTGAGAAGTGGTCTGATTTTGATCTCAGAACGATGGTAGAACGGGATAAAAATAATCCATCTATTGTCATGTGGTCTCTTGGAAACGAAGTGGAAGAGGCAAATGGTAGTCCTCGTTCTATCGAAACTGCTAAACGTTTGAAGGCTATTATCAAGGCGATTGATACTGAGCGTTATGTCACCATGGGTGAAAATAAATTTAGTCGTGCAGCGACAGGTGATTTCTTGAAACTCGCAGAAATTATGGATGCTGTCGGTATGAACTATGGTGAACGTTTTTATGATGCGGTTCGTAGTGCTCATCCAGACTGGCTCATTTATGGTTCTGAGACATCTTCTGCTACTAGAACGCGTGATTCTTATTACAATCCTGCTCATATCCTTGGACATGATAACCGTCCAAATCGTCATTATGAACAATCTGACTATGGTAATGATCGTGTAGGATGGGGAAGAACAGCTACTGAGTCATGGACTTTTGACCGTGATCGTGCTGGCTATGCTGGACAATTTATCTGGACAGGTTTTGATTATATTGGGGAACCAACTCCATGGCATAACCAAGATAATACACCTGTGAAGAGCTCTTACTTTGGTATCATCGATACGGCTGGTTTACCTAAAAATGATTTCTACCTTTATCGCAGTGAATGGTATAGTGCCAAAGAAAAACCAACTGTTCGCATTTTACCACATTGGAACTGGACTGAAGAGACACTCAAAGAACGTAAGATGTTGGTAGATGGAAAGGTTCCGGTTCGCACCTTCTCAAATGCTGCCAGCGTTGAATTGTTCTTAAATGGAGAGTCGCTTGGTAAGAAGGAATATACCAAGAAAACGACAGAAGATGGACGGTCTTATCATGAAGGTGCTAAGCCAAGTGAATTGTATCTCGAGTGGCTTGTGAAATACCAACCAGGCACACTGACTGCGATTGCTCGAGATGAAAAAGGCAACGAAATTGCGCGTGATAGTGTGACAACTGCAGGAGAACCAGCAAAAGTTCGCTTGACGAAAGAAGAGCATGTCATCACAGCAGATGGTAAAGATCTATCTTATATCCATTATGAGATTGTGGATGGCGAGGGGAATGTTGTTCCGACTGCTAACAATCTTGTTCATTTTAATCTTCATGGTCAAGGACAAATCGTTGGGGTCGATAATGGAGAACAAGCCAGTCGTGAACGCTACAAAGCTCAAGAAGATGGAACATGGCAAAGACGTGCTTTCAATGGTAAAGGGGTTGTTATTGTAAAATCGATTGAAAAAGAAGGTAAATTTACGCTTTATGCAGATTCTGCTGGTTTAACTTCTGACAGTGCAACGGTCGCAACTGTTTCTGGTAAGAAAGAAAACCGTCACTTTGTATCCTATGCTCCTGTAAAGGCGACAACTGATGTTAGCACAAATCCTGTATTACCTCAGACAGTAACAGCTATTTATAGTGATGGTAGTGTTGAAGAGAAGTCTGTAACTTGGGAATTGCCATCTGACTTACTTACAAGCGCAGGTGAGAAGAAAGTATTTGGACGAGTAGAAGGTTTGGAGACCCAAGCTGAAGCACTTGTAAAAGTGGTTGCCTTAGATAAATGGTTACCAAAAGTTGCTACAGTGCCAGTTGGTACAGCTGCAGCAGATTTGGATAAAACGGTTACAGCTGTTTTGACAGATGGTAACTTAATTGATACAGAGGTTGTCTCATGGACCTTGAAAGATCCTTCTGCCTTGACAAAAGAAGGTGGACGTACGGAAGCTACTGGTAAATTAGTAGATGATGGTCATGAAGTTACGGCAACCTTTATCGCAAGCAATAAGGAAACAATGAGTAATGTTGCAGGAATTACAGTTGGGGATAAAACTCTTGATAACTTTGATCCTGGCAAGACTTATTATCGGGTGTCACTTCCTTATACAGCTCCAATCCCGAGTGTTGGAGCTCAAGCTACAGGCTATCAGGTGAACGTACAGCAAGCTTCGGCTGCAAATAATTATCAGGCTTCAGTATTCTTAAGTAATCAAAAGGGAGATTTGGTACAAAGTTACTTGATTCAATTTGTGAAGGAAGCTCCTGCCTTGAAACGCTTAGAAGTAGATGTAAAAGGTAAAGAAGAAACTACAGAAGATCAAGTCTTAACTTACCGTGTGATTGGTCAATATGAAGATGGTTCTCAAACAGAATTTTCAGCTTCAGATATTCACTTAGAAGTTAAATCTTCTGATGGTGGGCATCTTGAGGTGAATGGACAAAACCTCCTTCTTTATAGCAAAGGACGCGTGACATTGACACCACGCATCGATAATCAGACAGAGAGCACGGAATCTATAACTACTGAAGTAGTAATTAAAGAAAATAAAGTTAGCAAGAAGATAGTAAAACTTCATCCAGTATCTGTCTCTACAGATATTCATCAGCAACCTAACCTACCTACACAAGTTGGAGCAGAATTTGATAAAGGCTTGCCTCGTAAGGTAGCTGTAACTTGGGACAAGGTAGATGAAAAAGAGCTAAGCCGCTATCATAGCTTTACTATTAAAGGCCACGTAGAAGGTACAGATATTGAAGCTCAAGCGACTGTAACGGTTGAAGGATTGCAAGTTGCAGAGGAAATCAGTCTCACAGTTCCTAAGGGTGAGACGGTTCAATTGCCAGCCAATGTGCGTGCTTACCATTCTAACGGAACAACTATCTACAAAGATGTAGTTTGGGATCAGGTTCCAGAAAACTTTAGTCAAACAGAAGGAGTCTATGAAATCAATGGTCGTTTAGTGGGTAGCAATCTGACCACTAAAGCTCATGTTCGAGTGTCTAGTCAAGTTGTTGCTGGAAATAATATCTCTAAACAATGGACAGGGTCACAATTGCCAGCTGCTATTGTTTCCAATACAGGAGGAGATGATTCAGCTAATACCTTGAACGATCTGACTGTGTCAAGAACGCAAACAGATGCTAAAAATAGATGGACTACTTGGAGAACAAATACAGATAATGACTGGGCTTCTATCTTGTTTGGTAATTCAGGAGACTTGACGAAACGTTTTGTCAACAATTTATCAGTTGATTTCTATACTGATGGAGCAATTGGTCTTCCAAAAGAATATGTAGTTGAATATTATGTAGGTAAAGAAATTCCAGATTTACCAAGTGATGTCAGCAATGCTCAGCGTGATACTAATCATCCATTTAATAATCCAGACAATTGGAAAGCAGTTGAAAACTTACATGCTCCAAGTCAGCTATCTGCAACTCAAACAAATCACTTTACCTTTGACAAGGTAGAAACCTATGCTGTTCGTCTTCGAATGAAAAAGGCTGAAGGTACTGCAGGAGTTGGTCTGACAGAGCTAACTGTCCTTGGAAACAAGGTCTTAAGTGAAACAAGTTCAGATATTTCTATCAAAGTAGATGGCAAGGATCTTGAACACTTTAATCCATCGAAAACAGATTATTATATTCCTCAATCTAGCAAAGAAATCACTGCAACAGCTAGCAATAATGGTTTGGTTACTCTTGTTCCGGCAACAAGTCCAAAAGGTGCGACACGTCTTATTTTGAAGGCTGAAGATGGTACTATTTTAAAAGAATATCGGATCTACCGTAATGATGAAAAAGATACAAGTCTACCTTTAGCAGCTGAAAATGGTGCAACTACTTTGAAGCTCGGAGATACCCTTCAACTTCCATCAGAAGTCACTGTTTATTATCCAACTTCAAATACTTGGACTACAGATAAACTGGCAGTGAAATGGGATGCTATTCCTAAACATGCAACAGAGCATGAGGGAAGATTCCAAGTAACTGGTCATGTCATCGGTACAAATCTAACAACGACCATGCAAGTAACAGTTGTAGCTAAAGGAAATCAAGTCATCTCAGAAAATCCAAGCAACAATGAAACGGATTCTAAAGCCTTTGCTTCAACAACGAACGATACACAAGCAGCTTCACATGATAGAATTTTCTATATCAATGATGGAAAATTTAATGAGGATGGACGTTGGACAAACTGGTCTCGTACACCAAAAAATCAAGAAACTTCTGTGGGAATATTGTTTAAGAAGAACGGTAACATTACCTCACAAGCTATTGGAAAAGTTGCCATGCAGTTCTTTAAAGACAGTGGAACAGATGCTCCAGAGAAAATGGTTTTAGAAAGATATATTGGCCCTGCCTTTACAGAACCAAGTACGATTTCTCGTTATGAAGAAAATGCTGACCATCCATTCAACAAGGCAGAAAATTGGGCACCAATTCCTTACAAAGCTTCTGGAGAATTAGTAGCTGGAAAACCAATCGAATTTAACTTTGAACCGGTTCAAGCGACAGCTATTCGTGCTCGAATGACTCGTAAGTCTACTACTAACGGGCTAGCAGTAGTCGAATTTACAGCCTACTCTGCGGGCAAGGGAGCAGAAGTCGAAACACCATCAGCGACTATTTCGATCGATGGAAAATCATTGGAAAACTTTGATCCAAATGTGACAGAGTACACCCTAACAACAATGGGAACTAAACCAAAAGTCACTGCAACAACTAGTGGACATGGAGTAGTCACGGTAGTGGATCATGGAAATACAAATCTTCCAACGCTTGTTCGTCTTGTTTCCAAAGATGGAAGTCTGGTGAAAGAATATCGTTTACACTTTAAGTCTACCTTCCAAACAACACCGACAGAAGGCGTTAAGAACTTAGCTGCAGAAGCTCCAAGCTTGGAAATTGAAAAGACTCCACTTCCGTTTAAAGAAGTTATTCGTGAAACCCCTGAACTTGCTCAAGGTCAACATCGTGTAGTTTCTGAAGGACAAGCTGGAGAAAAAGTTGACTATATTCAAGTATCAGGCACTACTAGAACTCTTGTTCATTTTGAACAAAGAAAGGCTCAGGACCGTATTATTGAGGTAGGAGTAAAAACATCCATTTCAAGTAGTAAAGGAGAGGAGCCAACTCCTATTAAAGAAGTTTCTGAATTCAAAGGCGGTGCTAACTTTGTAGAAGCAGCAGTTAACGAAGTTCCAGAATTCAAAGGTGGTGCTAATTTTGTAGAAGCAGCACTAAATGAAGTATCAGAATACACAGGAATTCTTGCCACTGTAGGAGATCAAGCGGCACCAAGCGTTGAGAAACCTGAATTTAAGGGTGGCGTTAATGCAGTAATGGCTTTGAAACATGAACTTCCAGAGTACCGCGGTGTTCTAGCTACAGTAGGTAATCAACCAGCTCCTACAGTAGAAAAACCAGAGTTCAAGCTTAATTCGTTAGAAAAAGCTCAGACTTCAGAAGCACCAGTTCAAGTTGTCAAGGAAGACAAGAGATTGCCAGAAACAGGTGAGAGAGAATCTGAGACAGCCATCTTCCTGGCAGGTGTTAGCTTGGCCTTGTCAGCAGCACTATTAACTGCAAAACGTAAAGAAGATTAGTCTGTACGTCTAATGACTTCCTATTTGTAGATATTAGTCGATGATTAAAAAATGGTTTCTTTTTCAACTATAGTAAGTTGATGCATCTAAAAACTGGAGAAGACAATCATGGTCTTCTCCAGTTTTATATAGGTGTAAGCAAGAGAGGTGAATTGTGCCCCAAAAGTTAGACAGAAAAATAGTAATCCAAATTGCAAGGTGTGTACCTTTTTGTAGTATAATGAAGTTGAGAGGAAGAAACGATGAAAGTGATGAATCAATCTTTACTAGAAAAAGTCATTATTGAACGATGTCGTCAAAGTCATAAGGGAAATTACGGACGCTTACTGTTATTGGGTGGAACTTATCCTTATGGAGGTGCTATCATTATGGCTGCGCTAGCTGCTGTTAAGAGTGGTGCAGGTCTTTTGACAGTTGGTACAGATAAAGACAACATCACAGCCCTTCACAGCCACTTACCGGAGGCCATGGCTTTTTCACTGGATGACAAAGAATTACTGACTGAGCAACTAGAGAAAGCAGAGGTGGTTTTACTAGGGCCGGGTTTACGAGATGATGCTTTTGGAGAAGAACTGATCAAACAAGTCTTTAGAAGCCTAAGTAAAAATCAGATTTTGCTGATGGATGGTGGCGCTTTAACTATCCTTGCTAATACTAAGCTTGCATTTCCTCCTAGCCAATGTATTCTAACTCCCCACCAAAAAGAGTGGGAAAAATTGTCTGGGATTGCTCTTGATTATCAAAATCCGCAGACAACAGTTGAGGTTTTAGATAATTTTCCCAAGGGAACTATTTTGGTTGAAAAGGGTCCCTCTACTCGTGTTTGGCAAGCTGGTCAGAAGGATTATTATCAACTTCAAGTTGGAGGACCTTATCAGGCTACTGGGGGAATGGGAGATACTCTGGCTGGGATGATTGCAGGATTTGCAGGCCAATTCCAGCAAGCCAGTCTCTATGAACGAGTTGTAGTTGCAACTCATCTTCATTCAGCTATAGCTCAAGAACTATCTCAAGAAAATTATGTCGTCTTACCGACTGAAATTAGTCACGAGATTCCTAAAATGATGAAAAAAATATCTCAAAAAGGCACCTGATGGTTTCAGGCGCCTTTATATCTTTTAGAAAAATCCTTTAATCTTGCCAACGAGGCCATCTAGACCTTCAGAACCAGAAATCAACTGTTGAGCTTGAGAGAAGTATTCTCCAAGCTGTTCTTGATTTTCTGCAACAAATGTTTTTGCAGCTTCGAAATCTTTGGTTTCGATTAGTTCTTTTACTTGATTAAACAAATCTAATGGGTTCATCTTATTCTCCTATTCTTTATTTAACTATTTAACCATCTTTATGATAAAAAATCAACTCTAGATTTTAAAGAGCTTTCTAAATCTAAATCTAAATCTAGATATAGGATTTTATGATTTGGATACAAGCAGGGTGAAAGAAAATTAGAAAGTATACATAAAAATGTTCGGTTTTTTTCTAGTGTATTCATGAAATAAAAAATGATACATGTTATAATAAAGTTAGCTCTTAAATGGAGGTGTTTGAGTGGAAAATCTGAAAAAATTGGCAGGAATTAAGGCTGCTGAGTTTGTTACTGACGGTATGGTAGTTGGACTTGGTACTGGCTCAACTGCCTATTATTTCGTGGAAGAAATAGGTCGTCGAATCGAGGAAGAAGGTCTACAGATTACAGCTGTGACGACTTCTAGTGTAACTAGTAAACAGGCAGAAGGACTCAATATTCCTCTTAAGTCTATTGATCAAGTGGACCTTGTCGATGTGACGGTCGATGGGGCAGATGAAGTGGATAGGCAGTTTAATGGAATCAAAGGTGGTGGCGGTGCCCTCCTAATGGAGAAGGTGGTCGCGACACCATCCAAAGAATACATTTGGGTAGTTGATGAAAGTAAATTAGTAGAGAAACTAGGTGCTTTTAAATTGCCTGTAGAAGTAGTCCAGTATGGAGCCGAACAGGTTTTTCGTCGTTTTGAACGAGCTGGCTACAAACCAAGTTTCCGTCAAAAAGACGGTCAACGATTTGTGACTGATATGCAGAACTTTATCATTGACCTTGCCTTGGATGTCATTGAAGATCCAATTGCCTTAGGACAAGAATTGGACCATGTCGTTGGTGTCGTAGAGCATGGCTTATTCAACCAAATGGTGGATAAAGTTATTGTTGCTGGAGAAGACGGGGTTCAGATTTTAACTTCAACAAAAGCAAACTAATCAAAGTAATAAGGAGACATACTATGCCAAAATTTAATCGTATTCACTTGGTGGTACTGGATTCTGTGGGAATTGGTGCTGCACCAGATGCTAATAATTTTGTCAATGCAGGGGTTCCAGATGGAGCTTCTGATACACTTGGACACATTTCAAAAACAGTTGGTTTGAATGTGCCAAACATGGCTAAAATCGGTCTTGGAAATATTCCTCGTGAAACGCCTTTGAAGACTGTGCCAGCTGAAAGCAATCCAACTGGATATGCAACAAAATTAGAAGAAGTATCTCTTGGTAAGGATACTATGACTGGACACTGGGAAATCATGGGACTCAATATTACTGAGCCTTTCGATACTTTCTGGAACGGATTCCCAGAAGAAATTTTGACAAAAATCGAAGAATTCTCAGGGCGTAAGGTCATTCGTGAAGCTAATAAGCCTTACTCAGGAACAGCTGTTATCGATGATTTTGGACCACGTCAGATGGAAACTGGAGAGTTGATTATCTATACTTCAGCTGACCCTGTTTTGCAAATTGCTGCCCACGAGGAGATTATTCCTTTGGATGAATTGTACCGTATCTGTGAGTATGCTCGCTCAATTACTCTTGAGCGTCCCGCCCTTCTTGGTCGTATCATTGCCCGTCCTTACGTCGGTGAACCAGGAAACTTCACACGTACAGCCAACCGTCGTGACTTGGCAGTTTCCCCATTTGCACCAACTGTTTTGGATAAATTGAACGAAGCTGGCATCGATACTTATGCTGTTGGTAAAATCAACGACATCTTTAACGGTGTTGGTATCAATCATGATATGGGTCACAACAAGTCAAATAGCCATGGAATGGATACACTATTGAAGACCATGGGCCTTGCTGAGTTTGAAAAAGGATTCTCATTCACAAACTTGGTGGATTTTGATGCCCTTTATGGCCACCGTCGTGATGCTCATGGTTACCGTGATTGCTTGCATGAGTTTGATGAACGCTTACCTGAAATTATCGCAGCTATGAGAGAGAATGACCTTCTCTTGATTACCGCGGACCATGGAAATGACCCAACCTATGCAGGAACAGACCACACTCGTGAATATATTCCATTGTTGGCCTATAGCCCTGCCTTTAAAGGAAATGGTGTCATTCCAGTAGGACATTTTGCAGATATCTCAGCGACAGTTGCGGATAACTTTGGTGTTGAAACTGCCATGATTGGGGAAAGTTTCTTAGATAAATTGGTATAAGATGACGCGATATGCTTTACTTGTTCGGGGCATTAATGTAGGTGGGAAAAATAAAGTTGTCATGGCGCAACTTCGTCAAGAACTGACAGAGTTGGGACTGGAAAAGGTTGAGACCTACATCAACAGTGGCAACATTTTCTTTACTTCGACAGCTCCCAAAGCCCGATTGGTTGAAAAGTTAGAGGTATTCTTTGAAGTCCATTATCCATTTATTCAGAGTTTTTCATTACTGAGTCAGGAAGATTATGAAGAAGAGCTGAAGAATCTGCCAGATTGGTGGACCAAAGATTTGGCACGAAAAGACGTTCTCTTTTACACTGAGGGCTTAGATGTGGATCAAGTGATCGAGAAAGTGAACGGTTTGGAACTGGAAGATGAAGTCGTTCATTTTGGAGAACTTGCTATTTTCTGGGGGAAATTCTCTGAGGAATCCTACTATGCAACTGCCTATCATAAGTACTTACTCAAGATGCCTTTCTACCGCCAAATCACCATTCGTAATGCTAAAACTTTTGAAAAAATCGGTCAAATGCTAAAAAACTAATAAAGGAGACACACAATGCCATTTTTAGATAAAATCAATGAAACAGCTGCCTTCCTGAAAGACAAGGGAATCCAAGCACCTAAGTTCGGTCTAATCCTTGGATCAGGGCTTGGAGAATTGGCAGAAGAAATCGAAAATCCAGTTGTAGTAGACTATGCAGATATTCCCAACTGGGGCCGTTCAACAGTAGTCGGTCACGCTGGTAAATTGGTATATGGAGAACTTGCAGGTCGAAAGGTCTTGGCTCTTCAAGGTCGTTTTCATTTCTATGAAGGAAATCCTCTTGAAGTCGTGACTTTCCCAGTTCGTGTCATGAAAGTTCTTGGATGTGAAGGTGTCATTGTAACCAATGCAGCTGGCGGTATTGGATATGGGCCTGGTACTTTGATGACTATCTCAGACCATATCAACATGACAGGTCAAAACCCATTGATGGGTGAAAACTTGGATGAATTTGGTCCTCGTTTCCCAGATATGTCTAAGGCTTACACACCAGAATACCGTGCTACTGCCCATCAAGTGGCTAAAAAACTCGGTATCAAGCTTGATGAAGGTGTCTATATCGGTGTTACTGGCCCAACTTATGAAACACCAGCAGAGATTCGTGCTTATAAGACACTGGGAGCAGATGCAGTTGGTATGTCTACTGTTCCTGAAGTTATTGTTGCAGCCCACTCTGGCTTAAAAGTTCTAGGAATTTCATGTATCACTAATCATGCTGCAGGCTTCCAAGAAGAACTCAACCACGAAGAAGTTGTAGAAGTGACTGAACGTGTTAAAGGCGATTTCAAGGGCTTGCTAAAAGCCATTCTTGCTGAATTGTAATTATGGTCAAAGAATCGAGAAGTTTACTTCGGCGATTCCCTACTGACCTTAAATTAGTCTTAGCAACTATCATGCTAGGGCTAGTTTCTGGTTTGGTAGGTATTGTTCTCAACTATCTACTGGAATTGGTTGAATTCTTTGCCTTTGGTCAGACAGAGCATCAAACGGCCTTCTTGACAGATGGGGTGTCTGATTCAAGGATTGGATACAGTTTACTTGTCGTAGGACTTAGCTCAGCCGTGGTTTGGTACTTTTTGCAAAGAAAAGTGAAGATTTTCTCTATCAAAGGACAGCTTGAAATTGGAAAGGACGGAAGTCCCCCTAAAATTCATATTTGGAAACAACTTTTTCATTCACTTTGGCAAATTATTGCAGTAGGAGGAGGAGCCCCTATTGGTAAAGAGGGAGCCCCTCGTGAAATTGGAGCTTTATTTGCAAGACCTATCGGAAAAATCTTTTGCCTTCCTATTGAGGAGCGCCTCTTTCTCATTGCTTGTGGGGCGGGGGCAGGTTTAGCTGCAGTTTATCAAGTTCCACTCACTAGTATCTTTTTTGTCTTTGAAACTTTGGGACTTGCATTTTCGGTTAAACGTTTTGTCTTAGTTGGTTTGACAACTTATCTATCTGCCAACATTGCAGGTTTTGTTATTTCAAATCATGCTCTTTACCAGATGCCAGTTCTGACATGGTCACTACAGGAAATGAGATTGCTACCTCTTTTGGTTCTGACCGTGGTCCCATTAGCTTGGTTCTTTGGAACCATGATGAAGCAGGCAACTATACACCGAATCAAAAACAAGTGGATTCTTTTTAGTTTGCCACTAAGTTTTCTTTTAGTAGCAGGTCTGGCTTTATATTATCCACACCTTCTTGGAAATGGTCGCATGATGGCTCAGGACTTGCTAAATGGAAGTGATGCTAGAACAGTACTTCTCTTATTTGTTTTCAAAGCTTTTGTCGTTCTAATCACCCTTTGGGCAGGAGCCTATGGGGGAACTTTGACACCATCTTTCTCCTTGGGAATGGCGGGGGCTGCCCTATTGAGTTTCACTCTTGGAGTCGAAAATCCTACAACCCTTTTACTTTTAGGTTCAGTTTGTTTTTTGACAGTAACGCTCAGGGCTCCTTTATCAGCTACAGGTCTAGTAGTCGGTTTTACTGGTCTGAATCAAGAATCCTTACCCTATCTTCTAGTAACAGCGTATGTAGCTTATGGATTTGCTAAAACTCTAGATGCTTTGTGGCAAAATGTTAAAACAAGTAAAAATAGTAGTTGAGACTTTGTTTCCATTTTTTAAAGTCGGTTTACTGGAAAGAAAAGGGAGTCTGATTTTCCATTGATTCTAGACTGAACTTAAATAATCATATAAATTATGAAAGAAAGGAATTGACCCCACCCTAAAAGCAGTGGGAAAAAGATAGTTGGTCTAGCGAGCATCGCTCACTTCGCCCAACTCCTATTTTCCCTTCGCTTTTTGACGGGTTTGGTATCTTTCTAAAAATGAAATATAAAAAAGAAAGGTAGAGCGTGTGTTTTGATTTGAACACGAGCGGAAAACTTTTCATAACAATAAAAGAAAGGATGGGTTAACTGTATTCATTGAACTGAATACGGGCGGAGAACTGTGTAAAAAAGATAAACTGTCTAGCATCTGAGATGCTTCGTCAGTTTCCTATTTTTACTTTGTTCTCTGTCGCTATCCTAAATATACAAAAAAGAAAGGTAGAGCGTGTGTTCTGATTTGAACACGAGCGGAAAACTTTTCTAAAAACTCAGAAGAGAAGGGGAATTCGGGTTTGAATTGAAGCCGGTCTAATCTTCTCAATATCATCAAAATTAAGAAAGAAAGGAATTGAACCCACCATAAAAGCAGTGGGAAAAAGATAGTTGGTCTAGCGAGCATCGCTCACTGCACCCAACTCCTATTTTCCCTTTGCTTTTTGACGGGTTTGGTATCTTATATTATGTCTATCCATATTGCTGCTCAGCAGGGTGAAATTGCTGATAAAATTCTTCTTCCAGGGGATCCTCTTCGTGCTAAGTTTATTGCTGAGAATTTTCTAGAAGACGCTGTTTGTTTTAATGAAGTGCGTAACATGTTCGGTTACACAGGGACCTACAAGGGTCACCGTGTTTCTGTCATGGGGACTGGAATGGGGATGCCATCTATCTCTATTTATGCGCGTGAGTTAATTGTCGACTATGGTGTTAAAAAGTTGATCCGTGTGGGCACTGCTGGTTCCTTAAACGAAGATGTCCATGTCCGCGAATTGGTTTTGGCTCAAGCAGCTGCTACTAATTCAAACATCATCCGTAATGACTGGCCACAGTACGATTTTCCACAAATTGCAAGTTTTGACTTGCTGGACAAGGCTTATCACATTTCAAAAGAACTTGGAATGACTACCCACGTTGGAAATGTGTTGTCATCAGATGTCTTTTACTCGAACTACTTTGAAAAGAATATCGAGCTCGGTAAATGGGGAGTTAAAGCTGTAGAAATGGAAGCGGCAGCTCTGTATTACTTGGCTGCCCAACATCAGGTTGATGCTCTTGCTATCATGACTATTTCTGACAGTTTGGTCAATCCAGATGAAGATACGACTGCAGAAGAACGCCAAAATACCTTCACCGATATGATGAAGGTTGGATTGGAAACTTTGATTGCTGACTAATCGTCGTATCAATTTAAGATAGGGTCATTTCTAAGTTTGATTCAAACGATTTAATCATAAACATTTAAGGAACAATAAAGATAAAGTTGAAAATCAGTCTCCTAGAAGCGATTGGTTTTCAACTTTTTTAGAAGATGAGATACAAGGAGAAGAGGATGAACAAAATAGACCAATTACAAGACTTAGTTGATAAAAGTCAAAAAATTGTCTTTTTCGGAGGAGCAGGCGTCTCAACCGAATCAAACATCCCTGATTTTCGTAGTTCAAATGGTGTTTATAATCTTAAATTGAACCGCCATTTTACAGCAGAGCAGCTTGTCTCACGGACCATGTTTGAGCGCTATCCAGAAGATTTTTTTGATTTCTACAAGAAACATCTGATTTATCCAAAAGCAAAACCCAATGCAGCCCATATCTATCTTGCGGTTTTAGAAAAAATGGGTAAGCTAGAGGCTATTGTGACACAAAATATCGATAGTCTTCACGAAATGGCTGGTTCTAAAAAGGTTTTTAAACTGCATGGAAGTGCGGACCGAAATTACTGTCTTGGTTGCCATCGTTTTTATGATTTGGATGCTTTTTTAGCTTTGAAGGGTCCAGTTCCTCATTGTTTGGACTGTGGCAAGGTGGTCAAGCCTGATGTAACACTCTATGAGGAATCACTTGATATGGATGTCTTTAGCCAGGCTGCTCAGGCCATTCAGCAAGCAGATTTGTTGATCATCGGTGGAACTTCCTTAGTTGTTTACCCTGCAGCTAGCCTAGTCAATTATTTTTCAGGGTCAAATCTTGTCGTTATCAACAAGTCCAGCACTCCTCAAGACAGCCAAGCTGATTTAGTTATCGAAGGTAAGATTGGAGAAGTTTTTTCTAAATTGAGACAATAAAAAACTGAAAGAAGTAGGACTATACTTCCTTCAGTTTTTTTGTATCACGAACTCAGAAACTATGAACAAGATTCTCTTCATTTTTAGGGGAATTTTATTGTTGATTTATAAATTGCTAGAGTTATTTTTAATTGTTGAATAAAAGGAAAAAAGGAAGACTTTCTGGATGAAAAACTTCCTTTTAGTCAATCAGTGCATGCTGATTTTAATGAAATGCTACTATATTGTTTACTTTTTTAAAGATTGCAAAAAACAATCAATCTCTGCTTGAGAATGGAGAATATGCATCTTTTCTGGGTAAGTATTGTTTAAGTATTGGTATCTATCCTTAGCATTTTTTGTTCGCCCTTCCCAGAGGATCCATTTGATGAATTCCCAGTTAAATTGTTCTTTACAGCCATCTGCCATGCTTTCTCTAACTTTTCCACGGTATTTGAGATAACGCTTAAAGGCTCGTAACAGACAATTCCAAGGTGAAAAATTGAGAAAGATAATTTGGTCCGCATCTTTCATTCTTTCCTCGTAATAGCACCAAGAATAATTCCCATCAATGACCCAAGCTTCATGCTTGGTGAGAAAGCTTTTCATCTCGGTCAACATCCATTCGCGGTCGCTGTCTTGCCAACCAGGTTGAAATTGGAGTGTATCCATGTGAAGTTTTGGGATGGAGTAGTAGAGAGATAACTTTTCAGCTAGCGTTGACTTACCAGCACCAGAATATCCGATAATTGCGATTTTCATTTTCTACCTTTTTGTATTTGGAGACAAAAAAACAGCCTCTATGGACTGTTTCTTATTTAGCAAGTTTAGCTGAAAGACGAGCTTTGTCGCGGCTTGCTTTGTTTTTGTGAATCAAACCTTTAGTTTCTGCTTTATCGATAGCTGAGCTAGCAGCACGGAAAAGTTCTTCAGATGGGTTTGCTTCGAAAGCTTTGATAGCAGTACGCATAGCTGATTTTTGAGCTGAATTCTTTTCGTTTTGTTTAACGTTCAATTCAGCGCGTTTGATAGCTGATTTAATGTTTGCCAATGTTCTTACCTCCATATTTACTAACTATACTATTATATCTGAAAACTTACGTTTTGACAAGGGAAAATTATTTTTTTAAGTAAATTTCATCGATTTCATGATTCTTGGTTTTATGGAGAATGACTTCAGCCCGATTTCTGGTCGGTTCAATATAATTTTGTAGATTGATAAGATTGATGTCAGACCAGACTTGATGGGCTAAGGATTCCACTTCCCCAATCGGCATTTTA
The DNA here is from genome assembly GCF_000259505.1 of Streptococcus sp. SK643. Lineage (GTDB taxonomy): Bacteria > Bacillota > Bacilli > Lactobacillales > Streptococcaceae > Streptococcus. The sequence goes on from NZ_AJMM01000008.1 coordinate 125,402, forward strand.
GTAAAACGATAGTAGTAGCTATCTGGGTCGTTTTGGGCTAGGCTAAGTAATTTTAAGAAGCGGTCAAGATACCAACTCTCGATGTCATCCACTGCAGCATCAACATAGATAGAAAAATCAAAGAAGTCCGTGATATAAAGGCGCTCGTTTTGTGGATTTTGAAATACATTAATCCCTTCGACAATCACAAAGTCGGCAGCTTTAACAACTTGCTTTGCTTCAGGAAGGATATCGTAGACTTCATGAGAATAAACAGGAATATCTACATCTTGGCCATTTTTTATCCGGTCTAAGAAGTTAAGGAGAGCTTCCATATCATAACTTTCTGGAAATCCCTTGCGATTTAAAATTCCTTGGTCAATCAAGGTTTGGTTAGGATAGAGAAAGCCATCAGTGGTGACTAATTCAACTTTTGCATCAGTTAGTGTACGTGATAGCAGTATCTGAAGTAGCCGACTGGTTGTTGATTTCCCAACAGCAACACTGCCTGAAACACCGATGATAAAAGGCTGAGGTTTGCTTTCACGTTGGAGGAAAATTCCTTTTGAAAAAGCTAAGTCTTCCTTTGTGCGCTTGTAAATATGAATGAGATGGGCTAGGGGAAGATAGACATCGGTAACATCCTGTAGACTAATCTGGTCATTAAAACTCTTGATGGACTCTAATTCCTCTTCAGTCAAAGGAGGTGTTGTTTTTCGATGCAAAGATTGCCAAGTCTGGCGGCTGATTTTTTCAAAATGTAAAAATTCGTTGGTCATAGGTTTTTCTTTCGTATTTGATACTTTAGTATAGCATATTTTGGATCTAAAAACATCCTGAATCTATATGAAAAAGTCTCATACCCCGAAAGATTTGAGACAAACCCTCTAGTCCTGTCGAATTACTTGAAAACGATTTAATTATTCGTAAAATTATGGTAAAATAGTTTCATGAGTAAAATGTATTATGCAGAAAATCCTGATGCTGCTCACGACATTCATGAGTTGAGAGTGGAATTGTTGGGAGAAAAAATGACCTTTTTGACGGATGCGGGTGTTTTTAGCAAGAAAATGGTTGACTTCGGAAGTCAACTCTTGCTCAAGTATCTAGAGGTCAACCAAGGAGAAACTGTCCTTGATGTAGGTTGTGGGTACGGACCTTTGGGTTTGTCCTTAGCTAAGGCTTTTGGAGCTCAGGCGACCATGGTCGATATTAATAATCGTGCCTTGGATTTAGCGCGACAAAATGCTGAACGAAATAAAGTAGAAGCGATGATTTTCCAGTCCAACATCTATGAGCAAGTCGAGGGAAAATTTAACCATGTTATTTCCAATCCCCCGATCCGTGCAGGCAAGCAAGTGGTTCATGAAATCATTGAGAAAAGCAAAGATTTCTTGGAAACTGGTGGGGATTTGACTATCGTTATCCAGAAAAAACAAGGGGCTCCAAGTGCCAAGTCCAAGATGGAAGATGTGTTTGGCAATTGTGAAATCGTCAAAAAAGATAAGGGATACTATATCCTTAGAAGTGTGAACGAATGAGAGCAGTTGATTTAATCCAAAAGAAACGAGACGGTCAAGAACTGACTTCAAGTGAAATCGAATGGCTAGTCAAGGGCTACGTGGATGGAACGGTTCCAGATTACCAAATGTCAGCCCTTGCTATGGCTATTTATTTCAAGGGAATGACGACTCGAGAAATCTCTGACCTAACTATGAAAATGGTTCAGACGGGCCAAGAGTTTGATTTATCGGCTATTGATGGGGTTAAGGTTGACAAGCATTCTACGGGTGGTGTTGGTGATAAGGTGACCTTGATTTTGGCTCCCCTAGTGGCCAGCTTTGGTGTTCCTGTAGCTAAGATGAGTGGACGTGGTCTTGGACATACTGGTGGAACGATTGATAAATTGGAGTCTATCAAGGGCTACCAAGTCGAGCGTAGTCAGGAAGATTTCATTCGCCAAGTGCAGGATATTGGTGTATCCGTTATTGGGCAATCAGATCAGCTGGTAAAAGCCGACAAGCTTTTATATGCCCTACGTGATGTGACAGCAACCGTTGATACTATTCCTTTGATTGCTAGTTCAGTTATGAGTAAGAAAATTGCTGCTGGAGCAGATGCTATCTTGCTAGATGTGACAGTTGGCGAAGGTGCCTTTATGAAGACTGTCGATGAGGCACGTGAACTGGCTCAAACCATGGTGGATTTAGGAAAAGCAGTAGGTCGTAAGACAGTTGCTGTTATCACTGATATGAGCCAACCTTTGGGCCGTGCGATTGGCAATCGACTTGAAATTCTTGAAGCGCTCGAGATTTTAAAAGGTCAAGGCCGTCAGGATATTACCCACTTTATCTGTGAATTGGCTCAGACTATGCTTGGTTTGGCAAATGTAGAGAAGACAGTGGAGGAAGTTCGCAAACATCTTGAAAGCGGACAGGCACTGGCTAAGTTTGAGGAAATGGTCCGAGCCCAAGGTGGAAACTTGGAAGACATCTATCGTCCTGTAAATGTAGCCCATGTGGTGGAAATCCCTGCTCAGGAAACGGGGGTCATTTCAGCTCTTCCAGCTATGGAATTTGGGCTTTATGCTATGAGACTAGGAGCAGGCCGTGCAGTCAAGTCTGATGCCTTGGACTATGAAACAGGAATTGTTTTTGAAAAGAAAGTTGGAGATTCCGTTCAAAAGGGAGAAATTGTTGCAAAAGTATACACAAATGGAAAAATTTCTCCTCAGCTAGTTACAGATTTTCAAAAATATGTTAAAATAAATGATAGCGTGCAAAGTTTAAGAGAAATTATCGAAATTATCTCATAAACTGCAGGAGAATCCGAATATGAAATTAAATAAATATATTGATCATACGCTTTTAAAACAAGATGCAACAGAAGAACAAATTGATTGTTTGTTGTCTGAGGCTAAAGCTTATGATTTTGCCAGTGTTTGCGTCAATCCGACCTGGGTTGAACATGCTAAAAAAGGTCTTGAAGGCACTGATGTTAAGGTCTGCACTGTGGTAGGTTTCCCTTTGGGAGCAACAACTTCAGCTGTGAAAGCTTTTGAAACCAAGGAAGCTATCCAAAATGGTGCAGATGAGATTGACATGGTCATTAATGTCGGTGCTCTCAAATCAGGTAATTTAACCTTGGTTGAGTCGGATATTCGTGCGGTAGTAGAAGCAAGTTGTGACAAGTTAGTGAAAGTCATTATTGAAGCTTGCCTTCTGACAGACCAAGAAAAAGTAGTGGCTTGCCAATTGTCCCAAAAAGCTGGAGCTGACTTCGTCAAAACATCTACTGGTTTTTCAACTGGTGGAGCAACTATAGCAGATGTTACATTAATGCGTGAAACAGTTGGAACTGAAATGGGTGTCAAGGCTGCAGGTGGAGCTCGTTCTTATGCAGATGCTCTTGCCTTTGTGGAAGCGGGTGCTACTCGTATCGGAACGTCAGCTGGAGTAACCATTTTAAAAGGAGAATTGGCAGATGGCGACTACTGAGTTGATTGACCTAGCAATTGAAACCAGCAAGAAAGCTTATGTGCCCTATTCTCACTTTCCTGTCGGAGCTGTTCTTGTGGCAAAAGATGCTAGTATTTATACCGGTGTCAATATCGAGAATGCTAGCTATTCTTTGACCAACTGTGGAGAGCGTACAGCGATTTTTAAAGCAGTTTCCGAAGGCCAAAGAGAGTTTTCAGAATTGATTGTCTATGGACAGACTGAAAAACCAATCTCGCCATGTGGTGCTTGTCGCCAAGTGATGGCTGAATTTTTTGAAAAAGATCTAAAAGTGACTCTAGTTGCCAAAGATAAATCGACGGTCGAGATGACGGTCGGGGAATTACTTCCATACTCTTTTACAGACTTAAACTAGTCTGAGTCGCTCTCTGAGTGACACGGTCCTTGTGGCCAACCAATCCATACTTGCAACATCGTTGCACATCTTATTTAGGAGGTTCAGTAATGAACAAGAAACAATGGCTAGGCCTTGGTCTAGTTGCAGTGGCAGCAGTTGGACTTGCTGCATGTGGTAACCGCTCTTCTCGTAATGCAGCTTCATCTTCTGATGTGAAGACAAAAGCAGCAATCGTCACTGATACTGGTGGTGTTGATGACAAATCATTCAACCAATCAGCTTGGGAAGGTTTGCAAGACTGGGGTAAAGAACATAATCTTGCAAAAGATAAAGGCTACACTTACTTCCAATCAACAAGTGAAGCAGACTATGCTAACAACTTGCAACAAGCGGCTGGAGGTTACAACCTAATCTTTGGCGTTGGTTTTGCCCTTCATAATGCAGTTGAAGAAGCAGCTAAAGAACACTCAGATATCAACTATGTCTTGATTGATGATGTGATTAAAGATAAAAAGAATGTTGCTAGCGTAACTTTCGCTGACAATGAATCTGCTTATCTCGCAGGTGTTGCAGCAGCTAAAACAACTAAGACAAAACAAGTTGGTTTTGTAGGTGGTATGGAGTCTGAAGTTATCTCTCGTTTTGAAGCTGGTTTCAAGGCAGGTGTTGCCTCGGTAGATTCATCTATAAAAGTACAAGTTGACTATGCTGGTTCATTTAATGATAATGCCAAAGGTAAAACAATTGCAGCGGCACAATACGCAGCTGGTGCAGACGTTGTTTACCAAGTAGCTGGTGGTACAGGTGCAGGTGTCTTTGCAGAAGCAAAATCACTCAATGAAAGCCGTCCTGAAAATGAAAAAGTTTGGGTTATCGGTGTTGACCGTGATCAAGAAGTAGAAGGTAAATACACTTCTAAAGATGGTAAAGAATCAAACTTTGTTCTTGTATCTACTTTGAAACAAGTTGGCACAACTGTAAAAGATATTTCTAACAAAGCAGAAAAAGGTGAGTTCCCTGGCGGTCAAGTAATCGTTTACTCATTGAAAGATAAAGGGGTTGACTTGGCAGTGACAAACCTTTCAGAAGAAGGTAAAAAAGCTGTTGAAGATGCAAAAGCTAAAATCCTTGATGGAAGCGTAAAAGTTCCTGCAAAATAATGGATGGAAGTCATTTCTTAGGAAGCGGCCCTCGGCCGCTTTTTTAAGAGTTGAGACAAAGTCATTTTGTCTCAGTAAAGCTTGCTACTAGACAAACTAGCAAGTTTTATTGAAATAAAATAAGACTCTGAAAGGAAGAGCACATGGCACACGAAAATGTCATTGAGATGCGTGATATTACCAAGGTGTTTGGTGAATTTGTTGCCAACGACAAAATCAATCTGCACCTACGAAAAGGTGAAATTCATGCACTTTTAGGAGAAAATGGAGCTGGAAAGTCCACGCTAATGAACATGTTAGCAGGGCTTCTTGAACCAACCAGTGGTGAAATTGCGGTCAATGGTCAAGTTGTCAACCTCGACTCACCATCTAAAGCGGCTAACTTGGGAATTGGAATGGTTCACCAGCACTTTATGTTGGTAGAAGCCTTCACAGTGGCTGAAAATATCATTTTAGGAAGTGAATTAACTAAAAATGGTGTGCTAGATATCGCTGGAGCTAGCAAAGAAATCAAGGCTCTTTCTGAACGTTATGGCTTAGCTGTTGACCCTTCTGCCAAGGTGGCAGATATCTCAGTTGGAGCCCAACAACGTGTAGAAATTTTAAAAACCCTTTATCGGGGGGCTGATATCCTTATCTTTGACGAACCAACGGCTGTCTTGACTCCATCAGAAATTGATGAGTTGATGGCTATTATGAAAAATCTTGTCAAAGAAGGAAAATCAATTATTTTGATCACCCACAAGTTGGATGAAATTCGGGCAGTTTCTGACCGCGTTACAGTTATCCGTCGTGGGAAATCAATTGAAACCGTCGAAATTGCAGGAGCTACCAATGCTGATTTAGCAGAAATGATGGTGGGACGTTCTGTTTCCTTTAAAACAGAGAAACAAGATGCTCAACCAAAAGAAGTGGTCTTGTCTGTTAAAGACTTGGTGGTTAATGAAAACCGCGGTGTCCCAGCTGTTAAAAATCTGTCCTTGGATGTTCGTGCTGGAGAGATTGTTGGTATTGCAGGGATTGATGGGAATGGTCAGTCTGAACTGATTCAAGCTATCACAGGTCTTCGCAAGGTTGAATCTGGAAGTATCGATCTAAAAGGAAATTCAATTGTTGGCCTACATCCACGACAAATTACAGAACTAAGCGTGGGGCACGTTCCAGAAGACCGTCATCGTGATGGTTTGATTTTAGAAATGATGATTTCTGAAAATATTGCCCTTCAAACCTACTACAAAGAACCGCATAGTAAAAATGGAATTTTGAACTATTCAAATATTACTTCGTATGCTAAAAAGCTAATGGAAGAGTTTGATGTTCGTGCTGCCAGTGAATTTGTTCCAGCAGCTGCACTCTCAGGAGGAAATCAACAAAAAGCAATTATTGCTCGTGAAATTGATCGTGATCCTGATCTCCTTATCGTCAGCCAGCCAACTCGTGGGTTGGATGTCGGTGCTATTGAATATATCCACAAACGCTTGATTGAAGAGCGTGATAATGGTAAGGCTGTCCTTGTTGTCAGCTTTGAATTGGATGAGATTTTAAACGTCTCAGACCGTATTGCTGTTATCCATGATGGTAAGATTCAAGGTATTGTATCACCAGAAACAACCAATAAACAAGAACTAGGTGTCTTGATGGCTGGTGGAAACTTGGGAAAGGAGAAGAGTGATGTCTAAAAAATTACAACAAATTTCGGTTCCCTTGATTTCTGTATTCCTAGGAATTTTACTCGGAGCCATTGTCATGTGGATCTTCGGTTATGATGCCATCTGGGGCTACGAAGAATTGTTCTATACAGCTTTTGGTAGTCTACGTGGGATTGGAGAAATCTTCCGTGCAATGGGACCTTTGGTCTTGATTGGTCTTGGATTTGCTGTTGCCAGTCGTGCAGGTTTCTTTAACGTCGGGCTTCCTGGTCAGGCCTTGGCTGGTTGGATTTTAAGTGGTTGGTTTGCCTTGTCGCATCCAGATATGCCACGTCCCTTGATGATTCTAGCAACTATTGTGATTGCCTTGATTGCAGGAGGGATTGTCGGAGCGATTCCGGGTATTCTTAGAGCCTATCTAGGGACGTCAGAGGTTATTGTAACCATCATGATGAACTACATTGTCTTGTATGTAGGAAATGCTTTTATCCATGCCTTCCCTAAAGATTTCATGCAAAGTACAGATTCGACCATTCGTGTCGGGGCTAATGCAACCTACCAGACCCCTTGGTTGGCTGAGTTGACTGGGAATTCGCGGATGAATATTGGTATTTTCTTTGCCATCATTGCGGTTGCAGTTATTTGGTTCATGCTCAAGAAAACAACTCTTGGTTTTGAAATCCGTGCGGTTGGTCTCAATCCACATGCTTCAGAATACGCTGGTATTTCTGCAAAGCGAACGATTATCCTCTCAATGATTATTTCAGGTGCTTTGGCAGGTCTTGGTGGAGCTGTTGAAGGACTTGGAACCTTCCAGAACGTCTACGTTCAAGGGGCATCATTAGCTATCGGATTTAACGGGATGGCGGTTAGTCTGCTTGCGGCCAACTCACCAATTGGTATTCTCTTTGCAGCCTTCCTATTTGGTGTTCTCCAAGTTGGAGCCCCAGGTATGAATGCGGCGCAGGTACCGTCTGAGCTTGTCAGCATTGTAACAGCGTCTATTATCTTCTTTGTCAGTGTTCATTACCTTATCGAACGCTTTGTCAAACCGAAAAAACAAGTTAAAGGAGGTAAGTAAAGATGTCTATTACAACCTTGCTCACCCTCTTGGTGTCTTCTATGCTGATTTACTCAGCGCCTCTCATCTTTACAAGTATTGGTGGTGTTTTCTCTGAACGTGGTGGTGTGGTAAACGTCGGTCTTGAAGGAATTATGGTTATGGGTGCCTTTTCTGGAGTTGTCTTTAACCTTGAATTTGCAGAACAATTTGGAGCAGCAACTCCATGGCTATCCTTGCTTGTAGCAGGATTGGTTGGTGGTCTCTTCTCTATCATCCACGCGGCAGCGACGGTTCATTTCCGTGCAGACCATGTTGTCAGCGGTACGGTGTTGAACTTGATGGCGCCAGCCTTGGCTGTGTTCTTAGTGAAAGTCCTTTATAACAAAGGACAAACCGACAACCTAAGTCAAACTTTTGGACGCTTTGATTTCCCAGTCTTGGCAAATATCCCAGTAATCGGTGATATCTTCTTCAAGTCAACTAGCCTTCTTGGTTACTTGGCGATTGCCTTCTCGTTCCTTGCTTGGTTTATTCTCTTTAAGACTCGTTTTGGTCTTCGTCTTCGCTCTGTAGGTGAGCACCCTCAAGCAGCGGATACTTTGGGAATCAATGTCTACAAGATGAGATATTTAGGGGTTATCATTTCAGGTGTTCTAGGTGGAATTGGCGGAGCGATTTATGCTCAATCCATCTCAGTTAACTTCTCAGTAACAACTATTGTTGGACCTGGATTTATCGCTCTTGCTGCGATGATCTTCGGAAAATGGAATCCAATCGGAGCCATGCTATCTAGTCTCTTCTTTGGACTTTCACAAAGTTTGGCTGTTATCGGTGCTCAATTGCCGTTCTTACAAGGAGTGCCTACGGTTTATCTTCAAATCGCACCTTATGTCTTGACAATTCTTGTCTTGGCAGCCTTCTTTGGAAAAGCAGTTGCACCAAAAGCAGATGGTATTAACTATATCAAATCAAAATAAGCATACAAAAAAACGTCAGTTCAAAACTGGCGTTTTATTTTTTAGGTTTTTGATGAGTCAGGTTGAGACCCCAAGGAACCAAATTTTCAGTTTTATTTTTGATACGAGCGATGTTGTCCTTATGACGAATAATAATCAAACTAGCAAGTGCTAGGATAATAGCGATGAATAGAGGGTCATGGTTGCTCAGGATAAAACCAAAAAGTGGAAAGAGTAGAACTCCGATGACAGCCGCGATAGATGCTGTGACACTAGATAGTGAAATCATACTACCAAGATAGAGGGTTCCAAAAAAAACAACTGCAAGGTAGAGACAGAAGGCAGGTGCAAATCCGAAAACCACTCCAGCACTGGTTGCGACAGCCTTGCCTCCCTTAAATCCTGCAAAGATAGGGAAGGTATGGCCAATAACAGCCAAAAGTCCAAAGATGAGAGGCGAAACTCCTTGCAGATGAAAAATAATTGGAAGAAGCGTTGCTAGGGTTCCTTTGAAAAAGTCAATCACAAAGGTCGTCATACCAGCTTTCTTACCTAAAATTCGGAAAGTATTGGTTGTTCCAGTATTTCCAGATCCATGCTCGCGCAGATTGATTTGAAAGAATACTTGTCCAATCCAGAGACCAGACGGAATCGAACCCAGCAGATAGGCCAGGATTAATAAAACTATTGTAATCATACTCCTATTATATCATGAAATGGAGAAGAAAGGCAGAGAATCTCTTCTGAAATTGTCACATCGGAGAAAGAAAAATTTTGCAAAATCCTTGGAAAACTTGTAGAATAGTAAAGATGAACGAATAGGAGGTTCCTTGTGTCAAAAAAGGAAATCAATATTAATAATTATAATGATGACGCCATTCAGGTGCTAGAAGGGTTGGATGCGGTTCGAAAACGTCCAGGGATGTATATCGGATCAACCGATGGTGCGGGTCTTCACCACCTAGTCTGGGAAATCGTCGATAATGCAGTCGATGAAGCCTTGTCTGGATTTGGTGATCGTATTGATGTGACCATCAATAAAGATGGAAGTTTGACTGTGCAAGACCACGGACGTGGGATGCCGACGGGGATGCACGCTATGGGGATTCCAACGGTTGAAGTAATCTTTACCATTCTTCATGCAGGAGGAAAATTTGGTCAAGGAGGCTACAAGACATCAGGTGGACTTCACGGGGTGGGTTCTTCTGTTGTTAATGCCCTTTCTAGCTGGTTAGAAGTAGAAATTACCCGTGATGGAACGGTTTATAAACAACGATTTGAAAATGGCGGAAAACCTGTCACAACTCTGAAGAAAATTGCTACAGCACCCAAGTCTAAAACAGGTACCAAGGTTACCTTTATGCCTGATGCGACGATTTTTTCTACGACAGACTTCAAGTACAATACCATTTCAGAACGTCTCAATGAGTCAGCCTTTCTCTTGAAAAATGTGACCTTGTCTTTGACGGACAAGCGAACAGATGAAGCTGTTGAGTTTCACTATGAAAACGGGGTACAAGACTTTGTATCCTACCTCAACGAAGACAAGGAAACCTTGACACCAGTCCTTTATTTTGAAGGGGAAGACAATGGTTTTCAAGTGGAAGTAGCCCTCCAGTATAATGACGGATTCTCAGATAACATTCTGTCCTTTGTCAATAACGTCCGCACAAAGGACGGTGGAACGCACGAGACAGGACTCAAGTCTGCCATTACTAAGGTTATGAATGACTATGCGCGTAAGACGGGGCTTCTCAAGGAAAAAGATAAAAACCTTGAAGGTTCAGACTATCGTGAGGGTTTAGCAGCTGTTCTTTCTATCTTGGTTCCGGAAGAACATCTTCAGTTTGAAGGGCAGACCAAGGACAAACTAGGCAGCCCACTAGCTCGCCCAGTTGTGGATGGAATTGTGGCTGATAAGTTGACCTTCTTCCTTATGGAAAATGGAGAATTGGCTTCTAACCTTATCCGTAAGGCTATCAAGGCCCGTGATGCTCGCGAAGCAGCTCGTAAAGCGCGTGATGAGAGCCGAAATGGCAAGAAAAACAAAAAAGATAAGGGCTTGCTTTCTGGTAAATTAACGCCAGCTCAGTCTAAAAATCCTGCGAAAAATGAACTTTACCTGGTCGAGGGGGACTCTGCCGGTGGTTCTGCTAAACAAGGTCGTGACCGTAAGTTCCAGGCTATCTTGCCTCTTCGAGGTAAGGTTATCAATACAGCTAAAGCCAAGATGGCGGATATTCTCAAAAATGAGGAAATCAACACTATGATTTATACCATCGGCGCTGGTGTGGGGGGCGACTTCTCCATTGAAGATGCTAACTATGACAAGATCATTATCATGACCGATGCGGATACCGATGGTGCTCACATCCAGACCTTGCTCTTGACATTTTTCTACCGCTACATGCGTCCGTTAGTTGAGGCAGGTCATGTCTATATCGCCCTTCCGCCTCTTTACAAGATGTCCAAAGGAAAAGGCAAGAAAGAAGAAGTGGCCTATGCTTGGACGGACGGAGAGCTAGAAGAACTCCGTAAACACTTTGGTAAAGGTGCTACCCTCCAACGCTATAAAGGTCTTGGTGAGATGAATGCGGATCAGCTCTGGGAAACAACTATGAATCCAGAAACCCGTACCCTCATCCGTGTTACGATTGAAGACCTAGCACGAGCAGAACGTCGCGTCAATGTCCTCATGGGAGACAAGGTCGAACCACGCCGTAAGTGGATTGAAGACAATGTCAAGTTTACGCTGGAAGAAGCGACAGTGTTTTAAGTCACTTTTTAATGAATGGATATCAACATGAGAACTGAAGCAGAAATGCTCGATGTAATTTTAAAGATTTCCGAAACCTTACAAGTAGAAGCTGTGGCCATGTCTGGTTCACGGACAAACCAAAAGGCTTCAAAAGACGAGTTTCAAGATTATGATGTAGTCTATGTTGTAGAGAATCTGGACGAGCTGATTATAGATTTATCTTGGTTGGATCAGTTTGGCAAACGTATTATCGAGCAGCATGTCCTACTAGACCATCGTCGTCTCTATCTCATGCTCTTTGAAGATGGCAATCGGATTGATTTGACCCTCTGCCCCAAAGATCATATCCAAGAGTGGGTGGATAGTGAAGCTAATTATACAGTTTTAGAAGATAAGATGGGCTTGTTTATGCCTCATTCTCCAAGTCCTCAACGTTACTGGGCGGATCCAGCTAGTCAGATAGATTTTGAAAAAGTCTGCAATGAATTTTGGTGGGTATCAGCCTATGTGGTTAAGGGTATTCATCGCAAGCAACTCATTTATGCGACTGACCATCTCTACGGGAATTGTCAACAAGAACTCTTGAAGGTCTTGGCTTGGCAGGTCACAGCAGATAAGGGGACGATTGATGTAGGCAAGAACTACAAGTATCTTTTCCAGTATTTACCTGCAGAGAAAGAGAAAGAATTCTCAAATCTGCTTGATTTCTCAAGTTTAGATAAAATCACCCAGTCTTTATTTGCTACGATACAACTTTTCCACCAAGAGGCTCAATCCCTTGCTCACAAGATGGGCTTTGACTACAAGAAGGACGTGGCTGAGAAGATGATTCAGTATGCTAAGGAAAGACTTCTAAATCGCTGACTAATTTAAAAGATTAAACTACAGAAAGGGTCGTTTGGTTATTTATAGTAACTGAACACCTTCTCTATAAAAAACTACTCTACATTCTTTGAAAGGAGTTGAACACGCCCGGAATGCTGTGTGAAAAAGATAAATTTTCTTGTGAGCTAGCCTCCAGACAATAATTTTCTATTTTCCATTTGTATTTTATGGGCTTTGTATCCTATATGAGTAACATTCAAAACATGTCCCTTGAGGACATTATGGGAGAGCGCTTTGGTCGCTACTCCAAGTACATTATTCAAGACCGGGCCTTACCAGATATTCGTGATGGCTTGAAGCCGGTTCAGCGCCGTATCCTCTATTCTATGAATAAGGATGGCAATACCTTTGACAAGGCCTACCGTAAGTCTGCCAAGTCTGTAGGTAACATCATGGGAAATTTCCACCCACACGGTGACAGTTCTATCTATGATGCTATGGTTCGTATGTCACAGGACTGGAAAAATCGTGAGATTCTAGTTGAAATGCACGGTAATAACGGTTCTATGGACGGTGATCCGCCTGCGGCCATGCGTTATACTGAGGCGCGTTTGTCTGAAATTGCTGGCTACCTTCTTCAAGATATCGAGAAAAAGACAGTTCCTTTTGCTTGGAACTTTGACGATACGGAGAAAGAGCCGACTGTTTTGCCAGCGGCCTTTCCAAACCTTTTGGTCAATGGTTCGACTGGGATTTCAGCTGGTTATGCGACAGATATTCCACCGCATAATTTGGCTGAGGTTATCGATGCGACTGTCTACATGATTGACCACCCAACTGCAAAGGTGGACAAACTAATGGAATTCTTGCCTGGCCCAGATTTCCCTACAGGAGCCATCATCCAGGGTCGTGATGAAATTAGGAAGGCCTATGAAACTGGGAAAGGGCGCGTGGTTATTCGTTCCAAGACTGAGATTGAAAAGCTTAAAGGTGGTAAGGAACAAATCGTTGTCACTGAGATTCCTTATGAAATCAACAAGGCCAATCTAGTCAAGAAAATCGATGATGTTCGTGTTAATAACAAGGTGGCTGGTATTGCTGAGGTTCGCGATGAGTCTGACCGTGATGGTCTTCGAATCGCTATTGAGCTCAAAAAAGACGCTAATACGGAGCTGGTTCTAAACTATCTTTTCAAATACACCGACCTACAAATCAACTACAACTTTAACATGGTGGCGATTGACAATTTCACCCCTCGTCAGGTCGGTATTGTCCCAATCTTGTCTAGCTATATCGCCCACCGTCGCGAAGTGATTTTGGCGCGTTCACGCTTTGACAAGGAAAAGGCTGAGAAACGTCTCCATATCGTCGAAGGTTTGATTCGTGTGATTTCAATTTTGGACGAAGTCATTGCTCTTATCCGAGCTTCTGAGAATAAGGCTGACGCCAAGGAAAATCTTAAGGTCAGCTATGATTTTACAGAAGAGCAAGCTGAGGCCATCGTTACCTTGCAACTGTATCGTTTGACCAATACCGATGTGGTTGTCTTGCAGGAAGAAGAAGCAGAACTTCGTGAAAAGATTGCCATGCTTGCGGCGATTATCGGTGATGAACGGACTATGTACAATCTCATGAAGAAAGAACTTCGTGAGGTCAAGAAGAAATTTGCGACTTCTCGTTTGAGTAGCTTAGAAGATACTGCGAAAGCAATCGAGATTGACACAGCTAGTCTGATTGCTGAAGAAGATACCTATGTCAGCGTGACCAAGGCTGGTTACATCAAACGTACCAGTCCACGTTCCTTCGCAGCTTCCACTCTGGAAGAAATTGGCAAACGTGATGATGACCGTTTGATCTTTGTTCAATCTGCCAAGACAACCCAGCATCTTTTGATGTTCACGACTCTTGGAAATGTCATTTATCGACCAATTCATGAATTGGCAGATATTCGCTGGAAGGATATCGGAGAGCATCTGAGCCAAACCATTACCAACTTTGAAACTAACGAAGAAATCCTTTATGTGGAAGTCGTGGATCAGTTTGATGATGCGACAACCTACTTTGCGGCGACTCGTTTCGGTCAAATCAAGCGTGTAGAGCGAAAAGAGTTCTCTCCATGGCGGACCTATAAATCTAAGTCTGTCAAGTATGCTAAGCTCAAAGACGAGACAGACCAGATTGTAACAGTGGCTCCGATTAAACTAGATGATGTTCTCTTGATTAGCCAAAATGGTTATGCCCTTCGTTTCAATATCGAAGAGGTTCCGGTTGTAGGTGCCAAGGCAGCGGGGGTCAAGGCTATGAACTTGAAAGCAGATGATGCGATTCAGGCTGCCTTTATCTGTAACACCTCATCCTTCTACCTCTTGACTCAGCGTGGAAGTTTAAAACGTGTCTCTTGTGAGGAAATATCAGTAACTAGCCGTGCCAAACGAGGACTACAAGTTTTGCGTGAGTTAAAAAACAAACCGCATCGTGTCTTCTTAGCAGGAGCAGTTGCAGAGCAAGGATTTATCGGAGATCTCTTTAGTACTGAGGTTGAAGAAAATGACCAAACTCTTCTTATCCAATCAAATAAAGGAACTACTTATGAGAGTCGTTTACAGGACTTGAATTTGTCAGAACGAACCAGCAATGGTAGCTTTATCTCTGATACAATTTCAGATGAGGGAGTTTTTGATGCCTATCTAAAGGAAATTTTTAAAGAAGATAAATAAAACGAACAATAAGGACCAGTTCTAAGAGCTGGTTCTTTTTTATTGAAGAAATTTTCTGAAAATTACAAAATATACTTGCTATTTTAGAAAAAAAGTGTAGAATAAAAGAAATAGGTTTTTAGAATAAGGAGTGGAATATGACAGTAACGATTGATTGGGAAAATCTTGGTTTTTCCTATATGAAATTACCTTATCGCTATATTGCTCATTTTAAAAATGGACAATGGAATCAAGGAGAGTTAACAGAGGATGCAACCTTGCATATTTCAGAGTCTTCTCCAAGTCTTCACTATGGTCAACAAGCATTTGAAGGTTTAAAAGCTTATCGTACTAAGGATAGCAGTATTCAACTTTTCCGTCCTGATGAAAATGCTAAACGCCTGCAACGTACTTGTGATCGTCTTTTGATGCCACAAGTTCCGACAGAAATGTTTGTAGAAGCTTGTAAGGCAGTTGTTCGTGCGAATGAAGAATATGTACCTCCATACGGAACAGGTGGAACCCTTTATCTTCGTCCTCTTTTGATTGGAGTAGGAGATATTATCGGAGTAAAACCAGCAGAAGAGTATGTTTTCACTATCTTTGCTATGCCAGTTGGTAATTACTTTAAGGGAGGTTTAGTCCCAACCAATTTCTTGATTCAGGATGAATACGACCGTGCAGCGCCAAATGGTACAGGTGCAGCTAAGGTAGGCGGAAACTATGCTGCAAGTCTCCTACCAGGAAAATTAGCTAAATCGAGAAACTTTTCTGATGTTATTTACCTAGATCCTGCTACACATACCAAAATTGAAGAAGTAGGTTCTGCAAACTTCTTTGGAATTACAGCAGACAATGAATTTGTGACACCGTTAAGTCCATCTATCTTGCCATCGATTACCAAGTATTCGTTACTTTATTTGGCAGAACATCGCTTGGGTTTGACTCCGGTTGAAGGAGATGTACCAATTGATAATCTCGATCGTTTTATAGAAGCAGGTGCCTGTGGTACAGCGGCAGTTATCTCACCTATCGGAGGAATCCAACACGGTGAAGATTTCCATGTCTTTTATAGCGAAACAGAAGTTGGACCTATCACCCGTAAATTGTATGATGAGTTGACAGGGATTCAGTTTGGGGATATTGAGGCTCCAGAAGGTTGGATTGTAAAAGTAGATTAAATTATTAAAGGAGATTTTTATGAAATCTAAAAAGTGGCTCTTAACAGCAGGAGTTGTCCTGAGTACAGCAGTTCTCTTAACAGCTTGTGGGAAAGCTAATAAAGAGGCAGATGCCCCAACAACATTTTCTTATGTCTATGCAGTGGACCCAGCATCCTTGGACTACAGTATAGCTACCCGCACATCAACTACAGATATTATCGGGAATGTTATTGACGGATTGATGGAAAATGACCAATACGGAAATGTAGTTCCTTCCTTGGCTGAGGATTGGTCAGTATCAAAAGATGGTTTGACTTATACCTACAAACTACGTAAAGGTGTCAAATGGTATACTTCTGAAGGAGAAGAATACGCTGAAGTGACTGCCCATGACTTTGTAACTGGTTTAAAACACGTAGCTGATGGAAAATCAGATGGTGTTTCTCTTATCCAAAATTCCATTAAGGGATTGGATGCATACATGACTGGAGAGACCAATGATTTTTCAACAGTTGGTGTTAAGGCCGTGGATGATTACACAGTAGAGTATACTCTCAATAAACCAGAAAGCTTCTGGAATTCAAAAGTGACGACTTCTACTATGTTGCCTGTAAATGAAGAGTTTCTTAAGGCGTCAGGTAAAGACTATGGGGCAGTAACCCCCGCAGGTATTCTCTATAATGGGCCTTATTTCTTAAAGACTTTGACTTCAAAATCTTTGATTGAATATGAGAAAAATCCAAATTATTGGGACAAAGAAAATGTCAAAATTGAGAAAATTAAATTGACCTACTATGATGGATCAGATCAAGAATCTTTGATTCGTAGTTTTTCATCAGGCGCTTATACAACTGCCCGTCTTTTCCCAAGTAGTTCCAATTTTGCCTCTACTTTAGAACAATATGCAGATAAAATTACCTACAGTCCGCAAGATTCAACAAGTTATTACTTTACATTTAACGTAAACCGCCAGTCATACAATAAAACTGCTAAAACAAGTGAAGAACAAAAGTCATCTACTAAAGAGGCTATGCTGAATAAGGACTTCCGTCAAGCGATTAACTTTGCCTTTAATCGTCATTCATATGCAGCACAGTTAAATGGTGAGGATGGAGCAGATAAAATCATTCGTAATAGTCTTGTTCCAGACAACTTTGTTCAGTCAGCAGGTAAGAACTTCGGTCAAATTGCTCAACAAGAATTGGTAAATTATGGAAACCAATGGAAGGGCGTTGAATTAGTTGATGGAAAAGATTCTATCTACAATCCAGAGAAGGCTAAGGCCGCATTTGAAAAAGCTAAGAAAGACTTGGAATCAAAAGGTGTAACCTTCCCGATTCATTTGGATGTTCCAGTTGAACAAACAGATACAATCGCTGTTCAACAAAGCAATTCGTTGAAACAATCTATTGAGTCAAGTCTAGGTACTGAAAATGTTGTGGTTGATGTACTTCAAATGACAGATAATGAAAAAGAAACAATCACTTCCCAAGCACGCGTTCCTTCTCAAAAAGACTATGATTTAAACAGTACGGGATGGTCTCCAAGCTATCAAGACCCTGCATCTTACTTAAATATCATGCATCCTAAAACTGGTTCAGCAATGAAACACTTAGGTATTACTAAAGGAAAAGACCAAGAAGTAGTCGCAAAAGTTGGTTTGGACCAGTATAAGAAACTACTAGACGAAGCTGATTCAGAATCAATCAGTCTCGAAGAACGTTATGAAAAATATGCTAAAGCACAGGCTTGGTTGACTGATAGTTCACTCTTGATGCCTACAGCATCATCTGGTGGTTCACCAGTAGTAAGTAATGTTGTCCCATTCTCTAAACCTTATTCACAAGTCGGAATTAAGGGAGATCCATATATCTTTAAAGGTATGAGACTGCAAAAAGATATTGTCACTTCAAAAGAATATCAAGAAGCTCTTAAGAAATGGCAAAAAGAAAAATTGGAATCAAATGGTAAATACCAAAAAGAACTAGAAAAACACGTTAAATAAGTTTAAAACTCTATACCAGTGATTACTGATATAGAGTTTTTTCTTGCTAGTTTTCTCATTTTCTTGTAAAATAGAACAAGTGAAGTGAGGTAGGAAATGAGTAAGAAAGATAAAAAAATTGAAATTCAGCTAGCAGATGCAAAAGTAACTGTTGGAAAAGATAGCTATGAAGGTTATATTTTAACTATTGGAAAAAAATCTATTGGAGAAATTGCCGAATTAGATGGTCAATTTGCTATCATTAAGAATGGAAATGTCGATAGTTTTTATAAAAAACTTGAAAAAGCTGTGGAAATTTTAATCGAAAATTATAATTTAGCAAAATAAGTCTTGTTTTTTTGAAATTTTCATGATATAATAATCCATGTTGATTCTAGGAGAGATAGCGAAGAGGCTAAACGCGGCGGACTGTAAATCCGCTCCTTCGGGTTCGGGGGTTCGAATCCCTCTCTCTCCATATCACATTGGGGTATAGCCAAGCGGTAAGGCAAGGGACTTTGACTCCCTCATGCGTTGGTTCGAATCCAGCTACCCCAGTTCTTAGGTAATAATCAAGATGAAAAGAAAATATCTTAGGGTATTTTATTTTTATAATTGAAAGACGTGAACGATATAAACATGTCCTTGCGGGTGCTTAGGAAAAAAATTATAAGTATGTCAAGCTTAGAAAAGCTTGATTGTTGGAGGATTTTTTAGATGAACGAATTTGAAGATTTGCTAAATAGCGTTAGCCAAGTTGAGACTGGTGATGTTGTTAGTGCTGAAGTATTGACAGTTGATGCGACTCAAGCTAACGTTGCAATCTCTGGAACTGGTGTTGAAGGTGTCTTGACTCTTCGCGAATTGACAAACGATCGCGATGCAGATATCAATGACTTTGTTAAAGTAGGAGAAGTATTGGATGTTCTTGTACTTCGTCAAGTAGTTGGTAAAGATACTGATACAGTTACATACCTTGTATCTAAAAAACGCCTTGAAGCTCGCAAAGCATGGGACAAACTTGTAGGTCGTGAAGAAGAAGTTGTTACTGTTAAAGGAACACGTGCTGTTAAAGGTGGACTTTCTGTAGAATTTGAAGGTGTTCGTGGATTTATCCCAGCTTCAATGTTGGATACTCGTTTCGTACGTAACACTGAGCGTTTCGTAGGTCAAGAATTTGATGCTAAGATCAAAGAAGTTGACGCTAAAGAAAACCGCTTTATCCTTTCTCGTCGTGAAGTTGTAGAAGAAGCTACAGCAGCTGCTCGTGCTGAAGTATTCGGTAAATTGGCTGTTGGTGATGTTGTAACTGGTAAAGTTGCACGTATCACAAGCTTTGGTGCCTTCATCGACCTTGGTGGTGTTGATGGTTTGGTTCACTTGACTGAATTGTCACACGAACGTAACGTGTCACCTAAATCAGTTGTAACTGTTGGTGAAGAAATTGAAGTTAAGATTCTTGACCTTAACGAAGAAGAAGGTCGCGTATCACTTTCTCTTAAAGCAACAACACCTGGACCATGGGATGGCGTTGAGCAAAAATTGGCTAAAGGTGATGTAGTAGAAGGAACAGTTAAACGTTTGACTGACTTCGGTGCTTTTGTTGAAGTATTGCCAGGTATCGATGGACTTGTTCACGTATCACAAATTTCACACAAACGTATTGAAAATCCAAAAGAAGCTCTTAAAGTTGGTCAAGAAGTTCAAGTTAAGGTTCTTGAAGTTAACGCAGATGCAGAGCGTGTATCACTCTCTATTAAAGCTCTTGAAGAGCGTCCAGCTCAAGAAGAAGGACAAAAAGAAGAAAAACGTGCTCCACGTCCACGTCGTCCAAAACGTCAAGAAAAACGTGATTTTGAACTTCCAGAAACACAAACAGGATTCTCAATGGCTGACTTGTTCGGTGATATCGAACTTTAATCAAATTGAAAATCATAAAATCCTTTGTTCTCGAAACAAGGGATTTTTCTTTTTTCTCTACCTCTTTTTTGATATAATAGTTTTATGTTAGAATCAGAAAAAGAATCATGTTATCAAGTGATTAACCAAGAACTCTCTTCTTTGTTAGAAGGAGAAACGAATGTTCTTGCTAATCTTTCCAATGCTAGTGCTCTTTTGAAGTCTCGCTTACCAAATACAGTTTTTGCAGGATTTTATTTATTTGATGGGTCAGAATTGATTTTGGGGCCATTTCAAGGCGGAGTATCTTGCATTCGTATTGCTATTGGAAAAGGTGTTTGTGGTGAGGCAGCTCACTTTCGGGAAACTGTTGTGGTTGGAGATGTAACAACTTATCCCAACTATATTTCTTGTGATAGTCGAGCTAAAAGTGAAATTGTTGTTCCAATGCTTAAACAAGGTTGTTTACTTGGTGTTTTGGATTTAGATTCCTCGTGTGTGAATGATTATGATGAAATCGATCGTAAGTATTTAGAAGAATTTGTCACAATTCTGCTTGAAAAAACAAAGTGGGATTTTAGTATGTTTGAGGAGAAAAACTGATGTATCAAGCCCTTTATCGAAAATATAGGAGTCAAACGTTTTCTCAATTGGTGGGACAAGAGGTAGTAGCGAAGACCTTAAAACAAGCTGTAGAACAAGAAAAGATTAGTCATGCTTATCTCTTTTCAGGTCCTCGTGGGACAGGAAAAACGAGTGTTGCTAAAATTTTTGCAAAGGCTATGAACTGTCCCAATCAAGTGAATGGGGAACCCTGTAACAACTGCTATATTTGTCAAGCAGTTACAGATGGTAGTCTTGAAGATGTTATCGAGATGGATGCAGCTTCAAATAACGGTGTGGACGAAATTCGTGAGATTCGAGATAAATCGACTTACGCACCCAGTTTGGCACGTTACAAAGTCTATATTATTGACGAGGTACACATGTTGTCTACAGGGGCTTTTAATGCACTACTAAAGACGTTAGAAGAGCCAACACAGAATGTGGTCTTTATTTTGGCTACTACTGAATTGCACAAGATTCCAGCGACTATTTTATCTCGTGTACAGCGCTTTGAGTTTAAGTCCATCAAAACCAAAGATATCAAGGAGCATATCCTCTATATTCTAGAGAAGGAACAAATTAGTTCTGACCCAGAAGCAGTAGAAATTATTGCAAGACGAGCTGAAGGTGGTATGAGGGATGCCTTGTCTATTTTGGATCAAGCCTTGAGTTTAACGCAGGGAAATTCCTTGACAACTGCTATATCTGAGGAAATTACAGGAACCATCAGTTTACGAGCTTTGGATGACTATGTAGCGGCGCTAGCCCAGCAGAATATTTCAAAAGCCTTAGAATGTTTAAATCTGTTGTTTGATAATGGGAAGAGTATGACACGGTTTGTGACTGATCTACTTCAATATTTGCGTGACTTACTCATTGTGCAAACTGGTGGAGAAAATACTCATCTTAGTGCAGTTTTTGAAGAAAATTTATCAATTTCTCAGGATAGCCTATTTGAGATGATTGCTCTAGCAACCAACTCCTTAGCTGATATCAAAGAAAGTCTGCAACCAAAAATATACGCTGAGATGATGACCATTCGTTTAGGGGAAATCAAGTCTGATCAAGTTCTTCCGCTTGCAGTTGAGAATGAAATCGTTGCTCTTAGACAAGAAGTTGCTCTCCTCAAACAAGAACTCGCCAATATTGGAGCAGGTAGCCAACAGCCTAGTCCAGTTCCTAGTCGACCTGCGGCAACTAAGACAGTTTATAGAGTAGATCGAAATAAGGTTCAAATAATTTTACAAGAAGCTGTTGAAAATCCTGATTTAGCGAGACAAAATCTGATACGATTACAGAATGCCTGGCAAGAAGTGATTGAAAGTTTAGCTGGTCCAGACAAGGCCCTTCTCGTTGGCTCCCAACCAGTGGCGGCCAATGAAAATCATGCCATCTTAGCCTTTGAATCTAACTTTAATGCCGGCCAAACAATGAAGAGAGATAATCTCAATACTATGTTTGGAAATATTCTGAGTCAAGCAGCTGGATTTTCACCTGAAATTTTAGCTATTTCTATGGAGGAATGGAAAGAAGTTCGAGCAGCATTTTCAGCAAAATCAAAATCTTCTCAGACAGAAAAGGAAGCAGAAAACAGTCTAATCCCTCAAGGATTTGAATTTTTAGCTGATAAAGTGAAGGTAGAGGAAGACTAAAGAAAGATTTCATGGTACAATAATTCTATGAATAGAAAACAATTTATGATTATCGCACTTTTTACAGCTGCTGAGACCTATTTCTTTAATGAATCATGGATGTCTGGACGTTATGTATTGGCAGCTTTTTGGGCAATTTTACTTTTTAGAAATTTCCGAGTGACTTACGTGATGGGGAAGATTATTGATGTCATTGACCAACATCTAAAAGAAAAAGACTAGCCTATAGCTTCTAAACAAAATCAAAGCCTTTTAGGCTTTTTTTTGTTATACTAGTAAAGAATATTTATGGGACTTTAATCATATTTTCTAAGAATGGAAGTTCATTTTTGAAAATGATAAAGACCTTGGAAAAGAAAGGAAATATCATGTCAGTATTAGAAATCAAAGATCTTCACGTTGAGATCGAAGGGAAAGAAATCTTAAAAGGGGTCAATTTGACTCTGAAAACAGGAGAGATTGCAGCCATTATGGGACCAAATGGTACTGGTAAATCAACTCTTTCTGCAGCCATCATGGGGAACCCGAACTATGAAGTTACAAAGGGTGAAGTCTTATTTGACGGCGTTAACGTTCTTGAGTTAGAAGTAGATGAGCGTGCTCGTATGGGACTTTTCCTTGCTATGCAATATCCATCAGAAATTCCTGGAATTACCAACGCTGAGTTTCTTCGAGCAGCCATGAATGCAGGTAAAGAAGACGATGAAAAGATTTCAGTTCGTGAGTTTATCACTAAATTAGATGAGAAAATGGAATTGCTCAACATGAAAGAAGAGATGGCTGAGCGTTACCTCAACGAAGGTTTCTCTGGTGGTGAGAAAAAACGTAATGAGATTCTTCAACTTTTGATGTTGGAACCAACTTTTGCACTTTTGGATGAGATTGACTCTGGTCTTGATATTGATGCCCTTAAAGTTGTTTCTAAAGGTGTTAATGCTATGCGTGGGGAAGGCTTTGGAGCTATGATTATCACTCACTACCAACGCCTTCTCAACTATATCACACCTGATGTGGTACACGTCATGATGGAAGGTCGTGTTGTCCTTTCAGGTGGTCCAGAATTGGCTGCGCGTTTGGAACGTGAAGGATACGCAAAACTTGCTGATGAGCTTGGTTACGACTACAAGGAAGAATTGTAATTCCCTCGTATCTTTTAGGAGAAGTAAATGACTAAAGAAAATATTAAACTTTTTTCAAAAATGCATGCTGAACCTAGCTGGCTATATGACCTCCGTCAACAAGCTTTCGATAAGATTGAAAGTTTGGAATTACCAGTTATTGAACGTGTGAAATTTCATCGTTGGAATTTGGGAGATGGAACCATTACAGAGAGTGAGCCAACAGCAAATGTACCAGATTTTACAGCTGTTGATAATCATTTGAAGTTAGTGCAAGTTGGAACACAAACTGTCTTTGAACAGATTCCAGTACCATTGGCTGAGCAAGGTGTGGTCTTTACAGACTTCCATTCAGCTTTAGAAGAAATTCCAGAGCTGATCGAAGAATTCTTCATGTCATCTGTTAAGTATGACGATGACAAGTTGGCAGCCTACCATACAGCTTATTTCAATAGTGGTGCTGTTCTCTATATTCCTGATAATGTGGAAATTGCTGAACCAATCGAAGGAATTTTCTATCAAGACAGCGATAGTGATGTGCCGTTTAACAAGCATATTATGATTATCGCTGGTAAAAACTCTAAGATTAGTTATCTGGAGCGTTTAGAGTCACGCGGTGAAGGAAGTGCCAAAGCAACTGCCAATATCACAGTGGAAGTGATTGCACGTTCTGGTGCGCAAGTGAAGTTTGCGGCTATCGACCGTCTAGGTGAAAACGTCACTGCTTACATTAGCCGTCGTGGTAAATTAGGCAACGATGCAAGCATTGATTGGGCGATTGGTGTTATGAACGAAGGAAACGTCGTTGCTGACTTTGATAGCGACTTGATTGGAAATGGTAGCCATGCAGATCTCAAGGTTGTAGCTCTTTCAAGTGGTCGTCAGGTACAAGGGATTGATACCCGAGTAACTAACTATGGTTGCAACTCAATCGGAAATATCCTTCAACATGGGGTTATTCTTGAAAAAGCAACCTTGACCTTCAATGGTATTGGCCACATTATCAAGGGTGCCAAGGGAGCAGATGCCCAACAAGAGAGCCGTGTTCTTATGCTTTCAGACCAAGCACGTTCAGATGCCAATCCAATTCTTTTAATTGATGAAAATGACGTTACTGCAGGTCACGCAGCTTCTATCGGTCAGGTGGATCCAGAAGACATGTACTACCTCATGAGCCGTGGTTTAGATAAGGCAACTGCAGAACGCTTGGTTGTCCGTGGTTTCCTTGGCTCAGTTATCGTTGAGATTCCAGTCAAGGAAGTTCGTGATGAAATGATTGCAACTATAGAAGAAAAATTGTCAAAACGCTAAGGGGTAGCCTATGTTAGATGTAGAAGTGATTCGCAAGGATTTTCCAATTTTAGACCAGATTGTTAATGATGAACCATTGGTTTATTTGGACAATGCTGCGACGACACAAAAACCACTAGCAGTTCTGGAGACGATTAACCGATACTATGAGAAGGACAATGCCAATGTTCATCGTGGCGTTCATACCTTGGCAGAAAGGGCGACAGCTTCTTATGAGGCGGCTCGTGAAACCATTCGTAAGTTTATCAATGCAGTCTCTACAAAGGAAGTTCTCTTTACAAGAGGAACGACAACCAGTCTTAATTGGGTAGCACGTTACGCTGAGGAAGTGTTGACTGAGGGAGACCAGGTCTTGATTTCCGTCATGGAACACCATTCCAATATCATTCCATGGCAGGAAGCCTGCCGTAAGACTGGGGCAGAGCTTGTCTATGTCTATCTCAAGAATGGAGCTCTGGATATGGATGATTTGCGCGCTAAATTGACTGATAAAGTTAAGTTTGTCTCCCTTGCTCACGCCTCAAATGTCCTGGGTGTGGTCAATCCAATCAAAGAAATTACTCAATTGGCCCACCAAGTTGGTGCCATCATGGTGGTGGATGGTGCTCAATCTACGCCTCATATGAAGATCGATGTCCAGGACTTGGATGTGGACTTCTTTGCTTTTTCAGGTCACAAGATGGCGGGTCCAACTGGTATCGGTGTTCTTTACGGTAAAGAAAAGTATCTGGAACAAATGTCACCAGTAGAATTTGGCGGCGAAATGATTGATTTCGTTTATGAACAATCTGCTAGTTGGAAGGAATTACCTTGGAAATTCGAGGCAGGAACTCCCAATATGGCAGGTGCAATTGGACTTGCTGCGGCAGTAGATTATCTTGAAAAGATTGGTATGGATGCGATTGAAGCCCATGAACAAGAATTGATCGCATATGTCTTTCCAAAACTGCAGGCGATTGAAGGATTGACCATTTATGGTTCGCAGGACTTGGCTCAACGTTCAGGTGTCATTGCCTTTAACCTAGGTGATCTTCATCCGCACGACCTTGCGACTGCTTTGGATTATGAAGGAGTGGCTGTTCGAGCAGGTCACCATTGCGCTCAACCCTTGCTCCAGTATTTGGATGTTCCAGCAACAGCTCGTGCAAGTTTTTATATCTACAATACCAAGGCAGATTGCGACAAACTAGTCGATGCCTTACAAAAGACAAAGGAGTTTTTCAATGGCACTTTCTAAACTAGATAGTCTTTATATGGCAGTGGTAGCAGACCATTCGAAAAATCCACATCACCAAGGGAAGTTAGAAGATGCTGAGCAAATCAGTCTCAACAATCCGACCTGTGGAGATGTTATCAATCTCTCTGTCAAGTTTGATGCAGAGAATCGTTTGGAAGATATCGCTTTTCTAAACTCAGGTTGTACCATCTCAACTGCCTCTGCTAGCATGATGACAGATGCAGTTTTAGGAAAAACCAAACAAGAAATTTTAGAACTTGCGACTATTTTTTCTGAAATGGTTCAAGGGCAAAAAGATGACAGACAAGATAGTCTTGGAGATGCAGCTTTCTTGTCAGGTGTTGCAAAATTCCCGCAACGAATAAAGTGTGCAACCCTAGCTTGGAACGCCCTAAAGAAAACAATTGAAAATCAAAAAAATTACTAAGACAAGTTTCTTTTGTCTTATAAATCAGTAGAAATGAAGAATGAAAGAAAGGATATTATGGCTGAAGAAAGAGTAGAACCAAAACCAATTGACCTTGGTGAATATAAATTTGGTTTCCATGATGATGTAGAGCCTGTCCTATCGACAGGAAAAGGATTGAATGAAGATGTCATTCGTGAACTATCAGCTGCAAAGGGAGAACCTGAGTGGATGCTAGAATTCCGTTTGAAGTCTTATGAAACCTTCAAAAAAATGCCCATGCAAACTTGGGGAGCAGATTTGTCAGAGATTGACTTTGATGACCTGATCTACTACCAAAAACCATCTGATAAACCAGCTCGTTCATGGGATGATGTTCCTGAAAAAATCAAAGAAACCTTTGAAAGAATTGGGATTCCGGAAGCTGAGCGTGCTTATCTAGCAGGTGCCTCTGCCCAGTATGAATCAGAAGTGGTTTACCACAACATGAAGGAAGAATTCCAGAAATTGGGGATTATCTTTACAGATACGGATTCTGCCCTCAAGGAATACCCAGACTTGTTTAAACAGTACTTTGCTAAGTTGGTACCGCCAACAGATAACAAGTTAGCTGCCCTTAACTCAGCAGTATGGTCTGGTGGAACCTTTATCTACGTACCAAAAGGTGTCAAAGTTGATATTCCGCTTCAAACCTACTTCCGTATAAACAATGAAAATACAGGGCAATTTGAACGTACTTTGATTATCGTTGATGAAGGAGCAAGTGTTCATTACGTTGAAGGATGTACAGCACCAACTTATTCAAGTAACAGCTTGCATGCGGCCATCGTAGAAATCTTTGCCTTGGATGGAGCTTATATGCGTTATACAACCATCCAGAACTGGTCTGATAACGTTTATAACTTAGTGACAAAACGTGCGAAGGCTCAAAAGGATGCCACTGTTGAGTGGATTGATGGTAACTTGGGCGCTAAGACTACTATGAAGTATCCATCTGTTTACTTAGATGGAGAAGGTGCGCGTGGTACCATGCTTTCGATCGCTTTTGCAAATGCAGGGCAACACCAGGATACTGGAGCTAAGATGATCCACAACGCTCCACATACAAGCTCGTCTATCGTGTCTAAATCCATCGCTAAAGGTGGAGGAAAGGTTGACTATCGTGGACAAGTAACCTTTAATAAAAACTCTAAGAAATCTGTCTCTCACATCGAATGTGATACCATTATCATGGATGACTTGTCAGCATCAGATACCATTCCGTTTAATGAAATTCACAACTCTCAAGTTGCTTTGGAGCACGAAGCTAAGGTTTCCAAGATTTCAGAAGAGCAATTGTATTATCTTATGAGTCGTGGTTTGTCAGAGCAAGAAGCAACAGAGATGATTGTCATGGGATTTGTTGAACCATTCACCAAAGAACTTCCAATGGAATATGCTGTTGAGCTGAACCGTTTGATTAGCTATGAGATGGAAGGTTCTGTTGGATAAGTTTCCAATATAACTCAACTAGAATATAAAAAAATCGCGATTTAATCGCGATTTTTTTATAGTTTTTCATTGATAAAGCGAATGAATTGATTCCACCATACTTTTAGGAAAAAACCTTTTTCAACTTTTTTTTCAGATACCATTTCGAAACTTGGACGCTCGGTAGTGATATACCCTTGTCCGATTAAATCATTATCTTCATAGATTAGATTTCCAACAACTGTACCTGCTTCAAGGGGAGCAGCAATTGTCTGTGTAGATGGAATGAATTGGATTGATGGTTTAGCTTGTGTTCCTAAACGTTCAACAAGAGAAATATCTTCTTGGGCAACTGCAGCAACAGCATTTTCTTTTCCATCTTGTACAGGAGTCTTACTATCTTTATAAGCCTCTCCTTTTTGTACGATTGTGCGAAGTGCAAAATTAGAGGAAATATAGTCCATTAGTGTGGAAGTAGCGGTAAAGCGAGTATAAGGATTGCCATCTTGATGTTCTGCATTGAGAATGACCGTAATAACTCTCATTCCCTTTTCAACAGTGGTGCCGACAAAAGATTCTCCTGATTTTTCAGTTGTACCTGTTTTTAGTCCATCGAATCCACCTCGATAAGCAGGCATTCCTTCTAACATATAGTTTGTAGATGTTATGGTCATACCAGCAAAAGTAGAAGAAGGTTTTTTAGTAATTTCTAATACTTGAGGATATTTTCGAATTAGATTACGAGCAACAATAGCAACATCATAAGCACTTAGTTTGTTCTCATCATCTTTGTTTGACCCTGGGTAGATGTTATCGCCTAATGTTTGGTTATTAAGACCAGTTGTATTTACAATAGTCCCGTCTTTTATACCCCATTCCATAAGTTTGGCTCTCATATTATCTACAAAGTTTTTTTCTGAACCAGCAATTTTCTCAGCCAAGGCAATAGCTGCACTGTTAGCACTCGAAACTAAAGTAGCTTCTAACAATTCCGCTACCGTATAATTTCGGGCCTCCATTGGAAGATTACTTGCTTCAGAATTAGTAGTCAACTTATAGGGATAGTCTGAAATATCAACTGGGGTTGAGAGAGTGATACTACCATTTTCTAAGGCTTCATAAACAAGATAAACTGTGAGTAATTTTGTAATTGAAGCAATCTCAACAGGTTGAGTAGCATCTTTTTCATAAAGAATTTTACCTGTGTTGGCTTCAACGGCAATGATATGCTTAGCTGGAATATTTAAGTCTTGAGCATGAACAGTAGAAGCGGAACTGATAAATGTAAGACTTAACAGTGTTAAAATAAATTTTTTCATAGTAAGAATATTCTATCATAAAGAAAAAAATATTCCCACTTTCATGATATAAGAAAGAAGCTTTTTTGAAAGTGTGGTAAAATAGATAAATGGAGGTAACACATGTTTCGTAAAAATAAATTATTTTTTTGGACAAGTGAGATTTTATTATTAACAATCATCTTTTATCTATGGAGAGAGATGGGGGCAATTATCACACCTTTTGTAACTGTTGCAAATACGATTATGATTCCTTTTTTATTAGGTGGTTTTTTATATTATTTGACCAATCCAATTGTTAATTTTTTAGAAAAATATCTCAAAATTAATCGTTTAATTGGTATTTTAATGACCTTGTGTGCACTCATTTTTGGACTAGTTATTGGCTTTATTTATCTGTTACCGATTTTGATCAATCAGTTGACTAGTTTGATTGCAACAAGCCAAACTATTTACGGTAGAATACAAGATTTAATTATCGATTTGTCTACTTATCCAGCCTTCAAAAATTTGGATATTCAAGCAAGTATTCAACAGCTAAATCTTTCTTATGTAGACATTTTGCAAAATATTTTAAATAGTGTTACCAATAGTGTAGGCAGTATCATATCAGCTCTCTTTAGTACTGTGTTGATTATTATTATGACTCCGGTATTTTTGATTTATTTTTTACTAGATGGCAATAAATTTTTACCTATGCTAGAAAGAACTATATTAAAGAATGATCGATTGCGTATCGCTGGTTTGTTAAAAAATCTGAATGCTACAATTGCTCGATATATTAGTGGTGTTTCGATTGATGCTTTTATCATTGGATGTTTAGCTTATATCGGTTACAGTGTTATAGGGTTAAAATATGCATTGGTATTTGCTATTTTTTCTGGTTTAGCAAATTTAATCCCTTATGTGGGACCAAGTATTGGCTTGATTCCGATGATTATTGCCAATGTCTTTACTGATCCTCATAGAATGCTAATTGCAGTTGTTTACATGCTAATCATTCAACAAGTGGATGGAAATATTCTCTACCCTCGTATCGTAGGTGGTGTGATGAAGGTCCATCCAATTACGATTTTAGTATTACTTTTGTTATCAAGTAATATCTATGGTGTCATTGGTATGATTGTTGCAGTACCAACCTATTCTATCTTAAAAGAAATTTCTAAGTTTTTATCACGTTTGTATGAAAATCATAAAATCATGCAAGAGCGAGAGAGAGAATTATCTAAGTAAAAATCAGGGTCACCTGATTTTTATTTTTTTAGAAGCCTAGAATAGGATGGAAATTGTTGGAAGGATTGGTAGAATAAGAATAATTCGCAAAATCTTTGTAAAACACTTGCAATTTAGCTGAAATTTGATAAAATAGTAAGGAAAGTTAGACTGTATTGCCTACTGTCTATCTATAAAATATATTTTATTGGAGGCTTTTACTCAAATGGCAAAAGAAAAATACGATCGTAGTAAACCGCACGTTAACATTGGTACTATCGGACACGTTGACCACGGTAAAACTACCCTAACTGCAGCAATCACAACTGTTTTGGCACGTCGCTTGCCTTCATCAGTTAACCAACCTAAAGACTATGCGTCTATCGATGCTGCTCCAGAAGAACGCGAACGCGGTATCACTATCAACACTGCGCACGTTGAGTACGAAACTGAAAAACGTCACTATGCTCACATCGACGCTCCAGGACACGCGGACTACGTTAAAAACATGATCACTGGTGCTGCTCAAATGGACGGAGCTATCCTTGTAGTAGCTTCAACTGACGGACCAATGCCTCAAACTCGTGAGCACATCCTTCTTTCACGTCAGGTTGGTGTTAAACACCTTATCGTCTTCATGAACAAAGTTGACTTGGTTGACGACGAAGAATTGCTTGAGTTGGTTGAAATGGAAATCCGTGACCTCTTGTCAGAATACGACTTCCCAGGTGACGATCTTCCAGTTATCCAAGGTTCAGCTCTTAAAGCCCTTGAAGGTGACACTAAATACGAAGACATCGTTATGGAATTGATGAACACAGTTGATGAGTACATCCCAGAACCAGAGCGTGATACTGACAAACCATTGCTTCTTCCAGTCGAAGACGTATTCTCAATCACTGGACGTGGTACAGTTGCTTCAGGACGTATCGACCGTGGTATCGTTAAAGTCAACGACGAAATCGAAATCGTTGGTCTTAAAGAAGAAACTCATAAAGCAGTTGTAACTGGTGTTGAAATGTTCCGTAAACAACTTGACGAAGGTCTTGCTGGAGATAACGTAGGTGTCCTTCTTCGTGGTGTTCAACGTGACGAAATCGAACGTGGACAAGTTATCGCTAAACCAGGTTCAATCAACCCACACACTAAATTCAAAGGTGAAGTTTACATCCTTTCTAAAGAAGAAGGTGGACGTCACACTCCATTCTTCAACAACTACCGTCCACAATTCTACTTCCGTACTACTGACGTTACAGGTTCAATTGAACTTCCAGCAGGTACTGAAATGGTAATGCCTGGTGATAACGTGACAATCGACGTTGAGTTGATCCACCCAATCGCCGTAGAACAAGGTACTACATTCTCTATCCGTGAGGGTGGACGTACTGTTGGTTCAGGTATGGTTACAGAAATCGAAGCTTAATTCGATTTAGTTCCCAGAAGAACAATTATTTAAGTCAGACACTAGAAGAATCTTGCTATGCAAGGTTCTTTTTTTATAACTACAATAGAAGCCCCTCTGCTGTAGCGGTATATTAGTTTTTTTGGTATAATATAGGTTATGGAAATTGAAAAAACCAATCGCATGAATGCGCTTTTTGAATTTTATGCTGCACTTTTGACGGACAAGCAAATGAACTATATTGAACTTTATTATGCAGATGACTATAGTCTTGCTGAAATTGCTGAAGAGTTCGGTGTTAGTCGACAAGCAGTCTATGATAATATCAAGCGGACAGAAAAGATTCTGGAAGATTATGAGATGAAATTGCACATGTACTCGGACTACATTGTCCGCAGTCAGATTTTTGACCAGATTTTGGAGCGCTATCCCAAGGATAACTTTCTGCAGGAGCAAGTCGAAATTTTAACAAGTATTGATAATAGGGAGTAACCATAGGTAGTCTTGTCATTTATAAAGGAATAACTTGTGAGCTATTACCTGCTGAGGAACCCTTCCCGATTAGATTACGAATTCTCTCGCGTGACGATCTCTCTAGAGATTTGCAGATAGGCTTTAGCTGTTGGGGATATCCAACTGAAATCATGAAAGCAGTCACACCTGAAGAATTTGAGTGTTTGCAGCATTTCGGTCGATTTCCACTGAATTGATTAAATAGAGGAGTAAAACATGGCATTTGAAAGTTTAACAGAACGTTTGCAGAACGTCTTTAAAAATCTACGTAAGAAAGGAAAAATCTCTGAGGCTGATGTCCAAGAAGCAACAAAAGAGATTCGCTTGGCCTTGTTGGAAGCCGACGTTGCTTTACCAGTTGTGAAGGACTTTATCAAGAAAGTTCGTGAGCGTGCGGTCGGGCATGAGGTCATTGATACCCTTAATCCTGCGCAACAGATTATCAAAATTGTTGACGAGGAATTGACAGCTGTTTTAGGATCTGATACAGCAGAGATTATCAAGTCACCTAAGATTCCTACAATCATTATGATGGTTGGTTTGCAGGGGGCTGGTAAAACAACTTTTGCTGGTAAATTGGCTAACAAACTCAAGAAAGAAGAAAATGCTCGTCCTTTGATGATTGCGGCGGATATTTATCGTCCAGCTGCCATTGATCAGCTGAAGACACTGGGACAACAAATTGATGTGCCTGTCTTCGCACTTGGAACAGAGGTTCCAGCTGTTGAGATTGTCCGTCAAGGTTTGGAACAAGCCCAAGTAAACCACAATGATTATGTCTTGATTGATACGGCAGGGCGTTTGCAGATTGATGAGCTTTTGATGAATGAGCTTCGAGATGTCAAAGCGCTGGCTCAACCAAATGAAATATTGCTTGTAATTGATGCTATGATTGGTCAGGAAGCGGCCAATGTTGCGCGTGAGTTTAATGCTCAGTTAGAGGTGACTGGGGTTATCCTTACTAAGATTGATGGCGATACTCGTGGTGGTGCAGCTCTGTCTGTTCGTCACATAACTGGAAAACCTATCAAGTTCACTGGTACGGGTGAAAAGATTACGGACATTGAAACTTTCCACCCAGATCGTATGTCAAGCCGTATTCTTGGCATGGGGGATATGTTGACATTGATTGAGAAAGCTTCTCAAGAATATGATCAACAAAAAGCCCTTGAAATGGCTGAGAAGATGCGGGAAAACACCTTTGATTTCAATGATTTCATTGATCAGTTAGATCAGGTGCAAAACATGGGACCAATGGAAGACTTGCTCAAGATGATTCCGGGTATGGCTAACAATCCAGCCCTTCAAAATATGAAGGTAGATGAGCGCCAGATTGCTCGCAAACGCGCCATTGTATCTTCTATGACACCTGAAGAACGTGAAAATCCAGATTTGTTAAATCCAAGCCGTCGCCGTCGTATCGCTGTAGGTTCTGGAAATACATTTGTCGAAGTCAATAAATTCATCAAGGACTTTAACCAGGCTAAACAACTCATGCAAGGTGTTATGTCTGGAGATATGAACAAGATGATGAAGCAGATGGGAATCAATCCAAACAACCTTCCTAAAAATATGCCAAATATGGGAGGCATGGATATGTCTGCCCTTGAAGGAATGATGGGACAAGGTGGTATGCCTGACTTGTCAGCTCTTGGAGGAGCAGGAATGCCAGATATGAGCCAGATGTTTGGTGGAGGTATCAAAGGTAAAATCGGTGAATTTGCTATGAAACAGTCCATGAAACGAATGGCAAACAAAATGAAAAAAGCTAAGAAGAAACGTAAGTAAAATTTAATAAAAAATGACCTGTATCTAAAAGTTAGATAAATTCCTAATTTTTAGATACAGGTTATCTATTTTCAGATAAAAAATTTTATCTTTTAATGACTTAGTTTTTCTATTATCTCAATAAGGACATTTTTGATAGTTTATAGATAGAGGAACTACTAAAGAAAGGTATAAAAAAACTGCACCAAGATGCAGTTTGAATCATTTACGGAAGACATGGGATTCGAACCCACGCACGCTGTTACACGCCTACCGCGTTTCCAACACGGCCTCTTAAGCCTCTTGAGTAATCTTCCAATACTTACTAAAATAGTCTACCATAAAGGTTCTTATCTTGC
Source organism: Streptococcus sp. SK643 (assembly GCF_000259505.1). Taxonomy (GTDB): domain Bacteria; phylum Bacillota; class Bacilli; order Lactobacillales; family Streptococcaceae; genus Streptococcus. Next base: position 159,740 of record NZ_AJMM01000008.1, read on the forward strand.
AATAAAAATTCTGGAAATAAGAAAAATGATAGTTTTTGAAAGAAAGTGATAAAAAATGATTGACTTTTAAAAATAGTATGATAGAATGAATAGTGTAAACGATATCAGGAGGTGGTTTGGTGTTAAAAACAGAGCGTAAGCAACTGATTTTAGAGGAGTTAAATCAACATCATGTAGTTTCACTAGAAAAATTAGTTAGTTTGCTAGAGACCTCAGAATCAACGGTACGAAGAGACTTGGATGAGCTGGAGTCTGAAAACAAGCTTCGTCGCGTGCATGGTGGAGCAGAATTACCCCACTCCTTGCAGGAAGAAGAAACCATTCAAGAAAAATCTGTCAAAAACCTTCAAGAGAAGAAGTTGTTAGCTCAGAAAGCAGCCTCTCTCATCAAGGAACAAGATGTCATCTTTATCGATGCAGGAACAACAACTGCTTTTTTGATTCATGAATTGGTCAATAAGAATATTACAGTCGTGACCAACTCGATTCACCATGCTGCTCAGTTGGTTGAAAAGCAGATTCCAACTGTCATGGTTGGAGGAAGTGTCAAGATGGCGACAGATGCTAGCATCGGGGGCGTTGCTCTTAACCAGATTAACCAATTGCACTTTGACCGTGCCTTTATCGGGATGAATGGTGTGGACGATGGCTATTATACGACTCCTGATATGGAAGAGGGGGCTGTGAAGCGTGCTATTTTAGAAAATGCCAAACAGACTTATGTCTTGGTGGATTCGTCAAAAATTGGACAAACTTGCTTTGCCAAGGTAGCACCACTCAAACGAGCAATTATTGTCACAAGTCAAGGGAATGAGCTCTTGCAGGCTATTAAGGAGAAAACGGAGGTAATAGAAGTATGATTTATACAGTCACACTCAATCCATCCATTGACTATATCGTGCGTTTGGATCAAGTCCATGTCGGTAGTGTCAATCGTATGGACAGTGATGATAAGTTTGCTGGTGGGAAAGGAATCAATGTCAGTCGTGTCTTGAAACGCTTGGGTATTCCAAATACTGCTACGGGATTTATCGGTGGCTTTACTGGTAAATTTATCACTGATACTTTGGTAGAGGAAGAAATCGAGACACGTTTTGTCCAAGTAGCAGAAGACACTCGTATCAATGTCAAGATTAAAGCGGACCAAGAAACAGAAATCAACGGGACTGGTCCAACTGTTGAGCTAGCTCAGTTAGAAGAATTGAAAGCTATTTTATCGAGTCTGACTGCAGAAGACACGGTTGTCTTTGCTGGTTCAAGTGCTAAAAATCTAGGCAATGTCATCTACAAGGATCTAATTGCCTTGACGCGCCAGACTGGTGCGCAAGTGGTTTGTGACTTTGAAGGAAAGACCTTGATTGATAGTTTGGACTACCAGCCACTTTTGGTCAAACCAAACAATCACGAACTTGGAGCGATTTTTGGGGTTAAACTCGAAAGTTTGGACCAAATCGAGAAATACGCGCGAGAGTTATTGGCTAAAGGTGCTCAAAACGTGATTATCTCTATGGCTGGTGACGGTGCTCTTCTTGTCACATCTGAGGGAGCTTACTTTGCTAAACCTATCAAGGGAACAGTTAAAAATTCAGTTGGGGCTGGTGACTCTATGGTTGCTGGATTCACAGGTGAATTTGTCAAATCAAAAGATGCAGTAGAAGCCTTCAAATGGGGAGTGGCTTGCGGAACGGCAACCACCTTCTCGGATGACTTGGCAACAGCGGAATTTATTAAAGAAACATATGAAAAAGTTGAGGTAGAAAAACGATGAAAATTCAAGACCTATTAAGAAAAGATGTTATGTTGCTGGATTTGCAGGCGACTGAAAAAACAGCTGTCATTGAAGAGATGATTAAAAGTTTAACAGACCACGGTTATGTAACAGATTTTGAAACATTTAAAGAAGGAATTTTGGCGCGTGAAGCTTTGACTTCTACTGGTTTGGGTGATGGAATCGCAATGCCTCACAGCAAAAATGCTGCTGTCAAAGAAGCGACAGTTCTCTTTGCAAAGTCAAACAAGGGTGTTAATTACGAAAGTTTGGATGGACAAGCAACTGACCTCTTCTTCATGATTGCGGCTCCAGAAGGTGCCAATGACACTCACTTGGCAGCATTGGCAGAATTATCTCAATACTTGATGAAAGATGGTTTTGCTGACAAACTTCGACAAGTAACATCTGCTGACCAAGTCATTGGACTCTTTGACCAAGCTTCAGAAAAAACTGAAGAGTCTGTTCAAGCACCTGCCAATGACTCTGGTGACTTTATCGTAGCAGTTACAGCTTGTACAACAGGTATTGCCCACACTTACATGGCCCAAGAAGCCCTTCAAAAAGTGGCTGCTGAAATGGGTGTTGGAATTAAGGTTGAAACCAATGGTGCTAGCGGCGTTGGAAACCAACTAACTGCTGAAGACATCCGTAAGGCTAAAGCTGTTATCATCGCAGCAGACAAGGCTGTTGAAATGGATCGATTCGATGGCAAACCATTGATTAATCGTCCAGTTGCTGACGGTATCCGTAAGACAGAAGAGTTAATCAATTTGGCTCTTTCTGGCAATGCTGAAATCTATCGTGCTGCAAATGGAGCAAAAGCTGCAACGGTGTCTAACGAAAAACAAAGCCTTGGAGGTGCCTTCTATAAACACTTGATGAGTGGTGTCTCTCAAATGTTACCATTCGTTATCGGTGGTGGGATCATGATTGCACTTGCCTTCTTGATTGACGGTGCTTTAGGTGTTCCAAATGAAAACCTTGGTAATCTTGGTTCTTACCACGAACTTGCTTCTATGTTCATGAAAATTGGTGGTGCAGCCTTTGGATTGATGCTTCCAGTTTTTGCAGGATATGTTGCCTACTCTATCGCTGAAAAACCAGGTTTGGTAGCAGGTTTCGTGGCTGGTGCTATTGCTAAAGAAGGTTTTGCCTTTGGTAAAATCCCTTACGCAGCAGGTGGTGAAGCAACGTCAACTCTTGCAGGTGTATCATCTGGTTTCCTAGGTGCCCTTGTTGGTGGATTTATCGCAGGTGCCTTGGTTCTTGGTATCAAGAAATACGTTAAAGTTCCTCGTTCACTTGAAGGTGCAAAATCAATCCTTCTTTTGCCACTTCTTGGAACAATCTTGACAGGATTTGTCATGCTAGCTGTTAACATTCCAATGGCAGCAATCAACACTGCTATGAATGACTTCCTTGGTGGTCTTGGAGGAGGCTCAGCTGTTCTTCTCGGAATCGTTCTTGGAGGAATGATGGCTGTGGATATGGGTGGTCCAGTTAACAAAGCTGCCTATGTCTTTGGTACTGGTACACTTGCAGCAACTGTCTCTACAGGTGGTTCAGTAGCTATGGCAGCAGTAATGGCTGGAGGAATGGTTCCACCGCTTGCCATCTTTGTGGCAACTCTTCTTTTCAAAGATAAATTTACCAAAGAAGAACGCAACTCTGGTTTGACAAACATCATCATGGGCTTATCGTTTATTACTGAGGGAGCAATCCCATTTGGTGCAGCAGACCCAGCTCGTGCGATTCCAAGTTTCATCCTTGGTTCAGCAGTAGCAGGTGGATTGGTTGGTCTTGCAGGTATCAAACTCATGGCTCCACACGGAGGAATCTTCGTCATTGCCCTTACTTCAAATGCGCTTTTATACCTTGTCTTTGTCTTGGTAGGAGCAATCGTAAGTGGTGTGGTCTACGGTTACCTACGCAAACCTCAAGCAGAAAAATAAAGTATAAAACAAGAAAGATTGTCACTATATGAGGCAATCTTTTTCACATACTGAAATACCTGTCAAATGTGGTATAATAGAAGAATGGCAAATAAGAATTCTACAAAAACGAGACGGAGACCGTCTAAAGCAGAACTGGAAAGAAAGCAGGCTATCCAGAGGATGTTGATTTCCTTAGGAATCACCTTCTTGTTGATTTTTGCAGCCCTAAAGCTAGGGGCAGCTGGAATCACCCTTTATAATCTCATTAGGCTTTTAGTTGGAAGTCTGGCCTATCTGGCAATTTTTGCTCTTTTGATCTATCTATTTTTATTTAAATGGATAAGAAGGCATGAAGGGCTCCTATCTGGATTTTTTACTATATTTGCAGGTTTGCTTCTGATTTTTGAAGCCTATCTGGTTTGGAAGTACGGCATAGAGCAGTCTATTTTCAAAGGAACCATGGCTCAGATTGTAACTGATTTAACTGGTTTTCGTACTAGCAGTTTTGCTGGAGGTGGCTTGCTTGGTGTTGGACTTTATCTTCCGATTGCATTTCTTTTCTCTAATATCGGAACATTTTTTGTTGGGGCTTTATTCATTTTAACTGGAGCTCTTATCATGAGCCCTTGGTCCATTTATGACATTGCGGACTTTATTAGTAATGGGGTTTCAAAATGGTTGGAAGGTCATGAAAGACGAAAACAAGAACGTTTTGTCCTACAAGAAGAAAAGGCACGCATAAAAGCTGAAGAGGAAGCAAAACTAGAAAGAGAAAAAATCGAGGCAGAACAGGCCTTGATCACTATGCCTCCAGTTGATATAGAAACTGGTGAAATCTTACCAGACATTTCGATGGAGGACGTTCCACCAATTCCTGATGAAGAATGGATTGAGCCAGAGATTATCCTTCCTCAACCCGAATTTGAAATTCTAGATGTGGAGGAAGAATTTGAGGATCAAGACCTACAGGTTGATTTTTCTGCAAAGGAAGCAATCGAATACAAACTTCCAAGTTTACAACTCTTTGCTCCTGATAAACCAAAAGACCAGTCCAAAGAAAAGAAAATCGTTCGTGAAAATATTAAAATCCTCGAAGAAACCTTTGCCAGCTTTGGTATTAAGGTGACAGTTGAACGGGCCGAAATTGGACCATCTGTTACCAAATATGAAATCAAGCCAGCAGTGGGAGTGAGAGTTAACCGTATTTCTAACTTAGCAGATGACTTGGCTCTAGCTTTAGCAGCAAAAGATGTCCGTATTGAGGCACCTATTCCAGGAAAATCCCTAGTTGGTATCGAGGTGCCTAACTCTGAGATTGCAACTGTCTCTTTCCGTGAGCTCTGGGAACAATCGCAAACGAAAGCAGAAAATCTCTTAGAGATTCCTCTTGGAAAAGCAGTTAACGGAACAGCTAGAGCTTTTGACCTTTCGAAAATGCCTCATTTGCTCGTTGCAGGCTCGACTGGTTCTGGTAAGTCGGTCGCAGTTAACGGCATTATCGCAAGTATTCTCATGAAGGCACGGCCTGATCAAGTCAAGTTTATGATGGTTGATCCAAAGATGGTTGAATTGTCTGTCTACAATGATATTCCCCACCTCTTGATTCCAGTTGTGACCAATCCACGTAAGGCCAGCAAGGCTTTGCAAAAGGTAGTGGATGAGATGGAAAATCGCTATGAACTCTTTGCAAAGGTCGGTGTTCGCAATATCGCAGGCTTCAATGCTAAAGTGGAGGAATTCAATGCCCAATCTGAATATAAACAGATTCCACTACCTCTCATTGTCGTGATTGTGGATGAGTTGGCTGACCTTATGATGGTGGCTAGCAAAGAAGTGGAAGATGCCATTATCCGTCTTGGGCAAAAGGCGCGTGCCGCAGGAATTCACATGATTCTTGCCACCCAACGCCCATCAGTCGACGTTATTTCAGGATTGATTAAGGCTAATGTCCCATCTCGTGTTGCTTTTGCCGTTTCATCAGGTACAGACTCGCGTACTATCTTGGATGAAAATGGAGCTGAGAAACTCCTTGGACGTGGAGATATGCTCTTTAAACCAATCGATGAAAATCATCCTGTTCGTCTCCAAGGTTCCTTTATCTCAGATGATGATGTTGAACGCATCGTCAACTTTATCAAGGAACAGGCTGATGCAGACTATGATGATAGCTTTGATCCGGGAGAAGTTTCAGAAAATGATGGAGAATTTTCTGATGGTGAACCTGGAGGAGATCCTCTTTTTGAAGAAGCCAAAGCTTTAGTTATCGAAACTCAGAAAGCTAGTGCATCCATGATTCAACGCCGTTTATCAGTTGGTTTTAACCGTGCAACTCGCCTCATGGAAGAACTTGAAATGGCAGGGGTTATAGGTCCGGCTGAAGGCACTAAACCACGTAAAGTATTACAAGAATAAAAGTGAAAAACTAGAATGAAATTTACTGAATTACCCATGATCATTTAGGAGCTGTTTCCTAATGTCTCTGTGGTAATTCTTTTTTTTTCTATAGTATTTTAATCTAAAATAGATATTGAAAGTAATTTTAGGGAAAACTACTAAAGGGATTATACTTTTACTAAATTTACCTATTAAACTATTGATTTTTCAAACCATTTTTGTTATATTAAATTTAAATAAAAAATAATATGTTTATTCGGAAGTGTTTAAAATAAAGGGAGGTTATTTTTTTAAAGAAAAATGGAAACGCTTACTATATAAACTGAAAGGAACGATTCAACAGATGGATAAAAGATTGTTTGAAAAACGTTGCAAGTATAGCATTCGCAAATTTGCACTAGGTGCTGCTTCTGTCATGATTGGGGCTAGTTTTTTTGCTACTTCCCCAGTAATGGCTGACACACCAACAGTTGGTTCAACAGATAATTTGCCAAGTGAGCTGGCTGATCTGGATAAAAAAGCGAGCGATAATGGACGAGAGTTCGATAAAGACGCTGCAGCAACAAATCCAGGTTCTGCTGAAACAACGGATGGTCCAAAAACTGAGGAAGAGTTACTTGCTCTTGAAAAGGAAAAGAAAGAAAACACAAATGCATCACCTAAAGATGGAGCTGGCAAATTAGATCATGCAACTGATAATGGCAAAGAAGTTAACAAGGATCAATTGGCTAAAGATACAGATAGTCTGGTCCCTGATGATGTAGCTAAAAGCAAAAATGGTGAATTGAACTATGGTGCTACTGTTAAAATTAAAACTCCATCTGGAGAAGGTAGTGGTATTGTGGTTGGTAAGGACCTTGTTTTGACTGTATCCCATAATTTTATTAAGGATGTTCCAGATGGAAACAACCGTAAGGTTGTGGATAATGATGCAGGGGATGGGGATATTTTCAGCATATCCTATCAAGGCCTAGAAGATGTGAAATTCAGTAAGAAAGATGTTATTCATTGGGATCGTGATGGATATCTAAAAGGCTATAAAAACGATTTGGCTCTTGTAAGATTGCGTACAGTACTTGAGAATGCTCCAGTTGAAGTTACTGAAAAGCCAATAGTTAAAAAAGTCGGGGATAAGGTTAATATGTTCGGCTACCCTGCCGGTAAGTTAGCCCCAGTTATTAACGCTGCTGTAGATTTTGCTGAACCTTATGGTGAAGGAGTTCAAGGTGTTGGTTATCAAGGAGGGAAACCAGGAGCAAGTGGTGGTGGTATCTTTGATACTGATGGAAAATTAATTGGAGTACATCAAAATGGTGTAGAAGGTGTACGTAGTGGTGGAATTCTTTTCTCTCCAGCCCAGTTAAAATGGATACAAGACCATATCAATGGAATTAATAGTTCAAAACCTGCGAATTTAGAAGAAACTGAAAAACCAGTTGAAGAAAAGCCAAAAGCAGATAAGCCGAAAGAAGAAAAACCTGCGACAGCTAAGCCAGAGACATCGAAGGAAATTACTCCTGAGTGGCAAACTGTTGCAACAAAGGATCAACAGGGAACAGTTAGCATTCGTGAAGAGAATGGTGTTCGCTATAATCGACTAGAATCTACTGCTCAAAATGACAATGCTAAAAAACCAGCATTGTTTGAAAAGAAAGGTTTGGCAGTTGATGCTAATGGTAATGCAACGGTTGATTTAACATTTAAAGAAGAGTCTGAAACAGGCAAATCACGTTTTGGTGTCTTTATGAAATATAAGGATACTGAAAACAATGTTTTTGTAGGTTATGACCAAGGTGGTTGGTTCTGGGAATATAAAACACCTGGAAATAGCACATGGTATCAAGGTGGACGTGTAGCTGCTCCAGTGAATGGATCAGTCAATCATTTGAATATTAGCTTGAAATCAGACGGTCAGCTTAATGCTACAAATAATGATGTGAAGCTTTTTGACACTGTAACCTTACCAGCTGCTGTAAATGAAAATCTCAAGAATGAAAAGAAAATCTTAATTAAAGCTGGTACTTACAATGGTAGTGAGAGAACTATTGTAAACGTTAAAACAGATAATCAAGAAGGCGTTAAAACGAATCAGGAACCTGTTGAAAAAGAAAAAGGCGAAGTGGTTGATGACAGTAACGTTAAGTACGATACTATTGAGTCAAAAGTACTAAAAGCAGTAATTGACCAAGCTTTTCCACGGGTTAAAGAATATAGTTTAAATGGTCATAAACTACCAGGACAAGTTCAACCTCTCAATCAAGTTCTCATCAATAAGCATGCAGTGACACCTGAAGTTACCTATAAAAAAGTAAATGCTACAACTGCTGAATACGACATGAAACTTCGTGATGCGGAAAACCTCATTAACGCAGATATGACAGTTCGTCTGCAAGTTGTGGATAATCAATTGCACTTTGATGTAACTAAGATTGTAAATCACAACAAGGTTGTTCCAGGTCAAAAGATTGATGACGAAAGAAAATTGCTTTCTTCAATTAGCTTCCTAGGTAATGCACTGGTCTCTGTTTCAAGCGATCAAGCTGGAGCTAAGTTTGATGGTGCGACTATGTCAAACAACACTCACGTAAGTGGAGATGATCATATTGAAGTAACTAATCCAATGAAAGATTTGGCTAAAGGTTATATGTATGGTTTTGTTTCTACAGATAAGCTAGCCGCAGGTGTTTGGAGTAATTCACAAAATAGCTATGGCGGTGGATCTAATGACTGGACGCGCTTAACAGCTTATAAAGAAACGATTGGTAATGAGAACTACGTAGGAATTCATAGTTCTGAGTGGCAATGGGAAAAAGCTTATAAAGGTATTGTTTTCCCAGAATACACGAAAGAACTCCCAAGTGCTAAAGTAGTGATCACCGAAGATGCGAATGCAGATAAGAAAGTAGACTGGCAAGATGGTGCCATTGCTTATCGTAGCATTATGAACAACCCTCAAGGTTGGGAAAAAGTTAAGGATATCACTGCTTATCGTATCGCTATGAACTTTGGTTCTCAAGCTCAAAACCCATTCCTTATGACTTTGGATGGTATCAAGAAGATTAATCTTCATACAGATGGTCTTGGACAAGGTATTCTCCTTAAAGGTTATGGTAGTGAAGGTCATGACTCTGGTCACTTGAACTATGCTGATATTGGTAAACGTATTGGTGGTGTTGAAGATTTCAAAGCCTTGATTGAGAAGGCTAAGAAATATGGAGCTCATCTTGGTATCCACGTTAATGCTTCAGAGACTTATCCTGAGTCTAAATACTTTAACGAAAATATTCTTCGTAAGAATGCTGATGGAAGTTACAGCTATGGTTGGAACTGGCTAGACCAAGGTATTAATATTGATGCTGCATATGACCTAGCACATGGACGTTTGGCCCGCTGGGAAGAATTGAAGAACAAACTTGGTGAAGGCCTTGACTTTATCTATGTGGACGTTTGGGGCAATGGCCAATCAGGTGATAATGGAGCCTGGGCTACCCACGTTCTTGCAAAAGAAATCAATAAGCAAGGATGGCGCTTTGCAATTGAATGGGGCCATGGCGGTGAATATGATTCAACCTTCCAACACTGGGCAGCTGACTTGACCTACGGTGGCTACACTAATAAAGGTATTAACAGTGCTATCACGCGCTTTATCCGTAACCACCAAAAAGATTCTTGGGTTGGTGATTACATAAGTTACGGTGGAGCAGCCAACTATCCACTTCTAGGTGGTTACAGCATGAAAGACTTTGAAGGTTGGCAAGGGCGAAGTGACTACAATGGTTATGTCACTAACTTGTTTGCACATGACGTCATGACCAAGTACTTCCAACACTTCACTGTCAGCAAATGGGAAAATGGTACACCTGTTACAATGTCTGACAATGGTAGCACCTATAAATGGACTCCAGAAATGAAAGTGGAGTTGGTAGATACTGATAACAATAAGGTAGTTGTGACTCGTAAATCAAATGATGTCAATAGCCCACAATACCGTGAACGTACAGTAACTCTCAATGGACGTGTCATCCAAGATGGTTCAGCTTACTTGACACCTTGGAACTGGGATGCAAATGGTAAGAAACTTCCTGCTGATAAGGAAAAAATGTACTACTTCAATACGCAAGCTAGTGCGACAACTTGGACACTTCCTAATGATTGGGCAAACAGTAAGGTTTACCTTTACAAGTTAACAGACCAAGGTAAAACAGAAGAAAAAGAATTATCAGCCACAAATGGAAAAATTACGCTAGACCTTCTAGCAAATCAACCGTATGTGCTTTATCGTTCGAAACAAACAAATCCTGAAATGTCATGGAGTGAAGGTATGCATATCTATGACCAAGGATTTAACAGTGGAAGCTTGAAACATTGGACTATTTCAGGTGATGCTTCTAAAGCAGAAATTGTCAAATCTCAAGGCGCAAATGAAATGCTTCGGATTCAAGGCAATCAGAGCACGGTCAGCCTCACTCAGAAATTAACTGGATTGAAACCAAATACCAAGTATGCAGTTTACGTTGGGGTTGATAACCGTAGTAATGCTAAGGCAAGTATCACAGTGAATACTGGTGAAAAAGAAGTGACTAGCTATACCAATAAGTCATTAGCTATTAACTATGTTAAAGCCTATGCCCATAATACTCGTCGTGACAATGCTACTGTAGATGATACAAGTTACTTCCAAAATATGTATGCCTTCTTCACAACAGGTTCTGATGTATCAAATGTTACCTTAACTTTGAGCCGTGAAGCAGGATCAGAAGCAACTTACTTTGATGAAATTCGTACTTTTGAAAATAATTCAAGCATGTACGGAAATAGTCACGATACTGGAAAAGGAACCTTTAAACAAGACTTTGAAAATGTTGCACAAGGTATCTTTCCATTTGTAATTGGTGGTATTGAAGGTGTTGAAGACAACCGTACCCACTTATCTGAAAAACATGATCCATATACACAGCGTGTATGGAACGGTAAGAAAGTTGATGATGTTATCGAGGGAGATTGGTCACTTAAGACAAATGGTCTCGTTAGCCGTCGTAACTTGGTTTACCAAACAATTCCACAAAACTTCCGCTTCGAAGCTGGTAAGACTTACCGAGTGATATTTGAATATGAATCAGGATCTGATAATACCTATGCCTTTGTAGTCGGTAAGGGTGAATTCCAATCTGGACGCCGTGGTAATCAAATGAGCAACTTAGAAATGCATGAATTACCAAATACTTGGACAGATTCTAATAAGGCCAAGAAAGTAACCTTCCTCGTAACAGGTGCAGAAACAGGCGATACTTGGGTTGGTATCTACTCAACTGGTAATCCAAGCAATACACGTGGTGACTCTGGTGGAAATGCAAACTTCCGCGGTTATAACGATTTCATCATGGATAAACTTCAAATTGAGGAAATTACCTTAACAGGTAAGATGTTAACTGATAATGCCTTGAAGAACTACTTACCAACTGTTGCTATGACCAACTATACTAAGGAGTCTATGGATGCATTGAAAGAGGCTGTCTATAACCTCAGTCAAGCAGATGACGATATTAGTGTGGATGAGGCACGTGCTGAGATTGCGAAGATTGAAACTCTTAAGAACGCTTTGGTTCAGAAGAAAACAGCCTTGGTAGCAGAAGACTTTGAAAGTTTGAATGCTCCAGCTCAAGCGGGAGAAGATTTGGCCAATGCCTTTGATGGTAACTTATCAAGTCTATGGCACACGTCTTGGAATGGTGGAGATGTCGGCAAACCTGCAACAATGGTATTGAAAGAAGCGACAGAAATCACTGGATTCCGTTATGTGCCACGTGGATCAGGATCAAATGGTAACTTGCGAGATGTGAAATTGGTTGTGACAGATGAGTCTGGTAAAGAACATACTTTCAATGCAACTGATTGGGCAGATGATAACAAACCAAAAGATATTAATTTTGGTAAAACAATCAAAGCTAAGAAAATTGTTTTGACAGGTACTAAGACTTATGGAGACGGTGGTGATAAATATCAAGCCGCTGCTGAACTTATCTTTAGTCGTCCACAGGTTGCAGAAACACCTCTTGATTTGTCAGCTTATGAAACAGCTTTAGCAAAAGCACAAAAATTGACAAGTAAAGAAAATCAAGAAGAGGTTGCAAGTGTAGCTACAAGTATGAAATACGCAACTGACAATCATCTCTTGACAGACAGACTTGTTGAATTCTTTGCTGATTATCTCAACCAGTTAAAAGATCAAGCAGTTCAACCTGAATCTCCTTCAAGCAGTAAGGGTGATGAAGCTACACCAACTCTTGAGGTTCCTGAGTACACAGGACCACTTGCTACAGTAGGTGATGAAGCAGCTCCTACACTAGAAGTACAACCAGAATTTTCTGGTGGAGTAAATGCGGTAGAAGCTTTAGTATATGAAGTACCAGAATATAAGGGTGGAGCAAACTTTGTTGAAGCAGCAGTAAATGAAGGTCCTGAGTACAAAGGTGGAGCAAACTTTGTTGAAGCGGCAGTAAACGAAGTACCAGAATATAAGGGCGGTGCAAACTTTGTTAAAGCAGCAGTTAATGAAGTACCTGAATATAAAGGTGGAGTAAATGGAGTTGAAGCTTTGGTAAATCAAAAACCAGCTTATACTAGCAGCCCAGCTAACGTAAGTAATCAAGCCACTCCAATGCTTGGAAAAGAAGATTATCAAATCAGTCAAATGAGCCAAGGTAAGCTTGAAGAATCTAAAGTTTCTCCATCAAGAACAGAACAAAAGGCATTACCAGAAACAGGCGAAAGCAAGTCTGAAAAAGCTATCTTCCTTGCTAGTGTTAGCCTCGCTTTGTCTGCTGCTGTCCTTGCCACAAAACGTAAAGAAAATTAAATATCTTAGAATTTTAGACTAAAAAGTACAAGAATTCAGATAAACATTCATTAGCTGGAGAGGACCTCTAGGTTCTCTCCGTTTTTAAATAAGAAATGAGACCGCTTACTTCAATGAAATAAGTGGAGGAAAGGAAACGGAGAAAGATGGATAGACATTTTTTTGAAAGACGCTGTCACTATAGTATTCGAAAATTTGCAATTGGTGCAGCGTCAGTGATGATTGGTGCTAGTATCTTTGGTGCAAATGTAGTACAAGCCGCGGAAACAAATGGAACACCTGAGAAAGAAGGTACTGTCACACAAGCCCAGCCTTTAGACAAGTTGCCAGACGATTTAACAGCTCTTTTAAAGAAAGCTGAGTCAGAGGCAGCAGCAGATACAAGCCATGATGAAAATCATAGAGGTGAAGAAACAACCAAACCTACAGCGCCAGCAACAGAAAAACCAGCAACAAGTCCTGTAGCTCCAAAACCGACTGAAACTACAAAACCTGCTGATAAACCAACATCAGAAAACAAACCGGCTACTACATCACCTGTAGAAAAGGAAATCGAAGATAGGGAAGACCGTAATCATTTAGAAGGTGTCACTGTCCAAGCAAACGACTCAGAAACTGGAACTCCTTTTACTGCTGACAAGGCAGTAGATGGGGATCCTGATACTCGTTGGGCAACAAATCCAAATATTAACAAACCAACTTTCGAATTAACTCTTCCTAAAACTACACTTATTAGACACGTAGAGATTGATTGGGATAGACGAGTGAGAAAAGGTCAAAATGATCCGAATATCAAATCTTGGAGTCTCTACTATGCAGGTCAAGATGATGTGAATGCTGGGGGTGAAAAACAATGGAAATTAGCTTATACAAAAACTGGAGAACCGGTTTTAGATGAGAAAGCAACCCTAGCAAATAGTATCCAAGCTAAATATCTCAAGTTAGAAATCAATGATTATCAAACTGGTACGATGGGTTGGAGAAACGCTGGGATTCAAGAAATTCGGGCTTATTCAAATATCCCTGATCCAACTAAAGTGACAGATATTCGCCAAGTTACGGAATTGACAGTCGCTAAGGATGGACAATCTTTAGTACTTCCAACTTTACCAGGAAAAGTTAGCCTCATCGGAAGCAATAAGCAAGGTGTTATCGATCTTCAAAATCATATCTATAAACCTCTGACTGATCAACGAGTGAAAGTTATGGTGGAGCAAGTCCAAGATTCTCATACTTTTACTAAGGAGTTTGAAGTTCTAATCAAGGGTGTCCATCAGGATGAAGGAGTAGGAGTTAAACCTAAAGTAGCTCCAGCTGTTCAACAATGGTATGGAAAAGAAGGACAATCATCTATCACTTCAGATACTGTCCTTGCGACAGGAGATTCTGGTTTTGATCAGGCAGCAACTTTCTATCAATCAGATTTGGCTAGTCGAGGTTTAGAACTTACATCAGGTGATAAACAAGCTCAGAAAAGAATCGAATTTAAGAAGGTTGAAAACAAGGGGTATGGTAAGGAAGGTTATGGCATAGCTATCCAAGATGGTGTCATTACGATCGAAGCTGCTACAAATACAGGTGCTTTTTATGCAACAAGAACCCTTCTTCAAATGGGTGAAAATAATCTACAAAATGGAGAAATTCGTGATTTCCCAAGTTTCAGCCATCGCGGGTTCATGTTAGACACAGGTCGTAAATTTATTCCGTATGACACGCTTGTAGATATGATGTTAAACATGGCTTACTACAAGATGAATGACTTGCAGTTGCACCTCAACGATAACTATATCTTCTTAAAAGAACACTTGGAAGGTAAGAATTTAACGCCAGAAGAAGAGCTTAAATATGTTCTAGAACATGCCAAAACAGGTTTTCGTGTGGAGACAGATGTTGTTGGTAAAAATGGGCAAAAATTAACATCAGATGAGCACTACACCAAGGAAGAAATGCAAAATATCATTAAGCTTGCTAAGACTTTGCATATCAACCTAGTGCCAGAAATCGATACACCAGGTCATGCTTTGTCCTTTGTTAAAGTGCGTCCAGATCTTATGTATCAAGGTAGTCTAAGTGATTACAGAGGTAAACATAACGTAGAGCGTGTTGCCATGCTTGACTTAGATAAAAAGTATGATGAAACCTTAGCCTTTGTCAAATCAATTTATGACAAACTCCTAGATGGACCAGATGCACCGCTTCATGGCGTATCTACCGTTCATATTGGTACAGACGAATATTATGGTAGTAGAGAGAGCTATCGCCGTTATGTCAATGATATGATCAAGTACATAAAAGGAAAAGGCTATACACCACGTATTTGGGGATCGCTCAGTGCAAAACGAGGTAAAACAGCAGTTGACTGGAAAGATGTAGAAGTTGATATTTGGAGTGTCGGTTGGCAACAACCAAAAGAAGCTATTGCTCAGGGAGCTAAGATCATCAACATAACAGATATTCCAACCTATAGTGTACCTAATGGTGATAATCGACAAGCAGCTTATGGTGACTATGCTAACTATGAAACACAATACAATAGGTGGACACCAAATGATTTCCGAACAGGTCATGGTCCACTTCTAGAAGCATCAAATCCAAGTGTAATTGGTGGTGGTCACGCAGTTTGGAATGATAATATTGATCTTCATGAGACAGGTTTGACATCCTATGATATCTTCAAACGCTTCTTCAAGAGCATGCAAACAACTGCAGAACGTACTTGGGGTTCTGACAGAGCTGCAGCAACCTTTAAAGAACGTACCTTGCCAACCAGCCCTTACGCACCACAGTCAAATCCTGAAAAAGAAATTGATCAAAGTGATTTATTTACTATCAATCCTGAATCAGTGAAAAACTATGCAAGTAAGAAAGTAAAAGCAACTGATCAAGGTTTAGCATTTGATAAAGACAGTAGTATTGAAGGACTAGCTGGTGACGTTGGTCCAAGTCATGTCTTGAAGTTTGATGTGACGGTTACTGGCGATGGTGAACAAACCTTCTCATCAAGTGGCAACAATCGTATCTATCTAGCTGATAAAGATGGTTACTTAGCTTATCAATTTGAACAATTCCATATTCAATTTAAGAAGAAACTTGAAAAGAACAACCGTTATCAAATTTCTATTGTGACTAAGCCACAATCAACTGAAGTTTATGTGGATGGAGAAAAGATTGAACGTATCGCAAATCCTGAACACCCTCGCTTTGCCCACAATAGTTTGGTACTACCGCTTGAAAGCATTGGTGGTTTTAAAGGAATCTTGCACAGTGCAGAGTTAACAGATAAACCGTTTGTCAATCCACGTTTGATTTCAAATGACAAAGTTACTGCTACAGCAAGTAGTCAAGAGCTACCTGGAACACCGGATGAAGGATCAGTTGATAAAGCCTTTGATAATAATCCAAATACTTTCTGGCATACAAAATGGACTGGTGATGCTGCACCATACACGCTTTCGATGACTTTGAAAGAGGCGGAAAAAGTTAATGGTTTATCTTATTTACCGCGTCCGAATGGTGGAAATGGTATTGTCACTCGTTACGAAATCTTTGCTCAAAAAGATGGTCAAATGGTGAAGGTTTCAGAAGGTAAATGGGAAAATAATACCCAAGAAAAAACTGTAAACTTTGCCCCTGTTCATACAAACAAGATTGACTTGAAAGTATTGGAAGGTGTAGGTGGATTTGCAAGTGCTGCGGAAGTTCATTTGTTGAAACCTATCAAAGAAGGACAAGAAACTTCTGAATCAACGAAACCTGAGACACCGATTAGTCCTGAAAAACCAAGAGTAGAAGAAATCGGTGATGGAACAGTTGAATTAGCAGATCAGTTCACAGCAAGTAAACCAGCTAGTGAAGAAAGCATTGTTGCAGCAAGTAAGAGTGACGACTATCTTAAGAAAGAGTATAAGGTCTTCCCAACTCCACAAAAAGTAACTTATGAAGAAGGAGTCACAGCCCTTCGTAAGACAGTCAACCTTGTAATGGGAGATCAACTTGATGTTTATACACGTAATCGTTTGAAGAGCGTTTTGCAGGACAACCAAGTTTCATATACAACAAGCAAATCAGCGGTTGCTGGTGCAACTAATATCTATCTCGGAGTACATGGACAAGAGTCACAAGCTGAAAAGCAATTGTCCAACGTTAAATCAGAACTTTTTAATAAGATTGATGCTTATGCATTATCTATCAAGAATAACTCTATCTCTATCGTCGGAAAAGATACGGATGCAGTTTTCTATGGTTTGACAACTTTGAAACACATGCTTAAAGAAAGCCCAGCGCCAGTCCTACGCAATGTGACAGTTGAGGATTACGCTGAAATTAAAAACCGTGGTTTCATCGAAGGATACTATGGAAATCCATGGTCTAATGCAGACCGTGCGGAACTCATGCGCTATGGTGGTGACTTGAAGTTGACTCAATACTTCTTTGCACCAAAAGATGATCCATATCACAACAAAAAATGGCGTGAACTTTATCCAGAAGAAAAACTAGCTGAAATTCGTGACCTTGCTCGTGTTGGAAATCAAAACAAAACTCGTTATGTTTGGACAATCCATCCATTCATGAATAACCGCATTCGTTTTGGTAATGAGACTCAGTACCAGCAAGACCTTGCAACCATTAAGGCTAAATTTACTCAATTAATGAAAGTTGGGGTGCGTGAGTTTGGTATTCTAGCAGATGATGCACCAAGCCCAGTAGGCGGTTACAATAGCTACAACCGTCTGATGAATGACATGACCAACTGGTTAACAGAAATGCAGGGAACCTATAGTGGTCTTCGCAAAGAAATGATCTTTGTACCAGGTCAGTATTGGGGTAATGGTCGTGAAGCAGAGTTGAAAGCTCTCAATGAAAATCTTCCAAGTTCCGCATCTATGACTTTGACTGGTGGTAAGATTTGGGGTGAAGTTTCTGAGAACTTCCTATCAACACTTAAGAATAATCTGACAGCAGGTGGTAAAACTTATCGTCCAGTATCTCTTTGGGTTAACTGGCCTGTTACAGATAACTCTAAACAACACTTGATTCTCGGTGGTGGTGAGAAATTCCTTCATCCGAATGTGGATCCAAGTCTCCTTTCTGGTATTATGTTGAACCCAATGCAACAGTCAGAACCATCTAAGATTGCCCTTTTTGCAGGAGCTCAATATGCTTGGAAACAGTGGAAGACTGAAGAAGAAGCGAAGAAAGTTAATGATGTCGCCTTCAATTTTGTAGAAAATGGGCACTTTGAAGATAGTAAAACTTCGGCTGCTTTCCGTGAACTTGGTAAGCACATGATTAACCAAAATATGGATGGTCGTGTAGTAAAACTTGAAGAATCAGTTGAATTGGCTCCTAAATTGACAGACTTTGTAACCAAGCTAAAAGCAGGTCAGGATGTGACTGCAGAACGTGGAGCTTTACGTGCTGAATTTGCTAAGTTAAAAGAAGCTGCTGAAGTTTATAAAGCTTCTGGTGATCCAAAAATGGTTAACCAAATTCACTATTGGTTGGATAATACAATTGATCAAATGAAAGCTTTAGACGCCTTCCTTACAGGAACAGAAGCGATGTCGTCAAATGATGCAGCTAAACTCTGGGATAGTTATTATAAAGGTTTGAAATTATACGAACAGTCTCAAACTCATACATTCCATTATGTAGACCATCTTGAAAAGGCTGAGTTGGGTGTACAACATATCCGTCCATTCATCCTTTCCTTGAAAGAAGTTCTTGCTTCTGAAGTTCAAAAAGTATTGCATCCAGATCAAATCATTAGTAGTTTTATTACTAATAGAACGGGTGTCGAAGGTGGTTTAGCAGAAGTAACAGATGGTGATCTAGCAACACATGCTCTCATTAAATCACCAAATAGTATCAAGACAGGTGATTACATTGGTATGAAGTTCAACAAGCCAGTTGCTATTCAAAATTTGACCTTCGCCATGGGAACTCAATCAAATCCTAGTGATACATTTAGCAAGGCTGAAGTTCAGTATCAAGATGAAAAAGATAATTGGGTAAGTTTGAAAGAACCAGCATATGTTGGTAATGAGTCACTTGTTCAGTTTGAAAATCTTAATATCAAAGCTAAAGCAGTACGTATGATTGCAACAGAAGATCGTGATAACACTTGGTTTGCAGTTCGCGAGATTGCAGTAAATCGTCCAGTAGAGAACGCTCGTAAACAACAAACTGCTACAATTAGCCTCAGCTCAAATCTAGTTTATAAACTGAGAACATCAGCAAGTCAAATTACTGATGGTAAAGATAATACAGAAGCTATGATGGCAAATGCTGATGGTAGCAATACTACACCAGTTGATGCTTGGGCACAACTTGATCTTGGTGAAGTTAAGCCAGTGACAAAAGTTCGTCTTCGCCAAGGTTCAGGAGATAAATTAGCTTCAGGTGTACTTGAGTACTCTACTGATGGAAAAGCATGGCAAGAATTGGATAGTTTAACAGGTGAGCAAACTAAGGAAGTCACAAGAACTATTAACGCTCGTTATGTCCGAGTACGTAATACCAAAGCTATCGATCTCTGGTGGCGCATTGCAGATTTCTCTGTTGAGACACGTTCTGGAAATAGTGAATTAACAGACACCAATGTTGATGCTCTCAAAGAAACTCCAGTATTTGATAGCCTAGGACGTTATGATCTTCAGATTCCTTCTGGTACAAAACTTCCTGCAAATAGTTATTTGGGAATGAAACTTGACCGTATTCATGAAGTGAACAGTATTCAACTTCAAGGTCAAACAAATCCAGCTCTTAGCTTGGAATACTCTGCTAATGCTCAAGAATGGACACCAGCTAGTCAATTGACTGATAGATCTGTAGCAACACATTTGGTACGTTACGTTCGTCTTGTTAATAAAACAGATCAAGAGCAAGCTGTTCCATCTACTTCTCTTCTAGTAACTACCAAAGAAGTCCAACCAACAAAATTAGAATCAACAACTATGGGTATTCATCCAACATACGGAAGCAATGATGTCCGTAAGATAAATAACCTGGATCAATTGTTTGACGGTGTTTACAACAATTTTGTTGAGTTTTCTGACTATGCTCATAAAGATGGCCATGTAACCTTAAAACTTGGTAGCGAGCGCACCATCAAGAAAATTCGAGCTTATATCCAAGACGGAACTCAAAACTATCTTCGTGATGGTAAAATCCAAGTCAGTCAAGACGGTAAAACGTGGACAGATGTCGTTACAGTTGGTGATGGTGTAGCCAATAGCCAACAAGATGATTCGCTTACTGATGGTTGGACACATGACTCTAAGATGCCAGGTAACCGTTACATTGAAGGTGAGCTTGCAACTCCAGTTAAGGCTAATTATCTCCGTGTCCTCTACACTGCTGACTATGATGCTCGTTTTGTAGGATTTACAGAATTAGTCATTAATGATGGCGAATTTGTCAAACCAATCAATGATCCAACAGTAGAAGGAAAAGGTGGCGAAAGCCGTGGAAACTTCTATACAAACCTCGTTGATGGAAAAGTGTTGACCAGCTACAAAGCAGAACAAGATAAGGGAGAAATGGTTTATCACTTGTCTGAACCAACCAATGCTAACCATCTTCGTCTCGTTTCAAGTCTTCCAGAAGATGCTAGGGCACGTGTTCAGGTTAGAACACTTAAGGATGGACAAGAAAGTTGGACAGATCTTGGCGCAATTTCTTCAAGTCTCCAAACATTTGCAATTCGAAATGGTGGTTCACTTCTAGATGTTAAACTTGTCTGGGAAGGTGGTAAGGCTGAGTTTTATGAGTTAGCTAGCTTCTATCAAGAATTAACAGAAGAACCTGTTCAATCAAGTAAAGGTGAAGATCCAGCACCAGTTCTTGATGTTCCTGAGTTTACTGGAGGAGTCAATGCAGTAGAAGCATTGGTACATGAGCTTTCAGAATATACGCAACCATTTGGAACTGTAGGAGATCAAGCAGCACCAACACTTGACAAATCTGAGTTTACTGGAGGTGTCAATGCAGTGATGGCTTTGAAACACGAGCTTCCAGAATATACGGAAAAATTTGGAACAGTTGGTGATCAAGCGGCACCGATAGTAGAGAAACCAGAATTCAAGGGAGGCGTCAATGCTGTTCTAGCATTAAAACATGAGCTTCCAGCCTATACAGGTCCATTATCAACTGTAGGAGATCAAGCAGCACCAATAGTTGAAAAACCTGAGTTTAAGCTATCTTCATTGGAAGAAGGCAATAACTTAGAATCAGGAGTTAAAAATCTTGAGACTGCAAAACCAACAATGCAAGATGTTAAGGGATCTGAATCATCAGTACAAAATGTTAAGGAAGAAAAGAGATTGCCAGAAACTGGGGAAAACCAATCTGAAACAGCTATCTTCCTAGCAAGTGTTGGTCTAGCCTTATCTACTATGCTTGTTGCTAAAAGAAAAAAAGAGTAATTTTCTATATACAGAAAATTTTCCCTGATAGAATTTTAAATTCGTTAGGTCTATAATACAGAAAACCTGAAAAAATAATTTTTCAGGTTTTTCTCATGCAGTTTCTATTGTGGTTGGGTTGCGTTTTTAGTCATTCATAAATGAGTTTAAGCATTTATTAGCCGATCTACTTACCAAGTAAAATGCTATGTAGAACTCCTAATGCTTAAAAATATTTCCCTAGTTACAGAGAAGCAAGTTTTAGTTGTTCCAGACAATTTTGGAAGAATTGTGAAGAATAAAAAAGTCTTGGAGAAAAAATTGTATCTAGAAATGATACATTGGTATTTTTAGTTTGATACTAAAAAACTAGGAACTTTTGCTCCTAGTTTTCAAAGTTTTAATGAATGTTTTTAATAATTAGCTTAGGAAGCTCCGTTACTTACTGTAGTACCAGTATCTGATGGTTGATTTTGTGAAGGTGAAATTTCTGGTACTTCAGTCGTTGATGATTTTTTATCAGTCTTTGCATCTTCTTTGCTTTCAGGAGTTTGCACTTTTTCATTTGGAGTTGTTTCCTGATGATTATTTTGGTTTTGCGCAGGAATATTGTTTGCTCCTGAATTATCTCTTTGAACTTCTTTAATAATAGTAGTTTCAGTAGTTTCTTTTTTACTGTTATTTTTATTATCAATGAAATTCATGATGGTAATACTTGCAGTAATAAGACCGAGGATACTCCCTATAGTAGCAATAGTTTTTTGAAAGACAGTAAATCCTTTTTTAATCTGTTCGCTTTTTGGTTTTGATTTTCTACGATAGTTAGACATAATTTCACTCCTTTACTATGCTTTATTATATCGAAAATCTTTTAAAAAAACTTAAATGAACCTGAACTGCCTTTCTTGTCGCCTGAACTGTTTCATGATACAATAGAAGGAGTGATTTTAGAAAGTGTGAGATAACATGATTTACTTTGATAATTCTGCAACGACAAAGCCTTATCCTGAAGCGCTAGAGACCTATATGCAGGTTGCTTCTAAAATTTTAGGGAATCCTTCTAGCCTTCATCGCTTAGGAGATCAAGCGACTAGAATCTTAGATGCTTCTCGTAAGCAAATAGCAGATTTGATTGGTAAGAAAAGTGATGAGATTTACTTCACTTCTGGAGGAACAGAAGGCGATAACTGGGTCGTAAAGGGTGTAGCATTTGAAAAAGCCCAATTTGGCAAGCATCTCATCGTATCAGATATTGAGCACCCAGCGGTAAAGGAATCTGCTCTATGGTTAAAAAATCAAGGATTTGAAGTAGATTTTGCTCCAGTTGATGAGAAGGGATTTGTAGATGTTGAAGCGTTAGCAGATTTGATACGACCTGATACGACCCTCGTTTCTATCATGGCAGTTAACAATGAAATCGGCTCGATTCAACCTATTAAAGCTATCTCAGAACTCCTAGAAGATAAGCCAACTATTTCCTTCCACGTTGATGCGGTTCAAGCACTCTCTAAGATTCCAACTGAAAAATATTTGACTGACCGAGTGGATTTCGCGACCTTCTCGAGTCATAAATTTCATGGTGTCCGTGGTGTTGGTTTTGTTTATATCAAATCTGGCAAAAGGATCACGCCTCTTTTAACAGGCGGTGGTCAAGAGAGCGACTATCGTTCGACAACTGAAAATGTGGCAGGGATTGCAGCGACAGCCAAGGCTCTCCGTTTA
The DNA here is from genome assembly GCF_000259505.1 of Streptococcus sp. SK643. GTDB lineage: Bacteria > Bacillota > Bacilli > Lactobacillales > Streptococcaceae > Streptococcus. The sequence continues at coordinate 182,822 of NZ_AJMM01000008.1, forward strand.
TCTATGGAAAAGCTAGACTTGTTTACAAATAAAACTATACAAATGAAGGAAATTATTCGTCAGGCTTTGCTTGATTACACAGACATTATTGTTTTTTCAGAAATGGAAGACTTTGCCCCTCATATCCTAACTTTTGGAATCAAGGGTGTTCGAGGAGAAGTCATCGTTCACGCCTTTGAAGACTATGATATCTTTATCTCCACAACATCTGCTTGTTCATCCAAGGCTGGGAAACCTGCAGGTACCTTGATTGCCATGGGAGTAGATAAAGATAAGGCCCAATCAGCTGTGCGTCTTAGCCTAGACCTTGAAAATGATATGAGTCAGGTCGAGCAGTTTTTGACCAAGCTAAAATTAATTTACAATCAAACTAGAAAAGTAAGATAGGAGCATTTATGCAGTATTCAGAAATTATGATTCGCTACGGAGAATTATCAACCAAACACAAAAATCGTATGCGTTTCATCAATAAGCTTCGTAATAATATTTCAGACGTTTTGTCTATTTATCCCCAAGTTAAGGTAACCGCAGATCGCGACCGTGCCCACGCTTACCTCAATGGAGCTGATTACACAGCAGTAGCAGAATCGCTCAAACAAGTATTTGGGATTCAAAATTTTTCTCCTGTTTATAAGGTTGAAAAATCTGTTGAAGTTCTTAAATCAGCAGTCCAAGAAATTATGAAAGAAGTTTACAAGGAAGGTATGACCTTTAAAATCACTGGTAAGCGAAGTGACCACAACTTTGAACTTGACAGTCGTGAACTCAATCAAACTCTTGGTAGTGCTGTTTTTAAGGCTATTCCAAACGTGCAAGCTCAGATGAAAAATCCAGATATTAATCTTCAGGTTGAGATTCGTGAGGAGGCTGCCTATCTTTCCTATGAAACTTTTCGTGGAGCAGGAGGATTACCTGTGGGAAGTTCTGGTAAAGGCATGCTCATGTTGTCAGGAGGAATTGATTCACCTGTGGCAGGTTATCTAGCTCTGAAACGAGGGGTAGATATTGAGGCAGTTCACTTTGCCAGTCCACCTTACACGAGTCCTGGTGCTCTTAAAAAAGCCCAAGATTTGACCCGTAAATTGACCAAGTTTGGGGGCAATATCCAATTTATCGAAGTACCTTTCACAGAGATTCAAGAGGAAATCAAGGCTAAAGCACCAGAAGCCTACCTCATGACCTTGACACGCCGTTTTATGATGCGAATTACCGATCGTATTCGTGAAGTACGAAATGGTTTAGTTATCATTAATGGGGAAAGTCTTGGTCAAGTAGCTAGCCAGACCTTGGAAAGTATGCAGACTATCAACGCTGTGACCAGCACTCCAATCATTCGTCCCGTGGTTACTATGGACAAGTTGGAAATCATTGACATCGCTCAGGCGATCGATACCTTTGATATTTCTATCCAGCCTTTTGAAGACTGCTGTACCATTTTTGCACCTGACCGTCCTAAGACCAATCCTAAGATTAAAAATGCAGAGCAGTACGAAAAACGGATGGATGTTGAAGGCTTGGTTGAGCGAGCGGTAGCTGGAATCATGATTACTGAAATTACACCTCAAGTTGAAAAAGATGAAGTAGATGACTTGATTGACAATCTGCTCTAATCAGAAAATCCAAAAGAATTTAGAAAAAATAAATGAAAAAGTTGGTTTTTAATCCAAAAATGGAGGAAAGACTGACTTTTTTTCTATTTTTATGTTATAATTAGATAAAATTTTGAATATAGAGAGTTTTCTGACAATGAATCAATCCTACTTTTATTTAAAAATGAAAGAACACAAACTCAAGGTTCCTTATACAGGTAAGGAACGCCGTGTACGTGTTCTTCTGCCTAAAGATTATGAGAAAGATACGGATCGTTCCTATCCTGTTGTTTACTTTCATGACGGGCAAAATGTCTTTTATAGTAAAGAATCTTTCATTGGTCACTCGTGGAAGATTATCCCAGCTATTAAGCGCAATCCCGATATCAGTCGCATGATTGTCGTTGCCATTGACAATGATGGGATGGGGCGGATGAATGAGTATGCAGCTTGGAAGTTCCAAGAATCTCCTATTCCGGGTCAGCAGTTTGGAGGTAAAGGTGTGGAGTATGCTGAGTTTGTGATGGAGGTGGTCAAACCTTTTATCGATGAGACCTACCGTACAAAAGCTGACCGCCAACATACAGCTATGATTGGTTCATCACTAGGAGGCAATATTACCCAGTTCATCGGTTTGGAATACCAAGACCAAATTGGTTGTCTTGGTGTCTTTTCATCTGCAAACTGGCTCCATCAAGAAGCTTTTAACCGCTACATCGAGCGCCAGAAACTGTCGCCTGACCAGCGTATCTTTATCTATGTAGGAACGGAAGAAGCAGATGATACGGACAAGACCTTGATGGCTGGCAATATCAAGCAAGCTTATATTGACTCGTCACTTCGCTATTACCATGATTTGATTTCAGGGGGAGTTGCTTTGGATAACTTAATGCTAAAGGTGCAATCGGGTGCTATTCATAGCGAGATACCCTGGTCAGAAAATCTTCCAGCTTGTCTTCGATTTTTTGCAGAAAAATGGTAAAGTAAGAAAGGAGAAAGCCAATGCATATTGAAAACCTTAGCCACTGGAGTGGCAATCTTAACCGTGAAATGTACCTTAATCGTTATGGACATGCTGGGATTCCAGTTGTGGTTTTTGCATCATCTGGGGGTAGTCACAACGAATACTATGATTTTGGCATGATTGATGCCTGTTCTTCCTTCATCGAAGAAGGGCGTGTGCAGTTTTTTACCCTAACTAGTGTTGACAGTGAGAGCTGGTTGGCCACTTGGAAAAACGGTCATGATCAGGCGGAAATGCACCGTGTCTACGAACGCTATGTGATTGAAGAGGCTATTCCTTTTATCAAGCACAAGACAGGTTGGTTTGATGGCATGATGACGACAGGTTGCTCGATGGGAGCCTACCATGCAGTCAACTTTTTCCTCCAGCATCCAGATGTCTTTACCAAGGTGATAGCTCTTAGTGGTGTTTACGACGCTCGTTTCTTTGTCGGCGATTACTACAATGATGATGTCATTTACCAAAACTCGCCAGTAGATTATATATGGAATCAGAACGACGGATGGTTTATCGATCGTTACCGTCAGGCAGAGATTGTTCTTTGTACGGGTCTTGGGGCCTGGGAACAAGACGGTCTACCATCCTTCTACAAGCTTAAAGAAGCCTTTGACCAGAAACAAATTCCAGCCTGGTTTGCTGAATGGGGACACGATGTCGCCCACGACTGGGAATGGTGGCGCAAACAAATGCCTTATTTCCTCGGCAATCTCTATTTATAAAAGGAGTTACCTATGAATTACCTTGTTATTTCTCCCTACTATCCGCAAAACTTTCAACAGTTTACTATTGAGCTAGCTAATAAAGGCATTACCGTCTTGGGAATTGGTCAGGAACCTTACGAGCAATTGGATGAACCTTTACGCAATAGCCTGACCGAGTATTTCCGTGTAGATAATCTTGAAAATATAGATGAAGTCAAACGTGCAGTTGCTTTTCTCTTTTATAAACATGGTCCCATTGACCGTATTGAATCCCACAATGAATACTGGCTTGAGCTGGATGCAACACTCAGAGAACAATTCAATGTCTTTGGTGCCAAACCAGAGGATCTCAAAAAGACGAAATTTAAGTCTGAAATGAAGAAACTCTTCAAAAAAGCAGGTGTCCCAGTGGTACCTGGAGCTGTTATCAAGACGGAAGCAGATGTGGATCAGGCTGTGAATGAAATCGGCCTTCCAATGATTGCCAAACCTGACAATGGAGTGGGAGCAGCCGCGACCTTTAAGCTTGAAACAGAAGACGATATCAATCACTTCAAGCAAGAGTGGGACCATTCAACTATTTATTTCTTTGAAAAATTTGTCACTTCTAGTGAAATCTGTACCTTTGACGGGCTCGTAGACAAGGATGGAAAAATCGTCTTTTCAACGACATTTGACTACGCCTATACACCGCTGGATCTCATGATTTACAAGATGGACAATTCCTACTATGTGCTCAAGGATATGGATCCCAAACTTCGCAAGTATGGTGAAGCGATTGTCAAGGAATTTGATATGAAAGAACGCTTTTTCCATATTGAGTTTTTCCGCGAGGGGGATGATTACATCGCCATTGAGTACAATAACCGCCCTGCAGGTGGTTTCACTATTGATGTTTATAACTTTGCTCATTCCTTGGATCTTTATCGTGGATATGCTGCTATTGTAGCAGGAGTAGAGTTCCCAATGTCAGAGTTTGAACCGCAGTATTGTTTGGCTACTTCTCGCCGTGCAAATGCCCACTATGTTTATTCAGAAGAGGATTTGCTTGCCAAATACAGTCAGCAGTTCAAGGTTAAAAAAATCATGCCAGCGGCCTTTGCGGAACTTCAAGGAGATTACCTTTATATGCTGACAACTCCAAGTCGACAAGAAATGGAGCAGATGATTGCCGATTTTGGACAACGTCAATAATAAAATTGAGGATAAATCTGATTTGGATTCTTTTATTCTTTGCTCAAAAACTAGTCCAATAAAGCGTTTTCCAGACATTCTTTCTCAAAATTGGTTGCTAAAACCCCTAAAAATTGATAGAATAAAGATTGTCTAAAAAATTTTTAAGGAGAATCTATCAAATGGATTTCACATGGGCTATTAAATATGCCACTGAATTTTTAGGAACTGCTATTTTGATCATTCTTGGAAATGGTGCAGTTGCTAACGTTGAACTTAAGGGTACAAAAGGTCACCAAAGTGGCTGGCTTGTTATCGCTGTTGGTTATGGTATGGGTGTTATGATTCCTGCCTTGATGTTTGGTAATGTATCTGGTAACCACATCAACCCAGCATTCACTCTTGGACTTGCTGTAAGTGGATTATTCCCTTGGGCACAAGTACCATTTTACATCATCGCTCAAGTATTGGGAGCAATCTTTGGTCAAGCGTTAGTAGTAGCGACACACCGCCCATACTACTTGCAAACAGAAAATCCAAACAACATTTTGGGAAGTTTCTCAACTATCTCAAGTTTGGATCAAGGTACAAAAGAATCTCGCTATGCCGCAACTGTTAATGGTTTTGTAAACGAGTTTGTTGGATCATTTGTTCTTTTCTTTGCCGCACTTGGTTTAACTAAAAACTTCTTTGGTGCTGAAGTTCTTCAATTTATGAAACAAGCAGCAACTCAAGCTGGTCAAACAGTTGATTTTTCTGAATTGGCTATCAAAGCACAAGTAGCACCTCATACAGCTTCAGGTCTTGGAATTGCTCACTTGGCACTTGGATTCCTTGTTATGGCCTTGGTAACATCACTTGGTGGCCCTTCAGGACCTGGATTAAACCCAGCTCGTGACTTAGGACCACGTCTCCTTCACGCTTTCCTTCCAACATCAGTTCTTGGTGAGCACAAAGGTGATTCAAAATGGTGGTATGCTTGGGTACCAGTAGTAGCTCCAATCCTAGCTGCAATTGCTGCAGTAGCAGTATTTAAAGTCCTTTACTTATAAGAACTTAAAACCGGGAACACCCGGTTTTTTCTATACTCAAATCATGAAAAAATCCTCAATTTGAGCATAATATCTTGTAAAAAAAACTAAAATCCATTAAAATAATAGAGTGATGGAGGAATTTATGAATGTAAATCAGATTGTAGGGATTATTCCAACTTTAAAAGTCAATAATCGAAACTTAAATGAAACATTTTACACTGAAACGTTAGGAATGAAGCCCTTGTTAGAAGAATCAGCCTTTCTTTCATTAGGAGATCAGACAGGTCTTGAAAAGCTAGTTTTAGAAGAATCACCAAGTATGCGAACTCGTAAGGTTGAAGGAAATAAAAAACTATCTAGATTAGTTGTAAAAGTAAAAAATCCTGTTGAAATAGAAGGACTCTTATCTAAAACTGATTCGATTCTCCGTTTATATAAAGGACAAAATGGCTATGCTTTTGAGATATTATCACCAGAGAATGATTTGATCTTGATTCATGGGGAAGAAAATAGAGATAGTTTAGAAGTTATCGACGAAAAACCTGTTTTTAAAACCAACTTAGAAGAGAAGTACCTAAGCCAGTTCGAAATTTCAATGGAATTAAATCTTCCAATAGGTGGTAGCAGTTTCTTACATGACTCAGAAGTTGCCTCAGCTCTCGGTTTTATCCATACGGAAGGTCAAGATTTAGCTGTTGAAAATAACGTTACTTGGGATTTGTCTATGCTGAAATTACAAGTCAAGAATTTTGATATTGATAGTTTACGACAACGTTTTGCTTCTGTAGATTACTTTGTACCTAAGTCAGAAAAATTTTTCCTTGCTAAAGACAGTAATAATGTTGAATTGTGGTTTGAAGAAGTATGAAGTGGACCAAGATAATAAAAAAAATAGAAGAACAACTTGAGGCAGGGATTTATCCCGGAGCCTCTTTTGCGTATTTTAAGGATCAACAGTGGAGAGAAGTATACTTAGGTCAGAGTGATCCAGAGCATGGTTTTAAAACAAAGGCAGGTCTTGTCTATGACCTAGCTAGTGTGAGCAAGGTGGTTGGAGTAGGAACGCTTCTCATCTTTCTCTGTCATCAGGGAAAATTAGATTTGGAACGTCCTGTGACAGATTTTTTACCTGACAGTGACTATCCTGATATCAGTATTCGTCAACTACTGACTCACGCTACAGACCTAGACCCTTTTATCCCTAATCGTGATCAGTTAACAGCTGATGAATTAAAGAAAGCTATGTTTCATCTTAATAGACGGGAAAAGCCATCCTTTCTATACTCAGATGTTCATTTTTTGATTTTGGGATTTGTCTTGGAGCAAATGTTTGATGAGGATTTGGATACTCTCTTACGGGAAAAAGTTTGGAATCTATGGGGAATGAGGGAAACAACATTCGGTCCAGTTTCTCAAGCTGTTCCAACGGTTAGAGGTGTAAAAGCAGGTTTGGTTCATGACCCTAAGGCCACTCTTTTAGGGAAGCATGCTGGCAGTGCAGGTTTATTTTCTACCGTTAAAGATTTGAAAATCTTTTTAGAGCATTATTTAAAGGATGATTTTGCGGATGGTTTAAGTCAGAATTTTTCTCCTTTAGAAGATAAAGATCGCTCCCTTGCTTGGAACTTAGAGGGAGATTGGCTGGACCATACAGGTTATACAGGAACCTTTGTGATGTGGAATCGTAAAAAACAGGAAGCAGCCATCTTCCTATCCAATCGTACCTATGAAAAGGATGAGAGGGCCCAGTGGATTTTAGATCGTAATCAGGTCATGGACTTGATTCGAAAGGAAGAGGGAGGAATAGATGTCAAGGAGTTTTAAAGGATTTTTATTGACAATCATTGCTGGTATTGCTTGGGGCTTATCAGGAACCAGTGGTCAATACCTGATGGTGCATGGAATTTCAGCTCTTGTATTGACAAATCTACGCCTTTTAATCGCTGGAGGTATCTTGATGATGCTATCCTATATATCGGCAAGGGAAAAGATGAAGGCCTTCTTAAAGGACAAAGAAAGTATCCTGTCTCTTCTTATTTTTGCCTTAATTGGTCTTTTTTTAAACCAGTTCGCCTACCTTACTGCTATTCAGGAAACAAATGCAGGCACAGCTACAGTTCTTCAGTATGTATGTCCAGTAGGAATCTTAGTTTATAGCTGCATCAAGGATAAGGTGGCTCCCACTTTTGCAGAAATTATCTCTATTCTATTAGCGATAGGTGGTACCTATCTGATTGCAACTCATGGTCAGTTTGACCAATTATCTGTAACCCCGGCAGGACTTTTCTGGGGCCTTTTTTCAGCCCTTACCTATGCACTTTATATCATTTTACCTATTACATTAATTAAAAAATGGGGCAGTAGCTTGGTGATAGGTATTGGAATGGTTATTTCAGGTTTAGTAGCTATACCTTTCACAGGTGTTTTAAGAGCTAGTATTCCAACTAGTTTAGATTTTCTTTTTGCTTTTGCTGGTATTATTCTCATCGGAACTGTTTTTGCCTATACGGCTTTTCTAAAAGGGGCAAGTATTGTAGGCCCTGTTAAGTCTAGCTTGTTAGCTTCTATTGAACCAATTTCAGCAGTATTCTTTGCTTTTTTAATTATGAAAGAACAATTTTTTCCTATTGATTTTGTAGGGATGGCTATGATTTTATGTGCCGTGACTATCATATCCTTAAAAGACTTAATCATGGGAAAATAAAAAAATCTCTTTATTGTTAAAATAAAGAGATTTTTTTGTGGGCTTAGTTATTTTCAAGATAAAATTCGAAGCGTTCACCCACATATTGACTTTTTACATATTCAAAAGCTGTCCCATCGTCAAAATAAGAAACCTGAGTTAAGGCTAAAATAGCATGTCCTTTTTCAACTTGTAAGTAGTGAGCAATTTTTTCTTTAGCTAGACGAGCATAAATAGTCTGTTGTGATTTACCAATACGATAACCATGTTCTTGCAAGGTTTGGAAGAAATGACTAGTGACTTCTTCTTTTTTAAAGTTTTTGATAAACTTTTCTGGAATGGAAGCAACTTCGTAAACCAAAGGTACTTTATCGGCATAACGAACTCGTTCCATTCGGATGATATTTTCGGTTGGTAAAATGCCAAGTTTGGCAACTTCCTGTTCATTTGGAATGGTTCTTCGATAAGATATTAACTGACTAGAGGGGACTTTTCCTTGGGAGATGACAATCTCAGTAAAACTTGTTGTTCCCCGCATTTTTTCTTGGACCCTTGTACTCGCTACAAAGGTACCACTTCCTACTCGTCGTTCTAAAACACCTTCTTCTACCAAAAGAGAGATAGCTTGGCGTAAGGTCATACGACTAACCATAAATTGTTCAGCTAAATCCCTTTCACTAGGAAGTTTTTGCCCAATCGCCCAACGTTTCTCATCTATATCCTTTTTTATATGGTCATGAATTTTCATATAAGCTGGTAGCATGCTTTTCACTTCTTTTCTATATTTTCTTTATTGTACCGTAATTTATAATAAAAAGTCAAACTTTACTTTGTTTAGTTGGTAATTTACCTTTCTTTGTGATAAAATATTGAAAAAAGATATTTTTTTTGAGAGAGGAAAAAGATGAGCAATATTTCAACTGATATGCAAGATGTCGAAAAAATCATCGTTCTGGACTATGGTAGCCAATACAACCAGTTAATTTCACGACGAATTCGTGAAATTGGTGTTTTTTCAGAACTAAAAAGCCATAAAATTTCAGCTGCAGAAGTTCGTGCTATTAATCCAGTAGGAATTATTCTTTCAGGTGGGCCTAACTCTGTTTATGAAGAGGGATCATTTGATATTGATCCAGAAATTTTTGAACTTGGGATTCCAATTTTAGGTATCTGTTATGGTATGCAACTATTGACCCACAAACTAGGAGGAAAGGTTGTACCAGCAGGGGACGCTGGAAATCGTGAATACGGTCAATCAACTCTAACTCATACACCATCTGCTCTTTTTGAATCAACACCAGATGAACAAACTGTTTTAATGAGCCATGGTGATGCTGTAACAGAAATTCCTGCTAATTTTGTTCGTACAGGAACATCAGCAGACTGCCCCTATGCAGCTATTGAAAATCCAGAAAAAAACATCTACGGTATCCAATTCCATCCGGAAGTTCGCCATTCTGTATATGGTAATGACATCCTTCGAAACTTTGCCTTAAATATCTGTAAGGCAAAAGGAGACTGGACAATGGATAACTTTATCGACATGCAGATCCAAAAAATCCGCGAAACTGTTGGTGATAAACGTGTCCTTCTTGGTTTATCAGGTGGTGTTGATTCATCTGTCGTTGGAGTTCTTCTCCAAAAAGCAATTGGCGATCAATTGATCTGTATCTTCGTGGATCACGGTCTTCTTCGTAAAGGAGAAGCTGATCAAGTTATGGAAATGCTTGGTGGTAAGTTTGGTTTAAATATCGTCAAAGCAGATGCTGCTAAACGTTTCCTTGACAAACTTGCAGGTGTTTCTGACCCTGAGCAAAAACGTAAAATCATTGGTAATGAGTTTGTCTATGTATTCGATGACGAAGCAAGCAAGCTCAAGGATGTGAAATTCCTTGCTCAAGGTACTTTATATACAGATGTTATCGAGTCTGGTACGGATACAGCTCAAACTATCAAGTCACACCACAACGTGGGGGGTCTTCCAGAAGACATGCAGTTTGAATTGATCGAACCACTTAACACTCTTTATAAAGATGAAGTTCGAGCTCTTGGTACAGAACTTGGTATGCCAGACCATATCGTATGGCGCCAACCATTCCCAGGACCAGGACTTGCTATTCGTGTCATGGGTGAAATCACTGAAGAGAAACTAGAAACCGTTCGTGAGTCAGACGCTATTCTTCGTGAAGAAATTGCTAAAGCAGGTCTTGACCGTGATATCTGGCAATACTTCACAGTGAACACAGGCGTTCGTTCAGTTGGTGTTATGGGAGATGGCCGCACTTACGATTACACCATAGCTATCCGTGCTATTACCTCTATCGATGGGATGACTGCTGACTTTGCTAAAATCCCTTGGGAAGTGCTCCAAAAAATCTCTGTTCGTATCGTAAACGAAGTTGATCACGTTAACCGCATCGTCTACGATATCACAAGTAAACCACCAGCAACAGTTGAGTGGGAATAATCTTACATTCTAGACTCACTTATAGCAAATAAAAATTTAATCTTTAGAGAGAACATTTAAGTTCTCTCTTTTTAATAGCTAAATTTTTTGAAATTTGTTATTGAAATAGACGATAGAGTTCCTTTCAATCAGACTTTCTCATTAAAATACGAGCTACTTCTATGTTCTTTTAGGTTGTATAACCTAGAGCCTGTTTAATTTGTTGTTTAAATATTTTAAAAAAAACTTGATTTCCTGCTCATTAACTCTCTTTTCAATAAATTTATGTTATATGTATTCATTACGAAAGGAATAAGATAGTATAAAATTGTTGTGATTGATATATATATTTAATTACTAAACTAATTTTCAAATTCAGAACAAAGATTTAAGACAACTAACTTGAGGTTTTATAAAAGTCAACAACAGTAGGTTAAAATTTTTTTAAATTTATTGTAGAGATTTCTTTAGTTTATACCTTTACTTTTTTAGTTAATTATGTAATAATGTTAACAGTATAAATATGAAAGTAGGTGTTTCTATTGCATAAAGCAGTAAAACAAGAAAAAGGTCATGGTTATCTCCGTAAAACTAAGTTAGGTTTGTTAAGTGGTATTATCCTAACTATGGCTTTAGGGAGTTTGTTTTTAAATGGTGTTGTAAGCGCTAACGAGCAACCTACTAATCCAACAACAAGCGTCCAACCAACTCAACCGGCAGGTGAAAGTTCACAAAAAGAGTTTGAAACAAGTACATCGCATGCTGTAAAAGAAGAAGAGTTGAAGGCAAAAGTAGAAGAAGTAAAGGCGCTAGGTATCACTGTAAATGAAACACCAGTTGAAAATGTTGGTACAGCTAATACTCCTTCTGAAGTAAATCCGTTACGAACAACTGCTGAAGAAAAAGTTGACGCTGAAATTCAGTCTTTAGAATCAGCAAAAGCAGAGAAAGTACAAGCTGATGCTGATAGAGCTAAAATTGAAGAGATTAAAAATAATCACCTTATTGCAAATTATGTCAACGTAAAAGATAAGATTTCAAGTCAAGTGAATTCAAGATTAGCGTCCGATGATGTCAATAAAGAAATGACACTCAGTAATTTGACTTCTTCTGAAGGTGAAGTTCGTTATTTAAACACAGACTCAGTCGATGTAAGAACTAGAAATGGCGTTGCAGATGCTTTAGGTCGTGATGTAACTACGACTGACCCACACGTAACTGTTAAAACTGGAGCAGCTAATCTTCCGGGATTGGAGAAACTTAGAGCTAAGGATAGTAGTGCTGGTTATAGCGGATATATTGTAGAAGCGAAAAACGATGAAACTTTTACTTACACAGTGAATTTAGACCCAACCAGTGTATTAACATCTAAATATGGTGTTGCAAGCATTGATATAAGTCTCCGTTTGAACTACACTCTACCCGAGGAAACGAAAGTCTATGCAATTATTCGTGGTCAAGCAATTTTACAAGAAATTTTCGTTAAAAACTTATCTAGACGGGTTGCAGGTCAATCGGACTTAGTTAAGTACACTAAGACATTTACTTATAAAGATGCTAAAGGCCAAGAAATTCCATTAGATAAATTACTCTCTACAATAATAAATGAACAGGCTTTCGGTGGTGAATCTGTAATTAAACCATCAGATGTACCTGAGAAAAAAATTAGAGATTTCGAATTAAGGTCACCTATTAGCCCAACAGGACAGGTAGTATACGAGTTAAGGAGAGAAAATTCTCTTATAGGTGAAAATACGATTTCATCAAGTAATTATCTAAATGCGCGTATGCCAAGAGGACAAACATCTGCTTATTTAAGTCAAAATACCTTCACCAATAAGATTCCTAAGATTGAGATAATAGATCTAGATAAGGCTTTGAAAGGTGTATCTCGTGACTATCATTTGGTGACTTATACAGAAGTCCAAAACAAAGGTAAGGTTACTCAAAAGTTTGTCAATGAACAAGGTGCTGAGGTTAAACCGTCTGTTACAAGTGAGGTAAAAGCAGTAGGGGAGCAAATTACATTAACTCATCCTACAGATATTGACTTTGAGAATAAGCGTTATACCTTTAAAGAACAAGACAAACAAGATATTACAGAGATTGTGAAAGGTGAAACTGTCATTACTTATGTTTATAAACAAAAGTATGAGAACAACCTACCACCTGTAGAGACAGAAACACCTATTCCGATTGAGACTACATATGTTGAAGACCCAACGATGGAAGTAGGTGACAATGAGACAGTTGAAAATGGAACTGTGGGTAAAATTGTAACTTCAACTCCTAAGATTGTAAATGAATTAACAGGAGAAGTAATAGATGGACAACCGACTGAGAAACGTACTGAAATGCAACCTAAGGTTATTAAAGTAGGTACTAAACCTAAGGTTGTCGAAACAACCATTCCATATACAACACGTTATGTTGAAGATAATACAAAAGACAAAGATTATCGTGAAGTAACAAGACCTGGTAAAGTCGGAAAAACAACTACTACGACAACTTATGTCTTGGATCCTAAGACAGGTGCAGTAACACCGAACGAACCTAAAAAAATTGTAGAACAACCAGTAGAAGAAGTTATCACAGTAGGTACTAAACAAAAAGTTGAAGTACCAAAGGTTGAAGTACCAAAGGTTGAAGTACCAAAAGTTGAAGTACCAAAGGTTGAGGTACCAAAGGTTGAGGTACCAAAGGTTGAGGCACCAAAGGTTGAAACGCCAAAAGTAGAAACACCAAAAGTAGAAACACCAAAGGTTGAGGCACCAAAAGTTGAAGCACCTAAGGTAGAAGTACCAAAATCAAAGACACCAATTGCACAATCGACAAAAGAAACTTCCCCAATTCCGACTTCTGTAGCAAGTAAGAGAGAGGAATTGCCTAATACAGGTACAGAAGATCATGCTAATCTTGAAGTCTTAGGACTTCTAGGAATTTTGAGTGGATTTCTGGCACACAAGAAAAAAGAAGTGGAGAAATAGTTTTTCTAACCTATATTAGAAAAGGGCTCACATCTGTGGGCTTTTCTCTTTGACAATCTTTTTGATTTAATAATCTAAAAGATTAGAATTGTCAAAACAATCTGTCTAGGCTTGATTTTATCGCTTATTTACTATAAAATGAGAAGGAAAAACGTCAAACTTTTATATTGCAAATAGGAGAAAACATGACAAAAACATTAAAACGTCCTGAGGTCTTATCACCTGCAGGTACTTTAGAGAAGTTAAAAGTAGCTGTTCAATATGGAGCAGATGCTGTCTTTATCGGTGGTCAGGCCTATGGCCTTCGTAGCCGTGCAGGGAACTTTACTTTTGAACAGATGGAAGAAGGTGTCCAGTTTGCTGCCAAGTATGGTGCTAAGGTCTATGTGGCTGCCAACATGGTTATGCACGAAGGAAATGAAGCTGGAGCTGGTGAATGGTTCCGTAAGCTGCGTGATATCGGGATTGCAGCAGTTATCGTATCTGACCCAGCCTTGATTATGATTGCAGCGACTGAAGCGCCAGGTCTTGAAATTCACCTCTCTACCCAAGCTAGTGCCACTAACTATGAAACTCTTGAGTTCTGGAAAGAATTGGGATTAACTCGTGTCGTTTTGGCGCGTGAAGTTTCGATGGAAGAGTTGGCAGAAATTCGTAAGCGTACAGATGTGGAAATTGAAGCCTTTGTACATGGGGCTATGTGTATTTCTTACTCTGGTCGTTGCACTCTTTCAAATCATATGAGTATGCGTGATGCCAACCGTGGTGGATGTTCTCAATCATGCCGTTGGAAATACGACCTTTACGATATGCCATTTGGTCAAGAACGTAAGAGCCTTAAAGGTGAAATTCCTGAAGAATTTTCAATGTCAGCCGTTGATATGTCTATGATTGACCATATTCCAGATATGATTGAAAATGGTGTTGACAGTCTGAAGATCGAAGGACGTATGAAGTCTATTCACTATGTTTCAACAGTGACCAACTGCTATAAGGCAGCTGTGGATGCTTATTTAGAAAGTCCAGAAAAATTCGAAGCAATTAAGCAAGACTTGATTGATGAGATGTGGAAGGTTGCCCAACGTGAATTGGCAACAGGATTCTACTACGGTACACCATCTGAAAATGAACAGTTGTTTGGTGCTCGTCGTAAAATTCCTGAGTACAAGTTTGTCGCTGAAGTGGTTTCGTATGATGAAGCGACACAAACAGCAACTATTCGCCAACGGAACGTGATTAATGAAGGGGATCAAGTTGAGTTTTACGGTCCAGGTTTCCGTCATTTTGAAACGTATATCGAAGATTTACACGATGCCAAGGGCAATAAAATCGACCGTGCTCCAAATCCAATGGAACTCTTGACAATCAAAGTCCCACAACCTGTTCAAGCAGGCGACATGGTTCGTGCTCTTAAAGAAGGACTTATCAACCTCTACAAGGAAGATGGAACAAGTGTTACAGTTCGTGCCTAAGATCTTTTAGAAAAAATGATTCAAAGTCTCTTTTTTTTTAAAAAATATGATATACGAAAACCGTGATTTTATTTCTCGGTTTTCATTTATTTTTCAGAAAGTAACAGACAAGAGAGAAATTTATTGCAAAAATTTTCCAAAGTCTTCCATATAATAAACAAGTAAATAGTAAAAATGTAAATTATTTTCATTAAACGCTTACAAAGCTAGTAAAAAGTTGACAAATCGAAATTTTAGGACTAAACTAATTAAGTAAATTTTATTTAAAAGGAGAATTCGTCATGAATTTAACATTTTTCGGTCTATGTCTTGCCTGTATGGGCGTATCTCTTGGTGAAGGGTTATTGATGAATGGTTTGTTGAAATCAGTAGCTCGCCAACCAGATATTATCGCTGAGTTCCGTAGCTTGATGTTTTTAGGGGTTGCCTTTATTGAAGGAACTTTCTTCGTAACTCTTGTCTTCTCATTTATTATTAAATAACGAAATATAAATTGGAGAAGGGAGAATGTTAGATGGAAGAAAGTATCAATCCAACCATCAATATTGGTCCTGTTACCTTTGATTTAACTTTGACAGCCTTGACTTTGCTGTCTGTGTTTCTGATTTTTGCATTTATCTATTGGGCAAGTCGTAATATGACATTAAAACCCAAAGGTAAACAAAATGTACTAGAGTATCTCTATGATTTTGTAATTGGATTTACAGAACCTAACCTTGGTTCCCACTACATAAAAGATTACTCACTCTTTTACTTATGTTTATTTCTTTTTATGGTCATCGCCAATAATCTTGGTTTGATGGCTAAACTTCAAACAACAGATGGGACAAACCTTTGGACATCGCCAACTGCAAATCTTTCATTTGACCTTGTCTTGTCTTTCTGTATTATTGTGATGGCGCACATTGAGGGGATTCGTCGTCGTGGGATTAAACAATACCTAAAAGGTTATGTAACTCCTGCATTTATGACACCGATGAATCTACTTGAAGAAGTCACGAATTTCCTTTCTCTTGCTTTGCGGATTTTTGGGAATATCTTTGCAGGTGAAGTAATGACAAGCTTGCTTATCTTACTTTCACATCAGGCTATTTTTTGGTATCCAGTAGCATTTGGGGCAAACTTAGTTTGGACTGCATTTTCCGTGTTCATTTCTTGTGTACAAGCCTATGTCTTTACACTATTATCCTCTATGTACCTAGGAAATAAAATTAATGATGAAGAGTAGAAAGGAGTAACTGATGCACGTAACAGTAGGTGAATTAATTGGTAATTTTATTTTAATCGCTGGCTCTTTTATCCTTTTGCTAGTCTTGATTAAAAAATTTGCATGGTCTAATATTACAGGCATTTTCGAAGAAAGAGCTGAAAAAATTGCTTCAGATATTGACAGAGCTGAAGAAGCACGTCAAAAAGCGGAAGTATTGGCTCAAAAACGCGAAGATGAATTGGCTGGTAGCCGTAAAGAAGCTAAGACAATCATTGAGAATGCGAAAGAAACAGCTGAGAAAAGTAAGGCTAGTATTTTAGCAGATGCTAAACTAGAAGCAGGACGCTTAAAAGAAAAAGCAAACCAAGAAATTGCTCAAAACAAAGCTGAAGCTTTACAAAGCATTAAGGGTGAGGTAGCAGATTTGACAATCAGCTTGGCTGGTAAAATCATCTCACAAAACCTTGATGGTCATGCCCATAAAGAACTCATTGATCAGTATATCGATCAGCTAGGAGAAGCTTAATGGACAAGAAAACAGTAAAGGTAATTGAAAAATACAGCATGCCTTTTGTCCAATTGGTACTTGAAAAAGGAGAAGAAGACCGTATTTTTTCAGACTTGACTCAAATCAAGCAAGTTGCTGAAGAAACAGGTTTACCTTCTTTTTTAAAAAAAGTGGCAGTAGACGAGTCTGACAAGGAAAAAACGATTGCTTTCTTCCAAGACTCAGTGTCACCTTTATTGCAAAACTTGATCCAGGTTCTGGCATATAACCACAGAGCAAATCTTTTTTATGATGTGCTTGTAGATTGCTTGAACCGACTTGAAAAAGAAACAAATCGATTTGAAGTGACGATTACTTCTGCTCATCCTCTAACAGATGAACAGAAGAGTCGTTTGCTCCCTTTGATTGAGAAAAAAATGTCTCTGAAAGTAAGGAGTGTAAAAGAACAAATCGATGAAAGTCTCATTGGTGGTTTTGTCATTTTTGCCAATCACAAGACAATTGATGTGAGTATTAAACAACAACTTAAAGTTGTTAAAGAAAATTTGAAATAGAAAGTGGTGTTCTTTTGGCAATTAACGCACAAGAAATCAGCGCTTTAATTAAGCAACAAATTGAAAATTTCAAACCCAATTTTGATGTGACTGAAACAGGTGTTGTAACCTATATCGGGGACGGTATCGCGCGTGCTCACGGTCTTGAAAATGCCATGAGTGGAGAGTTGTTGATCTTTGAAAACGGCTCTTATGGTATGGCTCAAAACTTGGAGTCAACAGACGTTGGTATTATCATCCTGGGTGACTTTACAGATATCCGTGAAGGGGATACTATCCGCCGTACAGGTAAAATCATGGAAGTCCCAGTAGGTGAAAGTCTGATTGGTCGTGTTGTGGATCCGCTTGGTCGTCCAGTTGATGGTCTTGGAGAAATCCACACTGATAAAACTCGTCCAGTAGAAGCACCAGCTCCTGGTGTTATGCAACGTAAGTCTGTATCAGAACCATTGCAAACTGGTTTGAAAGCTATCGACGCCCTTGTACCGATTGGTCGTGGTCAACGTGAGTTGATTATCGGTGACCGTCAGACAGGGAAAACAACCATTGCGATTGATACAATCTTGAACCAAAAAGGTCAAGATATGATCTGTATCTACGTAGCGATTGGACAAAAAGAATCAACAGTTCGTACACAAGTAGAAACACTACGTCAGTACGGTGCCTTGGACTATACTATCGTTGTGACTGCTTCTGCTTCACAACCTTCTCCATTGTTATTCCTAGCTCCTTATGCTGGGGTTGCTATGGCAGAAGAGTTTATGTACCAAGGAAAGCATGTTTTGATTGTTTATGATGATCTTTCAAAACAAGCGGTAGCTTATCGTGAACTGTCTCTCTTGCTTCGTCGTCCTCCAGGTCGTGAAGCCTTTCCAGGGGATGTTTTCTATCTCCACAGTCGCTTGCTTGAGCGCTCAGCCAAAGTTTCTGATGAACTTGGTGGTGGATCTATTACAGCCTTGCCATTTATCGAGACACAAGCAGGAGATATCTCTGCCTATATCGCAACCAACGTGATTTCTATCACTGACGGACAAATCTTCCTTGGTGATGGTCTCTTCAATGCGGGTATTCGTCCAGCCATTGATGCGGGTTCATCTGTATCTCGTGTAGGTGGTTCTGCACAAATCAAAGCCATGAAGAAGGTAGCTGGTACTCTTCGTATCGACCTTGCTTCCTATCGTGAGTTGGAAGCCTTCACTAAGTTTGGTTCTGACTTAGATGCTGCAACACAGGCTAAATTGAACCGTGGTCGTCGTACGGTTGAGGTATTGAAACAACCTGTTCACAAGCCATTACCTGTTGAGAAACAAGTAACCATTCTCTATGCTTTGACACATGGTTTCTTGGATACTGTTCCAGTAGATGATATTGTTCGTTTCGAGGAAGAGTTCCATGCCTTCTTTGACGCTCAACATCCAGAGATTTTAGAAACCATTCGTGATACAAAAGACTTGCCAGAAGAAGCAGTCTTGGATGCTGCGATTACAGAGTTTCTTAATCAAACCAGCTTCCAATAAGAATAGAGGTGTCAGATGGCAGTATCTCTAAATGATATTAAAACAAAAATCGCCTCAACAAAAAATACGAGTCAAATCACCAATGCCATGCAAATGGTATCAGCTGCTAAGCTAGGTCGTTCTGAGGAAGCTGCTCGTAACTTCCAAGTATACGCTCAGAAAGTGCGCAAACTTTTGACTGATATCCTTCATGGTAATGGAGCTGGTGGTTCAACTAATCCGATGTTGATTAGCCGTCCAGTGAAGAAGACAGGCTATATCGTGATTACTTCAGACCGTGGTTTGGTTGGAGGTTATAATTCTTCAATTCTGAAAGCCGTTATGGAGTTGAAGGAAGAATACCATCCAGACGGTAAAGGCTTTGAAATGATCTGTATCGGTGGAATGGGAGCTGACTTCTTTAAAGCTCGTGGTATTCAACCACTTTATGAATTACGTGGCTTGGCAGATCAACCAAGCTTTGATGAAGTTCGTAAGATTATTTCAAAAACGGTTGAAATGTACCAAAATGAACTTTTTGATGAACTCTATGTCTGCTACAACCATCATGTCAATACGCTAACCAGTCAAATGCGTGTGGAACAAATGCTTCCGATTGTTGACTTGGATCCAAATGAAGCGGATGAAGAGTATAGCTTGACTTTTGAATTGGAAACCAGCCGAGAAGAAATTTTGGAGCAGTTGTTGCCTCAGTTTGCAGAAAGTATGATTTACGGTGCTATTATCGATGCTAAGACAGCTGAGAATGCTGCAGGTATGACAGCCATGCAAACAGCGACTGATAATGCTAAGAAAGTCATTAATGATTTGACAATTCAGTATAACCGTGCCAGACAGGCGGCGATTACACAAGAAATTACAGAAATCGTAGCAGGAGCTAGTGCCTTAGAATAGGCACTAGTACAGCTCGTATGAAATGAACTTAGGACCTAGTTGAGCTAGGAACCGACAGTATCTTATATAGAATAGGAGAAGGAGATGAGTTCAGGTAAAATTGCTCAGGTTATCGGTCCTGTTGTAGACGTTTTGTTTGCAGCAGGGGAAAAACTTCCTGAGATTAACAATGCACTTGTCGTCTACAAAAATGACGAAAGAAAAACAAAAATCGTCCTTGAAGTAGCCTTGGAGTTGGGAGATGGTATGGTTCGTACTATCGCCATGGAATCAACAGATGGGTTGACTCGTGGAATGGAAGTATTGGACACAGGTCGTCCAATCTCTGTACCAGTAGGTAAAGAAACTTTGGGACGTGTCTTCAACGTTTTGGGAGATACCATTGACTTGGAAGCTCCTTTTACAGAAGATGCAGAGCGTCAGCCAATTCATAAAAAAGCTCCAACTTTTGATGAGTTGTCTACCTCTTCTGAAATCCTTGAAACAGGGATTAAGGTTATCGACCTTCTTGCCCCTTACCTAAAAGGTGGTAAGGTTGGACTTTTCGGTGGTGCCGGAGTTGGTAAAACCGTTTTGATCCAAGAGTTGATTCACAACATTGCCCAAGAACATGGTGGTATCTCAGTATTTACTGGTGTTGGGGAACGTACTCGTGAGGGGAATGACCTTTACTGGGAAATGAAAGAATCAGGCGTTATCGAGAAAACAGCCATGGTATTTGGTCAGATGAATGAGCCACCAGGAGCACGTATGCGTGTTGCCCTTACTGGTTTGACAATTGCTGAATATTTCCGTGATGTGGAAGGCCAAGACGTGCTTCTCTTTATCGATAATATCTTCCGTTTCACTCAGGCTGGATCTGAAGTATCTGCCCTTTTGGGTCGTATGCCATCAGCCGTTGGTTACCAACCAACACTTGCTACGGAAATGGGTCAATTGCAAGAGCGTATTACATCAACTAAAAAGGGTTCTGTAACCTCTATCCAGGCTATCTATGTGCCAGCGGATGACTATACTGACCCAGCGCCAGCAACAGCCTTTGCTCACTTGGATTCAACAACTAACTTGGAACGTAAGTTGGTACAATTGGGTATCTACCCAGCCGTTGACCCACTTGCTTCAAGCTCACGTGCCTTGGCACCTGAAATCGTTGGAGAAGAACACTATGCCGTTGCAGCGGAAGTGAAACGAGTTCTTCAACGTTACCATGAATTGCAAGATATCATTGCTATCCTTGGTATGGATGAGCTTTCTGATGAAGAAAAGACCTTGGTTGCTCGTGCACGTCGTATCCAGTTCTTCTTGTCACAAAACTTCAACGTTGCGGAACAATTTACTGGTCAGCCAGGTTCTTATGTTCCAGTTGCTGAAACTGTTCGTGGCTTTAAGGAAATCCTTGATGGTAAACATGACCAGTTACCAGAAGATGCCTTCCGTGGTGTAGGTTCTATCGAAGATGTGATTGCAAAAGCTGAAAAAATGGGATTTTAAGAGGTGATCTATGGCTCAGTTAACTGTCCAGATCGTGACACCAGATGGTCTCGTCTATGATCACCATGCCAGCTATGTATCAGTTCGAACTCTGGATGGTGAGATGGGGATCTTGCCACGACATGAAAATATGATTGCGGTTTTAGCAGTTGATGAAGTAAAGGTAAAACGTATTGATGATGAAGATCACGTGAACTGGATTGCAGTAAACGGAGGCGTTATTGAAATTGCCAATAATACCATCACAATCGTTGCTGATTCTGCAGAACGTGCTCGTGATATCGATGTTAGCCGTGCAGAACGTGCCAAACTTCGTGCAGAGCAAGAAATTGAAGAAGCACAAGATAAACACTTGATTGATCAAGAACGTCGTGCTAAAATTGCTTTGCAACGTGCCATTAACCGTATTAATGTCGGAAATAAATTGTAAGAAAAATGAACTTGATGAGAAATCAAGTTCATTTTTTCTTAATTGGCAAAGCTAATACAAACTGCTTCTGGAACATGGAACTCATTTGAAAGCTCTGCTAGACGTCCAGTTTCAGGATTGCGTTTAAATATTGTAGCATTATCAGAATCTTGGTGGACTGCAATGAGAAATTCTTGATCAGGTGTTAAATCAAAATCTCGAGGTGTTTTTCCATGACTTGCTACTATTTCCAAAAGTTCGAGGCTACCGTCAGCAAGGACGCTATAAGCAGCAATGGAATCATGTCCACGGTTAGAAGCGTAGAGGTATTTACCGTCTTTAGAGAGACGAATAGCAGCAGTACCATTAAAACCTTCATAACCGTCTGGTAGAGTTGAAATAACTTGCATGCGCTCAAATTCGCCAACACCATCGTAGATTAGAACCTCGATAGTACTATTGAGTTCACAAATCAGATAAGCAATTTTATAGTGGTTATGGAAAACAATATGACGAGAACCAGCTCCAGGAACACTATGATAGGTATAGAGTTTGGATAATTTTCCATTTTGGTCAACATCATAGGTAATGACCTGATCGGTTCCTAAATCACAAGTCACTAAGTAGTGATCTGGTGTCAAATCTGTAAAGTGAACGTGGGGAGAGGCTTGATTTTCATGGGGACCATGACCAATATGCTGATCTGTATCACTCAAAAGGAGACTGCCGTCATCTAAACGTTGATAGACAAAAACCTGTCCCTTGTGGTAGTTGGCTGCATAGACCATAGAACGCTTTTCATCAACAGCAACATAGCAGTGAGGAGCCCCTTCTTCAACGACATGATTTAATAAGGTTCCGTCAGTTTGATAGGCTGCAATTCCGCCTTTACCATCTTGACTACCAACTGTATATAGATGTCGATCTTGGTCAAATGCAAGATAGGTTGGGCTTGGTTCAGGTGCAAAGAGTTCAAGGTTGGATAGTTGTCCTGTTTCAGTATCAAAATCGGCCTTGTAGATTCCTTTTGATAAGCGGCGTGTGTAGGTTCCAAAATAAACTGTTTCTTTCATGTCTATACCTCTAAATAAAGATAAAACTATTATACCACAAAAGATAACCTATAAATCAATCAGAACAGTCTATAAAGCAAAACACTATATTAAACATATTTTTTGGTATTTTCGTTGATTTCCTATAGTAAAGTGATATAATAAATTTAATAAAATTTAAAAGGAGTATGGCTATGAAAAAACGTTTATTGTTAACAGCAGGAATTGTTGTTTTATCAACGGCTGTTTTAGGAGCCTGTTCAACAGCAAGTAAAGATACCACTAAACCGGTAACTTATAACTATGTCTTTGCATCTGATCCAAACTCTTTGGATTATACAGTGTCTAACGATAAGAGTACCAAACAAATTACAGGTAATGTGATTGATGGATTGCTTGAAAATGATGAGTATGGCAATCTCGTACCATCTGTAGCAGAAGACTGGACGGTTTCTAAGGATGGTATGACCTATACTTATAAAATCAGAGAAGGTGTTAAATGGTATACCAATGAAGGAGAAGAGTATGGTGAAGTCAAGGCTAAGGACTTTGTAGCTGGATTGAAACATGCTGCTGATAAGAAATCCCAAGCCTTGTATCTCGTACAGGACTCTATTAAAGGATTGGATGACTATGTAAACGGAAAAACCACTGATTTCTCAACAGTAGGGATCAAAGCTACTGATGATCATACTGTAGTCTATACTTTGAATCATCCAGAATCATTTTGGAATTCTAAAACAACCATGGGAGTTCTTGCCCCAATCAGTGAAGATTTTCTAGCCTCTAAAGGGGATGATTTTGGTAAAGCCACAGATGTAACAAGTATTTTATATAATGGTGGCTACATTCTTAAAGGGCTTACATCGAAATCTTCTATCGAGATGACCAAAAATAAAAACTATTGGGATAAAGAAAATGTCTTTATCGATGATATCAAATTATCCTTCTTTGATGGTCAGGATGCGGACTCTTTAGGACGTGGTTTTGATGAAGGTCACTATCCAGCAGCTCCGCTCTTTAAAAACTCTGCAAACTATGAACGTCTGAAAGAAAAATATAAGGACAATGTTGTATATAGTTTACAAAGAGGTGGTAGCAACTTTATGTCAATTAACATTGACCGTGTTTCTTATAGTCATACTTCTAAACAAACAGACGCAGAAAAATCATCTACCAAGAAGGCCTTGTTGAATAAAGATTTCCGTCAAGCCTTGGCTTTTGCTGCAGACCGTAAGGCAGCTCTTGCTCAAGTATTTGGTGATGAATTAGCCCCTCGTAAATTACGTTCAAGTTTTACTCCTCCTACATTTGTCCAAGTTGGTGAGCAAACATTTGGTCAAGTAGTTAAAACAGAGTTAGATAAACTAGATAGTGTTTGGAAAGATGTTAGTCTTGAGGATGCTCAAGATACACTTCACAATGTAGATAAAGCTAAAGCTAAATTTGAAGCTGCCAAGAAAGCACTTCAAGCTGATGGAGTACAGTTCCCAATTCATCTTGACTTGCCAGTTTCCTCAACTCAAACTAGTTTTGTAAAACAAGCTCAATCGTATAAACAATCAATTGAAGAAGCTTTGGGAGCTGATAATCTAGTGATTGATATTCAACAAGTTTCTGATGATGAATTAGGAAATATGACCGGTTTAGCTACATCTAACGCAAATACTGACTGGGATATAAATGTCAACAATGGTTGGTCACCAGATTATGATGATCCATCAACTTACCTTGATACATTTGATCCAACATCTGGACCTCTGCTTCTTAGCTCACTAGGGGTTGCACCAGGTACAGATAATCCAGTAATTAAAGCGGTTGGCTTAGATAAATTTAAAGCCTTAATAGATGATGCAAATAGTGAAAAAACAGACCTACAAAAACGCTATGAAAAATATGCTAAAGCTCAAGCTTGGTTGTCAGATAGCTCCTTGATTATCCCTATACACTCAGACGGTGCTCAAATGATTCTTACTAAGAAAGTTCTTGGAACAGGTGCCTATGGTTGGGTTGGTGATAAGACAAGTGACAATAGTTATAAGTATCAAAAATTACAAGATAAGATTGTAACTACTAAAGAAATGGATGAGTTCCGTAAGAAATTTGCTGACGAAAAAGCTAAATCAAATGCAGATTATCAAATGAACTTAGATCGTCATATTCAGGACTAATGGAATCTCCTCTTTTGAGGAGATTTTTGTTTAAACTTTATGTAAGCACTTTAAAAAAGAGTTATTTTTATTTGAAAATGATATAATGAAAGGACAAAAGAAAGGAAGTATTTATGGATCAAAAAGAGAAACATTTTAGCCTATCTTGGTTTTTTAAGTGGTTTTTGGATAATAAAGCAATCACAGTATTTTTAGTAACCTTATTATTAGGGCTTAATATTTTTATTTTAAGTAAGATTAGCTTTATATTTCTACCTGTTTTAGATTTTTTAGGGGTTGTTATGTTACCAGTTATTTTATCTGGTCTACTATATTATTTACTGAATCCCATTGTTGATTGGATGGAGAAACATAAAATCAATCGAGTTATTGCTATCAGTATTGTTTTTGTAATCATTGCTCTTTTTATTATTTGGGGCTTGGCGGTTGCAATTCCAAATCTACAACGTCAGGTTTTAACTTTTGCAAGAAATGTTCCACTTTACCTTGAAGATGCTGATAGAGTGATTAATGATTTGGTCACCAAGCGTTTACCAGATGATTTCAGACCTCAGTTAGAGCAAGTTTTGACAAACTTTTCAAGTCAGGCTACAGTTTGGGCAAGTAAGGTTTCATCTCAGGCAGTCAACTGGGTGAGTGCCTTTATTAGCGGGGCGTCTCAAGTGATTGTTGCCTTGATTATTGTTCCTTTCATGCTCTTTTATCTCTTGCGTGATGGGAAAGGCTTGCGTAACTATTTGACCCAATTTATACCTACAAAATTAAAAGAATCAGTTGGGCAAGTTTTATCCGATGTCAACCAACAGTTATCTAATTACGTGCGTGGTCAAGTTACAGTTGCCATTATAGTAGCCTTTATGTTTATTATCTTCTTTAAGATAATAGGCTTACGCTATGCTGTCACACTTGGTGTCTCCGCAGGTATTTTGAATTTGGTTCCTTATTTAGGTAGTTTCCTTGCCATGATTCCTGCTCTGGTTTTGGGCTTGATTGCTGGACCTGTCATGTTATTGAAGGTAGTCATTGTCTTTATCGTAGAGCAAACTATTGAGGGGCGTTTTGTTTCTCCATTAATTTTGGGAAGTCAGTTAAATATCCATCCTATAAATGTCCTTTTTGTCTTGTTAACCTCTGGATCTATGTTTGGTATTTGGGGAGTTTTACTAGGAATTCCTGTCTATGCTTCTGCCAAAGTCGTTATTTCAGCTATTTTTACATGGTATAAGAAAGTCAGTGGCTTGTACGAATTAGAAGGTGAGGAAGACAAGAGTGAACAATAGTCAAAAGATGTTAATGGCTTTAGAGGAACAAGATTTAGAAAAAGCAGATCACTATTTTTACAATGCTTTAGAACAAGACTCTAGTGAAGTTCTCTACGAATTAGCAACCTATCTAGAAGGAATTGGTTTTTATCCTCAAGCCAAGGAAGTTTATTTGCAAATAGTAGACGTGTTCCCAGAGATTTATCTCAATCTGGCAGCTATCGCGAGTGAAGATGGTCAAGTGGAGGAAGCATTTTCTTACTTAGAAGAAATCAAGCCTGATAGTGACTTTTATGTTTCATCTTTAGCTCTTAAAGCAGACCTCTATCAGATGGAAGGTTTGACGGATGTGGCGCGTGAGAAATTGCTTGAGGCTTTGAAATACTCAGATGATCCACTCCTAATCTTTGGATTAGCTGAATTAGATAGTGAGTTAGAAAATTACCAAGAAGCTATTCAAGGATATGCTCAGTTAGATAATCGTTTGATTTACGAGCAAACAGGTATTTCTACCTATCAACGGATAGGCTTTGCCTATGCCCGGTTAGGAAAATTTGAAGTAGCGATCGAGTTTCTTGAAAAAGCTTTAGAGTTAGAATACGATGATCATACAGCCTATGAATTGGCTAGTCTGTACTTTGATCAGGAAGAGTATCAAAAGGCTGTTCTTTACTTTAAGCAGATTGATACCATTTCACCTGACTTTGAAGGCTATGAGTATGGATACAGTCAGGCTTTGCACAAGGAACACCAGATAGAAGAAGCGCTTTGCATTTCTAAGCAGGGCTTAGAGAAAAATCCATTTGAAACTCGACTCTTGCTGGCTGCTTCACAATTTTCTTATGAATTACACGACTCCAGTTCTGCGGAAAACTATCTTTTAACTGCTAAAGAAGATGCAGAAGATACGGAGGAAATACTACTCCGTTTAGCAACAATTTACCTAGAGCAGGAAAGGTATGAAGACATACTAGACTTACAAAGTGAGGAGCCAGAGAATCTTTTGACCAAGTGGATGATAGCTCGTTCTTATAAGGAGTTAGAGGATTTGGATACTGCCTACAAACATTACAGGGATTTGGCTAGTGATCTGAAAGATAATCCCGAATTTCTGGAACACTATATTTATCTCCTACGTGAGTTGGGTTACTTCGAAGAAGCAAAAGTCAATGCCCATACCTACTTAAAACTGGTACCGGATGATGTTCAGATGCAAGAACTTTTTGAAACACTTTAAGAAATAAAGAAACTCAAGCATTATTTTATGAATTATAAACTCCCTTTACAGTGGATAGTGAAAATGTCACTAGAAACTATATGGGGAGTTTTTTGTCTAATTAGAACATTTTTCGAATAGTATAGAAAAGGAGTGAGATATGTTTGTAGCAAGAGAAACTAAAGGAAAAATAGTTAATGTACTAGAGGAAAAGTGTGAGAAGCAAGATTATTTTTGTCCAGCATGTGGGGGGAGAGTCATTTTACGTCAAGGGAAAAGGGTGCGAACACATTTTGCACATGAAACCTTAAAAGATTGCTTATTTGTCTTTGAAAATGAAAGTCCAGAGCACCTAAACAACAAAGAAGTTCTGTACCAATGGTTAAAAAATGAGACAAAAGTCCAATTAGAATATCCAATTCATGAAATTAAACAAATTGCAGATGTATTTGTAAATAACAATCTAGCTCTAGAAGTTCAGTGTAGTTATTTGCCACAAGAAAAACTTAAAGAGAGAAGTGAGGGATATCGAAGTCAAGGATTTGAGGTTCTTTGGTTATTGGGAAAAAAACTTTGGCTTAAGGAACGTTTGACACCTCTGCAGTATCATTTTCTTTATTTTAGTCAAAATATGGGCTTTTATGCTTGGGAGTTGGATCAAGATAAGCAGGTTTTAAGACTTAAATATCTTCTTCATCAAGATTTACGTGGCAAACTTTATTATAAAATTAAAGAATTTGCCTTTTACAAGGGGAGCCTTTTAGAAATTTTTAGAGTCCCCTTTAAGAGACAACAAATTAGCAACTTTCGAGTTTTTGAAGATAAACAAATCTGTCACTATATACAGCAACAATTGTACTATCAAAATCCATTTTGGATGAAACAGCAAGCTGAAGCTTATCAGAAGGGGGAAAATCTTTTAACCTTTAGTTTGAAAGACTGGTATCCTCAAGTGAAACCAATTCTAGCAAATGATTTTTGTCAAATAAGTCAAGATTTAAGTTCCTACTATACGAACTTTCAGACCTATTACCAAACAAAGATGCAAAATGATTTTCAAAACCTTTATCCACCAGCTTTTTATCACCAATATTTCAGAGAAAATGTGGTAAAATAGATAGAATGGAGGAATCTAATGGTATTACAAAGACATGAAATAAATGAAAAAGATACATGGGATCTATCAACGATCTACCCAACTGACCAGGCTTGGGAAGAAGCCTTAAAAGGCTTAACAGAACAACTGGAGAAAGTAAGCCAGTTTGAAGGCCATCTCTTGGATAGTGCGGATAGTCTACTAGAAATCACTGAATTGTCTCTTGAAATGGAACGCCAAATGGAGAAGCTTTACGTTTATGCTCATATGAAGAATGATCAGGACACCCGTGAAGCCAAGTACCAAGAGTACTATGCCAAGGCCATGACACTCTACAGTCAGCTAGACCAAGCTTTTTCATTCTATGAGCCTGAATTTATGGAAATCAGTGAAGTGCAGTATGCTGACTTTTTAGAAGCTCAGCCAAAATTGCAGGTTTATCAACACTATTTTGATAAGCTTTTACAAGAGAAAGAGCATGTGCTTTCACAACGTGAAGAAGAATTATTGGCTGGAGCTGGAGAAATCTTTGGTTCGGCAAGTGAAACCTTCGCGATTTTGGATAATGCAGACATCGTCTTTCCTTATGTATTGGATGATGATGGTAAAGAGGTTCAGCTATCTCACGGAACCTACACACGTTTGATGGAGTCTAAAAATCGTGAGGTGCGTCGTGGTGCCTATCAAGCTCTTTATGCGACTTATGAACAATTCCAACATACCTATGCTAAAACCTTGCAAACCAATGTTAAGGTGCAAAACTATCGTGCTAAAGTTCGTAACTACAAAAGTGCTCGTCATGCAGCCCTAGCGGCAAATTTTGTTCCAGAAAGTGTTTATGACAATCTGGTAGCAGCAGTTCGCAAGCATTTGCCACTCTTGCATCGTTACCTTGAGCTTAGATCAAAAATATTGGGGATTTCAGATCTCAAGATGTACGATGTCTACACACCGCTTTCATCTGTTGAATTTAGTTTTACTTACCAAGAAGCCTTGAAAAAGGCAGAAGATGCCTTGGCAGTCTTGGGTGAGGATTACTTGAGCCGTGTTAAACGTGCCTTCAGCGAACGTTGGATTGATGTTTACGAAAACCAAGGCAAGCGTTCAGGGGCCTATTCTGGGGGTTCTTACGACACCAATGCCTTTATGCTCCTTAACTGGCAGGACAATCTGGACAATCTCTTTACCCTTGTTCATGAAACAGGTCACAGTATGCACTCAAGCTATACTCGTGAAACTCAGCCTTATGTTTACGGAGATTACTCTATCTTCTTGGCTGAGATTGCCTCAACGACCAATGAAAATATCTTGACGGAGAAATTATTGGAAGAAGTGGAAGATGACGCAACGCGCTTTGCTATTCTTAATAACTTCCTAGATGGCTTCCGTGGAACAGTTTTCCGCCAAACTCAATTTGCTGAATTTGAACACGCTATTCACCAAGCCGATCAAAATGGTGAAGTGTTGACAAGCGATTTCCTAAATAAACTCTACGCAGACTTGAACCAAGAATATTATGGATTGAGCAAGGAAGACAATCCTGAAATCCAATACGAATGGGCACGTATTCCACACTTCTACTATAACTACTATGTATACCAATATTCAACAGGCTTTGCAGCAGCTTCAGCCTTGGCTGAAAAAATCGTCCATGGTAGTCAAGAAGACCGTGACCGCTATATCGACTACCTCAAGGCAGGTAAGTCTGACTATCCACTTAATGTCATGAGAAAAGCTGGTGTTGATATGGAGAAGGAAGATTACCTAAACGATGCCTTTGCTGTCTTTGAACGTCGCTTAAATGAGTTTGAAGCCCTTGTAGAAAAATTGGGATTGGCATAAGATGGTTGAATCATATAGTAAGAATGCCAACCATAACATGCGTCGTCCTGTTGTCAAGGAAGAAATTGTGGACTTAATGCGCCAGCGCCAAAAGCAAGTCACAGGCTATTTGAAAGAATTGGAAGACTTTGCTCGCAAGGAAAATATTCCTATTATTCCCCATGAAACGGTTGCTTATTTCCGTTTTCTTATGGAAACCATGCAACCAAAAAATATTTTGGAGATTGGAACAGCAATTGGATTTTCGGCTCTCTTAATGGCTGAGCATGCGCCAAATGCCAAGATTACAACTATTGATCGTAATCCTGAGATGATTGGTTTTGCTAAGGAAAATTTTGCTCAGTTTGACAGTCGCAAGCAGATCACACTACTAGAAGGGGATGCAGTAGATGTATTGTCTACCTTGACAGAAACCTATGACTTTGTCTTTATGGATTCAGCCAAGTCCAAATATATTATCTTTTTACCTGAAATCCTAAAACACTTAGATGTTGGTGGTGTCGTGCTGTTAGATGATATTTTTCAAGGAGGAGATGTTGCAAAAGATATCATGGAAGTCCGCCGAGGTCAACGAACTATTTATCGAGGTCTCCAAAGACTATTTGATGCAACTTTAGATAATCCAGGTTTGACAGCTACATTGGTACCTCTTGGTGATGGCATTCTGATGATACGAAAAAATATAGAGGATGTTCAATTACCAGAGAGTGAATGATTTTCAGAAAAATTTAAGAAAATATAGTAAAATAGAAGTAGTAACACTTACTTTAAAGGAGTAAACATGAAGAAAAAACTATTGGCAGGAGCCATTACATTATTATCAGTAGCAACCTTAGCTGCATGTTCTCAAGGTTCTGAAGGTGCAGACCTTATTAGCATGAAAGGGGATGTCATCACGGAACATCAATTTTATGAACAAGTAAAGAGCAATCCTTCAGCACAACAAGTCTTATTAAACATGACTATCCAAAAAGTATTTGAAGCACAATATGGTTCAGAAATTGATGATAAAACGGTTAATGATGTGATTGCTGAAGAAGAAAAACAATACGGTGAAAATTACCAACGTGTTTTATCTCAAGCAGGAATGACTCTTGAAACACGTAAGGCTCAGATTCGAACAAGTAAATTGGTTGAGTTGGCAGTTAAAAAAGCAGCAGAAGCTGAATTGACAGATGAAGCTTATAAAAAAGCCTTTGATGAGTACACACCTGATGTAACGGCTCAAATCATTCGTTTGGACAATGAAGACAAGGCCAAAGAAATTCTTGAAAAAGCCAAAGCTAGTGATGCAGACTTTGCTCAATTAGCTAAAGATAATTCAAATGATGAAAAGACTAAAGCAAATGGTGGTGAAATCACGTTTGACTCTGCGTCAACAGAAGTCCCTGAGCAAGTTAAAAAAGCAGCATTTGCTTTAGAAGTAAATGGTGTCTCTGATGTCATTAAAGCATCAGGAACACAAGCATATACGAGTCAATTCTACATAGTTAAATTAATTAAGAAAACAGAAAAATCATCAAATATAGATGATTACAAAGAAAAATTAAAAACTTATATTTTGACTCAAAAACAAAATGATGCCACTTTTGTTCAGAGTATTATCGGAAAAGAATTACAAGCTGCTAATATCAAAGTGAAGGATCAAGCTTTCCAAAATATCTTTACTCAATATATTGGTGGTGGAGATTCAACTTCAAGTAGTTCTTCAAAATAAAATAATAAAAAAGAGCCTAGTGCTCTTTTTTATTACTAAAATTAACTAACTGATGGATAAGAGTTTTTTTCTTTCGGAAAAAATGGTATAATAGCAGACAAAACTAGAAAATAAACGGAATTTGGAGACAGATAGGTCTCTATCCGATTAGAGTGTGATATATGAAAATTAGCAAAAGGCATCTGTTAAACTTTTCCATCCTGATTCCTTACTTATTGTTATCTATTCTTGGATTGATTGTTGTTTATTCGACGACCAGTGCTACCTTGGTTCAAGAAGGTAAAAGCGCCCTACAATTGGTTCGAAATCAAGGTATCTTTTGGGTCCTCAGTTTGATATTGATTGCCATTATTTATAAATTGAAACTAGGATTCCTAAGAAATGATAGATTGATTAGGATGGTTATCTTTATTGAGATGATTTTATTGATCTTAGCACGTTTGGTTGGAATTCGTGTTAATGGTGCCTACGGGTGGATTTCAGTAGGTCCCTTAACGATTCAGCCTGCTGAATACCTAAAAATTATTATTATTTGGTATTTAGCCAACTATTTTTCCAAGCAACAAGATGCGATTGAGGTTTATGATTTCCAAGTTTTAACTCAAAACCAATTGTTTCCTAGAGCTTTTAATGATTGGCGTTTTGTTCTTTTGATTTTAATTGGAAGTCTAGGAATTTTCCCTGACTTAGGTAATGCTACTATTTTAGTTTTAGTTGCCTTAATCATGTATACGGTTAGTGGAATTGCCTATCGTTGGTTTTTCACTTTTCTTACTTTTTTAGCGGGGAGTTCAGCTTTATTTTTATATTCAATTTATTTTATTGGTGTGGATAAATTTTCTAGAATTCCTGTATTCGGCTATGTAGCTAAGCGTTTCAGTGCTTTCTTTAATCCCTTTAATGACTTAGCAGATGCAGGGCATCAGCTTGCAAATTCCTATTACGCCATGGTAAATGGAGGCTGGTTTGGTTTAGGATTAGGTAATTCAATAGAGAAACGAGGGTATTTACCTGAAGCCCATACCGACTTTGTATTCTCCATTGTAATCGAAGAATTCGGATTTGTAGGAGCCAGTCTCATTTTAGCACTTGTATTTTTCCTCATTTTACGGATTATTCTTGTTGGAATTAAAGCAGAAAGCCCATTCAATTCCATGGTTGCTCTTGGAGTTGGAGGAATGATGTTAGTACAGGTCTTTGTTAATATTGGTGGTATTTCGGGTATTATTCCTTCGACTGGAGTTACTTTCCCATTTCTTTCACAAGGAGGGAATAGTCTTTTGGTCTTATCTGTAGCCGTTGCCTTTGTCTTGAATATTGATGCTAGTGAAAAACGTGCAAAAATTTATCGAGAATTAGAAAATAAGTCCTATAATTATATGTAGAACATAGTGAAGAAAGGATCCTTTATGTCTCTTCAAAAATTAGAAAACTATAGTAATAAAGTTGTCGTCAAAGAAGAAGTTTTAATTTTAACTGAGTTGTTAGAAGATATTACTAAAAATATGCTTGCTCCAGAGACTTTTGAAAAAATCATGCAGTTGAAAGAATTGTCAATGCAGGAAGATTATCAAGGTTTAAATGAGTTGGTTACTAGTTTAACAAACGATGAAATGGCTTATATTTCACGTTATTTCTCCATTTTACCACTCCTGATTAATATTTCAGAAGATGTTGATTTAGCTTATGAAATTAATCACCAAAATAATATTGATCAAGATTATCTTGGCAAACTCTCAGCAACTATTAAAATGGTTGCCGAAAAAGAAAATGCTGTTGAAATATTAGAACACCTGAATGTGGTACCCGTTCTTACAGCCCATCCTACCCAAGTACAACGTAAGAGTATGTTGGATTTAACGAACCACATCCACAATCTACTCCGAAAATATAGAGATGTGAAGTTAGGCTTAATTAATAAAGAAAAATGGCATAATGATCTTCGTCGCTATATTGAAATCATCATGCAGACGGATATGATTCGTGAGAAAAAATTGAAAGTAACCAATGAAATCACGAACGTGATGGAATATTACAACAGTTCTTTCTTGAAGGCTGTCCCTCATTTGACAGCGGAATACAAGCGCTTAGCAAAAAAACACGGATTAGAATTAAAACATCCAAAACCTATTACCATGGGAATGTGGATTGGTGGTGACCGTGATGGTAATCCATTCGTAACAGCGGAAACTTTAAAGCAATCTGCAATGACACAATGCGAAGTCATCATGGATTACTATGATGAAAAAGTCTATCAACTATACCGTGAATTTTCACTTTCATCAAGTATTGTAAATGTTAGCAAGCAAGTACGAGAAATGGCTCGCCAATCTATGGACAATTCGATTTACAGAGAAAAAGAGCCCTATAGACGCGCCTTGTTTGATATTCAATCAAAAATACAGGCTACAAAAACCTATCTAATTGAAGAAAAAGAAGTTGGGCCACGCTATAATGCTGCAAGTGATTTTTATAAAGATTTAATTACGATTCGTGACTCACTTTTGGAGAACAAGGGGGAATCACTTATTTCTGGAGATTTTGTTGAGTTAATTCAAGCAGTAGAAATCTTTGGTTTCTATTTAGCTTCCATCGACATGCGACAAGATTCAAGTGTTCATGAGGCCTGCGTTTCAGAACTATTAAAATCAGCAGGCATTCATTCTCACTATAGTGAACTGACTGAAGAAGAAAAATGTAATCTTTTGTTGAAACAGTTGGAGGAGGATCCTCGAATTCTTTCAGCGACTAATGTTGAAAAATCAGAACTATTAGAGAAAGAGTTAGCAATTTTTAAAGCGGCACGTAGCTTAAAAGACAAATTAGGAGATGATGTGATTCGTCAGACAATCATTTCCCATGCAACTAGCGTTTCCGACATGCTAGAGCTTGCTATCATGCTTAAAGAAGTTGGTCTAGTTGATAAAGAGAGAGCAAGAGTACAAATTGTTCCACTTTTTGAAACCATTGAAGACTTAGATCATTCGGAAGAAACAATGAGAAAATACCTTTCTCTTTCCCTTGCTAAGAAGTGGATTGCTTCTCGAAACAATTATCAAGAGATCATGCTCGGTTACTCTGACAGTAACAAGGATGGTGGCTATTTATCATCTTGTTGGACACTGTATAAAGCCCAACAACAATTAACAGCTATTGGAGATGAATTTGGTGTCAAGGTGACCTTCTTCCATGGGCGTGGTGGTACTGTTGGCCGTGGTGGTGGTCCAACTTATGAAGCAATTACATCTCAACCGCTTAAATCTATAAAAGATCGTATACGTCTCACAGAGCAAGGAGAAGTGATTGGTAATAAATATGGAAACAAAGATGCTGCCTACTATAATCTTGAAATGTTAGTCTCTGCAGCCATTAATCGTATGATTACCCAGTGGAAGAGTGATACAAATACTTCAAATCGTTATGAAGCTATTATGGATCAGGTGGTGGACCGCAGTTATGATATCTATCGTGATTTAGTTTTTGGGAATGAACATTTTTATGATTATTTCTTCGAATCAAGTCCTATCAAGGCCATCTCTAGCTTTAATATTGGTTCTCGTCCTGCTGCTCGAAAAACTATTACAGAAATTGGTGGTTTACGTGCCATTCCTTGGGTCTTCTCTTGGTCACAAAGCCGCGTGATGTTCCCTGGTTGGTATGGAGTTGGTTCTAGTTTTAAAGAATTTATCGATAAAAATCCTGAGAATATCACAATTTTAAGAGATATGTATCAAAATTGGCCTTTCTTCCAGTCTCTTCTATCTAATGTAGATATGGTATTATCAAAATCAAATATGAATATTGCTTTTGAATATGCTAAGTTATGTGAAAATGAAGAAGTAAAAGCGGTTTATGAAACGATACTAGATGAATGGCAAGTGACGAAAGAGGTTATTTTAGCCATTGAAAATCATGATGAGCTACTAGCTGAAAACTCATACCTAAAAGCCAGTCTAGATTATCGTATGCCATACTTTAATATTCTTAACTACATCCAGTTAGAATTGATTAAACGCCAACGCCGAGGAGAATTATCAAGCGATCAAGAAAAATTAATTCATACAACTATCAATGGAATTGCGACAGGACTTCGTAACTCAGGTTGATTGTATTTAAACTTCCTCTTTTGTAAGGGGAAGTTTTTGATTTTTTTAAAGTTTTTTTAAAATAGTATTGACAAGTAATTGAAAAATGATATAATGTAAGCATTCAGAAAGTAATCATAAGAGTTTTTTAGAGAGTCTGTGCTTGGTGAAAACAGATAAACAAAAATGATGAAAATTGGGCTGAATACTAAATAGAATTTGAAATCATAAGAATTCGGTGAGCACACCTTACAGTGCATCTCGTAATTGCGAGACAGAGTGGTAGGGATATTCCCTATAATTGAGGTGGTACCGCGCATCGACGTCCTCACACAAGTATTTTTGTGTGAGGACTTTTTATTTTAGGAGGACAATTATGGAATGTAAACGATGGCGTCGCTTGTTAACTTAATTAAATTAGTATATAAGTGATTGAAAAAGGAGAAATAAAATGAAAAATAAACGATTGATTGGAATGATTGCTGCTATGGTAGCTTTAGTAGTGGGAAGCTTGATTTATTCTTCGGTGAATAAACAAGAAGTGAAGCAAGATGTTAAGAATGAAAAGAAAGTTGCTAAGGTTGGTGTGCTTCAGTTTGTAAGCCATCCGTCTCTTGATTTGATTTATAAAGGGATTCAAGAGGGATTAGCAGAAGAAGGTTACAAAGATGACCAATTGAAGCTTGATTTTATGAACTCAGAAGGGGATCAAAGTAAAGTTGCTACAATGAGTAAGCAATTGGTTTCAAATGGCAACGATATTGTAGTAGGTATTGCAACTCCAGCGGCTCAAGGATTAGCTAGTGTAACAAAAGATTTACCTGTTATTATGGCAGCCATTACAGATCCAATCGGAGCTAACTTGGTTAAAGATTTGAAAAATCCTGGTGGAAATATTACAGGTGTTTCTGACCATAATCCTGCTCAACAGCAAGTTGAACTAATTAAAGCTCTAACACCTGATGTTAAAACAATTGGAGCTCTTTATTCAAGTAGTGAAGATAACTCAAAAACACAGGTAGAAGAATTTAAAGAATACGCTGAGAAAACAGGCTTTAAGGTAGAAACATTTGCAGTACCTTCAACAAACGAAATTGCTTCCACTGTTAATGTTATGACAAGTAAAGTAGACGCTATCTGGGTTCCAATTGACAATACTATTGCGTCAGCTTTTCCAACAGTTGTATCTAGCAATCAAACAGCCAAAAAACCAATTTACCCAAGTGCAACAGCCATGGTAGAAGCTGGTGGTTTGGCATCAGTGGTTGTTGATCAACGTGATCTTGGAGTGGCTACAGGTAAAATGATTGCCCAAGTTTTGAAAGGGGCAAAACCAGCTGATACACCAGTTAATGTTTTCTCAACTGGTAAGTCTGTTGTTAACAAAAAATTAGCCAAAGAACTTGGTATCACTATTCCAGAATCTATCTTAAAAGAAGCAGGACAAGTGATTGAATAAGATAAAAGGAGGAGTTGGGGACATCTCCTCCCATTTTTACGAAAGGAATGAGTGAAAAATTATGATAGTATCCATTGTTTCTCAGGGTTTTGTCTGGGCTATTTTAGGCTTGGGAATCTTTATGACCTTTAGAATCTTAAACTTTCCAGATATGACAACAGAGGGCTCTTTCCCACTTGGTGGAGCAGTAGCAGTAACCTTGATTACAAAAGGAGTTAATCCTTTTCTCGCGACTCTTATTGCTGTTGGAGCTGGTTGTTTGGCAGGAATGGCAGCCGGACTTCTCTATACAAAGGGCAAGATTCCGACTTTGTTGTCAGGTATCTTAGTAATGACTTCTTGTCATTCGATTATGCTTTTGATTATGGGGCGTGCGAATTTAGGTTTACTTGGCACCAAACAAATTCAAGATGTACTGCCATTTGATTCTGATTTGAATCAATTAGTGACCGGACTTGTTTTTGTTAGTATTGTTATTGGACTCCTACTTTTCTTTTTAGATACTAAACTTGGGCAAGCTTATATTGCAACTGGAGATAATCCAGACATGGCAAGAAGTTTCGGGATACATACCGGTCGTATGGAACTTTTGGGTCTAGTATTGTCTAATGGTGTCATCGCTCTTGCAGGGGCTTTAATCGCTCAACAAGAGGGTTATGCAGATGTTTCTCGAGGAATTGGAGTCATAGTTGTTGGTTTAGCTAGTTTGATCATTGGTGAAGTAATTTTTAAGAGTTTAACCCTAGCAGAACGGTTAATAGCTATTGTCGTGGGTTCAATAGCCTATCAATTCTTAGTATGGGGAGTTATTGCACTCGGCTTTAATACAAGTTACCTTCGTTTGTACAGCGCCGTGATTTTAGCAGTTTGCCTCATGATTCCAACATTTAAGCAACAAATCTTGAAAGGAGCCAAATTAAGCAAATGACAGCAATTGTAGAATTAAAAAATGCAACCAAAGTTGTTAAAAATGGCTTTGATGAAGAAAAGATTATTTTAAATGATGTTTCCTTAGAAATTTTTGAACAGGATTTCATCACGATTTTAGGTGGAAATGGTGCTGGAAAATCAACTCTTTTTAATACTATTGCAGGAACTTTATCACTAACCAGTGGAACTATCCGTATTTTAGGTGAGGATGTTACCAAGTTTTCACCAGAGAAGCGCGCTAAGTATCTGTCTCGTGTCTTCCAAGATCCAAAGATGGGGACAGCTCCTCGTATGACGGTGGCTGAAAATCTTTTGATTGCCAAGTTTCGTGGTGAAAAGCGTGGATTGTTACCACGACGCTTGACTAGTTATAAGGATGAGTTTCAGGCAACTATTGAAAAAGTGGGAAACGGTCTTGAGAAACACTTGAATACACCGATTGAGTTCTTATCAGGTGGACAAAGACAGGCTTTGAGTCTCTTGATGGCAACCTTGAAGCGTCCTGAATTACTCTTATTAGACGAGCATACTGCAGCCCTGGATCCAAAGACCAGTGTGGCCTTGATGGAATTGACAGATGAATTTGTCAAGAAGGATCAGTTAACAGCCTTAATGATTACCCATCACATGGAAGATGCCCTTAAATATGGCAATCGATTAATCGTCATGAAAGAAGGGAGAATCATTCAAGATTTAAATCAATTAGAAAAATCAAAAATGAAAATCTCTGATTATTATCAACTCTTTGAATAAAGTTGGGAAAATGAGTGAAATGGTTTACTTTTTTTCTGAAATAAAGTATACTATATAAAGTAAACTATGATAACATGGAGGTATTGTGTATGGTTGACAAACTAGTCATTGAAGAAATCAAAAACAATGCCAACATTGTGGAAGTCATAGGAGATGTGATTTCTTTACAAAAGGCAGGACGGAACTACTTGGGGCTCTGTCCTTTTCATGGTGAGAAAACACCTTCTTTTAATGTGGTAGAAGACAAACAGTTTTACCACTGTTTTGGCTGTGGTCGTTCAGGAGATGTTTTTAAGTTTGTAGAAGAATACCAAGGTGTTTCCTTTATGGAAGCTGTTCAAATTCTTGGGGACCGAGTCGGGATAGAGGTTGAAAAACCACTTCATAGTAATCAGAAATCGTCATCTCCTCATCAGAACTTGTATGATATGCATGAGGATGCAGCTAAGTTTTATCATGCCATACTCATGACAACCACCATGGGTCAAGAGGCAAGAAACTATCTTTATCAGCGCGGGCTAACAGATGATGTGATCAACCATTTTCGGATTGGATTCGCACCAAGGGAACGAAACTACCTTTACCAACGCCTATCAGGTCAGTATCGTGAAGAGGATTTTCTAGATTCGGGCCTTTTTTACCTTTCGGATGCCAATCAATTCCTGGATACCTTTCATAATCGGATTATGTTTCCCTTAACAAATGATCAAGGAAAAGTCATTGCATTTTCTGGTCGCATCTGGCAGAAAACAGATTCACAGACTGCTAAGTATAAAAATAGTAGATCGACAGCAATTTTTAATAAAAGTTACGAATTATATCATATGGACAGGGCGAAAAAATCTTCAGGTAAAGCAAGTGAGATGTATCTCATGGAAGGTTTCATGGATGTTATTGCCGCTTATCGTTCAGGAATAGAAAATGCTGTCGCATCAATGGGGACCGCACTGAGTCGAGAACATGTTGATCATCTAAGAAGGTTAACTAAAAAGTTAATACTAGTTTATGATGGTGATAAGGCAGGGCAAGCTGCGACATTGAAAGCTTTAGATGAAATAGGTGACATGCCTGTACAGATTGTTAGTATGCCTGACAGTCTTGATCCAGATGAATATTTGCAAAAACATAGTACAGAAGAATTAGCCTATTTATTGACAAAAACTCGTATTAGTCCGATTGAATTTTACATTCACCATTATAAACCTGAAAATAGTGAAAATCTACAGGCACAGATTGAGTTTATTGAAAAAATTGCTCCTTTGATTATTAAGGAGAAGTCCATAACAGCACAGAATAGTTATATTCATATTTTAGCGGATAGTCTTCCTTCTTTTGACTATTCACAGATTGAACAAATAGTCAATGAGAATCGTTTAATAGATCGACAAAATCGTATGGATGGGGTTTACAGACCAACGCCTATCATAGTGCCGGTTACCAAGCAACTATCTGTCCTTATAAGAGCAGAGGCTCATCTACTCTATCGAATGATGGAATCTCCTCTTATTTTGAATGAGTATCGTTTGAGAGAGGATTTTTCATTTGAAACTCCTGAGTTTCAGTCGCTATATGAGATACTTAGCCAGTATGGAAGTATTCCTTCAGAAGTTTTAGCAGAACAAACAGAGGAGATAGAGAAAGCTTGGTACCAAGTATTAGCATTGGATTTACCAACTGAGATGTCACCTCAGGAATTAAGTGAAGTTGAATTGACTCGTAATAGGGCTCTATTAAATAAGGACAACATGAGAATCAAAAAGAAGGTGCAGGAAGCTAGCCATGTAGGAGATACTGACACAGCCTTAGAAGAATTGGAACGTTTAATTTCCCAAAAGAGAAGAATGGAGTAATAATGGCAACAAAACAAAAAGAAGTAACGACATTTGACGTACAAGTAGCAGAATTTATCCGTAATCATAAAAAAACTGGAACAGCAACAGATGATGAAATCAATTCAAGTTTGGTAATTCCTTTTACACTTGACGCTGATGGGATTGAAGATCTCTTGCAACGAATTCAGGATGCGGGGATTTCTATCACAGACAATGAGGGAAATCCAAGTGCGCGTGTGCTTAGCACTGAAGAAGAACCAGAACTCAGCGATGAGGATTTGATTGGCTCAACTTCTGCTAAGGTTAATGACCCTGTTCGTATGTACTTGAAAGAAATTGGGGTTGTACCTCTCTTGACCAATGAAGAAGAAAAAGAATTGGCCCTTGCTGTTGAGGCTGGAGATATAGAAGCTAAACAACGTCTGGCTGAAGCCAACCTCCGTTTGGTTGTTTCTATTGCCAAACGCTATGTCGGTCGTGGCATGCAGTTTCTTGATTTGATTCAAGAAGGAAATATGGGCTTGATGAAAGCAGTTGATAAGTTTGATTATTCTAAAGGGTTCAAGTTTTCAACTTACGCAACTTGGTGGATTCGTCAGGCTATTACACGTGCTATCGCTGATCAAGCCCGTACCATCCGTATCCCTGTTCACATGGTTGAAACTATTAATAAATTGGTTCGTGAACAACGTAATCTTCTTCAAGAATTGGGGCAAGATCCTACTCCAGAACAAATTGCTGAACGCATGGATATGACACCTGACAAGGTTCGTGAAATCTTGAAGATTGCCCAAGAACCAGTATCTCTTGAAACTCCAATCGGTGAAGAGGATGATAGCCATCTTGGGGACTTTATCGAAGATGAAGTGATTGAAAATCCAGTGGACTATACAACTCGTATCGTCTTGCGTGAGCAGTTGGATGAGGTCTTGGATACTCTTACAGACCGTGAAGAAAACGTCTTGCGCTTGCGCTTTGGACTAGATGATGGTAAAATGCGTACCCTTGAAGATGTTGGTAAAGTTTTTAACGTCACTCGTGAGCGTATTCGTCAGATTGAGGCTAAAGCTTTGAGAAAATTGCGTCAACCAAGTCGCAGCAAACCGCTTCGTGATTTTATTGAAGATTAAGAGTGAGGATACATATGGCTTATACTGAAGAACAAATAGAAACTATTAAGACCCGAATTTTAAGTGCTTTAGAAGACGTGATAGATCCTGAGTTGGGGATTGATATTGTAAATCTTGGATTGATCTATGAAATTCGTTTTGACGGCGACACTGGTCATACTGAAATCGATATGACCTTAACGACAATGGGTTGCCCCTTGGCAGATTTGTTAACAGATCAGATTTATGATGCTATGACGGATGTACCAGAAGTAACTAATACTGAGGTCAAGTTGGTATGGTATCCAGCTTGGACAGTTGAAAAAATGAGTCGTTACGCGCGTATCGCCTTGGGTATTAAGTAGTCTACGATTGAGTAGTAAGAGACGATTGAAAAAGAGGAAATATCCGAATTTTTCAATCGTCTTTTCTTACTTTAGCTGATTTTCATTGAAGAAAATGATATAATAGTAGCTATGAATAAAAAGAAATTACGTATCAATATGTTGAGCTCAAGTGAAAAAGTAGCAGGTCAAGGTGTTTCAGGTGCATACCGTGAATTAGTTCATCTTCTCCAACGTGATGCAAAAGAAGAATTGATTGTTACAGAAAATCTTCCTATTGAAGCTGATGTGACACATTTTCATACAATTGATTTACCTTATTATTTATCTACATTTCAAAAAAGACGTTCAGGTAGAAAAATTGGCTATGTTCATTTTTTACCGGACACTCTGGAGGGAAGTTTAAAAATTCCTTTTTTCTTAAAAGGAATTGTGAAACGTTACGTTTTTTCTTTTTACAATCGTATGGAACACTTGGTAGTTGTTAATCCTATGTTTATTGAGGATTTAGTAGGTGCAGGGATTCCACGAGAAAAAATTACCTACATTCCAAACTTTGTAAACAAGGAAAAATGGCATCCGTTACCTGAAAATCAAGTCCTAGAACTTCGAGAGGAATTAGGTCTTGAAGAGAATCAATTTGTAGTTGTTGGTGCGGGACAAGTCCAAAAACGTAAAGGGATTGACGATTTTATTCAATTGGCCGAAGAATTACCCCAGGT
The DNA here is from genome assembly GCF_000259505.1 of Streptococcus sp. SK643. GTDB lineage: Bacteria > Bacillota > Bacilli > Lactobacillales > Streptococcaceae > Streptococcus. Next base: position 226,107 of record NZ_AJMM01000008.1, read on the forward strand.
AACTTTTATTTGGGCCGGAGGTTTTTCTTTTGGTGGTATGACCGATGGTTATGAAAAGTATAAAAAAATTATGGAAAATCCACCAAAGAATCTGCTCTTTCCAGGTATTGTGTCGCCAGAACGAATGCGTGAGCTATACGCCTTAGCTGACCTTTTCTTACTACCTAGTTACAATGAGTTATTTCCTATGACTATTTTAGAAGCAGCCAGTTGTAATGCTCCTATTATGTTGCGTGACTTGGATCTTTACAAGGTTATTCTTGAAGGTAATTATCATGCTACAGCAGATAAAGAAGAGATGAAACAAGCTATTTTAGAATATCAAGAAAATCCTAAGACTCTGAAAGAGTTGAAGGAAAAGGCTAAGGAGATTTCTAGAGAGTATTCAGAAGAGCACCTTTTACAAATATGGTTGGACTTTTATGAAAAACAAGCAGCTTTAGGGAGAAAGTAAGAAGTGAGGTAATCTATGCGAATTGGTTTATTTACAGATACCTATTTTCCTCAAGTTTCAGGTGTTGCAACCAGTATTCGAACCTTGAAAATGGAATTAGAAAAGGAAGGTCACTCAGTCTTTATTTTTACTACGACTGATAAAGATGTCAATCGATATGAAGATTGGCAAATTATTCGAATACCGAGTGTCCCTTTCTTTGCATTTAAAGATAGACGTTTTGCTTATCGAGGTTTTAGCAAGGCTCTTGAAATTGCTAGGCAATACCAATTAGATATTATACATACACAGACAGAATTTTCTCTAGGTTTATTAGGGATTTGGATTGCAAGAGAACTAAAAATACCTGTAATTCATACCTATCATACTCAGTATGAGGACTATGTTCACTATATCGCCAAAGGTTTATTGATTCGTCCGAGTATGGTTAAGTATTTGGTCAGAGGATTTTTGCATGATGTTGATGGCGTGATTTGTCCAAGTGAGATTGTTTGTGATTTACTGTCTGACTATAAGGTCAATGTTGAAAAAAGAGTCATTCCTACAGGCATCGAGTTGGCAAAATTTGAACGCCCTGAAATCAAGAAAGAACATCTGAATGACTTACGTAGGACATTAGGCATTCATCCTAATGAAAAAATGTTGTTGAGCCTTTCTAGAATTTCTTATGAAAAAAATATTCAAGCAGTTCTAAAATCCTTTGCAGAAGTTTTAAAAGAAGAAAACCAGGTAAAACTGGTTGTGGCTGGTGATGGTCCATACCTTGATAGTTTAAAAGAGCAGGCTTTAGAATTAGAAATTCAAGATTCTGTGATTTTTACAGGTATGATTGCTCCTAGTGAAACAGCCCTTTACTATAAGGCAGCAGATTTCTTTATTTCAGCATCTACAAGTGAGACTCAAGGTTTAACATTTTTGGAAAGCATAGCAAGTGGTACCCCTGTTATTGCTCATGGCAATCCCTATTTAGATAACTTGATCAATGATAAGATGTTTGGTACCTTGTATTATGTAGATAGTGATTTAGCAGGAGCAATTTTAGAAGCATTGTTAGTCACACCTGATATGAATCAACTTAAATTGGCTGATAAGTTATATGAGATTTCTGCGGAGAACTTCGGAAAACGGGTTCATGAATTTTACTTGGATGCTATCATATCGAATAATTTTCAAAAGGAATTGGCTAAAGAAGATACAGTCGGCAAGCGAATTTTTAAGACAGTTTTATACTTGCCACAGAAAGTTGTTGCAGTACCCGTTAAAGGTTCAAGACGGATGTTAAAGACCTCTAAAACAAAGTTAAAAAAGATTAAAGACTACTGGAAAGAAGTAGATTGATAGGAGGAAATTGAGATGAAAAAATTAATGCGAAGTGGTAGTGATAAGATGCTCGGCGGTGTGTGTGCAGGTGTTGCACATTATTTCGATATGGATCCAACCATTGTACGAGTAATTTGGGGTGTCCTAGCACTATTTTATGGTGTCAGTATATTGGCTTATATTATCTTATTGATTGTTGCACCAGTCTCATCTGACTATTGAAAACTAGAATAATTCGTGCTAAGATAATAGAAAATAGAATGTTAATAAGGAGTATGAAATGGCTTTTGGTGATAATGGAAACCGTAAAAAAACAATGTTTGAAAAATTAACGTTATTGATTGTGTTTATTATGTTGGTTGCAAGTTTACTTGGGATCTTTGCAACTGCAATTGGTGCCTTGAGTAATCTATAAGTTGGATTACTTATAAATAATTTTTGTGACTGGGTTTTCCCAGCCCTTTTTTAAAGTGAGAAGAAAAAAATGAGTATGTTTTTAGATACAGCCAAGATTAAGGTCAAGGCTGGTAATGGTGGCGATGGTATGGTTGCCTTTCGCCGTGAAAAATATGTCCCTAATGGCGGTCCTTGGGGTGGTGATGGTGGTCGTGGAGGCAATGTGGTCTTCGTTGTAGACGAAGGATTACGTACCTTGATGGATTTCCGCTACAATCGTCATTTCAAGGCTGATTCTGGTGAAAAAGGAATGACCAAAGGGATGCATGGTCGTGGTGCCGAGGATCTTAGAGTTCGAGTGCCACAAGGTACGACTGTTCGTGATGCTGAGACAGGCAAGGTCTTGACAGATTTGATTGAACATGGGCAAGAGTTTATTGTAGCCCACGGTGGTCGTGGTGGACGTGGAAATATCCGCTTTGCGACACCAAAAAATCCTGCACCTGAAATCTCTGAAAATGGAGAACCAGGTCAGGAGCGTGAGTTACAATTGGAACTAAAAATCTTGGCAGATGTCGGTTTAGTAGGTTTCCCATCTGTTGGGAAATCAACCCTTTTAAGTGTTATCACATCCGCTAAACCAAAAATTGGTGCCTACCACTTTACGACTATTGTGCCAAATCTAGGTATGGTTCGTACCCAATCAGGTGAATCCTTTGCAGTAGCTGACTTGCCAGGTTTGATTGAAGGGGCTAGTCAAGGTGTTGGTTTGGGAACTCAGTTCCTCCGTCACATTGAGCGTACCCGTGTCATCCTTCATATTATTGATATGTCAGCTAGCGAAGGGCGTGATCCTTATGAAGATTATCTTGCTATTAATAAGGAATTAGAGTCATACAATCTTCGATTAATGGAACGTCCTCAAATCATTGTAGCTAATAAAATGGATATGCCTGAAAGTCAGGAAAATCTAGCAGCATTCAAGAAAAAACTTTCTGAAAACTTTGATGAATTTGAAGAATTACCTGCTATTTTCCCTATTTCTGGTTTGACCAAGCAAGGTTTGGCAACACTTCTAGATGCAACAGCTGAATTGCTAGATAAAACTCCAGAATTTCTTCTTTATGATGAGTCTGATATGGAAGAAGAAGTATATTACGGATTTGATGAAGAAGAAAAGGCCTTTGAAATCAGCCGTGATGATGATGCTACTTGGGTACTTTCAGGTGAAAAACTCATTAAACTCTTTAACATGACCAATTTTGATCGTGACGAATCCGTGATGAAATTTGCTCGTCAGTTACGTGGTATGGGTGTTGATGAAGCCCTTCGTGCGCGGGGAGCTAAAGATGGTGATCTAGTTAGAATTGGTAAGTTTGAGTTTGAATTTGTTGATTAGGAGAATAACATGGGAGATAAACCGATATCTTTTCGTGATGCTGATGGTAATTTTGTTTCAGCAGCAGATGTTTGGAATGAAAAAAAATTAGAAGAATTGTTTAATCGTCTCAATCCTAATCGTGCTCTTAGATTAGCTCGAACAAAACAAGAAAATCAATCTTAGTTAAGAAGATAGAGATACCCGTGTCAGTCTAGACACGGGTATTTATTATTATTCATCAAAGAAGAAAGGTGGAGCGAATTTTTTAAGTTCATTAAAACAATTTTGAGCCGCGTCAGCGTCTTCACAGATAATTAGGCAAACATCATCTCCACAAAGTGTTGCAATAGAATCAGGGAAATTTAGAGAATCAATAATAGAGCCAAATGAATGAGCCAAGCCAGGTAGGGTTTTTAATAGGACTTGGTGTTGAACTGGACGCATTAAAACAAGGCCATCTTCCATGAAGATTTCAAGGCGCTTTTCCCATTTTGAGGTTGATCCAGTATTAAGTACGTAGTAAGAATTATCTTCTTCTCTTACTTTAGATAAATTCATACTCTTAATATCTCGTGAGAGAGTAGCTTGTGTAACTTGAATATTATTATCAGCAAGAAGAGACTGTAACTCAGCTTGAGTATGTATTTTAGTTTTGCTAACTAGAGCCCGAATAAGTTGATGTCTGTGTTCTGATTTATTCATAAAGTGTTTACTCCTTTTGACAAGGTAAAGTAAGCATGGACTGAGCGAGATCGACAGTCAGGTGGTAAGCGGTATTGTCACGTATTGTCATTTCAAAGTCAGTTGTGTAAAGGACCAATCTGATATTATATCCTTCTTCTAACTTGTAAATAATTGGTTGCAGTTCTAAATGGATATCTATCTATTTAGCTGCGTGGATGTCCTCAATTGTTAGCAAATCCTGTCAATTTTGCAAATTAAGGTAGTCTTTTGTCACGACTTGTTATGTAATTGCACTAGATTACAATTTACTGGGGTTGTCCAACATATGGTATTGAACATTATCGATAGTCCTTCCAGACTGAACTGTTGGATAGGGTTGTTGATTTTTTGTCCAAGTTCAAGCAGGCGGATTATCATAATTTCTTATTTGGTCTTGATTTGATACAAGATTTATGTTTAGTTCGACTATCATGTGGAAATATTTGATTCTAGGAAAGCAAATGATCATGTGATTGACTTTTCTTTGGAATATTTCCGTATTGAAAGTCTGATATATTATACCTTTTGACAAGGTAGGATAAGAGTAGACTGTTCAAGATCAACAGTCAGGTGGTAAGCGGTATTGTCACGTATGGTGATTTCAAAGTCAGTAGTATAGAGGACTAAACGGAGAGTGTCTCCTTCTTTTAACTTGTAAATAGTTGGTTGCAGTTCAAACTGGATATCCATCCATTGATCTGCAGTTATATTCTCTACTAACAGTAAATCATTTCTATTCTGTAAGTTGAGGTAGCCTTTTGTCACGACTCGTTGTTCATTTTCACGAAATGGCAATTCACAGAGATTTTCCAGCATATGATAGCGACCGTTGTCAATGGTTTTAGCACTTAAAATAGCTGGATAAGGTTGTAGGTATTTCTTTTGACCAAGTTCCAGTAGTTGAGCAGATAAAATACCTTTGTTTGTGCTGGATTTGATGCGAAGATTTAGCTGAGCTCGACCGTTCAAGTGAAGATCTTTAGTCACAGGAAGGTCAAGTGTAATTTGGTTTGCTTTCCCTTGATAAAGTTCCGTATTGAAGGTCTGGTATGTCTTACCATAACGCTCAAAATCCTTATCTGAGTACTGGTTTTGAATAACTTGCTCTTCTTGACCAAGTGCGAAGGTTTCAAAGTTATCTTGCTCACCGAAGGTATCAAGTGATAGCCAAGTCTGAGGAGCGGTATTATCCTGCCAGATAACAGTAGGAAGTTGATAATCCGTTTCCTGTCCCAATAATTTCTTAGCCAATAAGGCATTCATGGACTCACGGAAATCAATGGATTGCCAGTTATTCATGTACACATGGGCACCATTATGGAAAAAGAGATGCTTGTTTATATGAGCAGGAAGGGCGTGAAACATCTGGTAAACATGAAGTGGTTTGACATTCCAATCCTGAGAACCATGAGTAAAGACAACATCAGCATTTACCTTATGGGCATTGAGCAGATAGTTACGGTCATGCCAAAACTGATTGTAGTCACCAGATTTGCGATCTAACTGCTCTTTTACTTTTTCTAAGTCAGCTTGGTGAGGCTCATTACCACGGATATAGTCACCAGCCAAGAGATTACGAGAGTAGGTTAGTTCAGCAAGGGAGTCAAAGTCCTCACCTGGATAACCACCTGGGCTAGTTACTAGACCGTTTTCACGGTAGTAGTTGTACCACGAAGAAATACCAGCCTCGGCAATAATAACCTCTAAACCATCTACACCTGTAGTCGCAAGACCATTGGACATGGTGCCTAGATAGGAAAGTCCAGTTGTAGCTACTTTTCCGTTTGACCAGTCAGCCTTGACTTGACGTTGGCGCGTGTGGTCAGTGAAGGCACGACAACGACCATTAAGCCAGTCGATGACATTTTTATAAGCCTCAATTTGCTGGTAGTCCCCGTTAGTCATGAAACCAGTAGAGTCTTTGGTACCGACACCTGAAACATAGAGATTGGCAAAACCTCGTGGAAGGAAGTAGTCGTTGAGTGTATAGCTAGAGTTGATGTGCGTTAGCTTTTCCTCAGCTTCTGCCACAAGCTCAGCTTGACCATGAGGTTGGACGAAATTTAATTGAGGTTCTTCTAGATCAATCTTGTGTGCAGGTTTAACCTCAAGCTCGCCCTCCATCTTGTAAAGAGCTTTGTCGCTAGCTTTGTCATTTGTTCCCTGATGATAGGGACTGGCTGTCATGATAGCAGGGATTTGCCCATCAAAACGAGGCCGAATAATGCTGACCTTGACTAGGTCTGGAAGACCTTTTTGGTCAGTATCGACACGAGACTCAACGTAAACGACTTCTCGAATGATATCATGGCTAGAAAAAGTAGCCAAACTCTTGCCGTTAAAGTAGTGATAGTCATTATCCTCAGGAATAAGACCGTCACTGACAAGTTGGTCGATAAGATTATTTCCCTTTTTGGTACGAGTATTGAGCAACTGATAGAGATTTTCAATCAAGTCACCATATACAATAGGAAATCCAGTCTCTTTACGAAAAACATCACTGTCTTCAAAGTCAATCAAGTAAGAAAAACCTAAGAGTTGAAAGGCTACAGTATAGAAAATATCTGCAGTCAAATCCTTTTCTGACTGAAAAAAAGTCAGTAAGTCAGTTTCTTTATCAACTGCTAAACTGGACAGAGGATAGGTACTATCTTTATAATTAAAAAAGAAACGAATAAGAAACGCTTCAAGCATTTTTTTATTTGTAATGTTGACTGGAAAATTAAATCCATACTTTTTTAATTCAAAGATGATTGTATCTCTAGGTAGCGTAAAATAGCTAAATTGATTAAAACGCATAAAACCTCCTATTAATGAAATATATTAAGGTTATTATATCAAAAAATAGAGAGAAAAGAAACTATAAAAGTTCATAGAAATTATAATAAATAAAAATAAGTATTTATAAAAAAACATGTAAAATGATAAGCTTAAATACAAAAATATTAGTGATACTTTTGATAATCGTGCAAGGATTGTCTAGTCAACTAGGATTTGAGTTATTAAACATTAAAGCATCAGTAATACTAATAGAAATTTAAAGAAAATGGTATAATATAGTGAGAACGAACGATAGAGGAGAAGTGTAAATTGATCGCACAACTAGATACAAAAACAGTCTATAGTTTTATGGATAGTGTCATTTCAATCGACAAGTATGTGAAAGTAGCAAAAGACTATGGCTATACTCATTTGGCTATGATGGATATTGACAATCTTTATGGTGCTTTTGACTTTCTAGAGATTACAAATCAATATGGCCTTAGCCCCTTACTTGGGGTTGAAATGACTACACTAGTTGATGGGATTGATCTTAATCTGCGTTTTTTAGCGCGATCTAGTCTGGGTTATCAACAGTTGATGAAGCTCTCTACAGCTAAGATGCAAGGTGAGAAAGATTGGTCTGTCCTATCCCAGTATCTATTTGATATCGCGGTAATTGTTCCTTATTTTTCTGGTATTGAAAACCTTGATTTAGGTTGTGATTACTATATTGGTGTTTATCCGGAAACCTTGGTAACAGAATTCAATCGTCCTATTTTGCCCCTTTATCGTGTCAATTCTTTTGAAAAAAATGATAGGGAAGTTTTACAAGTCCTAAAAGCAATTAAAGAAAATGTTCCTTTGAGAGAAGTTCCAATGCCCTCTCAACAAGATGTGTTTTTATCAGCCAAATCTTTAAAAAAATTGTTTCAAGAACGCTTTCCTCAAGCTATTGAAAACTTGGAGAATCTTATTTCAACTGTATCTTATGATTTTGATACTAGTTTGAAACTACCTCGTTTTAATCCGAATAGACCAGCAGTAGAAGAATTGAGAGAACGAGCAGAGCAAGGACTAGCTCAAAAAGGTTTGTTTGGAGACAAGTATAAGCTACGCTTAGAAGAAGAATTGGCAGTCATCCATGATATGAGATTTGATGACTATTTCTTGGTTGTTTGGGATTTGCTTCGTTTCGGAACTAGTGAAGGCTACTATATGGGTATGGGACGGGGTTCTGCAGTTGGTAGTTTAGTTGCCTATGCTCTTGATATTACTGGAATTGATCCTGTAGAGAAAAATCTGATTTTTGAACGTTTTCTTAACCGTGAACGCTATACTATGCCGGATATTGATATTGATATCCCTGATATTCATCGTCAAGATTTTATTAAGTATGTTGGTAATAAATATGGTAGTAAACATGCTGCTCAAATTCTTACTTTTTCAACCTTTGGTGCCAAGCAAGCGCTTCGTGATGTTTTGAAACGTTATGGGGTACCAGAGTATGAATTGACAGCAATCACAAAAAAAATTAATTTTCGTGATACTCTTAAGACGGCTTATGAGGGGAATCTCCAGTTTCGCCAGCAAATCAATAGTAAACTAGAATATCAAAAAGCTTTTGAAATTGCTTGTAAGATTGAAGGATATCCAAGACAGACGTCGGTACATGCTGCTGGTGTGGTAATCAGTGACCAAGATTTAACAAATTACATTCCTCTAAAACATGGTGATGAAATTCCCCTAACACAGTATGATGCTCACGGTGTTGAGGAGAGTGGTTTGTTAAAAATGGACTTTTTAGGTCTCCGAAATTTAACCTTTGTCCAAAAAATGGCAGAATTATTGAAAGAATCAGAAGGAATTCATCTAAACATAAAAGAAATTAATCTAGAAGATAGAGCAACTTTGGAGCTTTTTGCTTCTGGTAATACAAAAGGGATCTTCCAATTTGAACAAGCTGGAGCCATACGTTTACTTAAGCGTGTGAAACCAGAATGTTTCGAAGAAGTAGTAGCAACTACTTCATTAAATAGACCAGGGGCTAGTGATTACATCAATAACTTCGTCGCTAGAAAACATGGTCAGGAACAAGTGACTGTGTTAGATCCAGTTTTAGAAGATATTTTAGCTCCCACCTATGGAATTATGCTGTATCAAGAGCAGGTCATGCAGGTTGCTCAACGCTTTGCAGGATTTAGTTTGGGGAAAGCTGATATTTTAAGGAGGGCTATGGGGAAAAAAGATCCAGTAGCTATGCATGAAATGAGGGCTTCCTTTATTCAAGGTTCAGTAGAACATGGTCATAGTAAGGAAAAAGCAGAACAAGTTTTTGATGTGATGGAAAAATTTGCGGGTTATGGCTTTAACAGATCTCACGCATATGCTTACTCTGCTCTAGCTTTTCAATTAGCTTATTTTAAAACCCATTTTCCAGCTATCTTTTATCAAGTATTGTTGAATGCTTCTAGCAGTGATTACCTCACAGATGCTTTAGAGATGGGATTTGAAGTAGCGCCATTAGATTTAAATACGATACCTTATCACGATAAAATCTCAAACAAAAAGATCTATCTTGGCTTAAAATCTATTAAAGGAGTTAGTAAAGATCTTGCCCTTTGGATCATTGAAAATAGACCTTTTTCAAATATTGAGCATTTTATTTCCAAGCTTCCTAAAAATTATCGTAAAATTCCTCTTCTTGAGCCACTAGTAAAAGTTGGACTATTTGATTCATTTGAACAAAATCGCCAAAAAGTATTTATAAATTTACAAAACTTATTTGATTTTGCAGAGATACTGCAAGGTTTATTTGGTGATTCCATTTATAATTGGCTAGATTCTGATGATTGGACTGAACAAGAAAAATTTTACCAAGAATATGAACTTCTTGGAGTAGGAATTAGTAAGCATCCGCTACAAACGATAGCAAAAAAAGCTATTTATCCTATAACCTCAATAGCACAATTAACAGATAACTTAACTTGTATTATATTGGTTGAAATTCAAAAAATTAAAATTATTCGAACCAAAAAAGGCGAAAATATGGCCTTTTTACAAGTTGATGATAGTAAAAAGAGACTAGATGTGACCTTATTTTCTGAAATATATAGAAAAGAGGGGCATGAACTTAAAGAAGGTGGCTTTTATTATATAAAAGGGAAAGTACAGTCTCGTGATGGTCGTTTGCAAATGATTGCACAAGAAATCAGAGAAGCAGTAGCAGAGCGATTTTGGATACAAGTTAAAAATCATGAAAATGATCAAGTAATCTTTCAAATTTTAGATGATTTTAAAGGTCCAATTCCAGTTATAATAAGGTATGAGGAGGAAAAACAAACAATTATCAGCTCTAAACATTTTGTAATGAAATCTCCTGAGTTAGAGTCAAAATTAAATGGAATTGTTATGAAAACGATTTATCGCTAAAATTACGGAAAATAGAAGAATTTTCCAATTAATTGTGATATAATCAGTTAGAATGTTAAAAGAAAAAGGAGCATAAACCAAATGAAACGTATTGCTGTTTTGACTAGTGGTGGAGACGCCCCTGGTATGAATGCTGCCATTCGTGCGGTAGTTCGTCAAGCAATTTCAGAAGGAATGGAAGTATTTGGTATCTATGATGGATATGCTGGTATGGTTGCTGGTGAAATTCATCCCTTAGATGCAGCTTCAGTAGGAGACATCATTTCTCGTGGTGGTACTTTCCTTCACTCAGCTCGTTACCCAGAGTTTGCTCAACTTGAAGGGCAACTTAAAGGGATTGAGCAATTAAAAAAACACGGGATTGAAGGTGTAGTTGTTATCGGTGGTGACGGTTCTTACCACGGTGCTATGCGTTTGACTGAACACGGCTTCCCAGCTATCGGTCTTCCTGGTACAATCGATAATGATATCGTTGGTACTGACTTCACAATCGGTTTTGACACAGCAGTTACTACTGCTATGGATGCTATCGATAAGATTCGTGATACATCATCAAGTCACCGTCGTACTTTTGTTATCGAAGTTATGGGACGTAACGCTGGTGATATCGCTCTTTGGGCTGGTATTGCAACTGGTGCTGATGAAATCATCATTCCTGAAGAAGGCTTCAAGTTTGAAGATATCGTAGAGAGCATTAAATGTGGTTATGAGTGTGGTAAAAAACACAATATCATCGTCTTAGCAGAGGGTGTTATGTCTGCTGCTGAATTTGGTCAAAAACTTAAAGAAGCTGGAGACACAAGTGATCTTCGTGTAACAGAACTTGGACATATCCAACGTGGTGGTTCTCCAACTGCGCGTGACCGTGTATTGGCTTCTCGTATGGGAGCACATGCTGTTAAACTTCTTAAAGAAGGTATCGGCGGCGTTGCGGTAGGTATCCGTAATGAGAAAATGGTTGAAAACCCAATTCTTGGTACTGCAGAAGAAGGGGCATTGTTTAGCTTGACTGCAGATGGTAAGATTGTGGTTAACAACCCACATAAAGCAGATCTTGAGCTTTCAAACTTGAATAAAAGCTTATCATAATCCATAATTTAGTTAACTAGACCAAAAAGGTCATATATATAAAGGAGTCACAAAAATCATGAACAAACGTGTAAAAATCGTTGCAACTTTGGGTCCTGCGGTTGAAATCCGTGGTGGTAAAAAATATGGTGAAGATGGATACTGGAGTGGAAAACTTGATGTTGAAGCTTCAGCTAAAAATATTGCTAAATTGATTGAAGCTGGTGCAAATACATTCCGTTTCAACTTCTCTCACGGTGACCACCAAGAACAAGGTGACCGTATGGCAACTGTTAAACTTGCTGAAAAACTTGCAGGTAAAAAAGTAGGTTTCCTTCTTGATACTAAAGGACCAGAAATCCGTACAGAATTGTTCGAAGGAGATGCAAAAGAATACTCTTACACAACTGGTGAAAAAATTCGTGTTGCAACTAAACAAGGAATTCAATCAACTCGTGAAGTAATTGCATTGAACGTTGCTGGTTCACTTGATATCTATGATGATGTTGAAGTTGGACGCCAAGTTTTGATTGACGATGGTAAACTTGGTCTTCGTGTAGTTGCGAAAGATGATGCAACTCGTGAATTTGAAGTTGAAGTTGAAAATGACGGTGTTATTGCAAAACAAAAAGGTGTAAACATTCCTAACACTAAAATTCCTTTCCCAGCACTTGCTGAACGTGATAACGATGACATCCGCTTTGGTCTTGAACAAGGAATTAACTTCATTGCGATTTCATTTGTCCGTACTGCAAAAGACGTTGAAGAAGTTCGTGCAATCTGTAAAGAAACTGGAAACGGACACGTTCAATTGTTCGCTAAAATTGAAAATCAACAAGGTATTGATAACTTGGATGAAATCATCGAAGCTGCTGATGGTATTATGATTGCTCGTGGTGACATGGGTATCGAAGTACCATTCGAAATGGTTCCAGTTTACCAAAAAATGATTATCACTAAAGTTAACGCAGCTGGTAAAGTCGTTATTACAGCTACAAACATGCTTGAAACAATGACTGAAAAACCACGTGCGACTCGTTCAGAAGTATCAGACGTATTTAACGCTGTAATCGATGGAACTGATGCTACTATGCTTTCAGGTGAGTCTGCAAATGGAAAATACCCACTTGAGTCAGTAACTACAATGGCTACAATTGATAAAAATGCACAAACTCTTCTTAAAGAGTATGGACGTTTGAACTCTGATAATTTCGAGCGTAACTCTAAGACTGAAGTTATGGCTTCAGCAGTTAAAGACGCTGCTAACTCAATGGATATTAAATTGATTGTAACTCTTACTAAGACAGGTCACACAGCTCGTTTGATTTCGAAATACCGTCCTGATGCTGACATCTTGGCATTGACATTTGACGAATTGACTGAGCGTGGATTGATGTTGAACTGGGGTGTTATCCCAATGTTAACAGATGCTCCTTCATCAACTGATGACATGTTTGAAATCGCTGAACGTAAAGCGGTTGAAGCAGGTCTTGTTGAGTCAGGTGATGATATTGTTATCGTTGCTGGTGTTCCTGTTGGAGAAGCTGTTCGTACAAACACAATGCGTATCCGTACAGTACGCTAATCAAAATGAAAAAGAGCCTATCATATCAAGCTTTATCGCTTGTGTGATAGGCTATTTTTGTTTTGATATTTATTTATTGATAACATTTATTAAAAATTATAAAGGATGGAAAAAAGACAGAAATTATGATATACTTTAATGTAGGACCTTTTTAGAAATTTTGAAAGAGTATTAAAAATTTAAAATGAAAAAAATTGTTATCAATGGTGGTTTATCATTAAAAGGTGAAATCACCATTAGTGGTGCAAAAAATAGTGTAGTGGCCTTAATTCCAGCTATAATCTTGGCTGACGATGTTGTGATCTTGGACTGTGTTCCTGATATTTCTGATGTTGCTAGTTTGGTTGAAATAATGGAATTAATGGGAGCAACTGTTAAGCGTTATGATGATGTTTTGGAGATTGATCCAAGAGGTGTGCAAAATATTCCTATGCCTTATGGCAAGATAAATAGTCTTCGCGCATCTTATTATTTTTATGGTAGCTTACTAGGCCGATTTGGTGAGGCTACAGTAGGGCTTCCAGGTGGATGTGACCTCGGTCCTCGACCAATCGACCTTCATCTAAAAGCTTTTGAAGCGATGGGAGCTAAGGTGAGTTATAAGGGAGATAATATGAATTTATCTACCCAAGGAAAACTTCTTCATGGTGCGAGCATCTATATGGACACCGTTAGTGTTGGAGCAACTATCAATACAATGATTGCTGCAGTAAAAGCTAAAGGACGGACTATCATTGAAAATGCAGCTCGTGAACCTGAAATTATTGATGTCGCAACCCTTTTGAATAATATGGGAGCTCATATCCGAGGAGCTGGGACGGATATTATTACTATTGATGGAGTTGAAAAACTTCATGGTACTCGTCACCAAGTGATTCCAGATCGTATTGAAGCAGGGAGCTACATCGCATTGGCTGCAGCAGTCGGTAAGGGAATTCGTATTAATAACGTACTTTACGAACACTTAGAAGGTTTTATTGCCAAATTGGAAGAAATGGGTGTTCGAATGACTGTTTCAGAAGATAGTATCTTTGTTGAAGAGCAAGCTAATTTAAAAGCAATTAATATTAAAACAGCTCCATATCCAGGTTTTGCTACAGATTTACAACAACCAATTACTCCTCTTTTGCTCAAATCTGAAGGTCGTGGTACTATTGTCGACACGATTTATGAAAAACGTATAAATCATGTTTTCGAATTAGCAAAGATGGATGCGGATATTTCAACAACTAATGGTCACATTTTATATACTGGTGGTAATAGTTTGCGTGGAGCAAGTGTTAAAGCTACTGACTTGAGAGCCGGAGCTGCATTAGTGATTGCTGGATTGATGGCTGAAGGACAAACAGAAATAATAAATGTCGAGTTTATCTTACGTGGTTATTCAGATATCATAGAAAAATTACGTAATTTAGGAGCAGATATTGCACTAGTTGAGGACTAAACCGTTGAGGTGTTTATGAATATTTGGACCAAATTAGCAGAGTTTTCTTTTTTTGAGACGGATCGCTTGTATTTGCGTCCTTTCTTTTTTAGTGATAGCCAGGCCTTCTATGAGATTGCTACAAATCCTGAAAATTTACAATTCATATTTCCAAGTCAAACTAGTTTACAAGAAAGCCAATATACACTGGCTAATTATTTTATGAAATCACCTTTGGGTGTTTGGGCTATTTGTGATCAGGAACATCAGCAAATGATTGGTTCAATTAAGTTTGAAAGACTTGATGAGATAAAAAAAGAAGCTGAAATAGGTTATTTTTTGAAAATAGATTCCTGGTCCAAGGGGTACATGACTGAAGTTGTTCGAAAGCTTGTCCAACTTTCTTTTGAAGAATTAGGTTTAAGGCAATTATCTATTATTACTCATGTAGAAAATAAAGCGAGTCAAAAAGTTGCTCTCAAAGCTGGATTTAGTCTTTTTCGTCAGTTTAAGGGAAGTGATCGTTATACAAGAAAAATGCGCGATTATCTTGAATTTCGATATGTAAAAGGAGAATTCGATGAGTAAACATCAGGAAATTCTAAGTTATTTGGAAGAATTACCAGTTGGTAAGCGTGTTAGTGTCCGCAGTATCTCTAATCATTTGGGAGTTAGTGACGGAACAGCCTATCGTGCCATCAAAGAAGCTGAAAATCGTGGAATAGTGGAGACTCGTCCTCGTAGTGGTACAATTCGTGTTAAATCGAAAAAAGTAGCTATTGAAAAATTGAATTATGCAGAAATAGCTCATGTTACCTCATCTGAAGTTTTAGCTGGAAAAGAAGGTCTAGAGAGGGAATTCAGTAAGTTCTCTATCGGAGCTATGACTGAGCAAAATATTTTATCCTATCTTCATGATGGAGGATTATTGATTGTAGGAGACAGGACTCGTATCCAACTTCTTGCATTAGAAAATGAAAATGCTGTTCTTGTGACAGGAGGTTTTCGTGTAAATGAAGAAGTATTACGACTTGCTAACCAAAAAGGAATTCCTGTTTTAAGAAGTAAACATGATACTTTTACAGTAGCAACTATGATTAACAAAGCTCTGTCAAACGTACAGATTAAAACAGATATCTTAACAGTAGAGAAACTTTATCGACCAAGTCATGAGTATGGATTTCTTCGGGAAACAGATACAGTAAAAGATTATCTAGATTTGGTACGGAAAAATAGAAGTAGCCGTTTTCCAGTGATTAACCAACACCAAGTTGTTGTTGGTGTTGTAACCATGAGAGATGCTGGTGACAAGTCTCCCAGTACAACTATTGATAAGGTTATGACACGTAGTGTTTTCCTTACTGGTTTAGCGACCAATATTGCTAATGTTAGCCAAAGAATGATTGCAGAAGACTTTGAGATGGTTCCAGTGGTACGAAGTAATCAAACCTTACTTGGTGTCGTTACTAGAAGAGATGTTATGGAAAAGATGAGTCGCTCTCAAGTTTCAGCTCTTCCAACTTTTTCAGAACAAATTGGACAGAAACTTTCTTATCATCATGATGAAGTGGTCATTACAGTAGAACCATTTATGCTAGAAAAAAATAGAGTTCTTGCAAATGGTGTACTGGCAGAAATTTTGAGTCATATGACACAAGATTTAGTTGTCAATAGTGGACGTAGTCTTATTATTGAACAAATGCTTATTTACTTTTTACAGGCTGTCCAGATAGATGATACTTTACGTATCCAAGCTCGTATCATCCATCATACAAGACGATCTGCTATTATTGATTATGATATTTATCACGGTCATCAAATTGTTTCAAAAGCAAATGTAACGGTAAAAATCAATTAGAATCTTATTTAGAAACTAGGTAAAAACATGATAACATTAAAATCAGCACGTGAAATCGAAGCCATGGATAAGGCAGGTGATTTCTTGGCTAGTATTCATATCGGTTTACGTGATTTGATCAAGCCCGGTATCGATATGTGGGAAGTCGAGGAGTATGTTCGTCGACGTTGTAAAGAAGAAAATTTCCTTCCGCTTCAGATTGGAGTTGACGGTGCAATGATGGACTATCCTTATGCTACCTGTTGCTCTCTTAATGATGAAGTAGCCCATGCTTTTCCTCGTCATTATATCTTGAAGGATGGTGACCTGCTTAAAGTTGATATGGTTTTAGGTGGTCCTATTGCTAAATCTGATCTTAACGTCTCTAAACTGAACTTCAACAATGTAGAGCAAGTAAAAAAATATACCCAAAGCTATTCTGGTGGTTTGGCAGACTCATGCTGGGCTTATGCAGTTGGTACACCGTCTGAAGAAGTGAAAAACCTGATGGACGTTACCAAAGAAGCTATGTATAAAGGTATTGAGCAAGCGGTAGTGGGTAACCGTATTGGTGATATTGGTGCTGCTATTCAAGAATACGCTGAAAGTCGTGGTTACGGTGTTGTCCGAGATTTAGTTGGGCATGGTGTAGGGCCGACTATGCATGAAGAACCAATGGTTCCTAACTATGGTATTGCTGGTCGTGGTCTCCGTCTTCGTGAAGGAATGGTCTTGACGATTGAACCGATGATCAACACTGGCGATTGGGAAATCGATACAGATATGAAAACGGGATGGGCACATAAGACAATTGACGGTGGTCTATCCTGTCAATATGAACATCAATTCGTTATTACCAAGGATGGTCCTGTAATCTTGACCAGTCAAGGTGAAGAAGGCACATATTAATTAGATTTAAAGGGGCAAGGCTCCTTTTTTATTTTTAAGATTTCTACCGTAGCAGAATTCTTACAAAAAATTATATTTATAGTACAATGGAATTATTCTTATGAAAGAAGGTTATTTATTGGAAAACATACTATTTTCTATTTCAGTATTTTTAGCTGGTGTACTTTCCTTTTTTTCACCTTGTATTTTTCCATTACTACCAGTTTATGTTGGTATTTTATTAGATGATCAAGATAATGAAAAATACTTTTCACTATTTGGAAAAAAGGTTGCATGGTCAGGGCTTATCAGAACGCTTTGCTTTATTGCAGGTATTTCTCTTATTTTCTTTATTTTAGGATTTGGTGCAGGTTTCCTTGGGAATCTCTTGTATGCAACTTGGTTTAGATATGCAATGGGAACTATCATTATCTTGTTAGGTCTCCATCAGATGGAAATTTTTCATTTTAAGAAATTAGAGGTTCAAAAAAGTATTAGCTTAAAAAAATCGACTTCTAATCGTTATTTATCTGCATTTTTACTAGGTATTACATTCAGTTTTGGATGGACACCTTGTATTGGACCTATCTTAAGTTCTGTCCTAGCACTGGCAGCATCCGGTGGTAATGGGGCAGTACAGGGAGCTCTATTAACCTTAATCTACACTTTGGGAATGTCACTTCCTTTCTTAATTTTAGCTTTAGCTTCAGGAATTGTCATGCCTTATTTTAGTAAAATCAAACCTCATATGCTATTACTTAAGAAAATAGGAGGCTTCCTCATAATATTAATGGGAATTTTATTAATGTTAGGGCAACTAAATGCTTTATCAGGATTACTCGGATAAAAAGGAGAGAAAAATGAAAAAAATAATGCTTACAGGATTGAGTCTCTTATCATTGGTGGTATTAATGGCTTGTAGTGAAGAAGATAAAAAGACTCAAGGCGCACAAGAATCCCAAAAACAAGTCCAACAAGCACCTGTACAACAAATTGCTGTAGGAAAAGATGCGCCAGATTTTGCTTTACAATCAATGGATGGCAAAGAAGTCAAACTTTCTGATTATAAGGGTAAAAAGGTTTATTTGAAGTTTTGGGCTTCTTGGTGTGGACCTTGCAGAAAAAGTATGCCTGAGTTAATGGAGTTGGCAGCGAAACAAGATCGTGATTTTGAAATTTTAAGTGTTATCGCGCCTGGAATTCAAGGTGAAAAAACAGTTGAAGAATTTCCAAAATGGTTTCAAGAACAAGGATATAAGGATATTCCAGTCCTATATGACACTAAAGCAACCACGTTCCAGGCATATCAGATTCGAAGTATTCCAACAGAGTATTTAATCGATAGTCAAGGAAAAATCGGAAAGATTCAATTTGGTGCTATTAGTAATGCTGATGCAGAAGCTGCATTTAAAGAAATGAATTAAACAAAGATGTAAGCAGACTGATTACTAAGCGTAGTCAGTTTTTTTTTGTAAAATTTTAATAAATATGCACCTAAATCCTATATTTATGGTAAAATAGAATCATCATTTTATTTGGAGAAAGAATATGAATATATTTAGAACTAAGAATGTTAGTTTAGATAAAACTGAAATGCATCGACATTTGAAGTTATGGGATTTAATCCTACTTGGAATTGGTGCTATGGTTGGAACAGGTGTGTTCACGATTACTGGAACTGCAGCAGCTACACTAGCTGGACCATCTCTAGTTATTTCAATCGTTATCTCAGCTTTGTGTGTTGCCTTATCTGCTTTATTTTTTGCAGAATTTGCTTCTCGTATTCCTGCAACAGGTGGTGCCTATAGCTATCTTTATGCTATTTTAGGGGAGTTCCCTGCTTGGTTAGCTGGTTGGTTAACAATGATGGAATTTATGACCGCTATTTCTGGTGTTGCATCAGGTTGGGCAGCCTACTTTAAAGGATTGTTACTCCAATATGGAATTTCTTTGCCTAAAGCTTTAAATGGAACTTTCAATCCACAAGATGGCACCTTTGTTGACCTTTTACCAATCCTAGTTTTATTATTTGTAACTTTATTAGTTTTATTAAATGCTAAAGCTGTTTTACGTTTTAATTCGCTTCTAGTCATTTTGAAATTTTCTGCTTTAGCACTATTTGTTTTAGTGGGAATTTGGCACATCAAACTTGATAATTGGTCTGACTTTGCCCCATATGGATTTGGTCAAATTTATGGTGCTAGTACTGGTATTATGGCTGGTGCCTCCTTGATGTTCTTTGGATTTTTAGGTTTTGAATCAATTTCTATGGCTGTAGATGAGGTGAAAAACCCTCAAAAAAATATTCCTAGAGGAATTGTACTTTCTCTATCTATTGTAACCATTTTATATGCTCTCGTGACTTTAGTTTTAACAGGTATTGTTCATTATAGTCAATTAAATGTTAATGATGCTGTTGCCTTCTCTTTACGTAGTATTGGAATAAGTTGGGCGGCTAACTATGTTTCATTAGTTGCTATTTTAACACTGATTACAGTATGTATTTCTATGACCTACGCTCTATCTCGTATGATTTATAGTTTAGCACGTGATGGCTTACTACCAGGAACATTTAAGAAATTAACGAAAACAAGTAAAATTCCAAAAAATGCAACAATCTTAACAGGATTAGCATCAGCCATAGCAGCGGGTATTTTTCCACTTGCAAGTATCGCTTCCTTCTTAAATATTTGTACATTAGCTTATTTAATGATGTTAGCTTATGGTCTGATAAAATTACGTAGAGGAAAAGGATTACCTGCTAAGGGTGAATTTAAAACTCCCTTTGTTCCGTTATTACCAATTCTCTCAATTGTTGTCTGTTTATCATTTATGTTACAGTATAATGCGGAAACATGGTTTGCTTTCCTAGTAGCTCTTTTAATTGGATCTTTCATTTATTTTAGTTATGGCTATAAACATTCAAGTATAGAAGTGATGGATACTTCTAATAATAATGGATAAAAATTAAAAAAGACTTAGAAAGATGTAATGATTGTCTATCTAGGTCTTTTGATTTTGTAGAAGTAAATAAAGGTAAATATTAATTAACGTAATGAAGAAAAGAGATATTAAAGAACTTTTAGAAGTTTTGATGAGATTGAATCAACCTTCTTCCTTTTCAAAAGTAAAACCTTCACCAAGAATTTCGTGTGCTTCAGCAATCGTGATAAAGGCTTGTGGGTCTATACGATGAATCATTTCTTTCATTTTGACAATTTCGTTTCTTCCCACTATACAATAAATGATTTTCAAATCTTCTTCACTGTAATAACCTTGGCCATGAATAAAAGTGACTCCTCTACCAAGATCATCGTTGATTTGTTTGGCAAGTTCATCAGGAAGCTTGGTAATTATGATAAAAGCTTTTCCAGCATATCCACCTTCCCCTATTAAATCAATTACGCGTGAAACGATAAAGGTAAAGAGGAGAGTGTAGGTAACTAAGCGCAAATCTTTAAAGATAAGGAGAATCAGCATGAGAATACAGAAATCTAGAATGAAAAGGAGTTTTCCCATAGAAACATGGGTATACTTATTTAGAATACGTGCAAGAATATCAGTGCCACCTGTTGTACCTCCAGCATTGAAAATAATTCCTAAACCAATTCCCATTAAAATACCTGCAATAAGGGAAGTTATGAGCAAATCGCCTTGAAGATCAATCTGAAGAGGAAATCTTTCAAATAAAGCTAACCAAGCAGATAAAGCTATCGTACCTAAGATACTTGAGTACAGGTATCTTGCACCAAATATCTTCCAAGCGACAATAAAAAGTGGAATATTGATGAGGAGATTCATAAGGGAAACGGGTATTTGAAAAAGATAAAAAGTTATAAGGGTTATCCCAGTAGCTCCTCCTTCAAATAGATGATTGGGGACAACAAAATAGGTAAGACCAAAGGCATAAATAGCAGCTCCTAATAAAATTGTTAGAATGGGAGTAATTTTTTTAATCATAGGCAACCTCTTTTCTTATAAGTTGATTATATCAAATTTTTTGGAAAATTTTCAGTGACCTCATTAGGTTTTTCAAACTTTTTTTGATATAATAAAAATTAGGAAAACCAATCTGAATCATAAAATAGAAAGATTGAAACTATGACAAAAATTAAAATTGTAACAGATTCTTCAGTTACTATTGAAACAGAACTAGTAAATCAATTGGGAATCACAGTTGTTCCTCTATCTGTAATGATTGATAATGTTGTTTATTCTGATGCTGATTTGAAAGAGGAAGGTACTTTTCTTCACTTGATGCAGGAAAGTAAAAATCTTCCAAAGACTAGTCAACCACCCGTCGGAGTATTTGCTGAAATATTCGAAGATCTCTCCAAGGATGGAAGTAAGATTTTAGCTATTCATATGTCGCATGCACTTTCTGGAACTGTTGAAGCAGCTCGTCAAGGTGCTAGTTTGTCAACAGCAGATGTGACCGTTATTGATAGTTCATTTACAGACCAGGCTTTGAAGTTTCAAGTTGTTGAAGCAGCAAGGTTAGCACAAGAAGGAAAAGACATAGATGAAATCTTGTCACAAGTAGAAGAAATCAAAAATAATACAGAACTATATATTGGTGTCTCTACTTTAGAAAACCTTGTTAAGGGTGGACGTATTGGACGAGTAACAGGTTTACTCAGTTCTTTACTAAACATTCGTGTTGTTATGCAAATGAAGAATGATGAATTACAACCAATTGTCAAAGGGCGTGGTGCTAAAACTTTTAAGAAGTGGTTAGATGAATTTACTTCATCCCTAGCTGGACGTTCTGTAACCGAAATTGGTATATCCTATTCAGGTAACTCTGAATGGGCAAAAGAGATGAAAGAAAGCTTACAAGCTTATGTTGAAAAGCCTATTTCAGTTTTAGAAACTGGATCAATTATTCAGACCCATACTGGTGAAAATGCTTGGGCTATATTGGTTCGTTATCATTCCTAAAAAACTAAAGAAAATAGGAAGTTTTAGTGTTTTTAACTTGACCTAAAGCGGATTTTAGGATATGATTATATTTGTTAATTATAAATTATTTTGGAGGAATCATTAACATGGCAAACAAACAAGATTTGATCGCTAAAGTAGCAGAAGCTACAGAATTAACTAAGAAAGATTCAGCAGCAGCAGTTGAAGCTGTATTAGTAGCAGTAACTGAATACCTTGCAGCTGGTGAAAAAGTTCAATTGATTGGTTTTGGTAACTTTGAAGTTCGTGAACGTGCTGCTCGTAAAGGTCGCAATCCAAAAACTGGTAAAGAAATCAAAATCAAAGCTTCTAAAGTTCCAGCATTCAAAGCTGGTAAAGCTCTTAAAGACGCTGTTAAATAATATCATTCAAAAAATCCTATTGTATCAAGCTTTCTAGCTTGGTTAATAGGATTTTTTAGTTTGATAGTCGAAAAAAATGACAAAAAAGCTCCCTATGAAAGAGAGCTTTTTATTATTAGTTTTTAGAAGCTGCTTGGAAATCAGGGTTTTTCCATGCTTCATCAATAATTGCTTGTAATTCTTTTGCAGATGCTTGCATTTTTTGTGTTTCTGCATCGTTCAATGGGATATTTACTGGACGAACAATACCGTGAGCACCAACGATAGCTGGTTGACCGATAAAGACATTTTCAACACCGTATTGGCCTTCTTGGAAGACTGAAAGTGGAAGAACTGCATTTTCGTCATCAAGGATAGCACGAGTGATACGAGCAAGGGCAACTGCGATACCGTAGTAAGTAGCACCTTTTTTGTTGATGATTGAGTAAGCAGCGTCACGAACTGAGATGAACAATTCTACAAGGTCAGCTTCGTTCAAGTCACGGTTATCTTGTAACCATTGTTCCAATTTTACACCGGCAACGTTAGCGTGAGACCAAACAGCGAACTCTGAGTCACCATGTTCACCCATGATGTAAGCATGGACTGAACGAGCATCAACACCGATTGTTTCAGCAAGAGCTTGACGGAAACGCGCTGAATCAAGTGAAGTACCTGAACCGATAACACGTTCTTTAGGGAATCCAGAGAATTTCCATGTTGAATAAGTCAACACGTCAACTGGGTTAGCTGCTACAAGGAAGATACCGTCGAAACCAGAAGCAACAACTTGTTCAACAATAGATTTGTTGATAGCAAGGTTCTTACCTACAAGGTCAAGACGAGTTTCACCTGGTTTTTGAGGAGCACCTGCAGTGATAACTACAAGGTCAGCATCAGCACAGTCTTCGTATTTAGCTGCGTAGATTTTTTTAGGTGAAGTGAAGGCAAGGGCGTGGCTGAGATCTTCAGCATCACCAACTGCTTTTTCAAACAATTGAGGAATTTCAATAATTCCTAGTTCTTGTGCAATTCCTTGGGTAACAAGTGCAAAAGCGTAAGATGAACCAACGGCACCATCACCGATAAGGATCACTTTTTTATGTTGTTTAGTTAAAGTCATTCTTCTGAATTTCTCCTTCTTTTTTTTTTTCGGGTTTCCCCATTTATTTTCATTCTATCACTTTTAAAATACTTTGTCACGGATTATTCCTGTTTGTCTATGATGTAAACGTTTTAGTGGTTTTAGATGAGTGAAATAAGGGGCAGTTTATGGTATAATATATCTAGTTACTAATAGTGAAATGAGGCATTTATTAATGCAGGATAAAAATTTAGTGAATGTCAATCTGACAAAGGAGATGAAGACAAGCTTTATCGATTACGCCATGAGTGTTATCGTAGCGCGGGCTCTTCCTGATGTTCGAGATGGACTAAAACCTGTTCACCGCCGGATTCTTTATGGAATGAATGAGCTTGGTGTTACACCGGACAAACCCCATAAAAAGTCTGCTCGTATTACAGGGGATGTTATGGGTAAATACCATCCACATGGAGATTCATCCATTTATGAAGCTATGGTCCGTATGGCTCAATGGTGGAGCTACCGTTATATGCTTGTAGATGGGCATGGTAACTTTGGTTCCATGGACGGCGATGGTGCTGCAGCACAACGTTATACTGAAGCTCGCATGAGCAAGATTGCTCTTGAAATGCTTCGTGATATTAACAAAAATACGGTTGACTTTGTAGATAACTATGATGCCAATGAACGTGAACCTCTGGTTCTACCAGCTCGTTTTCCAAATCTTTTAGTTAATGGAGCTACTGGTATCGCTGTCGGTATGGCAACCAATATTCCACCTCATAACCTGGGTGAAACCATTGATGCAGTGAAGTTAGTTATGGACAATCCAGAAGTGACGACAAGAGACCTAATGGAAGTATTGCCTGGTCCAGACTTTCCGACTGGAGCGCTTGTTATGGGTAAATCAGGTATACATAAGGCTTACGAAACCGGTAAGGGCTCCATTGTTCTTCGTTCTCGCACAGAGATCGAGGAAACTAAGACTGGCCGTGAACGAATTGTCGTGACAGAGTTTCCATACATGGTTAATAAAACCAAGGTACATGAGCATATCGTGAAGTTAGTTCAGGAAAAACGCATTGAAGGAATTACAGCTGTTAGAGATGAATCTAACCGTGAAGGGGTTCGATTTGTTATTGAAGTGAAACGGGATGCCTCTGCCAATGTTATTCTAAACAATCTTTTTAAAATGACCCAGATGCAAACCAACTTTGGTTTCAATATGCTAGCTATCCAAAATGGTGTACCAAAGATCTTGTCCCTTCGTCAGATTTTGGATGCCTATATCGAACATCAAAAAGAAGTTGTTGTTCGTCGTACACGTTTTGATAAGGAAAAAGCAGAAGCGCGTGCTCATATTTTAGAAGGTCTCTTGATTGCTCTTGATCATATTGATGAAGTCATTCGTATTATCCGTGCAAGTGAGACAGACGCAGAAGCTCAAGCAGAGTTGATGAGCAAGTTTAAACTTTCTGAGCGTCAAAGTCAAGCTATTCTTGATATGCGTCTACGTCGTTTGACAGGCTTGGAACGTGACAAGATTCAGTCTGAGTATGATGATTTAATTGCTTTGATTGCAGACTTGGCGGATATTCTTGCCAAACCTGATCGCGTGGCGCAAATTATCAAGGAAGAATTGGATGAAGTCAAACGTAAGTTTGGTGACAAGCGTCGTACAGAGTTGATGGTTGGAGAAGTCTTGACTCTAGAAGATGAAGATTTGATTGAAGAGTCTGATGTGTTGATTACTCTTTCGAACAAGGGTTACATTAAACGATTAGACCAAGGTGAATTTACAGCTCAAAAACGTGGAGGTCGCGGCGTTCAAGGTACAGGTGTTAAGGATGATGACTTTGTTCGTGACTTGGTTTCAACTAGCACTCATGATCATCTGCTCTTCTTTACAAATAAGGGGCGTGTCTATCGCCTGAAAGGATATGAGATTCCTGAGTATGGACGTACAGCTAAAGGATTACCAATTGTCAATCTCTTAAAATTAGACGAAGGTGAAAGTATTCAAACTGTTATCAATGTTGAATCAGAACGAAGTGACGATGCTTATCTTTTCTTCACGACTCGTCTTGGTATTGTAAAGAGAACCAGTGTTAAGGAATTTGCCAATATTCGTCAAAATGGACTCAAAGCCTTGAACCTTAAAGATGAAGATGAGTTGATTAATGTCTTATTAACAGAGAAAGATGCAGATATTATCATTGGTACCAAGTTAGGCTATGCGGTTCGCTTTAATCAATCTACAGTCCGTGGAATGAGCCGAAGTGCAACAGGTGTTAAAGGTTTGAATCTTCGTGAAGGTGATACTGTGGTAGGTGCAAGACTTATTACTGATAAAGATGAGGTTCTTGTTATCACTGAAAAAGGGTACGGTAAACGTACTGTAGCCACTGAATACCCAACTAAAGGCCGCGGTGGTAAAGGTCTAATAACGGCTAAAATAACTGATAAGAACGGTCCTCTAGCTGGTCTCTTGACAGTAAAAGGCGATGAAGATTTGATGATTATCACCGATACAGGTGTTATGATTCGTACAAATGTAGCTAATATTTCACAAACAAGTCGCTCTACTATGGGAGTTAAAGTAATGCGCCTTGATCAAGAGGCTAAGGTTGTAACCTTCACAAGCGTTGCAGCAGAGAAAGAAGAAGTTGGGACAGAAAACCAAACAGAAGGTGAAGCATAATGTTTCAAAAAAATAGAAAAAAGAAAAATAAGCATAAAAATCTCTTAACTAATATTTTAGCAGTATTTCTGATCTTAATCTCGATTGCTTTAATTTTTAATTCAAAAATTCGTGATGCTTTTATAGTTTGGAATACAAATAAATATCAAGTCAGTCAGGTATCTAAAGAGAAAATTGAAGAAAATCAAGTTACTGAAGGAAATTATGATTTTGATTCAGTAAAAGCTCTTTCATCTGAAGCTGTTTTAGCCTCTCAATGGGATGCTCAAAAATTGCCAGTCATCGGAGGAATCGCAATACCTGAAGTAGAGATTAATTTACCGATCTTTAAAGGTCTTGATAATGTGAATCTCTTGTATGGAGCAGGTACTATGAAACGAGATCAAGTGATGGGTAAAGGAAATTATTCGCTTGCTAGTCACCATGTCTTTAGTGTTGAAAATGCTAACCAAATGCTCTTTTCTCCACTAGACCGTGCTAAAAAAGGTATGAAAATTTATGTGACAGACAAGAATAAGGTTTATACTTATGAAATCCGTGAAGTTAAAACAGTCACACCAGATCGTGTTGATGAGATAGAAGATCGAGATGGTGTTGATGAAATTACTCTAGTGACTTGTGAAGATGCAGCTGCTACAGAGCGGACTATTGTTAAAGGTGATCTGAAAGAAACAATGGATTATTCGCAAACATCAGAAGAAATTTTAACGGCTTTTAATCAACCTTATAAACAATTTACTTTATAATTAAAGAATCAGTGAAGAGAAATTTTCACTGGTTTTTTACATATCTAACTAGCAGGAGAATATCATGGATGATACAAAAATTTTGACAATCAAATATATTTCAAGTATGTTGTTTATCTAGCTACAGACTACTTGAAATAAAATATTCTTATCTGATTATTAAAATATAAGAATTCTATTGATTATTTAAATAAAACCATGTTATAATGTTGAGTACAAAAAGGAGGTTTTTATGAGTTCTTCAGAGTTCATTTCGAAAATAGATTATTATTGTCAAAAGAAAGAAAGTCTTTTCAATAAAAGCAAGTGTAAGTATGCTATTAGGTCTATGTTTGCGGGTGCTTTTTTAACCTTTAGTACAGCTGCAGGAGCGATTGGTGCTGATTTACTAAACAGTATTGTCCCAAGTAGCGGATACTTCCTTTTCCCCTTTGTTTTTGCTTGGGGACTCGTTTATATCGTTTTTTTAAATGCTGAATTGGTTACTTCAAATATGATGTATCTAACAGCGGGAGCATTTTTGAAAAAAATAAACTGGAAAAAGGCATTAATCATTTTGTTATACTGTACCTTATTTAATTTAATTGGTGCATTAGTAGCAGGTTGGATGTTTGCAAACTCTTCAGCATTTTCTCATCTGACCCATGATAGTTTTCTTACAAAGCTAGTAGCTAAAAAGTTGGCTCGTCCTAGTGATTTGGTATTACTTGAAGGTATTCTTGCAAATGTCTTTGTAAATATTGCTATTCTTTCTTCGATTCTAGTAAAAGATAGTGGAGCAAAACTATGGATTATATTATCTGCTATTACTATGTTTGTTTTCTTGTCCAATGAGCACATTGCCGCAAACTTTGCTTCTTTTAGTATAATGAAATTTAGTATTGTTGCTGACCAGGTAGAACACTTTGATCTTGTAAATATTTTTCGTCATTGGGGTGTAACCTTTATTGCAAACTTTATCGGTGGTGGACTTTTGATAGGCCTACCTTATGCTTTCCTCAATAAAAATGAAGATACTTATGTAGATTAAAAACTTTTAGATTAGAGGGAGAATCATATTGATTCTCTTTTTTAGTTAACTAGATGGAATTTGTAACTGATCAAATGTGTAATTTTTCTTTGTATTGTTGCATAATATATTTTAAACATAATGAATAAGTAAAAATTTCATAAGCTCGTTTATAAATGTTATGTAATCGATTACTACAGCTATCATTTTTAAAAAAGTGGTCTAGGAAAACCTTCCCATAATGTCGAATTTATGTTATAATTATCACAAATAAAAGTTTAGGAGTTTATTATGGTCTCTTCAGAGTTTATTTCAAAGATTGAATTTGCTTGCAAGAAGAAAGAAAGTCTTTATAATAAAAGCAAATTTAAGTATGCAATTCGTTCCATGTTCGCAGGTGCGTTTTTAACCTTCAGTACGGCTGCAGGTGCAGTTGGGGCTGATTTGATTAACAAGATTGCACCAGGAAGCGGACGTTTCCTCTTTCCGTTTGTGTTCGCTTGGGGATTGGTTTATATTGTTTTCTTGAATGCAGAGTTGGTAACCTCAAATATGATGTTCTTAACTGCTGGTACTTTTTTAAAGAAAATTAACTGGAAAAAAACGGCAGAAATTTTACTTTACTGTACATTTTTCAACTTAGTTGGTGCCCTATTAGCTGGTTGGGGATTTGCCAATTCAGCTGCATTTGCTAAACTAACTCATGAAAGTTTTATTTCAGGAGTTGTTGAGATGAAATTAGGTCGTGCTAATGAATTAGTATTACTCGAGGGGATTCTAGCAAATATTTTTGTTAACATTGCGATTCTTGCTTTTGTTTTGGTAAAAGATAGTGCAGCAAAATTATGGATTGTTTTATCTGCTATCTACATGTTTGTATTCTTAACAAATGAGCACATTGCTGCGAACTTTGCTTCTTTCGCGATTGTGAAATTCAGTGTAGTATCTGATCAAATTGCTAACTTTGGTATCGGAAATATTCTTCGTCATTGGGGTGTAACCTTCGTTGGAAACTTGATTGGTGGTGGTCTCTTGATGGGGCTTCCATACGCCTTCCTCAATAAAAACGAAGATACTTATGTAGATTAAAAAAATGAGCACGATTGAGTCGTGCTTTTTTCATTTTTAAAATAAGGTAATAGCTATTTCTTATATCAAAATATAGAAAACTAATATTGGTAAACTATACCTTAAGGTGCTACAATATCCTTAATCAAACTATTTGGAGGTCGTTTTATGACTCGTGATTTTAAATTTGAAACTTTGCAACTACATGCTGGTCAAGTTGTGGATCCAGCTACCAAGTCTCGTGCAGTGCCTATTTATCAGACTACATCCTTTGTTTTTGATGATACTGAGGAGGCTGCAGATCTTTTTGCCTTGAGAAAACCAGGAAACATTTATACTCGTATCACTAACCCTACAACAGCTGCTTTTGAAGAAAGAATTGCTGCCCTTGAAGGTGGTGTCGGAGCTCTTGCAACAGCATCAGGTATGGCCGCAGTGACTTATACGATTTTGGCTCTTGCTCATGCAGGTGACCATGTTGTAGCAGCATCAACTATTTACGGTGGAACCTTCAATCTCTTGAAAGAAACCCTTCCTCGTTATGGGATCACAACAACCTTTGTCGATGTTGATAATTTGGAGGAAGTAGAAGCAGCCATCAATGACAATACCAAGCTTGTTCTGATTGAAACCTTGGGGAATCCCTTGATAAACATTCCTGACTTGGAAAAATTGGCTGAGATTGTGCATAAACACCAGATTCCACTTGTTTCTGACAATACTTTTGCTACACCTTATTTGATTAATGTCTTTTCTCACGGTGTAGATATCGCCATTCACTCTGCGACTAAGTTTATCGGTGGGCATGGTACAACTATTGGTGGAGTGATTGTCGATAGTGGTCGTTTTGACTGGGAAGCTTCAGGGAAATTCCCTCAATTTGTTGAGGAAGACCCAAGCTACCACAACTTGAGCTATACTCGTGATGTGGGTGCGGCAGCCTTTATTATCGCTGTCCGTGTCCAATTGCTTCGTGATACGGGTGCGGCCTTGTCTCCATTTAATGCCTTCCTCTTGCTCCAAGGACTTGAAACTCTTTCACTTCGTGTGGAACGCCATGTGCAAAATGCAGAGAAAATTGTTGATTTCCTTGTTAACCATCCTAAGGTAGAAAAAGTAAATTATCCAAAACTTGCAGATAGTCCTTATCATGCCTTGGCTGAGAAATACCTTCCAAAAGGTGTGGGTTCAATCTTTACCTTCCATGTTAAAGGTGGGGAGGCAGAAGCCCGCAAGGTAATTGATCATTTAGAAATCTTCTCTGACCTAGCAAACGTGGCAGATGCCAAGTCTCTTGTTGTCCATCCAGCTACAACCACTCATGGTCAATTGTCAGAAAAAGACCTGGAAGCAGCAGGTGTCACACCAAACCAAATCCGCTTGTCTATCGGACTTGAAAATGTAGAAGATTTGATTGAAGACTTGCGCTTGGCCTTGGAAAAAATTTAAAGTAAAAGAAGATAAACAGTGGGTTTCGACTCGCTGTTTTTGATTTTCCTTCAGGCATGATATAATGGTTAAAGAAGTCTAGAAAGAGGAACCCTATGAACGAAATCAAATGCCCCAACTGTGGGGAAGTCTTTACAGTAAATGAAAGTCAGTATGCTGAACTTTTGTCCCAAGTGAGAACGGCAGAGTTTGATAAGGAATTGCACGATCGGATGAAGCAGGAACTGGCCTTGGCTGAGCAAAAGGCCATGAATGAACAACAGTCTAAACTGGCTCAAAAGGATCAAGAAATTGCGCAATTACAGAGTCAAATCCAAAACTTTGATACAGAAAAAGAATTGGCCAAGAAAGAAGTTGAACAGACAAGCTATGAGGTTTTATTGGCTAAGGACAAGGAAGTACAGGCCTTGGAAAACCAGTTGGCTACCTTGCGTTTGGAGCATGAAAATCAACTGCAAAAGACTCTTTCAAATCTAGAAAAAGAACGAGATCAGGTTAAAAATCAACTTCTTTTACAAGAAAAGGAAAACGAGCTTTCTCTTGCTTCAGTTAAGCAAAACTACGAAGCTCAGCTCAAGGCAGCAAGTGAACAGGTCGAGTTTTATAAGAATTTTAAGGCTCAACAATCGACAAAAGCTATAGGTGAAAGTCTGGAACAGTATGCAGAGAGTGAGTTTAACAAGGTCCGTAGTTTTGCCTTTCCAAATGCTTACTTTGAGAAGGATAACAAGGTCTCTGCGCGTGGGTCTAAGGGGGACTTTATCTTCCGTGAATGTGATGAAAATGGGGTCGAAATCATTTCCATCATGTTTGAGATGAAAAACGAAGCGGATGGAACAGAGAAGAAGCACAAGAATGCAGATTTTTACAAGGAATTGGATAAGGACCGTCGGGAGAAGAACTGCGAATATGCTGTTTTGGTGACCATGCTTGAGGCTGATAATGACTACTTTAACACAGGGATTGTAGACGTCAGCCACGAGTACGAAAAGATGTATGTGGTTCGTCCTCAATTCTTTATCCAGTTGATTGGTCTCTTACGTAATGCGGCGCTAAATTCCCTAAAATACAAGCAGGAGTTGGCCTTGGTTCGCGAACAAAATATTGACATTACGCATTTTGAAGAAGACTTGGATGCCTTTAAACTAGCTTTTGCTAAGAACTATAATTCAGCTTCGACCAACTTTGGTAAGGCAATCGATGAAATCGACAAGGCTATCAAACGCATGGAAGAGGTTAAGAAGTTCCTGACAACATCTGAAAACCAACTCCGTCTCGCAAACAATAAATTGGAAGACGTTTCCGTCAAAAAATTGACCCGGAAAAATCCAACTATGAAGGCTAAGTTTGAAGCATTGAAGGGGGAGTGAGATTATCTTAAAAACAGGAGTGTTATATGAAAAGAACTATAGAAATTATTAGAACATGGTCAGCTGATAAAATAGAATTAATTTTTCTTAAAATCTGGGGGTACTTTGCTAGCTCATTTAGCTAGTTTGTTTATATAAATTAGTTTGTAATTTTTTATAGGAGTTTTTTATGTTAGATAATATTTCTAAGAATATCTCGAATTGGTCATCAGTTCGAATCTGCAGCATACTGGAGGTTTTTATTTTATTTTATCTACGTTGGTCAATTATTGCAATAGCAATTAGTTTATTATTCGTAAAATCAACCGTCTTGACTACATTATTGCTTATATTTCTAACATTACTGACTATTATCGTTGTAATAACTCATTTTTTAGTAAATCACGTTGCAGAAGTTATTTTATACGAGCAAGTGAATTTTATAAAATATATTTCTCTTTTAACTGAAACTTATGAAAGGCGGCCTGATAATAAAACAGGGAATTTAAATGCCCTAAATCTGGGTTTAGCTAGGTGTGCTTTCTATCAAGGGAATTTTAGTGAGGCAATCCAATATGCTGAACGAATAAGAGTTAAAAGTTCTAAATTGAATTTGAAACGTATTTATGAACTAAACATCGTATTTATAGAATCATTATCATATCTTCATTTAAGGGAGAGAGGTGAAATTTCTAAAATTTTAGTATCTTACGATTGGAAAAAAATTAAAAGAATTGATAAAAATAGAATGTTGGATTTAATTGAACCAGTATCAAAAATACTCAATGGAGAAGTTACAGACTACTTCGACACCACCGAACCAGAAAATAAGTTGGCTCGAATCATGTTTTCTTATTATGGCGCTCTCAATGCCCAATTAAAAGGAGATGAAGCTCGTGCTCGTAGTTTGTTTGAAAGCATAGCCCATGAAAATCCAGAACTCTTTTATGTTCAAGAAGCGCAGAAGTATTTAGAAAACACTGATATAAGTTCGTAACTTGTGTCACTTATGTTGATGTGCACAAACCGGATAATAAGATTATGAAACAGTTAAATTTACTGACGAGACGAGATTGTGAAAGGTAGAGCTTGGAGAATAGGTTTAAAACTGGGGAAGAGGTAGTTGCTACAGTTTTTGTTATTGGTACTTCAATTGATGGTGTTACAGTTAGTGCATTTACATTTGGATTCTTGATAGCGATTCTAGTAATTGCGATCGACTTCTTATATTTAAGTTCTACAATGGAGGATAATGGTGAAAGAGATATTAAATAACTATTCGTTGAAAATATCTAGATTTGAAATTCCCAAATTATATAATTTGACAAAAATAGTATACATTTGCTTAATTCCTATAGTTTGCCTATCATTTATAGGCATGGTTGTTGAATTATTTAAAGGTGGGGAAATGAATTTTATGAAATTCATTACTTATACGGTAGTATGTTTTGGGTTTGAGACATTGATTTCATTAAACAATAAACTGGTTAAATTAGCTGTAGATAATATCTTTTTGACAGATATTAATTTCGACAAGCACATAAGTTATTATCGTTATATGGCTGAACACTCAGTCAAGTCTCAACAACTGTTTAATAATGCAAATTATTTACTAGCTATTGCCCAATCGCTATACTACCAAGGAAAGTTTGAAGAAACATTTGATAATTTGGAACGAATAAATTTTGAGGATAAAAATTTTAATAAGAAATTTGAAATCGAATTATCCACAACTTACTTTAAGATTCTTTCTCTAATCCATGCTGATAGAGCAGAAGAAATTTCGAACCAAATCGATATGTTAGCTACATTAAAAGTTCGAACAAATTCTCAGGTTGCTAGGAAGACGAATGTAATAAACATAATAAAAGCTATAGAGGATATTGTTTTAAAGAAAAAATCAAACGACTACTTTGACACCACTGAACCTGAAAATAAGCTATCTAGAATCATGTTTTCTTATTACGGCTCTCTTAATGCTCAGCTAAAAGGTAATGAAGAACGTGCCCGAAGTTTGTTTGAAAGTATCGCCCATGAAAATCCAGAACTCTTTTATGTTCAGGAAGCGAAGAAATATTTAGAATTAGTGAAATGAGAATAATATATGAAATTAGTAAAAAAAATAGTAAGTAGGGCGACAGAAAACACTCTTTTACAACTTGATAGGGTTATTCTAATTTGCTTATTTTTAGTCTTGGTTGTTTATGTGATGGCAGTATTTTTAATATTTCAAAGCAATTTGGAAATATTGGGACTCATATTATTAGTTATTGACTTTTTAGTTCTCGTCTTTGTATTTTATTTAAGATTTGTATCTAGAAAAGTTATTGTTCTAGTGTTACACGATTCTATTGATCTTAAGCTATATGAAGACATGTTAAGAGTTCAATCAGAAAAATCTATTAAGCCCTTTAGGGCAACATATCGTGAGAATTACCAAATTATCCAAGGTCGAGTGGCTTATTTAAAAGGAGATTTTCAAGCTGCCAAGGAAAATATGTCCAAATATGATTTGAAAAAAATTTGGAAGAGATTCAGAACCCCTGCGTTTTTAATATCAAGCTTTGAACTATTAACAGTTTCCATTCATCTTCAAGATGCGCAAGATATTGCTTTCTTTGAGGAACAATTGTCCAAGGCACCAGATTTTAAAGGAGGCAAAGCTACACTTGTTGCTCAAGCCCAAGCCATAAAAGATATTGTGTTCAATAAAGAAGTGAACGACTACTTCGACATTACTGAACCAGAAAGTAAGCTAGCTCGAATCGTGTTTTCTTATTACGGAGCTCTCAATGCTCAGCTAAAAGGAGATGAAGAACGTGCCCGTAGTTTGTTTGAAAGTATCGCCCATGAAAATCCAGAACTCTTTTATGTTCAGGAAGCTAGGAAGTATTTAGAAAAATGAGCTGATATAGTTTTAAAATCTGTCTAAGATAGAATATGTTGATGTAAAGTGAAAAGGGAATTAGAAAGCAAAAATGAACGGTATTATCAACTTAAAAAAAGAAGCAGGGATGACCTCGCATGATGCGGTTTTTAAACTGCGTAAGATTTTGGGAACCAAGAAGATTGGTCATGGTGGGACCTTGGATCCGGATGTAGTGGGTGTTTTGCCCATTGCGGTTGGCAAGGCAACACGCATGGTCGAGTTTATGCAGGATGAGGGAAAGGTCTATGAGGGGGAAATCACTCTGGGCTATTCCACGACGACAGAGGATGCTAGTGGGGAAGTGGTCGCTGAGACATCCGTTTTGTCGCCCTTGGATGAAAATCTTGTCGATGAAGCAATCGCTAGCTTGACTGGGCCTATTACCCAGATTCCGCCTATGTATTCAGCTGTTAAGGTTAATGGTCGCAAGCTCTATGAGTATGCGCGTGCTGGTCAAGAAGTAGAGCGTCCAGAACGTCAGGTGACCATTTATCAATTTGAACGGACAAGTCCGATTTCTTATGAGGGTCATCTTGCACGATTCACTTTTCGTGTGAAATGTAGCAAGGGAACCTATATTCGTACCTTGTCAGTTGATTTGGGAGAGAAGCTTGGCTATGCGGCCCATATGTCACATCTGACTCGTACTAGTGCTGCAGGTTTACAACTAGAAGATGCTCTTACCTTGGAAGAAATTGCTGAAAAAGTAGAGGCTGGCCAATTTGACTTTCTCCATCCTCTAGAGATTGGAACAGGAGACCTCGTCAAAGTTTTACTAACTCCAGAAGAGGCTAAAGAAGTACGCTTTGGTCGTTTTATCGAACTCGAACAAACAGAACAAGAACTGGCTGCCTTTGAAGGAGATACATTGCTAGCCATTCTTGAAAAACGGGACAATCTCTACAAGCCAAGGAAGGTTTTTAGCTAGTTTAACTGGGGTGTAGGGATTGGAATTCTTCCCCTAGACTATCCAAACCAGACTATAAATTTTGCAAAAAATGTGATAGAATAGACGACGGATAAAAAAACGGAGGATAGCATGCAAAATAGACCAATCATTATCGGAGTGACAGGTGGTTCTGGTGGTGGTAAGACCAGTGTTTCAAGAGCCATTTTATCGCATTTTCCTGATGAAAAGATTTCCATGATTGAGCATGATTCATACTACAAGGATCAGTCTCATTTGACCTTTGAAGAGCGTGTCAAAACCAACTATGACCATCCTTTTGCCTTTGATACAGATTTGATGATCGAGCAGATTAAGGAATTGTTGGCAGGGCGTCCAGTGGATATTCCGACTTATGACTATACAGAGCATACACGGAGTAGCAAGACTTATCGTCAGGAGCCTCAAGATGTCTTTATCGTTGAGGGGATTTTGGTCTTGGAGGATAAGCGTCTGCGTGATTTGATGGATATCAAGATTTTTGTGGATACGGATGATGATGTGCGCATTATTCGTCGTATCAAGCGTGATATGGAAGAACGTGGCCGTAGTCTTGATAGCGTCATTGACCAGTATTTAGGCGTGGTCAAACCTATGTACCATCAGTTTATCGAACCAACCAAGCGTTATGCTGATATCGTCATTCCTGAGGGAGTCAGCAATACAGTGGCTATCGATCTGTTGACCACTAAGATTGCTAAGATTTTGGAAGAAGCTCGAATCAGCAAATAATCAGATGAGGAGGCCATGCCTCCTTTTTTATTTTTCTCTCATAATGGTACATAAATGGAGATTTTTAGGCATATTTTTGGTATAATAATACCCATGAAAGAACAAGAAAATGAATAGTAGGTGGAGATGGAAAAGTATTTATCGGTAACAACTTTGACCAAGTATCTGAAAATGAAATTCGATAAAGACCCTTACTTGGAACGGG
Organism: Streptococcus sp. SK643; assembly: GCF_000259505.1. Taxonomy (GTDB): domain Bacteria; phylum Bacillota; class Bacilli; order Lactobacillales; family Streptococcaceae; genus Streptococcus. Next base: position 262,895 of record NZ_AJMM01000008.1, read on the forward strand.
TCTATTTAACTGGTCAAGTTTCCAACTTTCGTAAACGACCTACTCACCAATATTTCTCCCTAAAGGATGATCACGCAGTTATTCAAGCGACTATTTGGTCTGGGATTTATCAGAAATTAGGTTTCGATCTGGAAGAAGGGATGAAGATCAATGTGATTGGGCGTGTGCAGGTTTATGAACCAAGTGGAAGTTACTCTATCATCATTGAAAAGGCAGAACCTGATGGGGTTGGTGCGCTTGCGATTCAGTTTGAACAACTCAAGAAAAAACTAGCTGAAGAAGGTCTGTTTCAAGAACGCTTCAAGCAACCTCTGCCCCAATTTTCTAAGAGAATAGGTGTAGTAACCAGTCGCAGTGGAGCCGTTATTCGAGATATTATCACGACTGTCAGCAGACGTTTTCCAGGTGTCGACATTCTTCTCTATCCGACAAAGGTACAAGGTGAGGGTTCTGCGGAGGAAATTGCTCGTAATATTGCGCGTGCTAATCAACGGGACGATTTGGACTTGCTGATTATTGGTCGTGGTGGTGGTTCCATAGAGGATCTCTGGGCCTTTAATGAAGAAATTGTGGTACGTGCTATTTTTGAGTCTCGTTTGCCAGTTATTTCTAGTGTGGGGCATGAGACGGATGTGACCTTGGCGGATTTTGTGGCAGATCGACGAGCTGCAACGCCAACAGCTGCAGCTGAACTGGCAACACCTGTGACCAAGTTGGATCTATTAGCTCATTTGCAAAATCAGGAAAAACGGATGGCAACGGCAGTCCGAAATGTCCTATCTAAGAAGCAAGAAGCTTTGAAAAAATGCAGTCAGTCTGTTATCTTTAGACAGCCAGAGCGCTTGTATGATGGCTATTTGCAACGCTTAGATCAACTGCAATTGCGCTTAAAACAAAGTTTGCGAACACGGATTTCCGATAACAAACAGCTAGTACAAGCAAGGAGCCATCAACTAGTCCAATTATCGCCTGTTACCAAAATTCAACGCTATCAGGATAGACTAGCTCAGTTGGACAAGCTCCTCCGTAGCCAAATGGCGCTGGTTTATGACGCCAAGGTTGCTGAGGTCAAGCGACTTTCAGAAGCCTTGCTGATGTTGGATACCAGTCGAATCGTGGCGCGTGGTTATGCAATTGTCAAAAAAGAAGAGTCTGTAGTTGATTCGGTTGAGAGTTTGAAGAAAAAAGACCGAGTAACGCTGTTGATGCGAGATGGTCAAGTAGAATTAGAGGTTAAAGATGTCAAAACAAAAGAAATTTGAGGAAAATCTAGCAGAATTGGAGACCATTGTCCAAAGCTTGGAAAATGGTGAAATTGCTCTGGAAGATGCGATTGCTGCCTTTCAAAAGGGCATGGTCTTGTCAAAAGAGCTTCAAGCGACGCTGGATAAGGCTGAAAAGACCCTGGTCAAGGTCATGCAAGAAGACGGAACAGAAAGTGATTTTGAATGAAGAAGCAAGAAAAATTAGCTCTTGTCGAGTCGGCCTTGGAAGATTTTTATGGTGACCAGCAGTTTGCCTCTAGTTTACGAGAGTCTGTTCTCTATTCCATTCATGCTGGTGGCAAGCGTATTCGGCCTTTTCTCTTGTTAGAAGTTCTGGAAGCCTTGCAGGTTGTTATTAAACCGGCTCACGCGCAGGTGGCGGCAGCCTTGGAGATGATTCACACAGGGAGTTTAATTCATGATGACCTTCCAGCTATGGATGATGATGATTACCGTCGGGGACGCTTGACCAATCACAAGAAATTCGGTGAAGCTATGGCGATTTTGGCTGGAGATGCTTTATTTCTAGATCCTTACGCCTTGATAGCGCAGGCAGATTTGCCAAGTCAGATCAAGGTGGACTTGATTGCCAACTTATCGCTTGCTTCAGGAAGTCTAGGCATGGTGGCAGGGCAGGTTTTGGATATGGAGGGTGAACATCAGCATTTGTCTTTGGAAGAACTTCAGACTATCCATGCTAATAAGACTGGAAAACTACTAGCCTATCCCTTCCAAGCAGCAGCCATCATAGCCGAATTGGCACCTGAAATGCAGGTGAAGCTGAAAACTGTTGGGGAATTGATTGGGCTTGCTTTTCAAGTTCGAGATGATGTACTTGATGTGACAGCTAGTTTTGAGGAAATCGGCAAGACACCACAAAAGGATCTACAGGCAGAAAAGTCAACCTATCCTGCCTTGTTGGGATTGGAAGAGGCTATTGCCTTTTGTAACCAGACTCTGGATCAAGCTAATGCAAACTTAGAAGAAATTGCTCAGCAGGTAGCTTTTGAGATAGAATCAATTGTAAAAGTAGTAGAAAGTTTGAGAATCAATGGCTAAGGAAAGAGTGGATGTACTAGCTTATAAACAGGGTTTGTTTGAAACGCGAGAGCAGGCCAAACGTGGTGTGATGGCTGGACTAGTTGTAGCAGTTTTCAACGGAGAGCGTTTTGATAAGCCAGGAGAGAAAATTCCAGATGACACCGAGCTGAAACTCAAGGGTGAAAAACTCAAGTATGTCAGCCGTGGTGGTTTGAAATTAGAAAAGGCCTTGCAGTTCTTTGATTTGTCAGTTGATGGGGCGACCACAATTGATATCGGTGCTTCTACTGGTGGTTTTACCGATGTCATGTTGCAAAATGGTTCTGAGTTAGTTTATGCAGTCGATGTTGGTACCAATCAGTTGGCTTGGAAATTACGCCAAGACCCACGGGTTGTCAGCATGGAGCAGTTTAATTTCCGCTATGCTGAAAAGACTGATTTCGAGCAGGAGCCGAGCTTTGCCAGTATTGATGTAAGTTTCATTTCCCTCAGTCTGATTTTGCCGGCCTTGCACCGTGTCTTGGCAGATCAAGGTCAGGTTGTGGCTCTGGTTAAGCCCCAGTTTGAGGCAGGTCGTGAGCAGATTGGAAAAAATGGAATTATCCGAGATGCCAAGGTTCATCAGACTGTTCTTGAAGCAGTTACTACCATGGCAGTTGAAGCAGGATTTTCAGTTCTTGGTTTGGACTTTTCTCCGATTCAGGGTGGACACGGAAATATTGAATTCCTTGCCTATTTGAAGAAAGAAGATTTTGCAAGTAATCAAGTTCTTGGGGATATTGATGAAGTAGTAGAAAGGGCGCATAGTCAGTTTAAAAATGAATAAAAAAGATAGACTTGAAAAAATCAGACGATTTGTAACAGATTACCAGATCGGAACACAAGAAGAAATTGTGGAGCATTTAAAGGAAACAGGAATTACTGCCACACAAGCGACAGTTTCACGAGATATTAAAGAATTGGGGATTGTTAAAATTCCTTTGAAGGATAACACATATGTCTACGAGTTACCAAAGTCAGTCGTAAAAAGTTTACAGCTTGCTGAAGATAATATTGAATCGGCAGAGTGGATGGATAAGATGATTAGCCTCCAAGTTGTTCCAGGGAACACTGCCTTTGTCAAAGCTCAGTTAATCGAGAATTTTTCAGATAAGATTTTCTCTTGTTTGGCAGATGATAGCTCAATTTTAGTTATTGCTAGAAGTGAAAGTCTAGCTAAGGAAATATATGAACAAGTAAAAAATTGGTAGGTCTATATGTTACTTGAAATTTCAATAAAAAACTTTGCCATTATTGAATCTATTTCTCTCAATTTTGAAACAGGGATGACAGTTCTGACTGGTGAAACGGGTGCAGGGAAGTCGATTATCATTGATGCCATGAATATGATGTTGGGAGCTCGTGCTACGACAGATGTTATTCGTCATGGTGAGCCAAAGGCAGAGATTGAAGGACTTTTCTCAGTTGAGAATAGCCGCCTTTTGCAGGAACTTTTTGAGGAGCAGGGCTTAGAATTAGGCGATGAAATCATCATTCGCCGAGAGATTTTACAAAATGGACGTAGTATCAGTCGTGTCAATGGTCAGATGGTCAATCTGTCTGTTTTACGTGCTATTGGGCAACACCTAGTCGATATTCATGGCCAGCATGACCAGGAAGAATTGATGAGACCCCAACACCATATTCAAATGTTGGATGAATTTGGAGATACTGCTTTTTGGCAATTAAAAGAGTCTTATCAGGAATCTTTTGACACCTACCGAAAAATGCGTAAGCAAGTTCTGGAAGTCAAGAAAAACCAAGAGGAACATAAGGCTCGTATCGAAATGTTGGAGTTTCAAATAGCAGAGATTGAGGCAGCTTCCTTGAAGCCGGGTGAAGATATAGCTCTCAATCAAGAGCGAGATAAACTTCTCAATCACAAGAATATTGCCGATACTTTAACAAATGCTTATAGCATGTTGGACAATGAAGATTTTTCAAGTCTAGCCCATGTCCGTTCAGCCATGAATGACATGGAAAGTGTTGAAGAGTTTGATCCAGAATATCGTGATATTTCAGCTTCACTTTCTGAGACTTACTATGTCTTAGAAGATATTAGCAAGCGTTTGGAAGGGATTATTGATGATTTAGACTTTGATGGCAATCGTCTCATGCAGGTTGAAAGTCGCTTGGATCTTCTTCATACCATTACACGTAAATATGGTGGAACTGTAGATGATGTTTTGCTTTATCTTGCTAAAATCATAGATGAATACAATCTCTTGACAGGCAATAATCTTTCTTCTGAAGATATGGAAACTGAGCTCAAGAAATTGGAAGTTAATCTTATCGACTTTGCAGGCCAGCTTGCATCTGCTCGTCATGAATTGGCTCAACAACTAGAAGCTGAGATTAAACAAGAATTGAAAGACCTGTATATGGAAAAAGCCCAGTTTCAGGTTCTTTTTAGCAAGGGTAAATTCAGCCGTGAAGGCAATGAAACAGTTGAGTTCTACATTTCAACCAACCCTGGCGAAGACTTTAAACCTCTTGTAAAAGTAGCATCTGGTGGAGAATTATCTCGACTCATGCTCGCTATCAAATCAGCCTTTTCTCGTAAAGAAGGAAAGACTAGTATTGTCTTTGATGAGGTGGATACAGGAGTATCTGGTCGTGTAGCCCAAGCAATTGCTCAAAAGATTCATAAAATCGGTCAGCATGGTCAGGTTCTTGCTATTTCCCATTTACCACAAGTGATTGCGATTGCAGATTATCAATTCTTTATTGAGAAGATTAGTAATGACCATTCAACAGTTTCGACTGTTCGTCTCTTGACGGTTGAAGAGCGAGTGGAGGAAGTTGCCAAGATGTTGGCAGGTGATGATGTGACAGAAGCAGCTCTGACGCAAGCTAGAGAATTGTTGAGAAACAGGGAGAAATAAGATGACAGACTATTATGTAATTGGAGATGTCCACGGAAAAGCAGGAATGCTGGAAGACCTTCTCAAAACATGGGATGGTCAGACTCAGTTGCTCTTTCTAGGAGATTTGATTGACCGTGGTGAAGATAGTCGTCGTGTTCTAAAGATGGTTAAGGACTTAGTGGACAATAAAGGGGCGATCTGTTTGTCAGGAAATCACGAGTATATGTTTTTGACTTGGCTAGATGATCCAGAAGAAAGCTATGATCACTATCGTCGCAATGGTGGAGACACAACTATTAACTCTATCCTAGGTCGTCCTTTGGATGCAACAGTTGATGGAGTTGAGGATGCCAAGCGTGTTGCTACTGAAGCGGCAGACTTGGTCGAATTTATTCGTCAAATGCCTTTTGTGGTAGAGACAGATAAGTATATCTTTGTGCACGCAGGTATTGATTTGACCTTGGACGACTGGCATGAAACAACAGATTATAAAAAAGTTTGGCTGAGAAAACCATTCCACGAAGCTGAAAATCATACTGGGAAAACCATTGTCTTTGGTCATACACCTGTCTATGGTTTGTTAAAGCAAGAGCGTGGTACAGAAGAGCTTTGGATAACAGAAGATGGTAAGATTGGGATGGACGGAGGAGCTGTCTATGGTGGTGTCCTTCATGGGATTGTCTTTACAGACCAAGGAATGACAGAACACCACTTTATCAAAAATGACGGCTTTGTTGCTGAAGATTAGTACTCCTAGCAGGGTATGGTCTTGTCAAAATGTCAAAAACAATTTATAATAAATAGATACCCTGAAAGGAAGAGAATCATGAACTTAGAAGAATTGAAAAAACGACAGGAGAAGATCCGAAACTTCTCTATTATCGCCCATATTGACCATGGAAAGTCGACTCTAGCAGACCGCATTTTGGAAAAGACAGAGACAGTATCCAGTCGTGAAATGCAGGCCCAGCTTTTGGATAGCATGGATCTAGAGCGAGAACGTGGGATTACCATTAAACTCAATGCCATCGAGCTCAATTATACTGCAAAAGATGGGGAAACTTATATTTTCCACTTGATTGATACACCGGGGCACGTTGACTTTACCTATGAAGTTTCACGTTCCTTAGCTGCCTGTGAAGGTGCGATTTTGGTGGTCGATGCTGCCCAAGGGATTGAGGCTCAAACCCTTGCCAATGTTTATCTGGCCTTGGACAATGATTTGGAAATCATGCCTGTCATTAACAAAATTGACTTGCCAGCAGCAGATCCAGAGCGCGTGCGTACAGAGATTGAGGATGTCATTGGTTTGGATGCCAGCGAAGCAGTTTTAGCATCTGCCAAAGCAGGTATCGGTATCGAAGAAATTCTCGAGCAAATCGTAGAAAAAGTACCAGCACCAACGGGTGATGTGACGGCGCCACTTAAGGCCTTGATTTTCGACTCAGTTTACGATGCTTACCGTGGGGTTATCCTCCAAGTTCGTGTCATGGATGGGGTGGTCAAACCTGGCGATAAGATTCAGCTTATGAGCAATGGCAAGACCTTCGATGTGACAGAAGTTGGTATTTTTACACCGAAAGCAGTTGGTCGTGATTTCCTTGCTACTGGTGACGTTGGTTATATTGCAGCTTCTATAAAGACGGTTCAAGACACTCGTGTGGGTGATACCGTTACCTTGGCAACCAATCCTGCGACTGAGCCATTACATGGTTACAAGCAGATGAATCCTATGGTCTTTGCGGGTCTCTACCCAATCGAATCAAACAAGTACAATGACCTACGTGAAGCCCTTGAAAAATTGCAACTCAATGATGCTAGTCTCCAATTTGAACCAGAAACATCTCAGGCACTTGGATTTGGTTTCCGTTGTGGTTTCCTTGGACTTCTCCATATGGATGTTATCCAAGAACGTTTGGAACGTGAGTTTAACATCGACTTAATCATGACAGCTCCGTCTGTTATCTATAAGGTTAATTTGACTGACGGTGAGTCTATGGATGTGTCCAACCCGTCTGAATTCCCAGATCCAACTAAGATTGCAACTATTGAAGAGCCATATGTTAAGGCGCAAATCATGGTACAACAGGAGTTTGTAGGAGCAGTAATGGAGTTGGCACAGCGTAAGCGTGGGGACTTTGTGACGATGGACTATATCGATGATAATCGAGTTAATGTTATCTATCAAATTCCACTGGCTGAAATCGTCTTTGACTTCTTTGATAAACTTAAGTCTTCGACACGTGGTTATGCAAGTTTTGACTACGAATTGTCAGAGTATCGTCCGTCTAAGCTGGTGAAAATGGATATCCTCTTGAATGGGGATAAGGTCGACGCACTCAGCTTTATCGTTCACAAGGATTTTGCCTACGAACGTGGAAAACTCATCGTTGATAAACTTAAGAAAATTATCCCTCGCCAACAATTTGAGGTTCCAATTCAAGCAGCTATTGGACACAAGATTGTTGCTCGTACTGATATCAAGGCCCTTCGTAAGAACGTACTTGCTAAATGTTACGGTGGTGACGTTTCTCGTAAACGCAAACTCCTTGAAAAACAAAAAGCTGGTAAGAAGCGCATGAAAGCTATCGGATCAGTAGAAGTTCCACAAGAAGCTTTCCTTAGCGTCTTGAGTATGGATGAAGAATAATGATTCTATAAAAACTCTTGAAATCCATTCAAGAGTTTTTATATTTTTAGTAAAAATTGTAAATCAACTCCATTTATGGTAAAGTAATATACGGAGGTTATTATGAAAAAAAATTTACTTTTAGCATCTATTTTGCTTACAAGTGTCGCGCTAGTGGCATGCTCAAATCAAGTTCAAACCCAAGCAAATTCAAGTAAAACAACTAGCTCTTCAAGTAGTCAAGATTCAACTAGTTCAAGCGCTGTTAGTAGCACACAGAATTCAGAAGAAAGTCAAGTGATTGGCTCTGATGAGTATGGTTTTGTTAAAGTGCCAAAGTCTTGGGTAAGGTTCAATGAAGTACAGGGAGGCAATGATATTCAATATTCAGACGGTACGGATGTAAATATTGTGACCTTGAATACCTTTAAAGCAGAACAATTTGGTATTTCTGATAGTGAATTTCAAAAATTAGAAACAGTTCGTATTTCTGATAGTATTTTTACTTCAAAAGAAAGTAATCCAGAATTCACTAAAGTTTGGGGATCTAAGTCAACTATTGGAGGTTATGAAGCCTATGTGGTTAACGCAATCTCTAAGTCTGGAAAATACATTATTACATGGATTTTTAAATCTAGTGATGGTAAGTTCAGATATGTTGCTTTAGAAGGGACTCCAGAGACATTAAAAAATCTACTTCCTATGATTGAAGAGAGTTGGACTATTCAAAAATAATTATTAAAGCAGGATTGGGATCCTGTTTTTTGTTTAAGTCATTAAAAAATGTTTGAAGTGTTTGTTTATAGTGTTTGTTTTGGGACAATAAATCAAAAATGAACAAAATTAGCAAAAAAAAGACAAAAAAGAACAGAAAAATATTGACAACGATTTCATATAGTGTTATACTTATAGCATAAAGTTAATGGAAAGAAGGGAGACCTTATGGGATTAGATCATTTCTTTGATAAAGACCTAGTCTTTTGTCTAGAAGCGAATAATCAAGAACAGCTCTTTGATCAGGTAGCAACTTTATTGGAAGAACGAGAAATCGTAGCTCCAACTTATCGTGAAGCCTTGATCACTCGTGAAAAGTCATTTCCAACTGGCTTAGATATGGAATTTCTTGGAAAGGATTTGCCAAATGTGGCGATTCCTCATACAGACACAGTCCATAATCTAGCAGAAAAGGTTGTAGTCGTAAGACTGGAAAAACCAGTGACTTTCCACAACATGATTGCACCTGATAAGGAAGTAGAAGTATCTTTACTCTTCTTTATCATTAATAACTCAAGTTCAAGTCAAACGAACATTCTCGCTCAGTTGATGGATTTCTTTACTGGGAATGGCCATTTGGAAGATTTGGCTAAAATTTCAGAACCAGAAGCTCTTTACTCATATATTACTGAAGCAACAGCTTAATAACGTCAATTAAAATTATAATCGGAGGAAATCTATATGATTAAAATTCTTGCTGCCTGCGGTGCAGGTGTTAACTCAAGCCACCAAATTAAAAGTGCTCTTGAAGAAGAACTCGCAAGTCGCGGTTACGATGTACACTGCGATGCAGTTATGGTTAAAGATGTTAACGAAGACCTTATCAAAGGTTATGACATCTTCACACCAATTGCTGCTACAGATCTTGGCTTTGACCCAGGTATTCCAGTAATTGAAGCTGGACCAATCTTATTCCGTATTCCAGCAATGAGCGCTCCAGTATTTGATAATATTGAAGCTGCTATCAAAGAACATTGTTTAAACTAATTTAAATTTGTTATCATTCATATAATATAAAAAGGGAGGAAATATTATGGATGTCATTATCGAACTAGCCAATAAGCTGTTCAAACCTATCTTGGAGATGGGTGGACCGATCATCATGCTGATCATTTTGACAGTATTGGCTCTGCTTTTTGGAGTGAAATTCTCCAAAGCACTTGAAGGTGGTATCAAACTTGCCATCGCCCTTACTGGTATCGGTGCTATCATCGGAATGCTGAACGGTGCTTTCTCAGCATCACTTGCAAAATTCGTTGAAAACACTGGTATCCAATTGAATATCACTGACGTTGGTTGGGCACCACTTGCTACAATCACTTGGGGATCTGCTTGGACACTTTACTTCTTGCTTATCATGTTGATTGTCAACGTAGTGATGCTTGCAATGAAGAAAACTGATACACTCGACGTCGATATCTTCGATATTTGGCACTTGTCAATCACAGGTCTTTTGATAAAATGGTATGCTGATAACAATGGTGTCAGCCAAGGGGTTTCACTCTTCATCGCGACTGCAGCAGTTGTTCTCGTTGGGGTTTTGAAAATTATCAACTCTGATTTGATGAAACCAACATTCGACGATCTTCTTAATGCACCAAGTTCATCACCAATGACTTCAACTCACATGAACTACATGATGAACCCAGTTATCATGGTTTTGGATAAGATCTTTGAAAAATTCTTCCCAGGTCTTGATAAATATGACTTTGACGCTGCGAAATTGAACAAGAAAATCGGTTTCTGGGGATCTAAATTCTTCATCGGTTTCATTCTTGGTATCGTTATCGGTTTGATGGGTACTCCACATCCAGTTGCTGGAGTTGAAGAAGCTGCAACCTGGCAATTAGTCATTAAAGGTTGGTTGTCTCTTGGTTTAACAGCTGGTGTATCTTTGGAACTCTTCTCACTTATCGGTTCATGGTTTATCGCAGCTGTAGAACCTCTTTCACAAGGTATTACAAACGTTGCTACTAAACGTCTTCAAGGACGTAAATTCAACATCGGTCTTGACTGGCCTTTCATCGCTGGTCGTGCTGAAGTTTGGGCTTGTGCGAACGTACTTGCACCAATCATGTTGATCGAAGCTGTGCTTCTTTCAAACGTCGGAAATGGTATCTTGCCACTTGCAGGTATCATCGCTATGGGTGTTACTCCAGCTCTCTTGGTTGTAACTCGTGGTAAATTGCTCCGTATGATTATCTTCGGAACACTCTTGTTGCCACTCTTCCTTCTTTCAGGTACTCTTATCGCACCATTTGCTACTGAACTTGCTAAAGGTGTAGGTGCCTTCCCAGAAGGTGTTAGCCAAACACAATTGATTACTCACTCAACTCTTGAAGGACCAATTGAAAAACTATTTGGTTGGGCAATTGGTAACGCAACAACTGGTGATGTAACAGCACTTCTTGGTGCAGCTGCATTCCTTGTATTCTATGTTGGTATCTTTGCTTGGTATAGAAAACAAATGATCAAACGTAACGAAGAATACGCAGCAAACGCAAAATAATGCACTCCTATAAAATGTAAATTGTAAAAGCTAGGTTGTCAATTTCCTAATTGGGAGTGACAGCCTAGTTTTTTTCTTAAATATAAAAATTCGGAGGTAAATAACAGTGATTGAATTAAAATCAGATAAATTAACAGTTGAGTTTAAAACACTCGGTGGCGCTCTTTCATCAATTAAAGACAATGACGGTATTGAATATTTATGGCAAGGTGATGCTAAATACTGGGGTGGTCAAGCACCAGTTCTATTTCCGATCTGTGGCTCGTTACGTGATGATACGGCTATTTATGTAGATAGTAAAGGAAATGAATCTAAAGGAACTATTCCAAGACATGGATTAGTTCGCAAGAAAGAGTTTAACTTGGTAGAAAAAACTGATAATAGTGTAACCTTTGCGATTGAAGATGACCGATCTTCTTATGAAAACTATCCTTATCATTTCCGTTTAGAAATTACTTATACAGTTATTGAAAAAACTGTTCGTACACAATATAAAATTTTTAATAAAGAAACTAATAAAGTGATGCCATACTTTATTGGAGGTCATCCTGGTTTTAATTGTCCTCTTTCTGAAGATGAATCCTATGAAGATTACTACTTAGAATTCGAAAACGAAGAGACTTGCACCGTTCCACGTCCTTTTCCTGAAACTGGTATGCTGGATTTTAATGATAGAAGTCCATGGCTATCAAATCAAAAAGAATTAGATCTAAGTTACGATCTTTTTAGTGTAGATGCTGTTACACTTGATGAATTAAAATCTAGAACGATTACATTACGATCTCGTAAGCACAATAAAGGTCTAAAAGTCGACTTTAAAGAGTTTTCTAATCTCATTATTTGGTCAACATTAAATAAAGGTCCTTTTATTGCCTTTGAACCTTGGTCTGGCTTATCAACATCTCTAGAAGAAGGTGATCATTTGGAGGATAAAAAGAATGTTCGACTCTTAGATGCAGGTCAGGTAGACCAAATTGGTTTTGATATCGAAATTCTTTAAAATTAAAACAGAAAACAAACATTAACTGTTGACTTTTTTCAAAAATAAGAGTATATTATGTTTGTAAGCAACAAATCTTGTTTGAAGCAAACAAATAGTAGGTTGTTATATTTTCTTTATAAGTAAAGAAAAACCCCTTTAAGTTCTCTTAAAGGTATCGTAAGGATGTTTATCATCTGAACAATTATTGATGTTAATAAACTGCCAGATAATTTTTATTGTTAAAATTGTACGATTAAGATTTACTGGCCTAGAAAAATAAAAAGGAGTAAACAATATGGCTATTGTTATCGGTGCAGACGCTGCAGGTTTAAGATTGAAAGAAGTTGTAAAAGACTTCTTAGAAAAAGAAAACTTCCACGTTGTGGATGTTACAGCAGAAGGACAAGATTTTGTTGATGTAACTCTTGCTGTTGCTGCAGAAGTAAATAAAGAAGAGCAAAACCTTGGTATTGTTATTGATGCTTATGGTGCTGGTCCTTTCATGGTAGCGACTAAGATTAAAGGAATGGTTGCTGCAGAAGTTTCTGACGAACGCTCAGCATATATGACTCGTGGACATAATAACTCACGTATGATCACAATGGGTGCACAACTTGTTGGAGATGAACTTGCTAAAAACATTGCTAAAGGATTTGTTAACGGTAAATACGATGGTGGACGTCACCAGATTCGTGTTGATATGTTGAACAAAATGTGCTAATTAGATTACAATAAGAAAGGTAAGTTAAAAATGAGAATTGCAATTGGATGTGACCACATCGTAACAGATGAAAAAATGGCGGTTTCAGAATTTTTGAAATCAAAAGGATATGAAGTCATTGACTTTGGTACATATGACCATACACGTACTCACTACCCAATCTTTGGTAAAAAAGTAGGTGAAGCAGTTGTTAGCGGTCAAGCTGATCTTGGGGTGTGTATCTGTGGTACAGGTGTTGGTATCAACAACGCTGTAAATAAAGTTCCAGGTGTACGTTCTGCCTTGGTTCGTGATATGACAACAGCTCTTTATGCTAAAGAACAATTGAATGCTAACGTTATTGGTTTTGGTGGTAAGATTACTGGTGAATTGCTCATGTGTGATATTATTGAAGCTTTCATCAACGCTGAATACAAACCATCTGAAGAAAACAAAAAATTGATTGCTAAGATTGAACATGTGGAAAGTCACAATGCACATCAAGCCGACGCAAACTTCTTTACAGAATTCCTAGAAAAATGGGATCGTGGAGAATATCACGACTAAGAGGTGACCTATGATTTTAACAGTCACAATGAACCCATCTATTGATATTTCCTATCCTTTGGATGAGTTAAAAATTGATACTGTCAATCGAGTAGTTGATGTCACAAAAACAGCCGGTGGTAAAGGTCTGAATGTAACCCGTGTTCTTTCAGAATTTGGCGATCCTGTAGCTGCTACTGGTTTAGTTGGTGGGAAACTTGGCGAATACTTGGTTGAAAATATTGATGATAAAGTAACCAAATGTTTCTTCTCTATTCAGGGAGAAACTCGAAACTGTATTGCTATTCTTCATGGAGAAAACCAAACAGAAGTTTTAGAAAAAGGTCCAGAGGTTTTGGAACAAGAAGGTCAAGGCTTCTTGGCTCATTTTGAAAAACTTCTTGATAATGTAGAAGTTGTTGCTATTTCAGGTAGTTTACCTGCCGGTCTTCCGGTTAACTACTATGCTCAACTTGTAAAAATTGCAAATAATGCTGGAAAACCTGTTGTACTGGACTGTTCAGGAGCTGCTCTAGAAGCAGTTCTTGAATCTCCTCATAAACCAACTGTAATAAAACCAAACAATGAAGAACTGTCACAGCTTCTAGGAAAAGAAGTTTCAAAAGATTTAGATGAATTAAAAGAAGTCCTTCAAGAACCTTTGTTTGTAGGTATTGAATGGATTATCGTTTCACTTGGTGCCAACGGTGCTTTTGCCAAACATGGTGACACTTTCTACAAGGTAGATATTCCTAGAATTCAGGTAGTCAATCCTGTTGGATCTGGAGATTCTACTGTAGCAGGGATTTCTTCAGGACTTCTTCACAAAGAATCTGATGCAGAATTACTCATCAAGGCAAATGTCCTTGGTATGCTCAATGCTCAAGAAAAAATGACTGGTCATGTCAACATGGCCAACTATCAAGCTCTATATGATCAATTAATAGTAAAAGAGGTATAAAATGGCTTTAACAGAACAAAAACGTGCTCGCTTAGAAAAACTTTCTGATGAAAATGGTATCATCTCAGCTCTTGCATTTGACCAACGTGGTGCTTTGAAACGTCTCATGGCTCAATACCAAACAGAAGAACCAACTGTAGCTCAAATGGAAGAACTTAAAGTTTTAGTAGCAGATGAATTGACTAAATACGCTTCATCTATGCTTCTTGACCCTGAGTATGGACTTCCAGCGACTAAAGCTCTTGATGAAAAAGCTGGTCTTCTCCTTGCTTATGAAAAAACAGGTTATGATACAACAAGTACAAAACGCTTGCCAGACTGCTTGGATGTTTGGTCTGCAAAACGTATTAAAGAAGAAGGTGCAGATGCAGTTAAATTCTTGCTTTACTACGATGTAGATAGCTCAGACGAACTCAACCAAGAAAAACAAGCTTACATCGAACGTATCGGTTCTGAATGTGTGGCTGAAGATATCCCATTCTTCCTTGAAATCCTTGCTTACGATGAAAAAATTGCGGACGCAGGTTCTGTAGAATACGCTAAAGTAAAACCACACAAAGTTATCGGTGCTATGAAAGTCTTCTCAGACCCACGCTTTAACATTGATGTCTTGAAAGTAGAAGTTCCTGTTAACATTAAATATGTTGAAGGCTTCGCAGAAGGTGAAGTGGTTTATACACGCGAAGAAGCTGCAGCCTTCTTTAAAGCACAAGATGAAGCAACTAACTTGCCATACATCTACTTGAGTGCTGGTGTATCAGCTAAACTTTTCCAAGATACTCTTGTATTTGCTCATGAATCAGGTGCAAACTTTAACGGAGTTCTTTGTGGCCGTGCTACATGGGCTGGATCAGTTGAAGCATACATCAAAGATGGTGAAGCAGCAGCTCGCGAATGGCTTCGCACAACTGGATTTGAAAACATTGACGAGCTCAATAAAGTTCTTCAAACAACAGCGACTTCATGGAAAGAACGCGTGTAAGCAAGTCCTCCTAGGTTAGGAACATGAATCTAAAAAAATTTAAAAAAAGTTGTATGTAAAGGTTTACAAAATAACTTACTTGTGCTATACTTAAATCACAAGTTAATACAAGGTGAGTGTTACTAAGTAATATTAGGCATGATCACAGGTGAATTAGAAATCGGATGATTTTCTAGTTCATTTGTGGTCATTTTTTGTACTCATATGCCTTTAAGATATAAAAGGAGGTTGACATGTATCGAATTCTAAATCCAATGAATCACAATGTCTCGCTTGTCAGAAATGATAAAGGAGAAGAAGTGATTGTGATTGGTAAGGGGATTGCATTTGGAAAGAAGAAGGGAGATTTGATTGCTGAACATCAGGTTGAGAAAATCTTTCGGATGAAGACTGAAGAGTCAAGAGAAAACTTTATGGCTCTCCTCAAAGATGTTCCGCTTGATTTTATCACAGTGACTTATGAAATCATTGATAAGCTATCAAAGAAATATCATTATCCGATTCAAGAGTATCTCTACGTAACCTTGACAGATCATATTTACTGTTCTTACCAAGCTCTAGCACAAGGAAGGTACAAGGATAGTAATCTTCCAGATATTTCCACTAAGTATCCTGTCGCTTTTCAAATCGCAAATGAAGCATTTGAAATTTACCGACAGAAGCTAGCGGATCATTTTCCTGAGGACGAAATTATTCGGATTGCTTATCATTTCATTAATGCCGAAGGTGAAAATGAAGTTGAACTTGTGGAGTCTATTGATAAGAGGAAAGAAATTCTCAGGAATGTTGAAGAAGTGCTAAAGGACTATGCAATTCAACGAACCAAAGAGAATAATCATTTCTATGATCGTTTTATGATTCATTTGAATTATTTCTTGGATTATTTGGATAGATCCAGAGATGATAATCAATCACTTCTGGATATGGAAGACCATATCAAACAATCCTATCCAAAAGCCTTCGAGATTGGTTCCAAGATCTATGATGTGATTACGCAACATACGGGTCTTGATTTGTATAAAAGTGAACGAGTTTATCTAGTTCTACATATCCAACGTTTATTGTCATAAAAATTTATTTAAAACTATATAAGGAGAATTCTATCATGAATAGAGAAGAAGTAACATTGTTAGGTTTTGAAATCGTAGCCTATGCTGGCGATGCTCGTTCAAAACTATTGGAAGCTTTAAAGGCTGCTGAAGCTGGCGATTTTGCGAAAGCAGATAGCTTAGTCGAGGAAGCTGGTAGCTGTATTGCAGAGGCTCACCACGCGCAAACAAGTCTATTAACTAAGGAAGCTTCAGGTGAGGACTTAGCTTATAGTGTAACCATGATGCATGGCCAAGACCACTTGATGACAACCATCTTGTTAAAAGATTTGATGCACCACTTAATCGAACTTTATAAGAGAGGAGTTAAGTAATGAATAAATTAATTGCATTTATCGAGAAAGGAAAGCCATTCTTTGAGAAACTATCTCGTAATATCTATCTTCGTGCTATTCGTGATGGTTTCATTGCAGGTATGCCTGTTATTCTCTTCTCAAGTATCTTTATCTTGATTGCCTTTGTACCAAACTCATGGGGCTTTAAATGGTCTGAAGAAGTTGTAGCTTTTCTGATGAAACCTTATAGCTATTCTATGGGTATTCTGGCTCTCTTGGTAGCTGGTACAACAGCTAAGTCATTGACCGACTCAGTCAACCGTAGCATGGAGAAAACCAATCAAATCAACTATATGTCAACACTGTTGGCAGCGATTGTTGGTTTGTTAATGTTGGCAGCTGATCCAATTGAAGGTGGCTTTGCAACAGGATTCCTTGGAACAAAAGGTTTGCTTTCAGCCTTCCTTGCTGCCTTTGTGACTGTAGCTATCTATAAGGTCTGTGTTAAGAACAACGTTACCATTCGTATGCCGGACGAAGTTCCGCCAAATATCTCCCAAGTATTTAAAGACGTTATTCCATTTACTCTATCTGTTGTTTCACTTTACGCCCTTGACCTTCTTGCTCGTCAATTTGCTGGCGCAAGTGTAGCTGAAGCAATTGGTAAATTCTTTGCCCCTCTATTCTCAGCAGCTGATGGTTATCTAGGTATTACCATTATCTTTGGAGCTTTTGCCTTTTTCTGGTTTGTAGGTATTCATGGTCCTTCTATCGTTGAGCCTGCTATTGCAGCTATTACTTATGCAAATGCCGAAGTCAACTTGAATCTCCTTCAACAAGGTATGCATGCAGATAAGATTCTAACTTCTGGTACACAAATGTTTATCGTTACTATGGGTGGTACAGGAGCAACTCTAGTAGTTCCGTTCATGTTCATGTGGTTAACAAAATCAAAACGTAACCGTGCCATCGGACGTGCATCTGTAGTCCCAACCTTCTTCGGTGTTAACGAACCAATCTTGTTTGGTGCCCCTCTTGTACTGAACCCAATCTTCTTCATTCCGTTTATCTTTGCTCCAATCGCAAACGTTTGGATCTTCAAATTCTTTATTGAAACACTTGGAATGAACTCATTTACTGCTAATCTACCATGGACAACTCCAGCTCCACTAGGTCTAGTTCTTGGTACTAACTTCCAAGTTCTATCGTTCATTCTTGCTGCCCTTCTAATTGTGGTTGACGTAGTCATTTACTATCCATTCCTTAAAGTATATGACGAACAAATTCTCGAAGAAGAACGTTCAGGTAAGTCTAATGATGAATTGAAAGAAAAAGTTGCTGCAAACTTTAACACTGCAAAAGCGGATGCTATTCTTGAGAAAGCGGGTGTAGAAGCAGTACAAAATAAAATCACTGAAGAAACAAATGTTCTCGTTCTATGTGCTGGTGGAGGTACAAGTGGTCTCCTTGCAAATGCTTTGAATAAGGCAGCTGCAGAGTACAATGTTCCTGTGAAAGCAGCAGCAGGTGGTTATGGTGCTCACCGTGAAATGTTGCCAGAGTTTGATTTGGTTATCCTTGCCCCTCAAGTTGCTTCAAACTTTGAAGATATGAAAGCAGAAACTGATAAACTCGATATTAAACTTGCGAAAACAGAAGGCGCTCAATACATTAAATTAACTCGTGATGGAAAAGGTGCTCTTGCATTCGTACAAGCTCAATTCGATTAACGATAGGGACTCTGAAATAGTCTCCTATCGTTACGGAAATCGCTATGGCGAATTTCCTAATCGCTTTGTTAATTCGTCGGTAAAAAGATATCGTTTTTACCTCCTCATGTCACAATTCGATTAATAATAGGGACTCTGAAACAGTCTCCTCTCGTTACGGAAATAGCTATGGCGAATTTCCTAATCGCCTTATTAATTCGTCGGTAAAAAGATATCGTTTTTACCTCCTCATGTCACAATTCGGTGACTTGGTACAAGAAGTGAGATGGAGAAGGATGGCTCACTGACTCCTCTCCTCTCACTTTTACTTTATTTAAATCAAGAAATAGGTGAAAAAAATGACAAAAACATTACCAAAAGACTTTATTTTTGGTGGCGCAACAGCTGCCTATCAAGCAGAAGGTGCTACACATACTGATGGGAAAGGACCAGTTGCTTGGGATAAATATCTTGAAGATAACTACTGGTACACTGCAGAACCAGCTAGTGATTTTTACAATCGATACCCAGTTGACCTCAAGTTGGCAGAAGAGTATGGTGTCAATGGTATTCGAATTTCTATTGCTTGGTCACGTATTTTCCCAACCGGTTACGGTCAAGTAAATGCTAAAGGTGTTGAGTTTTATCATAATCTATTTGCAGAGTGTCACAAACGTCATGTTGAGCCTTTTGTAACTCTTCATCACTTTGACACGCCAGAAGCTCTCCACTCAAATGGAGACTTCTTAAACCGTGAAAATATCGAACACTTTGTAGACTACGCTGCCTTCTGTTTTGAAGAATTTCCAGAAGTAAACTATTGGACAACCTTTAATGAAATTGGGCCAATTGGTGATGGTCAATACTTGGTTGGTAAATTCCCTCCAGGTATTCAGTACGACCTTGCCAAAGTCTTCCAATCGCACCACAATATGATGGTGTCTCATGCAAGAGCAGTTAAATTATATAAAGATAAAGGTTATAAAGGTGAAATTGGTGTTGTTCACGCACTGCCAACTAAGTATCCTTTAGATCCTAAAAATCCAGCAGATGTTCATGCAGCTGAGTTGGAAGACATTATTCACAACAAGTTTATTTTGGATGCAACTTATCTAGGCCGCTATTCAGATAAAACGATGGAAGGCGTCAACCATATTTTATCCGTCAATGGTGGTAGCTTAGATCTTCGTGAAGAAGATTTCGCAGTATTAGAAGCAGCAAAAGATTTGAACGATTTCCTTGGTATTAACTACTATATGAGTGACTGGATGGAAGCTTGTGATTGTGAAACAGAAATCATCCACAATGGTAAGGGAGAAAAGGGGAGTTCTAAGTACCAAATCAAAGGTATCGGACGTCGTGTAGCTCCTGACTATGTTCCACGCACAGATTGGGACTGGATTATCTATCCTCAAGGTTTGTACGACCAAATCATGCGTGTTAAGAAAGATTATCCAAACTACAAGAAGATTTACATCACTGAAAATGGTCTTGGATATAAAGATGAGTTCGTTGATAACACTGTTTACGATGATGGCCGGATTGATTATGTCAAACAACACTTGGAGGTCTTGTCTGATGCAATTGCAGATGGAGCTAATGTAAAAGGTTACTTCATTTGGTCATTGATGGACGTCTTCTCATGGTCAAACGGTTATGAAAAACGCTACGGTCTCTTTTATGTAGACTTTGAAACTCAAGAACGTTATCCAAAGAAATCAGCTCATTGGTACAAGAAAGTAGCAGAAAGTCAGATTATAGACTAATCTGTAGATAAAAATCCCCACCAATCGGTGGGGATAGTTTTATGGTTTAGAAAGAATAATTTTTGTTTGTTTTGAAAGTTGTTCTAATGTTTCTTTGCTCAGTTTAGAGTCTGAAACGATGGTATCAATATCAGAGATATTGTAGAAGGTATAGAAATCAAATTTATTGAACTTACTGTTGTCAGCTAGTAAGTATTTTTTATTGGAATTATTGAGGGCGATGCGTTGAGATTCACCTTCCTCTTCACTAAAGGTCGCAATCGCATTGTCCTTAATACCATTACAGCTAACGAAGGCTTTAGAAAATTGAAGATTGGCCAAGTTTTGCAAGGTTAATGTTCCTACAAAGGCTCCAGTGATAGAGCGGTAGTTTCCACCAATTAAAATCAAATCTGTTAGTTTTCGTTCGTTTAGGATGAGAAAGACTGGTAAACTGTTTGTTACAACACGAATATTATCAATAGGAAGTTCACGTGCGAAACTCTCCAGTGTTGTTCCTGGACCAATAAAGATAGTTTCCCCTTTATTGATTAGATGGCCAGCAAAACGGCTGATTTCTTGTTTTTCTGCAATTTGTAAACCTTGCTTTTCGATGTTTGAACGTTCATTATTTAGGAGAGAACCTGAGCGCATCTTTTCAGCACCACCATGAACACGAACAAGGAGGTCCTTATCAGCCAATTCCTGTAAATATCTTCGAGCTGTCATATCTGATACATCAAGACGGGTCATAATTTCTTTTACAGTAATTGTACCTTTTGTATTTACAGTTTCTAGAATATTATCTAGTTTCTCTTGTTTTAGCATGATCATCACCTCAATTTCTATTACTATTTTATCATAAAGTATTCAATCAATCAATTTAAAAAACAAAAGAAAACAAAAACAAAAAAAATATGGTTGTTTTAAACAAACCATATTTAAAGAATGTGTTTGGTCATATTATAGGCCATAGTTATAGTCATCATCTTGCATGGCTTCAACTTCACCTAGGAGGTAACCATTTCCGACTTGAGAGAAGAAGTCATGGTTGGAAGTTCCTGTAGAGATTCCGTTCATAACAATTGGATTGACATCATCTGCTGAATCTGGGAAGAGAGGATCTTGACCTAGGTTCATAAGGGCCTTATTAGCGTTGTAGCGTAAGAAGGTTTTAACTTCTTCAGTCCAACCAACACCATCATAGAGGCTCTCAGTATAGCCCTCTTCATTCTCGTAAAGAGTATAGAGGAGATCGTACATCCATTCCTTGAGTTTCTCTTGTTCTTCTTCTGGTAATTCATTAAAACCAAGCTGGAACTTGTAACCGATGTAGGTACCGTGAACAGATTCGTCACGAATAATCAATTTGATAATTTCTGCTACGTTGGCAAGTTTGTTGTTGCCCAGATAATAGAGGGGAGTGAAGAAACCTGAGTAGAAGAGGAAGGTTTCAAGGAAGACACTGGCAACTTTCTTCTCAAGTGGACTACCATTGAGATAGATTTCATTGACAATTTCGGCCTTCTTTTGTAGGTAAGGGTTTGTATTGGTCCATTCGAAAATTTCATCAATCTCAGATTTTGTATTCAAAGTTGAGAAGATAGAAGAGTAAGATTTTGCGTGGACTGATTCCATGAATTGGATGTTGTTGAAGACAGCTTCTTCGTGTGGCGTACGGATATCTGAACGAAGCGCCTGAACACCTGTTTCAGACTGCATAGTATCAAGAAGGGTTAAACCACCAAAGACTTTTCCGACTAAGTCTTTCTCTTTATTTGATAATTTTCTCCAGTCATCCAAGTCATTTGATAGGGGGATACGTGTATCGAGCCAGAACTGCTCCGTTAACTTCTCCCAAGTTGATTTGTCGATGACATCTTCGATGGCATTCCAGTTAATGGCTTTGTAGTAAGTTTCCATTTGAAATCTCTTTCTGTATATAATAACGCTGTTGTACAATCGTTTTTGCTTTATGATAATTCCTTTAGTGTATCGCACAAAAAGTCGGAGAACCGACTTTTACATGTGCTTAGCTAGTTTATAAAATGCTTGACCAAGTTCTCTTTTGAAGTTAGCTTACTAAAATTACAGAGAAATAGTAATTACTTTGGTTAAAAACTAAATAACGCAACTTTCACATTGGTTAGCGCCAACTTCTCCACCATCGTCAGTAAAGGTACGAACGTAGTAGATAGACTTGATACCCTTGTTAAAGGCATAGTTACGAAGGATTGACAAGTCACGTGTCGTTTGTTTGTTTTCTTTCTTCCATTCGTAAAGACCTTTTGGAATGTCACTACGCATGAAGAGAGTGAGGGATAGTCCTTGATCTACATGTTCAGTTGCAGCTGCGTAGACATCAATTACTTTACGCATATCCATGTCGTAAGCAGAAGTGTAGTAAGGAATAGTCTCTGTAGACAATCCTGCAGCAGGATAGTAGATCTTACCGATTTTCTTTTCTTGTCGTTCTTCAATCCGTTGAGTAATAGGGTGGATAGAAGCAGAAACATCATTGATATAACTGATAGAACCATTTGGTGCTACAGCAAGGCGGTTTTGGTGGTAAAGTCCATCTGCTTGAACCTTGTTACGAAGTTCAGCCCAATCAGCTGCGCTAGGGATAAAGACATCTTTAAAGAGTTCTTTGACACGGTCTGATGTTGGAACAAATTCGCCAGTTAAGTATTTCTCAAAGTAGGTACCGTTGGCATAATCTGACTTGTCAAAGTTGTGGAAGGTGATACCACGTTCACGTGCGATATTGTTTGACTCCACCAAAGTCCAGTAGTTCATAAGCATGAAGTAGATGCTAGTGAACTCAACAGATTCGGGTGATCCATATTCAATCAATTGTTGGGCAAGGTAGCTGTGAAGTCCCATGGCACCAAGACCAAAGGTATGTGCCTGGCTGTTTCCGTTATCGATAGTAGGAACCGCTACGATATGGGAGCTATCTGTAACAAAGGTTAAGGCACGCACCATAGCTCGAATAGAGCGACCAAAGTCAGGTGAAGTCATCATGTTGACAACGTTTGTTGAACCAAGGTTACATGAGATATCAGTACCCATTTGGAGATATTCTTGAGCATCGTTAATCAAGCTTGGTTCCTGAACTTGGAGAATTTCAGAACACAGGTTACTCATGATGATTTTTCCATCAATAGGATTTGCGCGGTTGGCAGTATCGATGTTGACTACATAAGGATAGCCAGATTCTTGTTGCAATTTAGAAATTTCAGTTTCCAAATCACGGGCCTTAATTTTTGTCTTACGGATATTTGGATTGGCTACAAGTTCATCATATTTTTCAGTAATATCGATGTAGTTAAATGGAATACCGTATTCAAGTTCAACAGAGTAAGGACTGAATAGGTACATGTCTTCATTTTTACGAGCCAATTCGTAGAATTTGTCTGGTACTACAACACCGAGAGAAAGTGTTTTAACACGAACCTTCTCATCAGCATTTTCCTTCTTAGTTGAAAGGAAGGCGATGATATCTGGGTGGAAGACGTTAAGGTAAACAACACCAGCACCTTGACGTTGTCCCAATTGGTTAGAGTAAGAGAAACTGTCTTCAAAGAGTTTCATAACAGGTACGACACCAGAAGCGGCTCCCTCATATCCTTTAATAGGAGCACCAGCTTCACGAAGGTTGCTGAGAGTAATTCCCACACCACCACCGATACGTGACAGTTGAAGGGCAGAGTTGATAGAACGGCCTATAGAGTTCATATCATCCGTAACTTGAATCAAGAAACAAGAGACCAACTCACCACGACGGGCACGACCAGCGTTCAAGAAGGAAGGAGTAGCAGGTTGGTAACGTTGGTGAATGATTTCATTTGCAATATCAGTAGCGATAGCTTCATTACCATCTGCGAAATAAAGTGCGTTAAAGAGTACACGATCTTCCATACTTTCAAGATAGTATTCACCATCATTTGTCTTCAAGGCATATTGATTGTAAAATTTATAAGCTGCCATGAAAGATTTGAATTGGAAGTTTTGGTCTTTGATAAATTGCGACAATTCTTCCAAAAATTCTGGACGATATTTCTTGATAAAGGCTGTTTCGATGTAGTTGTGTTCAATGAGGTAGTTGATTTTATCAGTGATTGAATCAAAAACCATAGTGTTTGGAACTACATTTTCTTTAAAGAAGGCATCCAAGGCTTCTTTATCTTTATGAAGCATGATTTGTCCATTGACTGGACGGTTGATTTCGTTATTGAGACGGAAGTAAGTCACGTCCTCAAGATGTTTTAATCCCATAAAATTTCCCTTATCTAATTGCAAAAGAAAGGCTTCTAAGTTAGCCCTAGAAGCAGTTTTCTTCTGGATGATGTTTTAAGATTAAGCTAATTGTTTCAGTTTTCCTGGTTGGAAACCTGAAAAGACTTCAGTTGGTGTTTGGATAACAGGAGCTGCGCTGAAACCGAGCTCTTTAACTTGATCGATGTATTCAGGTTGCTCATCAAGGTTGATTTCACGATAAGCGACATTATTACTGTCCAAGAAACGTTTGGTCATTTTACATTGGACACAGTTGTTTTTAGAATAAACAGTTACCATTGTGTAACTCCTCTTTAAAATTTAATACTATCCTAGTATATCAGAAAATAAATTTTTGTCAATGATTTATAACTAAATATAGTGGTCTTTTTTTCTATCAAACCCACCAAAACACAATATATAGTGTATTGTTTATAAAACAGCAAAGAAAATCCTATAAGTTGTTTTTTGAAAAACTATATCCTGTGTTTTGTTATTTAGGATAGAAGATTTTCAGCAAGTTATCTGAAAGGAAATCGAATAAATCCCATAAAATGCTTGAAAAAATTCCTAGAAGATGATATAATACCAAATTGTAAGGGTTATCACATAACTCAAAAAAGAAAGAACAAAAGGAGAGTCAAACTATGGCTTCTAAAGATTTCCACGTAGTGGCAGAAACAGGTATTCACGCACGTCCAGCAACATTGTTGGTACAAACTGCTAGCAAATTTGCTTCAGATATCACTCTTGAGTACAAAGGTAAATCAGTTAACCTTAAATCAATCATGGGTGTTATGAGTCTTGGTGTTGGCCAAGGTGCTGACGTAACTATCTCAGCTGAAGGTGCAGATGCAGATGACGCAATTGCTGCTATCACTGAAACTATGGAAAAAGAAGGGTTGGCATAAGAGAGATGACAGAAATGCTTAAAGGAATTGCAGCATCTGATGGTGTTGCTGTTGCAAAAGCATATCTACTCGTTCAACCGGATTTGTCATTCGAGACTCTTTCAGTCGAAGATACAAATGCAGAGGAGGCTCGTTTGGATGTAGCTCTTGAAGCTTCTCAAAACGAGCTTTCTCTTATCCGTGAGAAGGCTGTAGGTACGCTTGGTGAAGAAGCGGCTCAAGTTTTTGATGCACATTTGATGGTTCTTGCTGACCCAGAATTGATTGGTCAGATTAAAGAAACAATCCGTGCTAAGAAAGTCAATGCTGAAGCAGGTCTTAAAGAAGTGACTGACATGTTCATCACTATCTTTGAAGGCATGGAAGACAACCCATATATGCAAGAACGTGCAGCGGATATCCGCGACGTGACAAAACGTGTATTGGCAAACCTTCTTGGTAAGAAATTGCCAAACCCAGCTTCTATCAATGAAGAAGTAATCGTCATTGCGCATGACTTGACACCATCTGATACAGCTCAATTGGACAAAAACTTTGTAAAAGCTTTTGTAACAAACATCGGTGGACGTACAAGCCACTCAGCTATCATGGCACGTACACTTGAAATTGCAGCTGTATTGGGAACAAATAACATCACTGAAGTAGTGAAAGACGGTGATATCCTTGCCGTTAACGGAATTACTGGTGAAGTAATTATCAACCCAACAGATGAACAAGCAGCAGAATTTAAAGCAGCTGGTGAAGCTTATGCTAAACAAAAAGCTGAATGGGCACTTTTGAAAGATGCTCAAACAGTGACTGCTGACGGTAAACACTTCGAGTTGGCTGCTAACATCGGTACTCCAAAAGATGTTGAAGGTGTTAATGATAACGGTGCAGAAGCTGTAGGACTTTACCGTACAGAATTCTTGTACATGGATTCTCAAGACTTCCCGACAGAAGACGAGCAATATGAAGCATACAAAGCTGTTCTTGAAGGAATGAATGGTAAACCAGTTGTCGTTCGTACAATGGACATCGGTGGAGATAAGGAACTTCCTTACTTCGATATGCCACATGAAATGAACCCATTCCTTGGCTTCCGTGCCCTTCGTATCTCTATTGCTGAGACTGGTGATGCTATGTTCCGCACACAAATTCGTGCTCTTCTTCGTGCATCTGTTCATGGTCAATTGCGTATCATGTTCCCAATGGTTGCACTTTTGAAGGAATTCCGTGCAGCTAAAGCAGTCTTTGACGAAGAAAAAGCAAATCTTCTTGCAGAAGGTGTTGCAGTAGCAGAAGACATCCAAGTTGGTATCATGATTGAAATTCCTGCAGCAGCTATGCTTGCAGACCAATTTGCAAAAGAAGTTGACTTCTTCTCAATTGGTACAAATGACTTGATCCAATATACAATGGCAGCAGACCGTATGAACGAACAAGTTTCATACCTTTACCAACCATATAACCCATCAATCCTACGCTTGATTAACAACGTTATCAAGGCAGCTCACGCTGAAGGTAAATGGGCTGGTATGTGTGGTGAGATGGCTGGTGACCAAAAAGCTGTTCCACTTCTTGTCGGAATGGGCTTGGATGAGTTCTCTATGTCAGCAACTTCAGTACTTCGTACACGTAGCTTGATGAAGAAATTGGATACTGCAAAAATGGAAGAGTACGCAAATCGTGCCCTTACAGAATGCTCAACAATGGAAGAAGTTCTTGAACTTCAAAAAGAATACGTTAATTTTGATTAATCTTATGAACCTTGTGACTTTGTCGCAGGGTTCTTTTTTTGTGAAAAATTTTTTATAAAGAAAAATATATTAAATATATCATTAAAAACTTGACTTTGAAAAAAAATAAGAGTATACTCTTAACCAGTTAATTAAATAGTAAAGGAGTTTTTATGAAAAAACAAAATTTATTTTTACTTTTCTTAAGTATTTTACTGATTTTTCTTGGATCATGTGGTCAAAAAGAAAGTCAGACTGGTAAAGGGATGAAAATTGTCACTAGCTTTTATCCTATTTACGCTATGGTTAAGGAAGTATCCGGTGGTTTAAACGATGTACGGATGATTCAGTCAAGTAGTGGTATTCATTCTTTTGAGCCTTCTGCAAATGATATTGCTGCTATCTATGACGCTGATGTTTTTGTTTATCATTCTCATACTTTAGAATCATGGGCTGGAAGTCTTGACCCTAATTTGAAGAAATCTAAGGTTAAGGTTTTAGAAGCATCTGAAGGTATGACCTTAGAAAGAGTCCCTGGCTTGGAAGATGTTGAAGCAAGGGATGGTGTTGATGAAAAAACACTTTATGATCCTCACACATGGCTTGATCCTGAGAAAGCTGGTGAAGAAGCTCAGATTATTGCAGATAAGTTATCTGAAATTGATAGCGAGCATAAAGATACATATCAAAAAAATGCTCAAGAATTCATTAAAAAAGCACAGGAATTAACAAAAAAATTCCAACCAAAATTTGAGAAGGCTAGTCAAAAAACCTTTGTAACTCAACATACAGCCTTTTCTTATTTGGCTAAGAGATTTGGTCTCAAACAATTAGGTATTGCTGGTATATCACCAGATCAAGAACCAAATCCAAGACAACTGACAGAAATTCAAGAATTTGTGAAAACTTATAAAGTTAAAACGATTTTTACAGAAAGTAATGCATCTTCAAAAGTAGCTGAAACTCTTGTCAAATCAACAGGTGTGGGTCTTAAAACTCTAAATCCTTTAGAGGCAGACCCACAAAATGACAAAAGTTATCTAGAAAATCTTGAAGAAAATATGGGTGTATTAGCAGAAGAACTACAGTGAGGTGAACAATGAAAAAGAAATATATAGCTGGTTCGGCAGCCGCTTTAGTGTTAAGTGTTTGCGCTTATGAGTTAGGACTCCATCAAGCACAAACTACAAAAGAAAATAATCGTGTTTCTTATATTGATGGTAAACAAGTTGGCCAAAAAGCAGAAAACTTGACTCCAGATGAAGTTAGTAAAAAAGAAGGTATCAATGCTGAACAAATTGTTATTAAGATTACAGATCAGGGGTACGTAACATCTCATGGAGACCACTATCATTATTACAATGGTAAGGTTCCTTATGATGCTATCATCAGTGAAGAATTATTGATGAAAGATCCTAACTATCAGTTAAAAGATTCAGATATCGTCAATGAAATCAAGGGTGGATACATTATCAAAGTTAATGGGAAATATTATGTATATATTAAAGATTTAGCTCATGCAGATAATATCCGAACTAAAGCAGAGATCAATCGTCAAAAACAAGAACATAGTCACAATCATAATAAAAATAATGATGATGCCGTTGCAGCCGCTAAAGCGCAAGGACGTTATACAACAGATGATGGCTATATCTTTAATCCGTCAGATATTATAGAAGATACGGGTGATGCTTATATTGTTCCTCATGGCAACCATTTCCACTATATTCCTAAGAGTGAATTATCAGCTAGTGAATTAGCGGCGGCAGAAGCATTTCTTGCTGGAAAGGGAGGCCGCTTAAGTTCAGTTGCCTATAATTCAAATAGAGCTGGAGGAGCTAATAATTCTGTTAGTGGCGATGGTAATCTTTACAGTCTACTTCAAGAACTATATGCTCAACCACTAAGCCAACGGCATGTAGAATCTGATGGGTTAGTTTTTGATCCAGCTCAGATTACAAAACGTACTGCAAACGGTGTAGTGGTCCCTCACGGAGATCATTTCCATTTTATTCCATACTTACAAATGTCTGCTTTGGAAGAAACATTAGCTCGTAATCTTCCAATCGGTGGTGGGGGTGGAGAGGAAGGTGAAAACTATCCTCAAAGTACTACATCATCAAGTGTTGCAAGTTCAAATTTAAACTATCCTTCTAATTCTCAATCTTCAAATAGAGGAAGTGGTGGTGCCTATACCACAGATGACGGATATGTCTTTAGTCCGACAGATGTTATTGAAGATACAGGTGATGCATTTGTTGTACCGCATGGCAATCATTTCCACTATATTCCTAAGAGTGATTTGTCTGCAGGAGAGCTAGCAGCAGCTCAAGCTTATTGGAACAACAAACAAAGTTCTCATTCTTCAGTAAGTCAACCAAGCAGAGATGATTCAAATTCAAGTCAACCAAATTTGGTAGAAACTCCACATTTGAATATAGGTTCAACTTATCACCAAAATCAGGATGGAACTCTCCCAATTTTTTCTAATAAACCTTATGGTGGCTCAACCACACAACCTTCAGTAAGTCAACCAAGTCTGCCAAAAACACCAGGTTTAAATAACACTCCAAGTCACAAGGATAAACAAAGAGAAGATATTCCGGCACTTTTGAAAGAATTATATGCTAAACCTCTATCAGAGCGACATGTCGAGTCTGACGGATTAGTATTTGATCCCGCACAAATAACAAACCGTACTGCAAACGGTGTCGCTGTCCCTCATGGTGATCATTTCCACTTTATTCCTTACTCACAAATGTCTTCACTGGAAGAAAAAATTGCCCGTGTAATCCCTATAAAAGGACAAAATGTTGGCACATTAGTAAGTGTAACTCCTTTAAAACCTGCTTCAACTACGAAAATCAATACGCCAGTTGAAAGTAAGCCAATTAAAGAAAATAAGATAGAGCCTACTAAAGAAGAAGTTGTCCATAAACTACCTCCTAAAAAAGACAACATATCACCTAGCAATAAAGAATTTTATGATAGAGCCTATGATTTGTTAAGTTTAGCACATAAGGCGATTTCTAAAAATAATAGTTCTTCTTCTGAATACCGTTCCTTAGATCAATTAGTATCTCGATTAAACGATGAATCATCGGATAAAGTAAGTTTGGTTAATGATATATTGAAAATCCTTTCTTTAACCACTCATCCAGAAAGAGTTGGTAAACCAAATTCACAAATTGCCTACACAGATGATGAAATTAAATTGGCAAAACTAGCAGGTAAATACACAACATCTGACGGATATATCTTTGATGTAAATGATATTGAAAGCGATGAAGGAAATGCTTATGTAACGCCTCACCTGAATCATAGCCACTGGATTAAAAAAGAGAGTTTATCCGAAGCAGAAAGAGCTGCTGCTGAAACTTATACTAAAGATAAAGGATTACAACCATCTACTTCTAATGAAAAGGAAAAAGTTGATCCTAAAACAAGTGGTTCTGAAGCAATCTATAACAGAGTGAAAGGTGAGAAAAAAGTACCATTAGATAAAATACCAAATCATCTACAATATACTGTTGCTGTACAAAATGGTCACTTTGTCATCCCTCACTTTGATCATTATCATAATCTTAAATTTTCATGGTATGATGAAGGTCTTTACGAAGCACCTAAAGGATATACTTTAGAAGATTTATTTGCAACTGTTAAATATTATGTTGAACATCCTGATGAACGACCTCATTCTGATGAAGGTTGGGGAAATGCTAGTGATCATGTTCTTAAAAATAAAGGAAATCAAGATAATAGTATTAGTGATAAATCTGAGAACAGTGATAAAACTGAAAAAACTCACGAAGATACTGCTTCTAATAGTGGTTCAAGTTCTGAAAATAAAAATCCTGAAAACATTGCTCCATCAGCAAATAATCTTTATAAACCATCAGAATCTAATACAGAATCTGATGCTGAGGCTACACCAGATGAACCTGAAGTTCCTCAAGTAGCGTCAGAAAAAGTGGAAGCTAAATTAAAAGAAGCAGAAGAATTACTGGCAAAAATAACAGATGATGCTATCAAATCTAATGCTTCAGAAACCCTTGCTGGTTTGAGAAATAGTTTTAATTTACAAACGATGGACAATAATCAGATTATGACTGAAGTTGAAAAACTATTAGGTTTGTTAAAAGCAAGTAATTCAAAATAAAATATGACAAAAGTTTAAATAGTAGGTTATATATCCTAAAAAAAGTTTGTAGTGAATAACACCCTAAAAGTTGGACACAAAAAATCTAACTTTTGGGGTGTTTTATAATGAAAATTATTTAATTGATAAAATTCTACAAACTGTTATGTAGAATGAATAATGTCTAAGGTTTAGTCATTCAAATCTAAAACGTATTATTAGAGAAGTAAGAGAATAAATGTTATAAATAAAAATAGTTTGAAGGAATTCTTTTTTCTTTATAATTAAAACTAACTATGAGTTTACGCAATAGCATGTGTCAATTCCTAAAAAACTTGACAATACAAAAAAATAGGAGTACAATTTTTACCGGTTAATTAATTTATATGGAGTTGAGATGAAAAGAAGAACTTTATTAATGCTACTATTTAGCGTTTTAATTTTTACTTTAGGTGCTTGTAGTAAAAAAGAAACACAAGAGGTAAAAGGAATGAAAATTGTAACCAGTTTTTATCCTATTTACGCCATGGTAAAAGAAGTATCCGGGGATTTGAATGATGTTCGTATGATTCAATCTAGTAGCGGTATTCACTCGTTTGAACCCTCAGCAAATGATATTGCAGCAATTTATGATGCAGATGTTTTTATCTATCATTCCCATACATTGGAATCTTGGGCTGGGAGCTTGGACCCAAATTTGAAAAAATCTAAAGTTAAAGTTTTAGAAGCTTCAGAAGGTATGGCATTAGAGCGTGTACCAGGATTAGAGGATATCAAAGCAGGAGATGGAGTTGATGAGAAGACTCTTTATGATCCACACACATGGTTAGATCCATTAAAAGCTGCAGAGGAAGCGCAGATTATTGCTGATAAATTATCAGATATTGATGGTGAGCACAAAGATACCTACCAAAAAAATGCTAAAGAATTTATTAAAAAAGCTAACGACTTGAATGACAAATATAAAGACAAATTTGACAAAGTAAGTCAAAAGACTTTTGTTACGCAACATACGGCATTTTCATATCTAGCTAAGAGATTTGGATTAAATCAACTAGGAATTGC
This sequence comes from Streptococcus sp. SK643, assembly GCF_000259505.1. Classification (GTDB taxonomy): domain Bacteria; phylum Bacillota; class Bacilli; order Lactobacillales; family Streptococcaceae; genus Streptococcus. The sequence continues at coordinate 295,141 of NZ_AJMM01000008.1, forward strand.
AGGTATATCACCAGAACAAGAACCAAGTCCAAGACAATTAACAGAAATACAAGAATTTGTGAAATCCTATAAGGTAAAGACAATCTTCACAGAAAGTAATGCTTCTTCAAAAGTTGCCGAAACACTTGTAAAATCAGTAGGTGTGAGTCTGAAAACTTTAAATCCACTAGAAGCTGATCCTGAAAATGATAAGTCTTATTTAGATAATTTGGAAGAAAATATGCTTACTTTACTTGAGGAACTAAAGTAAGAAAAATTTTAGACTAAAAAATGTAGGGTTGATTCTTACAATAGATCTTTAGTTTAACCGTTTTCTTTATTTTTTATAATTGAGATAATAAATCAAAAGAGTCAGTAAGGGTATGTGCTGGCTCTTTTTTTTAAAAACATATAAAAAATCTTGACATCCTAATTTAAAAGATGTAGAATATTTACTAGTTAATTAAATGGTTAAATAACCAGTTAAAAAACTATGTATGTTATCTACTAATTAAAGAAATAAATATTTAAACAATCATAGAAATGAGGGATTTATGAAATTTAAAAAGAAATATATAGCAGCTGGATCTGCTGTTATCCTTTCCTTAAGTCTGTGTGTTTATGCTCTGAACCAGCATAGTCAGCAGGCCAATACCGACAAAAATCGTGTTTCATATGTAAACGGGAATAAAGATACTAAGAAAACTGAAAATTTGACTCCAGATCAGGTTAGTCAAAAAGAAGGAATTCAAGCTGAACAAATTGTTATTAAAATTACGGATCAAGGCTATGTAACTTCTCATGGTGATCATTATCACTATTATAATGGTAAGGTTCCTTTTGATGCACTCTTTAGTGAAGAGTTATTAATGAAAGACCCCAACTATCAGCTGAAAGATCAAGATATTGTCAGTGAAGTTAAGGGAGGATATATTATTAAGGTAGATGGAAAATATTATGTTTACCTTAAAGATGCTGCTCATGCCGATAATGTAAGAACCAAAGATGAAATTAATCGTCAGAAACAAGAACACGGAAAAGAAGATAAAACAGCTAGCGCTGAAGTCTCAGTAGCTAAGTTACAAGGGCGTTATACAACTGATGATGGTTATGTATTTAACGCTTCAGATATCATTAAGGATACAGGTGATGGTTATATTGTACCTCACGGTGGTCATTATCATTTCATTCCTAAGAGTGATCTCTCAGCTGGAGAATTAGCTGCAGCAAAAGCTTATTTATCTGGCAATAGTTCAGCTCTCAGTCAACCCTTGTCACTGACACCGAATAATGGTGTTTCTGCAGCAGATGATGGTTATGTATTTAACCCTAATGATATTGTCAGAGATACTGGCGATGCTTATATTGTACGACATGGGGACCACTATCACTATATCCCTAAATCATCTCTTAACAATCATCAATCACAATCTAATACTCCAAGCTTAGAAAATCCTTCTAATTCTACACCAAATAATCCGTTACCACATGTTCACCATGAAGAAGAGGAACACGGTCATGGTTTTGATGCAAATAGAATTATAAGTGAAGATTCAGAAGGTTTTGTCATGAGTCATGGTGATCACAATCATTACTTCTTTAAGAAAGATTTGACACCTGATCAAATCAAAGCAGCTCAAGATCACTTGAAATCTAAATCACCAGTAACACCAAGTACAGCACATGATGACGATCATGATGAAGATGAACATGGTCATCACCATGAAGAACACGATCACGGCTTTGATGCGGATAGAGTTATCAGTGAAGACGAGCAAGGATTTGTTATGAGTCATGGCGATCACAATCATTACTTCTTTAAGAAAGATTTGACACCTGAACAAATCAAGGCAGCTCAAGATCATTTGAAAGCTAAGTCACCAGTGACACCAAGTCCAAGTCATGAGGACCATGATGAAGATGAGCATGACCACCATCATGGTGAAGACCATGATCACGGCTTTGATGCGGATAGAGTCATCAGCGAAGATGCGGCTGGCTTTATCATGAGTCATGGTGATCACAATCATTACTTCTTTAAGAAAGATTTGACACCTGAGCAAATCAAGGCAGCTCAAGATCACTTGAAATCTAAATCACCAGTAACACCAAGTCCAGCACATGATGACGATCATGATGAAGGTGAACATGGTCATCACCATGAAGAACACGATCACGGCTTTGATGCGGATAGAGTTATCAGCGAAGACGAGCAAGGATTTGTTATGAGCCATGGCGATCACAATCATTACTTCTTTAAGAAAGATTTGACACCTGATCAAATCAAAGCAGCTCAAGATCACTTGAAATCAAATCATTATGTCGAGCCTGTTCAGCCACTTGCAAAATCTGTTGAATCATTCTCTAGAGATGCTAGTGATGAAGAAAAAATGGCTTATATTTCAAAGACCTATGGTGTGCCACTAGAAGCCATCAGAATTTCAAATGGTTTCTTTGTATTTGGTAATCCAGACCAAGCTTATGATCCTACTCATATCCATCCATATGCTGTTCGAAAAGAGCATGTTCGAATTCCACTTCAAACTGGAAATCCAGAATTAGATTTTCTGAATGAACTTTATACGACCGCATTGCGTGATGGTGTCTCACCATATAGTTTACAGGTTGAAAATGGTAGTTTCGTCATTCCTCACGGAGACCATAATCATTACATCAAGGTTCAAACCAAAGGGTACGAAGTTGCCTTGAAGAATAAGATTCCGGCATTGCAATCAAATTATCAACCTGGAGCATTTGATGAAAAAGCAGTCTTGGCAAAAGTAGATCAACTTCTTGCTGAAAGTAGAACGCTCTATCAAGATCAACCAATCAAACAAAGACAGATTGAGTTGGCTTTGGGTCAATTTACTGAAAACATGAAGAAACTAGCAACCAACTCGACTGCGGGTTATCTTGCAACACTTGATCTCTTTGATAAGCAATATATTCATATTGATGAAAGTGTCAAACCAGTCGAAACAAGTCCATTAGATAAGAAGTATCAGGCATTAATTGATAAAATTAATACACTAGATACTGATAGCTATGGGCTTCCGAAAAAAGACCTTCTAGTTCGTCTTCAAGAAGCTAAGTTAGCAAAAGATGAAGCTGGTTTATCAGCAGTTGAATCACAACTACAAGCTCTTCAAGACTTTAATGATCGTACTGGTGCTACAACAGTGGAATACATCAAGTACTTCTATGAGCATGTAAATGATGGTCGTTTAAGTAATGAGCTTCGTAATAAAGTAGCGGATTTAACATGGACTCTTTATCAATCCCAATCCTTCCTTAAGGCTACAGACTTGAATAAACTGTTCCCAAGCATTTACCAAACAAAACAAGAAGTAGAAGAGGCTTTGAAAAATCAGCCAACTACTGCAAAAGTAAATGAAACAGTTTTAGATAAAGAAAAAGTTGATAGTCAATCTGCTAAGCAAGCAATCTATGAATTCCTAAAAGAACTCTATCCTGACCTTAAGAAGGAGGAACATGTCAATCATGTAAGCAAAGAGGAAGTAGAAGGTCTCTTGAACAAAGCAGAGCAATTCTTAGCTCAAGTTAAAGAAGAAGGAATCAAACAATCCTTGGCAGAAGAAGTAGAAAATTTGAAATCTGCTGCTAATAAGACTGATGCTGCTTTAGATGAAGTCAATACTCAAGCTAAAGATCTCTTGACACGAATTGCATCTACTCTACAAAAAGAAAAAGAGAATGAAGAACAAGACCCACTAACACTGGTTCTCTATCAAAAATTATATGATAGTCTAATTTCACTTCATACTTATCTAGAAAATAACCATGGTTCTGATGCAGACTTCGATAAAGTAGATGCATTACTTGACCAGCTCGCAGCAAAAAGTAAAGATAAAGAAGCTTTACTTGAATTAGCCAAAACAATACTAGCCTTGAATCAAGAAATCAAGTCTAAGGCAGTTTCAGGAACAGAAGCTGAACCAAAAGCTACAACTGAAGCTACAAGTGAAGGTACTAAACCAGCCTCAAGCACAGAAACTGGTGAAGCCCCTAAAGCTGAGGGTGATAGTGTAACTACTAGAGAAGAAAATAAACCGAGCGATACACTAGCTCCTAAACCTAGTGAAGCTAATTCAGAAAAAGCTGCAGAAGAATCTACGAACGCAGTTTCTGATCAAGTTAAACCTGCTGAATAATTTAAAAATACGATGTAGCTAAGCTACATCGTATTTTTTAGTCCTTATAGGCTACGATACCAATGATTGTATCAACAGCACGTTCCATGGTTTGGAGACTCACGTACTCGAAACGACCGTGCATATTTTCTCCACCAGCAAAGATATTTGGAGTTGGGATTCCCATAAAAGAAATCTTAGAACCATCTGTACCTCCACGAATTGGTTCAATGATTGGTTTGATTTCGAGTTGTTCCATGACTGTTTTTGCAATAGTGATAGGAGTCATATCTTTTTCAATGACCTCTTTCATATTGTAGTACTGATCAGTGAGAGTTAGTGTAACTCGAGTGCTACCAAGTTCTTGATTCATCTTATCTGCAATTACTTGCATGGTTTTCTTGCGAGCATCAAATGCATCCTTTTCAAAGTCTCGGATGATGTAGCTTGCACGCGCTTCTTCAACACTACCTGTAACGTCCATAAGATGATAGAAACCTTGGTAACCATCTGTTAACTCAGGACGGTCATTTTCAGGGAGTTGATTATGAAAATCAATAGCTAATTGAAGAGCATTTACCATTTGCCCTTTTGCAGTCCCAGGATGGACATTGCGGCCTTGGAAATGAATTTCTGCAGCTGCTGCTGAGAAGGTTTCGTATTGAAGTTCTCCCAGTGGACCACCATCAACAGTGTAGGCAAAATCTACATCAAAGTCCTCAGCATCAAATTTATTTGCACCGACTCCTATTTCCTCATCAGGACCGAATCCAACACGAATCTCACAATGCTTGATTTCTGGATGGTCATTCAAGTATTCAATTGCTGTCATAATTTCAGCAATTCCAGACTTATCATCTGCTCCTAGTAAGGTTGTACCATCTGTTGTGATAAGAGTTTGACCTGGATATTTCTCCAGACTCCTGAAGTCAGCGGGATCTAGTTTGAAACCAGAATTTCCTAGTTCAATCACACCACCATCGTAGTTTTCAATTATCTGTGGATTGACTCCTTCGGCATTAAAGTCAGCAGTATCCATGTGGGAGATGAAGCCAATCTTACGTGTTAAAGATGGATCATTGGCTGGTAAGGTTCCAATTGCAAAACCATTTGGTAGATAATAAACATTTTGTAATCCAACACGTTTCATTTCAGGAATAAGAACATTTGTAGCAAAATCTACCTGACTCTGCGTACTTGGAGTAGTAGTAGAGTGTTCATCAGAGCGCGTATTGACCTTAACGTAGGTTAGGAATCGATCCAAGAGATTGGGATAAGTCATAAAAAACTCCTTTGATTTCATTTTTTCCATTGTATCATAGAAAAGGGAGAAAAACAAAAGACAGAAGTTAGGGAAATTCACTATGTTGGCGTTTACTTATCAACGAATTAATGATAAAATAAACTTGATAAAAATATCACAAGGAAGCGATTATGAAAAAAGCAATTTTAATGATGACTTTCGGCTCGCCAGAAGAGATTACCTTTGAAGGTGTGGCTGATTTTTTCACAAATATTCGTCGTGGAGTGAGACCGCAAGATCACGAAATTCAAACGCTCTACGATAATTATGTACTAATTGGAGGAACACCTCTTCAAAAAATTACCCGGGAAGAGGTTGCTTTGGTAGAAGAGAGGCTAGGGAATGAATACAGTGTCTATTTTGCTAATAAGTTTTCTAGACCCTTTATCCCAGATGTGATAGGTCAGATGGAAGCAGACGGAATCGAGCAGTGTATTTGCTTGATTTTGGAGCCCCATTATTCTTTTTATTCTGTCATGGGATACGAGAAATTTTTAGAAAGCAAACAAATTCAATTTTTAGTTATTAAGGACTGGTATCAAGAAGAAGCGCTCTTAAACTATTGGGCAGATGAAATTGATAAGATTTTAAAATATGAAGTGAAGCAAGAAAGCTTTAAAGTCATCTTTTCTGCCCATAGTGTGCCTATTTTTGCCTTGGATTTTGGTGACCCATATATTGACCAAATTTTTGAAAATAGCAAGCTAGTCGCTGAAAAACTAGGTTTGAGTTCTGAGCAATATACTAACACCTGGCAAAGTGAGAGTGACATCGGTATTCCATGGATTAAGCCAGATGTCTTAGAATATCTTAGAGAACAGACAAAACATCCAGCTCATTATATTTTTGTACCTATTAGTTTTATTAGTGAGCACATTGAAGTTTTATTTGATAATGATGTAGAATGTTATGATTTATGTAAGCAACTGGGTGTGAACTACCATCGTCCACCAATGCCAAATACGGATTCTCGCTTGATTGATGCCTTGGTTAATACCGTCAGAGCTAATGAGAACAAAGAATTTAAGGAATTTCTCCCAGAAGAAGAAACCTTTGATGAGCTAGTTCCTTCAGATGAAACGAAAAATATCTTGGCCGAATCTCAAGATTTACAAATGCCAGAATTTGTGAAAAAATTGATTGAGAAAAAAGGTCGTGAAAATGTTAAGATGCCATATCTTATCAAGAAAATGCTTGAGAAAGCAGGTAAGTTACCAAAAGAGTAAAGAAAAAAGGATTTAGCTTTGTGCTAGATCCTTTTAATCGATTATTTTTTCTCAAGAAGAGCTTTGATTTCTTGAAGTACTTCCAACTCAGTTGGACCAGCTGGAGCTTCCTCAGCAGCTTCTTCCTTCTTAGTAAGACTTTGAGCTTTTTCGATACCTTTAATAACAAAGAAGAGAACAGTACCGATAACTAGGAAGTTAATAACAGCGCTCAAAAATTTACCATATGTAACACCATTCCAAGCAAGCTCAGCGATGTTTTGTACTTTCGCAGCTTCCAAGGCTGGATTCAAAATAAGTGGAGTGATGATATCGTTAACAAGTGATGTAACGATTGCACCAAAAGCAGAGGCAATGATCACACCGACAGCAAGGTCAACAACATTACCACGAAGTAAAAATGCTTTAAGATCTTTTAACATTTTTATAAAATCCTTTCATAAATTTTATTCTTAATTATATCTTAAATTAAAATAGAAATCAACCCATATGCTTACATTATTCAAATTATTTGTTAAAAATATACATTTTACTGAGAAAGTAATTTATTATTATAATCAAGGTTTGTGATATAAAAGTTTCAATTGCATTTACATTGGTAATGTTATTATATACAAATTGTCCGATAATCTGAGGAAATTTGGTTACAAAAATATAGGTGAGTAACAAATCTAGTAGTAAGGTAAAAATCCGACTAGTTGAAAATTTAATCAAACGAAGGTGCCAATCTTTTCTTTCTTGCTTAAATACAATTGTATCGTTGGTTATAAATGCAAATAGAATTCCGACTATATTTGCCAAAGTTGTTGCAAAGAGTTCTTGCTGTGTTACATGATAAATTCCTAATCGAGTTATGATAGAAATAAGTGTTGTTGCTCCACCAAAAAAGATATAGGATAAGAGTTCACTGTTAAAGAGGAACATTAATCGTTTTTTCATGATTTAAGTATAGCATAAAGCAAGCCTTTGTGCTATACTAGTAAAGTTGATTTAAACAACCCTTGGTGCTTAGCTTCTTTCACCAAGCATATTTTACGTGGGAAACCGCCAAAGGAGAAAAGATGAAAAAATTTACTATTCGTGATATAGCAGATATCTCAATTGTTGCTGCCATTTATATAGTTTTAACCATTACACCACCACTTAATGCTATTAGCTACGGCGCCTATCAGTTTCGTATTTCCGAAATGATGAACTTTATGGCCTTCTATAATCCTAAATACATCATAGGTGTGACTCTTGGTTGTATGATTGCGAATTTCTTTAGTTTTGGAATGCTAGACGTGTATGTTGGTGGAGGCTCAACTTTAGTTTTCCTCAGTTTAGGAGTCTGGCTATTTAGTAAATATAGCAAGGATTACCTCTTTAATGGTTTAATTCGAAAAGATCATTTTTACTTTTCAATCCTCTTTTCACTTTCTATGTTTACCATTGCAGCAGAGTTAAATATCGTAGCTCAATTGCCATTTTTCCTTACTTGGGTTACAACAGGTATCGGTGAATTTGCTTCATTAATTGTTGGGGCCATTATTATAGGTAAAATTGCGCGACGAATTGATCTTACCAGATAACAAATAAAAGCTAGTTGATAATCATCTAGCTTTTTCACTTTTTCAAACTTTGCAAATCTTGACAAAAACTTATAAATATAGTATACTTTTCATGTAAGCTGATTTAGCTCAGTTGGCAGAGCGCATCCATGGTAAGGATGAGGTCGCCGGTTCAATCCCGGCAATTAGCATAATATGAACTGAAAAACCCTTGATTAAAAAGGGTTTTTGTTATGTCTACCCAAAAATCATCCAAAATATAGTCCAACTATTTTAAAATTGTATTCCTAACAAGAAGTATTTTTTACGATTAGATAGCCCTTTAATTCTATGTGTTTAATGTTTCAAATAATATAGTTAAATAAGTGCATTAAAGAGAATATATTCATAAACAGACAGTTAGAGCCATCTATGTTATACTAGATATATGTTAGATTTAAAACAATTTGGTATTGACATGTGGTCTGATGAAAAGATTTTTTCTTTTAGAAAAAAGTTGCTCGTCTGGTATGATAATAATAAACGTGATTTGCCTTGGAGAAGAAGTAGAGATCCATATCACATTTGGGTATCTGAAATTATGCTCCAGCAGACAAGAGTGGATACTGTCATTCCATATTATAAAAGATTTTTAGAATGGTTTCCAACTGTAGAAAATTTGGCTGATGCTCCTGCAGAACGTTTGTTGAAGGCTTGGGAAGGTTTAGGTTATTATTCTCGAGTACGTAATATGCAGGCTGCAGCTCAGCAAATCATGACTGAATTTGGAGGTCAATTTCCCAACTCGTATGAAGAAATTTCTAGTTTGAAAGGGATTGGTCCTTATACCGCGGGAGCTATTTCAAGTATTGCTTTTAACTTACCGGAACCGGCTGTAGATGGTAATGTCATGCGTGTTTTAGCTCGCTTATTTGAGGTTAATCATGATATTGGGAACCCAAGCAATCGAAAGATTTTCCAAGCCATGATGGAAATCTTAATAGATCCCAAACGACCAGGTGACTTTAATCAAGCTCTTATGGACCTGGGTTCTGATATTGAATCACCAGTAAATCCACGGCCAGAAGAAAGTCCGGTAAAGGAATTTAGTGCAGCTTATCAAAATGGAACTATGGACCGTTACCCAATTAAAGCTCCAAAGAAAAAACCTATTCCCATTTATCTCAATGCTTTAGTAGTTCAAAATAAAGATGGTAAATTTTTACTTGAAAAAAATGAAAGCGAGAAACTTTTGGCAGGTTTTTGGCATTTTCCCTTGATAGAAGTTAATGATTTTTCACAAGAAGAGGAAATTGATCTTTTTCATCAGGTTTCTGAAGAAAGTATCTATTTTGGTCCTAGTCCCAAAGAGAGCTTTCAACAAGACTATGATCTGGAAGTTAATTGGATGGACTATCAATTTGAACAAATTAAGCATGTCTTTAGTCATCGTAAGTGGCATGTAAGAATCTTAGCAGGTCAAGTCAATGATTTCCATGAATTTCAAGATAGAGAAGTGAGCTGGTTATCACCAGAAGAGTTTAAAGATTATCCATTTGCTAAGCCCCAACAAAAAATTTGGCAAGCTTATCAAAGATCAGGATTGTATGATAGCCAAGCCTAACAATTGTGTCTTCTTTTTATTTTTTGATATAATAGTAGAAAAAAGGTGAATAAATGAAAAAAATATTAATCGTAGATGACGAAAAACCGATCTCAGATATTATAAAATTTAATATGAGTAAAGAAGGTTACGAAGTTGTAACTGCTTTTAATGGACGTGAGGCTTTGGAACAATTTGAAGCAGAGAAACCAGATGTTATTATCTTGGATTTGATGCTGCCAGAAATTGATGGGCTGGAAGTTGCCAAAACTATTCGAAAAACAAGTAGTGTTCCTATTATCATGCTTTCTGCTAAAGATAGCGAATTTGATAAGGTCATTGGTTTAGAACTTGGTGCGGATGATTATGTCACAAAGCCTTTCTCAAATCGTGAGTTACAGGCACGTGTTAAGGCGCTTCTCCGTCGTACAGAACTTGTATCTGTCGATAGTCAAGATTCCGAAGAGAAAAAGACTCAACCATTGATAATCGGTGATTTAGAAATTGTACCTGATGCGTACGTAGCCAAAAAATACGGTGAAGAACTTGAATTAACCCACCGAGAATTTGAACTCTTGTACCATTTAGCATCTCACATTGGCCAAGTTATAACTCGAGAACATCTGCTTGAGACGGTTTGGGGATATGATTATTTTGGTGATGTACGTACTGTAGATGTCACTATAAGACGTTTACGTGAAAAAATCGAGGATACCCCAAGTCGTCCAGAGTATATTTTAACACGTCGTGGTGTCGGCTATTATATGAGAAATAATGATTAAATTATTGAAAGAAATAGTTCTAACTAGGGATTTTATCTTCATTCTAATTTTGATAGGCTTTATCATGGTCGTTACCTTGCTATTGCTTGAAAATCGGCGAGATAATATTCGTTTGAAGCAGATTAATCAAAAAGTAAAGGACCTGATTTCAGGAGATTATTCTCGAGTATTGGATATGCAGGGAAGCTCTGAAATTACAAACATTACAAACAATATAAATGATTTATCAGAAGTTATCCGCCTAACACAAGAAAATCTTGAGCAAGAGACTAAGAGATTAAATAGTATTCTTTCTTATATGACTGATGGGGTCCTTGCAACCAATCGTCGTGGAAAAATAACCATGATAAACGATATGGCCAAGAAACAATTAGGAATACAAAAGGAAGATGCCCTAAACAAAAATATTTTAGATTTATTAAATATTGGGGAAGATTATGAGCTTAGGGATTTAATTACAAAAGTTCCCGAACTTATGATTGATTCCCAAGATGATAATGGTGAGTATCTGATACTTCGTGTCCGTTTTGCATTGATTCGTCGTGAGTCTGGTTTTATATCAGGTTTAGTAGCCGTATTACACGATACAACAGAGCAAGAAAAGGAAGAACGAGAGCGCAGACTCTTTGTTTCGAATGTCAGTCATGAATTACGAACTCCTTTAACTAGTGTTAAATCCTATCTTGAAGCCTTGGATGAAGGTGCTCTTTCTGAGCCTGTTGCCCCTGATTTTATCAAAGTATCTCTAGATGAAACCAATCGTATGATGCGGATGGTAACAGACCTCTTACACTTGTCTAGAATTGATAATACCACTAGTCACTTAGATGTTGAGTTGATTAACTTTACTGCCTTTATCACCTTTATATTAAACCGTTTTGATACAATCAAATCACAAGATGATCAACAAAAATATGAACTAGTAAGAGATTATCCTATTACATCAGTTTGGATTGAGATTGATACTGATAAGATGACCCAAGTTATCGATAACATTCTTAATAACGCCATTAAGTATTCACCAGACGGTGGGAAAATAACTGTCAGCATGAAAACGACAGATGAACAGATGATTTTATCTATTTCAGACCAAGGCTTAGGAATTCCTAAGCAAGATTTGCCTCGTATTTTTGATCGTTTTTATCGTGTGGATCGTGCTCGAAGTCGTGCCCAAGGCGGTACTGGTCTAGGATTATCTATTGCTAAAGAAATCATTAAACAACATAAAGGTTTTATCTGGGCCAAAAGTGAATACGGTAAAGGTTCAACCTTTACCATTGTGCTCCCTTATGATAAGGACGCCGTAAAAGAAGAAATATGGGAGGACGAAGTAGAAGACTAGAATGAATGAAAAAGGCTTTAAATACAGTATTTTAGCGTCAGGATCCAGTGGAAATTCTTTTTATCTGGAGACACCAAAAAAGAAAATTTTAGTAGATGCAGGCTTATCTGGTAAGAAAATCACTAGTCTATTGGCTGAGATTAATCGAAAACCAGAAGACTTGGATGCCATTTTAATTACGCATGAGCATTCAGACCATATCCATGGAGTAGGTGTACTTGCTCGTAAATATGGCATGGATCTCTATGCTAATGAAAAAACTTGGCAAGCTATGGAAAACAGTAAGTATCTTGGCAAGGTCGATTCTTCTCAAAAACATATCTTTGAAATGGGGAAAACTAAAACTTTTGGAGATATTGATATCGAGAGTTTTGGGGTTAGCCATGATGCTGTTGCCCCTCAGTTTTACCGTTTTATGAAGGATGATAAGAGCTTTGTCCTTTTGACTGATACGGGCTATGTTAGTGATCGTATGGCAGGAATAGTGGAGAATGCAGATGGTTATCTTATAGAGTCTAATCATGATGTAGAAATCTTGAGAGCTGGTTCCTATGCATGGAAATTGAAACAACGGATTTTATCAGACCTCGGTCACCTTTCTAACGAAGACGGTGCTGAAGCTATGATTCGGACCTTAGGAAATCGCACTAAAAAGATTTACCTTGGACATTTATCTAAGGAGAACAATATCAAGGAGTTAGCCCACATGACCATGGTCAATCAGCTAGCACAAGCTGATCTGGGAGTTGGAGTAGACTTTAAGGTTTATGATACCTCACCAGATACTGCAACACCATTGACAGATATATAAGAGAGAGCACCTAAGGGTGTTCTTTTATATGTAGATAATTTTATGGGGAAAATATGGTATAATAGGCTTTGCGATATAAGAAATATAGCTTTAAATTTTATAAATAAAAGCAAGTCTAGATGCTAATGAACACTAACTTCTTTTAGCATCATTAAAATGCTAAAAAATCTATAAAGAACAATATTAGAGAGATACCATGCCAAAAGAAATTGATATTGAATACTACCATCAGCTAGCTTTGCAAAAACAGAAAGAGCATCGCAAAGTGTTGGCTAATCTAAAGAAAAAGCCACCTAAGAATTTGGATAAAATAGCCCAGCAAATTCATGAAGAAGTCTTTGCTGAAATTGACTGTACTGCCTGTGCTAACTGTTGTAAGACCTTGGGACCTGACTTCAAAGAAGCGGATATTACACGAATAGCCAAGTATTTTAAGATGAAATTACCAGCTTTTGAAGCAGAATTCCTTCAGGTAGATGAAGATGGGGATAAGGTTTTTAAATCCATGCCTTGTCCATTTTTAGGAGGAGATAATCTCTGTTCCATCTACGATGTTCGTCCAAAGGCTTGTCGAGAATTTCCACACACAGACCGTAAAAAGATTCATCAAATAAATCATCTAACGATTAAGAATACTTTGACCTGTCCAGCAGCCTATCTCTTTGTGGAGAAATTAAAGGATAAGTTGTGAGATTTGTGATTTTAAATCTTGCACAAAGATTACAGGAGAAAAAATTTTTTATAATAATTAGCAATATGAAGGGAGAACTCTGTGCCTAGACCAAAAACAAAAGAGGAGCTAGTGCTGACCTCTAAGGAAAACTATGAAAAGTTCAATCGTTTTATCTCCCAACTAAGTGAAAATGAGCTACAGACTCCATTTGATTTTTCAAGAGACCAAAAGAAAAAAGAAGCGCACTGGAAAAGGGATAAGAATCTACGGGATGTCTTGATTCATCTTTATGAATGGCATCAGTTACTTTTGATCTGGGTACATTCTAATCAAGAAGGTTATGAGAGAGCTTTTCTCCCTGAACCTTATAATTGGAAAACTTATGGACAAATGAATGTCGCTTTTTGGAAGAAGCACCAGAAAACGTCCTTAGAAGAAGCGACTAGACTCCTAGAACAATCACATAGAGAGGTTTTAGAGTTGATAGAAGCCTTTAGCAATGATGAACTATTTACTAAAGGTGTCTATAAGTGGACCGGTGGGACAAGTTTAGGTTCCTACTTTGTCAGTAGCACCTCCAGTCACTATGATTGGGCTCTGAAAAAACTCAAAGCACATCAAAGCATCTGTAAAGAGCTTTAACTATTTAAAAAGACCATTGTGAATTTAAAACATTTAGATTTCCTAATAAATAATTGTTTGTTACTTATATAAATAGTCAGAAAGGAGTTTTGCCTAAAAATTAATTACGTTATCAGGCAAGCTTGTGCTATAATAATACAAGTGATACTTGGGAAAGGAAAAACTCAAATTGCCTTACAAATTTCTACTATTCGACCTCGACCACACTCTTCTTGATTTTGATGCTGCTGAGGATGTGGCTTTGACGCAACTTCTAAAAGAAGAAGGAGTTGAAGATATTCAGGCTTATAAAGACTATTATGTTCCTATGAACAAAGCTCTCTGGAAGGACTTGGAGCAAAAGAAAATTAGTAAACAAGAGCTGGTTAACACGCGCTTTTCTCGTTTATTTGCTCATTTTGGACAGGAAAAAGACGGTAGTTTTCTAGCCCAGCGTTACCAATTTTACCTCGCCCAGCAGGGACAAACACTATCGGGCGCTCATAAACTCTTAGACAGCCTTATCGAGCGAGATTATGAGCTATATGCTGCGACAAATGGCATTACTGCCATTCAGACGGGACGTTTGGCTCAATCTGGTCTAGCACCTTATTTCAATCAAGTTTTTATCTCTGAACAGTTGCAAACACAAAAGCCGGATGCTTTCTTTTATGAAAAGATTGGCCAACAGATTGCAGGTTTTAGTAAAGAAAAGACGCTGATGATTGGAGATTCCCTAACCGCCGACATTCAAGGTGGCAATAATGCTGGGATAGACACTATCTGGTATAATCCTCATCACCTCGAAAATCACACACAAGCCCAGCCGACTTACGAAGTCTATTCTTACCAAGACTTGCTGGATTGTTTAGATAAACTGTAAAAAGTGGTTTAGAAAGCCACTTTTTGCTATAATAGAGGCAGTAAAAACGAAGGAATAGTTAACGATGTCAAGGCCTGAACTTTCTCTTTATGAACCATTGTATACACTAAAGGAAGTTGATCAAAATATCTGGATAGTGGATGGTGATTTGATTCAAATGGATATGAAGATCTTCAAACTTCCTTTTCAGACACGTATGACGGTGATTAAGTTAAATGATGGCAAACTTTGGATTCATTCTCCTATTGCACCAAACGAGAAACTCTTTACTGAACTGGACGCTTTGGGCAGAGTAGCTTACCTGATTTCACCAAATCAGATTCACTACGCCTATATTGCAGATTGGAGAAAAAGATATCCTCATGCGCAAGCATGGTCTAGTCCAGGAGTTGAAGAGAGAGCGAAAAGTCAGAATGTCAAGGTGGAATTTGATGCTGCCTTAACAGATAAGGCTCCTGACCTATGGTCTGATGAGATTGATCAGCTTATTTTTAAGGGAAGTTCTGTCATCGAAGAGGTCGTGTTTTTTCATAAATCAACTAAAACACTCATTGTAACAGACCTTATAGAGAATTTTGAACCTGAAAAGATAGCTAGTCCAATCCGCAGAAAATTCTATCGTTTAGCTCGTGTAACAGCCCCTGATGGTCAAACTCCTATTGATTATCGGATGACTTTTTTAGGAAGACAAAGGGAAGCAAAGGTTTCCTTTTCCCGTATGTTAAACTGGAAACCGGATAAGATTATACTTGCACATGGTTTATGCTTTTTTAAAAATGGTACGGATGAATTAAGACGTGCTCTTAGATGGATAAGATAAAGGAGGGAAAGATGCAACACTCGTCTTGGCATGCTTTGATTAAGGAGCAATTACCTGAGGGTTATTTCGGGAAAATCAATCAGTTTATGAATCAGGTCTATGCTCAGGGGACTATTTATCCGCCTAAAGAAAAGGTTTTTCAGGCTCTCTTGACAACACCGCTTGAAGAAGTTAAGGTGGTGATTCTAGGGCAAGATCCCTATCACGGACCAGGTCAAGCGCAGGGCTTGAGTTTTTCTGTACCTGACTCTATCCCAACTCCGCCATCCTTACAAAATATCTTGAAAGAATTGTCAGATGATATTGGTGTTAAGAAATCTCATGATTTGACAGCTTGGGCTGAACAAGGAGTCTTGCTTCTTAATGCTTGTTTGACTGTTCCTGCTGGACAGGCCAATGGTCATGCCGGACAGATATGGGAGCCTTTTACGGATGCTGTGATTCAGGTGGTCAATCATCTAGATAGACCAGTCGTTTTTGTACTCTGGGGTGCTTATGCACGCAAGAAGAAGGCCTTAGTTACCAATCCTCATCACTTGATTATCGAATCAGCCCATCCCAGTCCTTTGTCGGTTTATAGAGGATTTTGGGGTTCCAAGCCTTTTTCCAAGGCCAATGCATTCTTAAAAGAGACAGGACAAGAGCCAATCGATTGGCTTAGATAAGGAGAGAATATGCCTCAGTTAGCGACGATTTGCTACATTGATAACGGGAAAGAACTGCTCATGCTCCATCGTAATAAGAAGCCAAATGATGTCCATGAAGGAAAATGGATTGGTGTGGGTGGTAAGCTGGAGCGTGGTGAGACTCCACAGGAATGTGCAGCACGTGAAATCCTTGAAGAAACAGGACTCAAAGCCAAGCCAGTTCTAAAAGGTGTTATCACTTTTCCTGAATTCACACCAGATTTAGACTGGTACACCTATGTTTTTAAGGTGACGGAGTTTGAGGGGAATTTGATTGATTGCAATGAGGGGACGCTGGAATGGGTCCCCTATGACGAGGTTTTGAGTAAGCCGACTTGGGAAGGTGACCATACCTTTGTTGGGTGGCTTTTAGAAGATAAACCCTTCTTTTCAGCCAAGTTTGTTTATGATGGGGATAAATTGTTGGATACCCAAGTTGATTTCTATGAATAAAGGAGAAAGCAGATGCTACTAATCAAAAATGGTCGTGTAATGGATCCCAAGTCTGGTTTGGATCAAGTGTGTGATGTCTTAGTCGAGGATGGAAAGATTACCAAAATTGCGCCAGAAATCAAAGAAGAAGGAGTAGACATTATCGATGCTACAGGTCTTGTAGTTGCTCCTGGTTTGGTTGATATCCACGTTCATTTCCGTGAACCTGGTCAGACCCACAAGGAAGATATTCATACCGGAGCCCTTGCAGCCGCTGCAGGTGGTTTTACTACTGTCGTTATGATGGCTAATACCAGTCCAACCATATCGGACGTGGAGACTTTGCAAGAAGTTCTCCAGTCAGCTGCCAAGGAAAAGATTAATGTTAAGACGGTTGCGACCATTACTAAGAATTTTAATGGGCAGGATTTGACTGACTTTGAGGCGCTTTTAGAAGCTGGTGCGGTTGGTTTCTCAGACGACGGTATCCCACTTGAAAGTAGTAAAGTTGTCAAGGAAGCCATGGAGGAAGCTAAAAAGCTTAATACTTTTATTAGTCTTCATGAGGAAGATCCAGGATTGAATGGGATTCTTGGATTTAATGAAAATATCGCTAAAGAACATTTCCATATCTGCGGTGCGACTGGGGTGGCTGAGTACGCTATGATGGCGCGTGATGTCATGATTGCCTATGCAACCAAGGCCCATGTTCATATTCAGCATTTATCTAAGGAAGAAAGTGTTAAAGTAGTGGAGTTTGCTCAAGGGCTGGGTGCGCAAGTCACAGCAGAAGTAGCGCCACAGCATTTCTCTAAGACAGAAGCACTTCTTTTGACTCAAGGTAGCAATGCTAAGATGAATCCTCCACTTCGTTTGGAATCAGACCGTCGTGCTGTTATCGAAGGTCTAAAGTCAGGTGTCATCACAGTTATCGCGACTGACCACGCGCCTCATCATGCAGATGAGAAAAATGTTGAGGATATTACCAAAGCGCCATCTGGTATGACTGGCTTAGAAACATCCCTGTCTCTCGGCTTGACCTATTTGGTGGAATCTGGTGAGTTAACCTTGATGGAATTGCTTGAAAAAATGACATACAATCCTGCAAAACTATATAATTTTGAAGCAGGCTGCCTAGCTGAAAATGGTCCGGCTGATATTACTATTTTTGATGCCAAGGCTGACCGTCTTGTTGATTCACATTTTGCTTCTAAAGCAGCCAATTCACCATTTATCGGTGAAAACTTAAAAGGGCAGGTCAAATATACCATCTGTAAAGGACAAATTGTCTATGAAAACTAGTTAGAACCCTGCTCTATTATTTTAAAGAATAGAGACTTTTTATGTATCCAACTCATCGTTTTAAAGACAAGTTTATCTTATTTTTAAAGATATTTTTCCCTATCCTGATTTATCAATTTGCCAATTATTCCGCTTCCTTTGTAGATACCACTATGACAGGTCAATACAATACCATGGATTTGGCTGGTGTCTCTACAGCAACTAGTTTATGGAACCCTTTTTTCACATTTTTGACAGGTATCGTCTATGCTATGATTCCCATTATTGGACACAATTTAGGGAGAGGAAAAAAGGAAGAAGTTGCTTCTGATTTTTATCAGTTTATTTACATAGCTTTAGGACTTTCTATCTTCTTATTTGGATTGGTGATTTTCCTAGCACCATCCATTTTAAATCATATTGGCTTAGAACCAAAGGTGGCAGCAGTAGCTGTACACTACTTACAGTTTTTAGTGATTGGAATTATCCCTCTCCTACTTTTTAGTGTTATCCGTTCCTTGTTGGATTCCTTAGGCTTTACAAAACTTTCCATGTATCTGATGCTTTTGTTATTGCCTCTAAATAGTGGCTTCAACTATCTCTTGATTTATGGAGTTTTTGGCTTGCCTGAGTTAGGAGGAGCAGGAGCTGGTTTAGGAACATCTCTAGCTTATTGGTGCCTTCTAACCATTTCAATTTTCATGTTGATAAAGAATAAGAAGCTAAAAGAATATCAGTTTTCCAAAATCACCCCTCTTGATTTTGAAAGAATAAAGGAAGGTGTCCGACTTGGTTTGCCAATAGGAGGAACAGTTTTTGCTGAAGTTGCTGTTTTCTCTGTAGTCGGCTTGTTGATGGCTAAATTTTCATCGCTCATCATAGCCAGTCATCAATCGGCTATGAACTTTTCAACACTTATGTACGCCTTTCCCATGAGTATTTCTTCTGCCATGGCGATTGTTGTATCTTATGAACTTGGAGCTAAACGATTCCAAGATGCTAAAAAATTTATTCATATAGGAAGAAGTGTAGCCCTTGTTTTTGCAGTTTTTACCTTGACCTTCCTCTATATTTTTAGAGATAATGTAGCTAGTTTATATGGAAATGATCCGAAATTTATAGAAACAACAGCAATATTTTTAACTTACAGCCTCTTCTTTCAGTTAGCTGATACCTTTGCAGCTCCCCTTCAAGGTATTCTAAGAGGATATAAGGATACTGTGGTTCCTTTTTACTTGGGTTTAATTGGCTACTGGGGTGTCTCCATTCCACTAGGTTTCATGCTAGAGCATCTAACAGATTTAGGAGCATACGGCTATTGGATTGGTCTAATCGTAAGTTTAGTGACCACAGGTCTATTATATGAATGGCGTCTACAAGTTGTGATGAAAAAAGTCAGTTCTTAAATTTAATAAAATCTGTTTTAATAGAGAATGAATAAAAAATTTTCATAACAAAACGCATAATATCAAGTTTTTTCAAGACCTGGTATTATGCGTTTTTCTGATTTTAAAGACTAGTTATCTAGTATCTTTTTCATAGAATTTATACATAATATAATTTATGTAAAATCATAGACTGTCTAAAGCATTTTTTTGCTCATCATTGACGATATGAGTATAGAGGTCAGTGACTTGAGTACTTGCGTGACCTAGCTGGTGACTGACCAATACTTGAGATTTGGTCGCATCATAGAGCCTAGTTGCTAGTGTATGGCGGAGTTTGTGGGGTGTGACACGTACTTTAAAGTTCTCAGAGTACTTGGCAACCATCTTCTCAACACTAGAAGCATCAATTCGATTTGGAATCCCACGGTATAGAGTCAGAAAGAGTGCAGTATCTGTTTTTTCAGTCTTGTAGCGTTGATTTCGTATAGAGAGATAGGTTTCTAAATAAGGTTTAGCAAAAGCAGCAACGTTTACTGAATCTCGTTTTCCACCTTTTCGAGTGACATCTATAATCATCATCTTAAGATTCAGATCTTTTAGATCTAGGTTAACCGCTTCTGACAAACGTACACCAGACGCCAAGAGAAGGGCAATAATAGCCAAGTCTCGTTCTTTATTTTTATTAAAAGATGAGAGTGCTCGATTTGACAACTCGTTAGGATATTCTTGGTCTATATAGGTAAGGAAACCTTCAGTTTCATCACCTAGAAAAAGTTTTTGCTTGATATTTTCAGCTCTAGCAGCAAGGGTTTCTTTCTTTTTCTTAGTTGAAACTTTCTTCATTACATTACGATAAAAATAAGGCTCGCCTTGATCATTTTCAACTTCCTCAGTTAGATACTTGTAGAGGCTTGAAAGTGCAGATAATGTTCGATTGATGGTTGTTTGAGAAACGCCTTGCTTAGTTGTATTGGCATTTAGTAATGGACGTTCACGTAGATAGAGAATAAAGGATTCCATATCTTTCTTAGACATATTTTCCAAGACAGATAAAGGAATATCAGACATTTTATCAGCATTTGAAATGCCAGATTCCAAAACCCAACTGAAAAAACGGTCATATTCCTTAAGGTATTCGTACAAGGTAGTAAAACTGTATGGAACAGCCAACTTAGATTGGTAGTATTCCAAAACATACCAGGGCATTATTTGTTTTAGTTTGTCAATACGTTCTAATAAAATCTCACGTTTCATCAAGTTTCTCCCTAAATCAGTCTACTAGTAGTATAGCATAGACTTATATATTTTTCAAGAAAATTATAGTTTTTCGGAAAGATGTTATAGAGCTTTTTAATAGAATAACTAAAAAAAACCAAAAATGATTTCATTTTTAATAACTAAAAAATTTTTTCGACAAAAATTGTCTATAATGTACTTTATTCCTGAGAAACTAACACAAAGACTTGGTTCTTATGAAAAAAGAACCAAGTCTTTGTGTTTGATATGAATCTACTAGAAATTTTTCAAAGTCATTCTTATAATTCAATTTCTCTAAAAAATTTCAATTGCCATTTTTGTGTTGATTGAGCCGTTGTATTTAAATTTGTGCACCAAGGCGGATAAAATCGCATGGACATTTTTCCTTTGCTGTTTTTTGTTGAGAGAATTTTCTTACAAGTAGCAACTTCGTTTGGAATAATAAATAGCCCCTTTTTATCATTATCGATGACAACGATAACAAGTTCAGTTCCCAAATCTTCATTGGTATAAGGAATGTTCATGTTATTTTTGTCTTTTTTCCAAAAAACTGTAAAATATCCTTCTTTTTTCGGTGTTCTTTTTGCTAAGCGGCATCTTTTATATCCTTGCTCATCCTTTATTTTGATAAGAATACCTTCGTATTTTTCATTCCACTTTTCTTTAATGAATTCAAAATCACCATAAAACTCATATAGAGCATCTAGTATTTTCATTATGATGTATGTCCTCCCTTATCAAAATCAACAAAATATTCTTGATACATTTATTACATAATAAAAATTATGTAATAATATTTTTGATCTACAACAACAAATCTTTTACTTTACCAATTTCACTTTTTGGAATGACCAGATGGATCATATCACCAAGATACATTCTAGTTGAGCCATTAACAGTTTGGCTTTTTCCGTTATGCACTTGGGTAGTGATAAGAATATTATGTGGTAGGTTAAGTTCATGGACTTGTTTTCCAGCTATTTTATCGGATACAGGTATTTCAATTAATGTCACTTCTCCTTCATCCGTAACTTCATCTGGTAGCATTTTTTCAAGCATGGCTTCGTATACTGGTGCACCTTTCAGCAAATCCATGATGATATAGGCAACGAGTGTCACCAGTCCAAGTGGCATGAGGTTACGGATATCACCAACCATCTCTGTTACAAGAATCATAGCTGTCAGGGGTGCTTTTGAAATAGCACCGAAATACCCACTCATACCTAAAATAATAAAGATAGGAAATTGATCTTGACTGATTATTCCTAAATTGACACAAATAACACCAACCAAAGCTCCAAGGAGAGAACCAAGTGCTAGAATCGGAAGAAAAATACCCCCTGGAAGACCACTTCCGTAACTAATCATACTCCAAATAAAGCGGATGATGAAGTATGCTAATAAGATTTGAAAACTAAAATTTTGGCTAGTTAGAGAAAGGACTAGCTGATTTCCACCCCCAAGAATATCTGGCGTGTAGATACCAACAGGAATGATGAGTATAAAGGCTAAAATTGGATAATAGGCTTTATCAAGATGGATTACTTGACCAATCCAGTCATAAACTTTGCTAACATTTAACACAGCTTTTTCATAAAGATAGCCGGAAAGTCCCAGAAAAATCCCCACAAGAAGATAAATCCAATACTGGTCCAAGGTCATAAGAGGGATGTTATCGGGCATATCCAGTACAGGAGTCAAACCAAACATCAACAGTGAGATAAAGTTTGCTACGATACTAGCTGCAAGCGTAGATACCCAGAAAAAACGTGAAAAATGGTGATAGACTTCTTCCACTACAAATAGGAGTCCCGCAATGGGAGCATTGAAGGCGGCAGCTAGGCCAGCAGCAGCTCCACTAGCAATCAAAGAACGCTCTTCAACTGGACTTGATTTGAGCCATTTTGCAATTCCTTTTCCGCCAACAGCTCCTAATTGAATACTGGGACCTTCACGCCCCAGCATCAATCCGCTAGCAATTGCGAGTATACCAAGAAGATACTTTTTCCAAAGAACACTCCACCAGTTAAGAGACATAAGCCCTTTTAATTCAGCTTCAACTTGAGGAATTCCTGATCCCTTAATATCCTTTTCTGATGTTGTTAGTTTGGCACTGAGTAGGCAAATGATGAAATAAAAAAATCCAAGTATAAATAGATTAGGGATTAGATGTGCTTGATCTTGGTATAGTCCTTGAATCAAGTGGAAGCCTTTTTCTATAAGTAAACGAAAGGATCCAACTATTATGCCGACAACAAGGCCGACAATAATTCCTCTTCCTACTTGGGCTAGTATGGTACTGGATGCAAAAGCAAACTCTTTTTTAGAGCGGATTATTTCCGTCTGTTCTTCCATTGTTAATTCCTTAATTTAACTTTCTTGCTTTGATGAAACCATGGATTTTATCGGTTCAAAACTTAAACGATGAATGGGAGTAATCCCCTGTTTTTCAAGACCTTCCAAGTGCTTGGCTGTTCCATAACCAGCATTTGCTGAAAAATCATAACCAGGAAACTGGATATCGTAATCCTTCATGAGTTCGTCACGTGTAACTTTAGCTACAATTGAAGCCGCTGCGATAGAGAGTGAATGGGCATCTCCCTTGATAATAGATGTCTGAAAAATAGGCAAATCTAGTTTCATGGCATCAATCAAAAGGTGTTGAGGCTGTAGACTTAACTGAGCAATAGCTTCTTTCATAGCTAGTTTGGTCGCTTCATAGATATTAACTTGGTCAATGACTTGATTATCGATGATTCCGATTCCGATTGACAGGGCTTGTTCTTGAACAGCTTGAAAAATCTCAAAATGTTTCTTTTTTGAAATTTTTTTACTGTCGTTTAGGCCCTTAATTTTACAACCTTGAGGCAAAATAACTGCTGCAGCCACTACTGGACCAGCCAGAGGACCACGCCCCACTTCGTCAACACCTGCAATCAAGGCTAATCCTTGATTATAAAGTTCTTTTTCATAAGTAAGCATATTTTCCAAGCGAATATTTTCATCTATATCTGCCTGAATGGCCTGTTTACGTTTTTGGATTTCTTTAACCACTCCAGTCCTTGAATCGTTAGCTAATTCATTAAATATTGGACTGTCAAGTTGGTGAACGCTTGCTAGAAGTTCTTTAATTTCTTTAATTGTCGGCATCGAGGTCTTCCAATGTATCTAAGGTATAGTTACCGAGTTTTCCATCACGGACTTCTTTGACAAAAAGACTGTAAAAACGGTCATAGTCGTCACGGAAACCTAGAGCTCGAGTCATATCCATAATGATGACTGGAGCTTCCTCTTCAAGATTCATTTGTTTGAAACGTTCAGCTAGTTTATCTGGATAGTGATCTTTAAAGAAGTTAAGACCGAAAATAGTCACTTCATCCATGGGAAGGAGCTGGTCTTTAATAGCACCTGTTAGCGCCAACTTAAGGGCAACAGTTTCATCCTCAAATTTAGGCCAAAGAATCCCTGGGGTATCTAAGATTTCTAAGTCTTTGTTTGTTTTAAGCCATTGTTGCCCTTTTGTGACACCAGGTTTGTTTCCAACGACAGCAATTTTCTTACCAGCCAAACGGTTCATAAGAGTTGATTTACCAGCATTTGGAATACCGATAATCATGGTACGCAAGGTTTCAATCAGAATACCACGTTCTTTCTGCCGAGCAATCTTATCTGCCATGAGTTTTTTAGCGGCATCTGTCACTACTTTTACAGTAACTTGTTCTTTTGAATTAATTGCAAGGGTTTGAATACCCTGTGATTCAAAATACTGGCGCCATTCCTTGGTCATAGCTGGATCAGCAAGGTCTGCCTTATTTAGAATCAATAGCTTTGGTTTATCACCAACTATCTTGGTTAACATAGGATTTTGACTAGATAATGGTAGACGAGCATCCACCAAAATTGTCACAAAATCAACAAATTTTAAATTTTCTTGAACCTGCCTACGAGCCTTTGACATGTGGCCAGGAAACCATTGAATAGTAGCCATTGAGTTTTTTTCCTTTCGTAGCAAGGGTTGAGAGCCCTTATTTTATTTTACTATTGTCTAAACACCAAGCGAACACCAAAACTACCATGTAAGGGAAAAACCTTTGATTTGATTCTCACTTGATTTCACAATCTTTATATCAAACTGTGGGTGGTATTTGACAATATCTTTTTTGAATTTTTATAGTAAATTCGAAACAATATTTTAGGTAAGTAACTATGATATCTATAATGAAAAACTACAAAACTATCATTAGAAAGAATCATACGCAACAATTACATTTTATCATAAAACTACTCGATATTAAAGACCTTATAATATTTAGATTTATGGAAGCTATTAATTTGGATATCCGCAAGGAAATCAGCTGAGACTTCTCTCGTCAAGAACAATCACAAATTTTCTCGAATTATCAACAAAAAAGATTGCTCAGGACTTTAACAATTTTAAAAAAACGGATTCTCTTCTCTCCAGTTTTATATTCAATCAACTACTGTTGACTAAGATCCAAAAAACAAAATATCAATTTTTTCAACACTTGATATTATACGCTTTTTTGATTCCAAAGACCTTTCGTCCATCTCAAACAACTAACAAAAGTTATCAATAGACTTTATTTTAAAATTCGTGATATAACAAGCATTTCGATTAGGTAAATCTTTTAATCTTTCTTCTCCAGATTTAAGTATCTCTTTCTAAACTTTCTTCCATTCTTCAAATAGTAAGTAATGAAGGTGGATTGTTGTTGAAGTTTTATCTCCATCTGAATCATATACACAACTTCTATATCGTTGGTAAATTTGAATTCTTTCAAAGATAGCTAGTTCTTCCAATTGTCCTGTATTATCTATTAGAAGATTTACAATGGAATCATGATGTTCTTTTAGTTTTTGCCTCAAGGCTAAGATCAAGGTCAATTACTGACGATTACCCTGAGAAAGCTCCAAAACCAGCGTATTCCTTTTGAGATTGAAAGCTAGCTAGTCATACAAGTCATTCACTTCTGCTTTAATATGAGCTAGCGTCCCATTCAAACGTAGAAAATACTGGAGATTTCCCATAGCAGTCAGATAACTGTAGAATCCCTGGTCGCTCTCCAAGACAAACATGACCAGAGAATGGATTTTCTTGGAGCGATACGAAATGCCTTGCACCCGGACATCGCCGCCCTTATCCTTCAAGAAAATCCTGCCAAAAGATTGATAAAGGTTGACCTGATAGTACCATTGACATCAACGATGGAGATAATCTCCTCTGGATTCGCTCGAAAGTAAGGAATGTCAAAAATTAGATTCTTGTGAAAACTCTTTTGAACTTGTGAAAAGCTTATGTTAGTTCTGTTTTAGAACTCTTTTCACGACAACCAACTCCCCATCCTTGATTTCCCAGACCTGATCAAAGCGTGATAGCGCCTCTTCTTGACGGTGAAGTGTAAGGACAACAGCATTTGACAAGCTAAGTACCTTGTCTAATTCCTTTTGAAACTGGCTGGCATCCAAAGCAGAAAAAGGCTCATCCATGATAATTAGAGGACTCTGACGATTTATTTCCCGATTTAGATACATGCATTGTTGCTGACCACCTGACAGGGACTGGGGTGGTATCTTTTCAAACTCTTCATCCCTAAAATTAGCCTCAAAAGTATTGAAAATAGTGACATTATTTTCATAAGATGAGATAAAAGTGTGCTCCTGCTGCAAAATCATACCAAATTTGCCCCAGATCTGATGTACAGGAAGCTGATCAAGCAAGATTTCTCCTTGAAAATCTTGATCAGTCCCGTTTAAAATGTTGAGCAGACTACTCTTTCCAGAACCATTTTCACCGATTATTGCAATTTTGTCGCCCTTACGAATTTCAACGTGGGGGATCGTCAAACCAGACAACCCCAGTCGTTTAGTGATATGGTTTAGCATCAGGGTCTCGAAAGACATCTGAGGTGCCTGAACAGCGGACGGACGGCTGACAATTGCTTGGAAGCTTTGCACCACAGGTTTGACCGACTCCAGCATTTGCAGGTCATATAGGATTTCCTGAATTGGCTCCGAAAAAGCAGTGATATAGCCAAAGCTAGCCACAACCTCAGGAATGCCCAACTGCTGGGTGACAAGGGAGTAGGCGAGATAGGCGAAAAGGACAATGCTGATAAACTCAAAGGAAAGCCCAGTCAACAGAATACCCATAATTTTGGTCAAACCGTAACCCAAATACTTATCCTGCAAGGTATTGAGAGCATTTCGTTGCTGGTCCTGAAAGCCAGACAGGGTGACTTGATTAACCAGATGGTGTCCCTTGAGCAAATCCTCCAAAGTACGATAGTAATCACCCTGCTTTTCCAGATAAACCTGCCGACGTTGAGCTGTCAACTTCCCCACAATCTTGGGAATTTGAATACTGATAGATGTCGAAACAAGCAAAATCAAAGCGACCAAAGAATTGATGGTGTGACTAATCACTACAGTGTAAATGAGAATCCGCAAAATTTGCTTGATAAAACTCATAAGAGGTGGTAGGTAGTCCTTCTCCAAGGAATCGAGGTCGTTTGCTTGATAGGAAATATACTCCGCCACCGTTTTCTGTTTAAAATCGTGGTGTCCTAGCTCCAAAAGCGAATGAAACCAATCATTTTTAAGCTGGGTCGAAAAGATGATTGCTTGCTTCCAATCCAAACGCATCTGGATGTAGTTGCAAGCCAGATAGCCCACCACCGCCAGGCAGTAGCCATACAAGGCAATTTGATAATGCCCCCGAACCAATTCCTGGGTGAAATAGGGTAGCAAGGCAGTGCAGACATTGGAAACACCACCAAAAAAAAGATTAAAGACAAGATACCAACGAAGTGGTTTAAGATAAATCTGCATAGACGATACTCCTTGCTAAAGCTGTCTTTTTGCACATCGCAGAACAATTTCTTCTATCACCCGATTCTGATAATACAATATCAGGTATTGCGTACAATAATTAGAAATCGCACATGTACTACAATTCTCAGTTTTTTTTTAAGTTTATTTTGCTATCTGATTGAAATCCGATCTATTCTATATTTCTCTAATAGAGGTCAGATATATATTACCAAGACTCCTACTTTAAAGAGAGAATATGATTGTACTACTCCCAAACATATTATATATATTGAGTTATCCTTATTTAATATCTTATCATAAATTAAGAATTTTTGCATAGCCTTATAGTTAAGGTGAAAATATTACATAAATAATTTTATGTTCTAATTTTATTATTTAAATAAAGTATTCTCTTAATTTTAACAAAATAAGAATATTAAAATAAAAGAGAGAACATTTGTTCTCTCTTTTTCATCTCACATTTATAATGTAGTGAAATCTCTCATTCTTCGATTCTTTTAATCAAGAATCGAAGTTTAAAAACAGATTAATCTTCTTTTTTATTTTTTACTGAAGCTAATCCTACTCCTAATCCAAGAAGTGCTAACCCTGCAGCCACTGTTGCTTGATTATTTTCACTTCCTGTATTTGGTAATTGAGATTTCTCTGCTTTAGTGTTAGATTGAGTTGAAGAATTTTGTTCTATAGCAACTTTATCTGATACATCTTGAGTTTTTGTGATGGTTTGAGCTAATGGTTTCATATTATCCTTAGCTACAAGTTTAGAAACATCTTGTTCAACAGTAGTTTTAGTGTCTGAAAGTGGTTTGCTTGATTGTTTTGCTAAACCGACTTCTACGATACGATCCTTGGCAATAACTTTATCATAAGATTCTTTGAGAGTACGTTTACCATTTACAACTTCATATAAGCGAATGCGCAATCCCTTTTGTCCTTCTTGAAGCACATGAGTCTCACCCTGATATAACTTGTCAGTCTTATGTTCCACTACCTTAAAGTCAACTGTCTCTTCTTCAAGAATTAGTTCTGGTCTGTCTAGAACAAGATTCTTCACTTCATCTTCTGGTAAAGCTGTTCCAGGGTTAGTGCCAATTTCTACTATTCGGTTTTGTAGAGCAACTTTATCATAAGATTCTTTCAGCTGACGTTTACCATTTTCAACTTCATATAAATGAACTCGGACACCTTGTTTACCTTCTTGAAGAACACGAGTTTCACCAATATATAGTTTTGGATTCTTCCGTTCTTCAACTTTGAAATCAACAGTTTCTTCTTCAAGAATTAGTTCTGGTCTGTCTAGAACAAGGTTCTTCACTTCATCTTCTGGTAAAGCTGTTCCTACTTTTGTACCTAACAAGACGATACGGTTAACTGGTTTTTGTACGACCTCACGACCTGTTTCCACCTTAGTTCCGTCAGGATTTACAATTGTAAAGATTCGTTCCTTACCAACTTGACCTTCTTGTTCTACATGAGTTTCACCAATATAGAGAGTTGAATCTTTCTTCTCAATTGTATTAAAGGCTAACTCTTTTTCAACAACATCAAGTCTTGAAGTCTCTTCTTGAACTGCAGCTACAGTCTTCTCAGATAAAGGTTTTTCTTTTGTAAATTGGATACGGTATTCCTTAACTTGTTTACCACTCTCTGAAACCAAACGAACAAGCACTGGTAGATTATCATGTCCACTATCTACAACGGTTGAAGCAACGTGATCAGTTTCTTCAACTGAGACCTTTGGACGTTGCCCT
The DNA here is from genome assembly GCF_000259505.1 of Streptococcus sp. SK643. Lineage (GTDB taxonomy): Bacteria > Bacillota > Bacilli > Lactobacillales > Streptococcaceae > Streptococcus. The sequence continues at coordinate 324,511 of NZ_AJMM01000008.1, forward strand.
TTATAAGTTACTTGATAATATTGACGATCTTCTGCAAAATTAGGGAGCTCATTTCCATCTACAAGAATCTTAGATTTTGTACTTTCTTGTGGTAATTCACTAGGAGCAAGGAAGCTCATCTCAAGAATCGCGACACCTTTCTTATCAGCTTTACGCTCCATACGCCATCTCAAGGCTTTGGTTTTAACAGGCTTGAATGATACATTGATTTGATCTCCAGCTTCAATTTCCTTATCTGCTTTATAAGGAACAGCTTGCCAGTTTTCAGGAGTATTGAATGGGTGGTTTCCTTCATAGGCTTGATAATTTGAATAGTATGTAGGAACATCAAACTCTGGACCAACATAGCGTTCTAGAACAAGTTTAGAAGGCGCATCAGTACCGCTATCTGCAAAGAATTGAAGTTTTGCTTGAGCAACAGTGCGTTCAACAATCTTACCATTTTCACGGAAAATAACACCTGCAGAGACCTCTGGATTAGCAGATGGTAATGCAGACCAGTTTGTCCATCGACGATTTTCTGAATGATCCCCATCATTGATATAATCTACACGGTCATGAGAATTTTTATCTATATCATTCGTTGCAGAGGCAAAGGCTTGATTACCATTTTCATTGTATTCAGGATTATCTGAAAGAACCTCACCTAATTTATCTGTTACGCGAACAGAGATTTCAGCTTTAAGGTCACTACCTAGAACGTGTCCTCTAACAGTAAATTGACCTGTCTTGTTCAGATTTTCTGCTGGAACTTCTTCCCATTCAACTGCCAAATCTTTTGCTTCATAAGCATCTTTACCTGTGAAGTATACAGAAACCTTGCTTGGTAGATCTAACTGTTGCCCTAATTGTAACAAACGAGATTGTTTAACTGCTGCAACAGGTTTACTAGAAAGCAGCTCTTTATCGTTAGTAAAGTGTAGACGGTATTCTCCTAAAATATCACCATTTTCTGCTTTTGCAGTAACACGTACAGGCTCACCTTCACGAACGCTTGGAACGACAGTTGCTAGACCATTATTCGTTACGCTAGCTGTTACTGAAGGAACTTTACCCTCTACAGACTCAAGATAGTAATCTTTTAACTCAGGGTTGAAGTTTGCTAAATCTTTACCGTCAACTTGAATATTGGTGTGTCCTTGTTTAGCTGCAGCAACTTGTTTAGCAAAAATCTGCACTTCTGTGATGGAAGTTCCTTTCTTATTGTCAAGTCTAACCATGCGCATGCGAATAGCATAGGTATCCACCTTATCAAAGCTAAAGTGATTCATTTCTCCAGCCTTAAGTTGATCTGGTGCTTTCAGATTTGTTACTGGTTTCCAGTTGGCATCATCATTAAAGACATGATTTTCATTGCTTACGAAACTTGGATTTTTAGGTGCAGTTGGAACTGTCTTACCGACATAATACTCAATCACATAGGTCTTAGGTACACCAACTCCGTGGTCTTCATGGAATCCGACACTCAAGTTATCAACTGAACGTTTACTCAAAATACCTGAATCTCCAAACAGAACACCAACTGAAGCTTCTGGTTTACGATTCCAGTTTGTCCAACGGTTTGCTGGTCGATCATTAAATGAAATTAATTTATCGTTGACGTTTGAAACTGGATCACTCGGATTTGAGTCTGATGCAAAGGCAAGCGGTAATTCTGAACCGGTCCATTGATCAGAAATGTTAGCACCTTGCTCTGTTTGAGCAGATACACGAACATGGAGTTTGGTTGTCAATTGAGAACCTTCTAGTCGGCCATTAACTGTGAAGTTGCCTTCTTTAGCGTATTGATCCGGACTAATAACATCCCAAGCTACCTTAGCGGATGAAACCTGACCGTTAGAATCGTAAGTACGAACACTTTCTGGTAATTTTGGAGCTTCAGAAATTGGAGTTGTTACGCTGACCTCTTCAACAGATATGATACCTTCTACAGATACTTTAGCATGTGCTTCTAAATCAATTCCTTCAACTTTTCCTAAAACATCAAAGGTTTGATAACGATCTAATTTTTCTTTTGGAATAGATTGCCAAGTGACTTTATGAGTTTTAGGGAAACCTTTATCGTATTCAACAGTAACTGTTGCTGGAAGACTTGGTTCTTGATGCAAGTCAGTCACTACATTTACTGGTCGAATGGCTTGTACAACTTTCTTTTCAGTATTTGGTTGAATCGTGAGATCAACTTGACCTTTAGCTCCCTCATACTCTGCCTTAAGAGTCACAGCACCTGGTTTATGCATTTCGAGCATGCCTTTACGAACCGCTACTTCCCCTTCACCACTAGTAGAGAAGGTAACTTTATCAGCTGGTAAAACTGCTTGGGTACCATCTTGATAATGTGCAAGTACTAAAAGATTTGCTGTTTGGTCTTCTTTAAGAGATGCTGCTTGCTCAACTTGTAGAGTTAAATGGTCAATTTTTGGTGCTTCCTCAAGGAATTGAACAGCATAAGTTTGGAGAGGGCCTCCATCTTTTGATTGAACAAAGATGCTTGCACGCATACCATTTGCTGCACTTGCTTGAAGAACTGTAACATCAGCATTTTCAGCACTTGCAGTTACTTCAGGCAAGTGTGCACCGTAAGGAAGAGTTTTATAATGCATTGGGCTTTGGCTTGAAAGTCCTGAAATAGCTTCTCCACCAACACTTACATTTGGTACTACAGGTTCAGAAACTTCCCCTTCTCCAACAACAAGAGTAGCACGAATGGTTTCACCTGCTAGTTGACCAGTCATTTGAATTCGAGATCCTGCAACTGAAAGTTTGGCCTTGTCTGCCTCTGCTATTTCCCACTTATCTACTTCGTATTCTTGAACGCTACCATCTGTTACTGCGATAGAAACATATTTATCAACATCATTCAGATCTGTTCCTGGAGCAACACGTTTAACGGTTGGAAGTTCTTTTGCAATTGCAAGAACATCTACACGAGCCTCAACCTCACGACCCTCTGCTATTCCTTTAACAGTCACAACTCCTGGTTGACTCACATCAACTGGTGACCATGTTACTGGATGTTTTTCACGACTGCCATCGCTATATACAAAAGCGACTGTTTTCGGCATTTTTGGAATTTGAGAAATAACTGTGCGTACTTTTGGTGTTTCTGTTCCTAAAACTGTTTTTTCTTTATCTTCTTGTTTACCAGTAAAGACAGTTACTTGCGCAGACTTCAAGAGATCAGAATGAGCAGTAAGCGTGAATTTACCTGCTTGCTCAGTTGACTTGACAATTGCAACGCCCTTACCATTAAAGGCTCTACGAACCCACGAACCATCTGGCTGCGCTTTGTAACGTTCACGGCTAGCTTGTTCCCCATTATCGACACCGACTAGCTGTCCTTGTCCATGCAATTGGAAGCGAACCAGATTATTAGCAGTTGGCACTACATTTCCTTGGCTGTCAACGATTTCGTAGTAGATATAAGTCAAGTCTTTTCCATCTGCTGCAATTGCATGATCTTCCTTGATAAGACGAACACCTGCTGGTTGACCTGCAGTAGTAATTTTATCTCTTGCAATCTCTTTACCAGCATCATCGCGAGCCACTGCTTCTAGAGTTCCTGGTTGATAAGCAACCTTCCACTCGAGATAAAGCTCTTTAGCATTAGCTCCCTCTTGGTATGTTCTTCCATCGCTAGTTTGCTTTTTGTTAAATTTCTTCTCTCCTAGAGACTGGCCATTTAAGAACAATTCTACACTAGAAGCATTCGAATAAGCACGAACTGGGATCTTGCCTTCTGAATCAGCTACTTTTGATGCTAAGGCTTCATTTTCCCAGTTCCAGTGAGGAAGAAGGTGGACCATTGGTTTCTTTTTAACTGAAACCCATTGACTTTGGTAGAGATAGAAGTCATGTTTCGGAATACCTGCAGTATCAACAATACCAAAGTATGAACTCTTAACTGGCGTATGGTTTTGGTTATGCCAAGGTGTTGGCTCCCCAATATAGTCTGTCCCAGTCCAGATAAATTGACCAGCATAGCCAGCATTGTCACGGTCAAAAGTCCATGAATCTGTAGCTGTTTTACCCCAGCCAACTCTGTCATTACCGTAGTCTGACTGTTCGTAATTACGTTCAGGTCCATTACTATGTTTCAATTCACGTTCAGGACGATAATAACTACCACGAGTACGAGTTGCTGAAGAGGTTTCAGAACCATAAATCAACCATTTTGGATGCTTAGCTCGAAGAGCTTTATAGTTATCTTCAGAGTAGTTAAAGCCAACAGCATCTAATTCTTCGGCAATTTTCTCATGTCCACCACTACCATTACCGAAACGGAACTTATCTGCTCCCATAGTGACGTAGCGCGTCTTATCAACGTCTTTTATAACCTTAACCAAACGTTTTACTGTAGCTAGTGAGTGAGCATCACCATTAGCTTCACCGATTTCATTACCAATTGACCACATGAAGATAGCTGGATTGTTTTTGCCTCTTTCAACCATGGTACGTAAGTCAAAATCAGACCATTTTTCATCTTTTTTAGCTTCTGGATGAGTAGCATCTTTTTCAAAGAAACGTCCGTAGTCATATGGTTTCTTACCTCCATACCAAGTATCAAAGGCTTCTTCTTGAACAAGCAAACCAAGTTCAGCAGCTATTTGCAAGGTTTGCTCACTGGCAGGGTTATGCGTTGTACGAATGGAATTGACACCCATTTCTTTCATCTGTTTAAGACGACGGTACTCAGCTTTGTAGTTTTCTTCCGCTCCAAGTGCTCCGTGATCGTGGTGCAAGGAAACTCCATGGAATTTAATACGTTCACCATTCAAAGAGAAACCTTCATTTGGTGTCCAGTTATAGTAACGATAACCAAACAGGTCTTTCTTAGCATCCACCAACTGACCGTCACGATATACACGAGTAACCAATTCGTACAAAGCAGGTTTATCACTTAGGACTGTCCAGAGCTTTGGTTTTTCAACTTCTAAAATAGCATCAAGTTGTGTCGTTTCATGAGCTTTCAAAGTACGACTAGAAGTACGAACTAAGCCTGTTACAGGCTGTCCACCACGTTCAACAATTTGATATTCAGCAACAAGTTCGTGGTCCTTATCATCAGTATTAACAATTTTACTTGTTACATGAGTTTCTACCTTACCGTTTTTTTGCTCCTCTAGTTTTGGTGTTAAAATAGTTGTACCATTTTTCTCCACATGGACCTTATCAGTCACTTGTAAAGTCACATCACGGTAGATACCACTTCCTGAATACCAACGGCTGCTTGGCTGTTTGTTGACTGCATGAACAGCAACTACATTCTCACGGCCATCCTTATTTAAATATTTAGTAATGTCATAAGAAAATTGGTTATAACCATTTGGATAATGTCCTACTAACTGACCATTGACATATACTTGTGAGTCCATGTAGACACCATCAAAAGTCAGACGAACATTTTTATTTAAATCTTTTTCATCAAGTTTAAATGTCTTACGATACCAAGCTTCACCACCATTAAGCTGCCCACCTTCGTTTTGTGCAGGGGATTGATGGTCAAAATCGTTGAAAATACTCCAGTCGTGTGGCAAATCTAATTTATTCCATGAAGACACATCTGCGTCAGGTTTAATCGCTTCTTTAGAATTTGCATTGAGTTTAAAGTGCCAATTTTGATTAAAATTCACTTTTCTGTCTTCAATCATTTGATTCACTTCTTCATTTGTTACAGCTTTAGCAACATCTTCTTTTACAGGTTTTTCTTGACTTGTGGGTTGAGTTTCAACCTTTGGAGCCTTTTCTACTTGCTTAATGGCTGCTTTTTCTTCTTTAGGTGCTAGAACTTCAGCATCTTTCTTAATTTTATTAGAGGTCTCATTTGGATTAGGAATGTTTTGTTCTGGACTTGCAACCTCATCTTTAGTAGTTAAAGATTGACCACCCTTATTTTCTACTGTCGGATTATCCTTATTTTCTTTCTCTACAGTTTGAGTGACAGGATTTTCTTCTGCATATACTATAGATTCGCCAGCTATATTTTCTCCAAACAGAACTGCACAGGTTCCAATCATAACGGAGCAAGCTCCAACAGCAAACTTACGAATACTATAAACTCTTTTCCGATTCCAATGGCCTTTATCCATAAAGTCCTCCTTTTAGTAAACGCTTTACTTTTTTGAAAGCGCATTCTTTTATTATAATTACTATTTTATAAAATAATATAAGATTTTTCAACAGTTTAATTATATAAACTTACAATTTTCAATTCTTTTCTATAATTTGTAGATTTTTTACTTAATTTTTAACTTACTGATACTAGCTAGTATTTACTTTTCTAAACAAAAAAAAACTTAAATACAAACATAGGATTTCTAAAATTTGGGAGTCTTTATTGTAAAAGCTGTTTTACTTATATTCAGAATTAAATTTCAAATTAAGAAGTAAAAAACTATTAGTTCTTTAGCTTTTGAACGATATGTATAAATATTTTTCATAATAGTATAGATTTCAGATAGAAAACTAAAACCTAGCCTGATTTTCCCAAGCTAGGTTTTTACTTAAATAACTAATCGGTCTAAAAATGGTTTGATACAGTTGGTTAAAATACCTTCTTTCCAAACTCTTTGTGCAGATGATAAATGATCTGACTGGAGGCTTTCTTTTAGAAAATCTCGAACTTGATCTGGTGAAATTTCAAACTCAAAAGCTTTCATTTTATAGAAAAAGTCAATGATCGGCTCGGTGAGGAAGTCCTGTGAAAAGGGAATGTATCCTGTTTTACGGTATTCTATGAGAAGACGTGAAAATCGGGATTTTTCATCAGGTATGTCCCTGAAGTAGGAATTGATAAGCCAGGTCTGCTTCTGTTTTCTTTCAATTGGATCCTGACTGGCAATTCGTTGGTCTTTTTCCAGCTCTTTTTGGTATTGTTTGGACTTGACAGCCCGTTCTGCTCTATTTTTACCAAAAAGAATTTTCTCCCACTTGCGTTCTTCTTGGGTCAAGGTCTCTGTAAATCCAAAGTAATCTTGATAAGCACGCTCTGCGGGTCCCATAGCTAGGACTAGATTGTCTGCATATTGCTTGGCGATTTTATCCCTCTTCTTGCGCTCTTTCTCTGCCTGGATACGTAGGTCTTGCTCGTAGTCGATTTTTTCCTTACCTAGTTTGACAAGGTAGAGTTGGTCATCTGGTTTTCCAAGTAAAAAGGGTTTGATACACTTTTCAAGGACTTCTTCCATCCGAGCCTTCTTCTTGGGCTCTGCCTTGGTCCAACTTCCTCCTCTAAAAACTTCAAGAAATAGTTCATAATCTCTTTCTGGAGTAAATTGATTTCCTCGATTGGCTTTAAAAACACCTTTTTCCCAGAGCCACTTTAGAAGACGCTTGTCAAAGTCACTTTTATTGACCTTGATTTTTTCCTTTTTCTGGGCTTTTCTGGTCAGATTTTCAACCTTTCTGAGCAGTTTTTCTTCCTCTTCCAGTTGCCGGTCAAGGGTCAATCGATGAAAATGCCGAACACAATCGCTACCAATCGGAAAGAGGCGTTGGCCTGTGACACCATTAAAGAGTTCGTAAGCGTATTTGATAGCATTTCCACAGACACAATTGCTACGGCCGATACCGTTAAAAATCAAGGAAACTTCATTCCATTCCTTGGTAGCTTGCTCCCAAGTATCAGCTTTTGAAGCCTGTAACACCGCATCATGCAGGGATTTTCTAACTGGAAGTGTCATGAGATCTCCTTTCTAATACTCAATAAAAATCAAAGAGCAAACTAGAAAGCTAGCCATAGGTTGCTCAAAACACTGTTTTGAGGTTGCAGATGGAAGCTGACGTGGTTTGAATAGATTTTCGAAGAGTATAAATTATACTTTTACAACTTGAACCTCATCTTTCCCGAGTAAAATCAAGTATTTGTCAATATTTTCAATCGAATAGGCTCGAGATAAAGCCTCTCCGTATAGGGCTAACTGACCACGATAGAGGTCTATGAGTTGACTTGGCTCGTCATAGCGGTCTGTCTTATAGTCAAAAAGAACAATTTTGTCTTCGTAAAGTAGATAGCCATCAAGGATACCACGGACAACAAAGTCTTCTTGACTCTTTTGGTCTCGTTTGAGCATGGAGAAAGGTTGCTCGCGATAAAGGTGGTCGGTATTAGCGATAATTTCCTGACCGAGTGCTGTGTCAAAGAATGCAAGAATTTTCGCAAGATTAATCTTGTCTCTGACAGCTGGGCTGGTTTGAACTTGTTTGAGAGTTTCTGTCAGGCTAGCAAGCGTTGGTCGCTGGCTGAGGTCAATTCTCTGCATGAGTTCGTGGGTAGCACTACCAATCTCAGCTCCTGTTACCTTTTCTTTGGTTGAAAAATCTGGCAAATCAAAGTTGATTTTCTTGTCTACTGACTGGCCTTGACCTGCAATCTCGACACCTTCCATATCCATAACTGGTTCGTAGAATTTCTTGATTTGACTTGGAGTTTGAACACTAGGAAGTTCAATGGCTGCGCGGTGAATACTATTATAAACTTCCACCTCTTTCAGCATTTCAAGAGCTTCTTTAATGGTTTCTGACTGACGATTGTCTGCTTGGGAGCTATCTTGGAGAGGACTTTTGTTTTCCAACTCTCCGATAGATTCTCTAGTCAGCTGCTCTTCACCAACAAAAAGATAGCTAAAGTTGAGATGATCCTTGACAAACACTTTACTGATAGCCCAAATCCAATCTTGGAAATTCCTTGCTTGAAGTCTAGTGTTGCTGTTTAGTTTTCCATTTTTAGCTGCTGGGTATTCTTTGGCTTCCAACTTTTCACGAGATCCTTTACCGACAAGGTAGAGCTTTTTCTCAGCCCGTGTCATAGCAACATACAGCAGACGCATCTGTTCTGAATAGCTAGCTAGCTGTAATTCCTCTTCGTTCTGTCTATAGGTCAGGCTCGGAATGGAGAGTTTGATGGTTTTAGGATAGTGATCTTCCACTGCTCCTGTCTCCATTTTGGCAATATATTTGACACCAAGCCCATTTTTACGACTGAGAATGACTTCTGACATGCTGTCTTGCTTGTTAAAATCCTGATCCATATTGAGGATAAAAACGTAAGGAAACTCCAGCCCTTTACTTTTGTGAATAGTCATGAGTTCTACAGCATCCTTGGGCGGTGCGACAGCCACGCTAGCAAGATCGTGCTGGGCTTCTAAAACTTGGTCAATCATACGAATAAAACGCGACAAGCCCTTGAAATTGCTCTTTTCAAATTGATCAGCACGCAGTGCTAGGGCATAGAGATTAGCTTGTCTAGCAGGCCCATTTGGCAAAGCCCCGACATAATCGTAGTAAAAACGGTCGTTGTAAATCTTCCAAATCAAGTCATAGAGGGAGTGCGTTTTGGCATACAGTCGCCAAGAAGCCAAGATATCTATGAATTGTTTTAGTTTCTCAGCTAGGGCCGTGTGAATCAAGTTTTTCTGGCTTGTTACCATTTTTTGTGCATTGACCAGTTTTTCATAGAGATTTTCTTGGACTTTGTCCTCTGCTTTCTGAAGGGACAAACGTGCTAACTCATCCTCGTCAAAGCCAAACATTGGAGACTTCATAAGGGCAACTAAGGCATAGTCTTGCAGGGGATTGTGAATGACACGAAGGGTGTCTAGCATGACTTGCACTTCTAGGGACTGGAGATAATTATTTTGCTCTCCGTCAGTTTTGACAGGAATTCCGTACTCAGACAGGGCGAGAAGAATCTGGTCATTACGACTGCGACTGGAGGTCAGAAGGGCAATTTCTTTAAAGGCAACACCTTTTTCTTGATGAAGTTTCAGAATCTCCTTGATAACTAAGCGCATTTCGCCTGTTAGTTTCGTTTCTGCCTGACCCTCTTCTTCCTCACTTGTGTCGTCCTTGTCGTAGAGGAGAAATTCTGCCTTGTTGTCTGGATTGGGAGTCAGCTTGGTATTAGCAAATACAAGTTGGTGCATGCTGTCATAGTTGATTTCACCAACCTCTTGATTCATGAGACGTTCAAAGACATCATTGGTTGCTGACAGTACTTCTGAACTACTACGGAAATTTTCTTTGAGGAGAATAAGCTTGCCCTCTTTTGGATTTTGCGCATAGCGTTGGAATTTTGCATTGAAAATCTGAGGGTCGGCCTGACGGAAACGATAGATGGATTGCTTGATATCTCCCACCATAAAGCGATTGTGACCATTACACAGCAATTCCAGCATCCGTTCTTGAATATGGTTGGTATCCTGATACTCATCTACCATGACTTCGTGGAAACGCTCCTGATAAGCTTCACGGACTTTCGGGAAATTCTCTAAAATCTCAATGGTGTAATGGCTGATATCAGCGAATTCAAAGGCATTTTCCTGACGTTTACGCTGACGATAAGCTTCCACAAAATCACTCATGAAAGATTGGAAAGTTTTAGCTAGTTCCCATGTGTCTTGATGATAGCGTTCTTGATAGTCTAGAATCGTTATCTGATCTGCTAGTTGTCCTAGTTTAGCAAACTGGGCCTTTCTCTCTTCATTGTATGCATCGGCCAGTGGCTTCAAATCAGCCTTGCGACTGGCATTAGTCAGAGCCCGACCATTTTTCTCTTTCGAAATTGCAACAACACGCGCAAGCACTGCTTGAAAAGCCTGACTATCGGACTCTTGATTCAAGAAGCCAATTTCATCCAGAATCAACTGGACATTTTCTAAATAGGCAGTCTTTGGAAACTCCTTGGCATCATTATCCAGATGGTAACGGAAAAAGCTTTCCAAATCCCAAAGAGCCTGTTTGATTTGCTCAGTCAGTCTTTCTTTTTCACTGCTAAAATCAACCTCTTCAAAGCCTTTGAGGAAAGATTCACTCAGCCATTTCTGAGGATTACTGGTGGATTGGAGGAAGTCATAAATTTTATAGACTTGCTGGCGCAGACCACGTTCATCCTTGCCACGCCCTGCAAAATTTTTCAGCAAATGACTAAACTTCTCTTTCTGTTTACCTTGGTAATGGGCTTCAAAAACCTCATGAAAGACTTCGTTTTTTAGAAGGAGTTGCTCGCTTTGGTTTTGTAAAATACGGAAATTAGGCGCAATATCAAGCAGATAGCCATGTTTACCAAGGAATTTTTGTGTGAAAGAGTCCATGGTACCGATGGCAGCGTTGGGTAGGTCTGCCAACTGGCGGCCCAAGTGTTGTTTGAGCTCGACATCATCCGTTTCTTGAATTTGTTGGCTGATTTTTTTCTCCAAACGTTCCTTAAGCTCTGTGGCAGCCTTGACGGTAAAGGTTGAGATAAAGAGTTGACTGATTTCCACTCCACGCGCTAATTGGTCCAGAATACGCTCGACCATGACAAAAGTCTTCCCAGAACCAGCCGATGCTGAGACAAGGATATTTTGACCAGAAGTGTAGATGGCTTCAATTTGCTCGGCAGTTTTCTTTTGTTCCTTGCTCGAGTGCGCTTCTGCTTCTTGTAATTTTTGAATTTCCTTCTCAGTTAAAAAGGGAATGGGCTTCATCGATTCAACTCCTCTCTTATTTTTTCAAACCAAGCGTGCTTGAGTTTTTCTCCAACCAGACGCTTGCCGTCAGCCAAGTCCAACTTTTCTAGGAAACGGGCTTGTCCCAAGTGGTAATTGGCTTCAAATCCAGTGATGGCTTGGTGTTGCTGAACATACGGTGCAATACTTCTGCCATTTTCAGTATAAGGGTTAATGGCGAACTGGCCTGCTAAAATCTTCTCAGCTGCTTTCTTGTAAAGATGGGCATTGTAGTCTAGTAAGAGCTGGAATTCCTCATCTGTCAGCTGATTAGACTTGTTTTTGTTATAAAATTCGCCCAAATGACTGCTTTCTTTTTCTAAAAAGAGGCCTTGGTATTTCATTGACTTGCTAGCTTCTACTACTGCACCTGCCAGACTTTTAACGGCCATCAGAGATTGGACAGGTTCAGCCATTTCCAAGTACATAGCGCCGAAAAAGTTCTGCTCCCCTTCTCTCTTTAAGGCAGCTAGATAAGTTGGCAACTGGGAATTGAGCCCATTAAAGAAATGAGGAAATTGGAACTGAGTTAAACTAGACTTGTAGTCTACTACCCCTATCGCTCCATCAGCTTTCAAACGGTCAATTCGGTCAACCTTACCTCGTACAAAGACACTGCGACCATTGTCCAATTGAATAAAGGCCTGCTCTTTCCCACCGAAATTCGCTTCCTCTTTGATGGTTTCAATAGCTGGATTGTGTCGGAGAATATGTCCAGTCGTCCGCGCCACATCAAGTAGAACTTCCTTGGTAAACTGTGCTTCCAAACTTTCTTGATAAATGGCTTCAAATTCGCGTTCTTGACTGGTTTCTTGGATAGCTTGTTCTAGACGTTTGTCAAAGGAATCTTCGTCAGGTAACTGCAAGGCACGTTCAAAAATACGGTGCAAGAAATTTCCGTGACTACGAGCATCTGGACGTAGGCGCAATTCCTCCTGTAAGCCTAGAACATAACGGAGGAAATAACTGTATTCATTGCGATAAAACTCGGTCAAACCAGAGGTAGACAGGTAAAACTCCTGATCAGCAGGATAGAGAGCTTGCAAGGTGTCCATGGTCAAGGGATTGCTGCTTGGACTGGTTGGGAGGGCTGGATTTGCAAGCCCTTTTTGGTCTAGTTTTTTACCCATGACACGCGCCAGAACTTTAATAAATGTCAAATCTTGCTCAGTCTCACTCATCTCACCCTGCTGGTGATAGGCAACCAGACTAGACAAAAGACTGTGATAGGACCCCATATCCTCCTTAGACAGCTCTTTGTGATTAAACCTCTTCTCTTTCCTGCTAAATCCAAAATGGACTAGCTCTTGAAGATAGGCTGATTCCTTGCTTTCACTTTCGTTAAAAAGGCTTGGAGCTGACAAGACCAACTGCTTACGCGCAGAATTAACCAATGAAAGCATAGTATAGCGATTTTTCTTGAGGTTTTCACTGCTGGCAATCAGTAATTGAACACCTTCTTCGGTTGCTTGGTTTAAGCTTTGTCTTTCTTCATCAGTTAAAAGACTGGTATTTTGCGCGATTTTTGGTAAATTGTCCTGAGTCAGACCAATAGCGTAGACAAAGTCAGAAGTCAGTGGCGCAATCAAATCGTAACTCTGCACCAGAACAGTGTCTACTGTTGCTGGAATGGTACGGTATTGGGACAAACTCATTCCAGAATTGAGCAAGGCTAGGAAGTCCTCTAGACTAACCTGTGAACCAGCAAAAACAGTCGCAAATTGTTCTAAAACATGGCAGAAGGCCTTCCAAACTTCGGCTTGTCTTTCCTGTTCTACAGCTTCCATAGTGGCTGTCAAATCTTGTAACTGCTTGGTCACAGCTCCTTCTTTTAGAAAAGAGTTCCACTTTTGCAAGAGATTTTCAGCCTTCTGTTTTCGGCTAGCAAAAAGAGACTCAAGAGGGGTTAAAATACGCAGACGAAGGGCATTCAAACCTTCCAAATCAAACTTTCCATGGTGGGATTTGGTGAAGGCTTGCTGAAAGGCTGGCAAGCCATTGATACCAAGATAGCGGATATACTGCTCAAATGCGTCAATATCAGTCTGACTAAGGTCAGTATACAGACCTGTTCTGAGAAGGTTAATCAAATCCTCCTGGCGGAAACGATAACGTTTCAAAGCCAAAATAGACTCGACAAACTGTGTCAAAGGATGATGCGCCATGGATTCGCTTTTACCAAGATAGAAAGGAATCTGGTACTGGTCAAAAATGGTCTTTAAAGACAACTGATAAGAAGCTACATCACCTAAAAGTATACGGAAATACTTGTAACTCAGGTCTGGATTTTCATGTAATTTCTGACGAATGCTACGTGCAACCAATTCCAACTCTTCTTTTTGCGTCAAGCAAGACCAGATTTGTAAGTTTTCACGGTCCTCATCATCTATATTCAATGTTAATTTTGAAAAGTCATAAGACGACTCCAGCATACGAGATGCCTTGTCAAAACTATCCATCTTTTCATGAGTTTGAGAACAGTCCAGAGCAGGCGTTTGGTATTTAGCACCTAAATGATGAAGAAATTCTACACTGGCTTGGTAGAGATTACCCTCAGCGAATGGACTGGTATAAGCTTTCTTACTAGCATAAGCCCCGATAACAATCTCAACATCCTTGCCATGAAGTAAGTCCACAATCCGCTCTTCCTCGGCAGAAAAACGGGTAAATCCATCAATGACCAAGGCGATTTGGGTAAAATCACTACTAACTTTGTCATTCTCAATAGCCTCAATCAAATGGGATAACTGACTTCCTTGAGCCAACTGACCTTGATTAAGATAGGCAGTTATTTTCTCAAAAATCAAGAGTAAATCGGCTCTCTTATCCTCATCCGTCAAACTCTCCAAGTCCAAAAAACTCATCTGAGCTTTGGTCATCTCGTGGTAAAGCTCAATCAACTGCTGGATAAATTGAGGATCCTGCTTGATAGCTCCATAAACACGTAAATCCTTAGGATCAAGTTCGGCAAGGCATTTGTAAAAGGCCATCCCAAGACCGATATCATCAAGACTGGTCTTGGCAGGCAGGTCATTCAAGACCAGGTAACGAGCCATTTGAGCAAAGCGCGTGACGGTAATCGCAAAAGAAGCCTGCTGGGACAAGCATTCCAGCACGGCGCGTTCCTTTTCAAAAGAAAGAGAGTTTGGAGCGATGTAGAAGACCCGCTTGCCAGCAGCAACTAGCTCCTCCGCCTCTCTGGTTAGAATTTCAGTCAAAGAAGTCCGAATATCAGTATAAAGTAATTTCATCTCTGCCTCGTTGGAATTTTTCATTACCTTTTATTATACCATGATTAGCCCGAAGATTCCTCCTCCTTTCCTCCAAAATATGCTATAATAATACCAAAAGATAAAGAAGGAAGACCTATGATTAAACTACTAGCCTTGGATATGGACGGAACCCTCCTCAATGAAGCCAAGGAAATCCCACAAGCTCACATTACTGCTATTCACCAAGCTATTGAAAAAGGTGTCAAACTTGTTCTCTGTACAGGTCGCCCGCTTTTTGGTGTCCTCCCCTACTACAAAAAACTGGGGCTTGATCTCCAGAATGAGTATGTGATTGTTAACAACGGTTGCTCAACTCACCAGACCAGTGATTGGAGTCTGGTTGATTGGCAAGAACTCAGTCCAGATGATATTGAATACCTCTATGACCTAGCTGAAAAAAGTGATGTTCAGTTGACACTTTTTGACGAGACACACTATTTTGTCCTCGGTGGCAAGCCCAATCAAGTCATCCAAAATGATGCCGACCTAGTCTTCTCAGACC
Source organism: Streptococcus sp. SK643 (assembly GCF_000259505.1). GTDB lineage: Bacteria > Bacillota > Bacilli > Lactobacillales > Streptococcaceae > Streptococcus. The sequence continues at coordinate 339,771 of NZ_AJMM01000008.1, forward strand.
TGACTGAAATTTCCCTTGAGGAAGCAACTAGTGGCAAGTATCGTATGTTCCAAGGTATGTTTTTAGGTACAGAGGAGCAAACAGACGATTTTGAAGAGCGTTTTGCTACAGAACTCTGTCAACGATTCAGTGGAGTTCGTTCGCAGCCTGTCATTTATGAAGCTATGCCACTTGGTACGACAAAGGCTACCGCTCTTTCTCGACTAGCAGAGATTTTGAAGATTGAGCCATCAGAAATTATGGCCATGGGTGATGCCAATAACGATATCGAAATGCTCCAGTTTGCAGGCCTTGGGATTGCAATGGGAAATGCCAGCGATTATGTCAAATCCCTAGCTGATGACGTTACAACAAGCAACGAAGAAGACGGCGTTGCGCGTGCCATTGAGAAATATATTTTATAATTAAGAAGCCCAGTTCATGTCAACTGGGTTTTGATATTTAAGAATTCCTAAAACTTTAGAAACTCTTTAGAAATTCTTGAGCTTTCTTTGATTTCTATACTTTATACTAGAGTTAACAAAATAAATCAAAAGGAGAGAATCATGAAAACAGTACTTGATATTCATGGATTGTCCAAAAAATTTGACAAACAAGCTATTCTTCAGGATCTTCATTTAACGATAAGAGAGGGAGATATTTATGGACTTATCGGGAAGAACGGAGCTGGTAAAACCACCTTGATAAAAATCATTACGCAACTACTGTTTGCGGATAAAGGAACTGTTTCCCTCTTTTCTAGTCAATCGGAAAATGAGTGGACCAAGGCTCTATCTAGAGTAGGTTCAGTGATAGAATCACCTGTAGCTCATAATCACTTAACAGCCTATCAAAATCTGAAATATTACTGTATGATTCGTCATATTCCAAATACTGATCAAGTTATTCGAGAAACGCTGGACTATGTAGGTTTGACAGATACAGGTAAAAAAGTCTTTCGAGATTTCTCTCTGGGAATGAAGCAAAGACTTGGCATCGCCATTGCCCTCCTATCCAAACCAGATTTCCTAATCTTAGATGAACCTATCAATGGTCTCGACCCAATCGGTATCAAAGAATTTCGACTAATGATTCAACGCCTCAATCAAGAAAAAGGAATCACCATTCTCATCTCTAGCCATATCTTGTCAGAACTCTACCTCGTAGCTAATCGCTTTGGTATTTTAGATCAAGGCAAGATTATCCGTGAAATCAGCAAAGCTGAATTTGAAACACTAAGTGAGGATTATATTGTCCTTAAGACAGCTGATCAAGAGAAAGCTTGTCAAGTATTGAAAGAACAAATCCAGCTCCAGTTCAAGGTTGTTAATCCAGAAAATGAAATCCATATCTTTGGTCAGGAACAAGATGTCAAACAGATTCTCAAGAAATTAACCTTGGCAGATGTTGCCATTGACGAGATTTACTATGCCCGTCAAAACCTAGAAGAATACTTCACTCAATTGGTCCAATAGGAGGAAAATCATGATACATACCATTCAAGCAGACTTTTACCGTCTTTTCCGTTCCAAAGGTTTTTGGATTACAGAGGTCATTCTCTTTGTACTCATGTTAATGGGGGCTATTTTTGGAGCTACTGGTCATCTGATGGCAATCAATACAGAAGAACCAGAAATTCCAACCCATGGTTGGGACGGTGTACAGGCACTTATTAACGCATCTAGTCAAGGTTCAAACCTCGTTTTTCTCTGCATAGTTCTAGCCTGCCTCGTTCTTGGAGTTGATTTAATCGGCAAACTCTATAAAAATAATTTAACAGTGGGTGTTTCTCGTACCGAGTTTTTCCTTGCCAAAGCCTTTGTATTGACTTGCATTGCACTCTTGCAACTCATCGCCAGCCTTGTGATTGCTTTTGTTCCCTCAACTCTACTGAACGGACTTGGTACGATGCCTGATGGTTTTATTGCCAATCTCCTCTTAATGATTTTCCTTCAATTTCTATGCCTACTCGCTTGGCTTTCGATTATTTCCTTTATTCTCTACCTGACTCATTCTTATCTTGCAGTATTTATTGGCTATTTGGTCAGCTCTATCTTACTTTCTATGCCAATGCTCATCTTCCCAAGTATCAAAATTTTGCCATATTTGTCCTTGCAGTTTTTCTATGCTATGACTGCTAATAGTGAATCCATTTTCTATACACTTATAGTTAGCTTAGCTGTTATTGTAATCTTTAATCTAAGTGGACTGGCAGTTTTCAAAAAGAAAAGTTTATAAAAAATGACCTCCTCTAGCTTACAGAGGAGGTTTCTTTTCGTTAAAAGTAAATGAAAACCGACAACCATTTCCCATCTGTGCTTAGTTTCATCTCTGCACCGAGAAGATGGCATAATTCCTCGGTAATATAGAGACCTAAACCAGAGGATTCTTCAGTATCCGACATATTTTCAGAATAAAAACGGTTGCTGAGATTTTCTATTTTTTTGATGGGCTGTTTGACAAGGTTTGCAATCTCTAAGACAAGCTGTTCCTTTTCCTTTCTCAAAGATAGACGTGCTTCTTCCTTGCCATGTTTGAGGACATTTCCAAGCAGATTTTGTAAAATTCGATCCAGCAAGTCTTCATCAGTCCTCGTTGTTAAACCAGCTTCAACCTTAAAATCAAGCGTGATATTTGCCGCCTGAAAAACATCATAATAAGCCAGAGTCTTTTTGGTGATAAAAGCTGAAAAATCCACTTCTTCCAGTTTCGGTTTGACAGCTCCTTCCATCAAACGACGATATTCTAGGAGAGCCTCCAAACGTTTTGAAACTAAATCAAGATGCTGGGCTACTTTTTGTAAGGTTTCTGATTTGTCTTCAGGAGATTTTATCAATTGTTGGGTGTAGCCTGACGCGATAGTCAGAGGGGTCCGAATATCATGGGCGATATTGCTGATGGCCATATCCAGAGTCTGCTTTTCCCTTTTCATAACCAATCGAGATTGCTCTACTTCCTGAAATAGATTCTCAATTTGCTGGTAGAGATGTAAAAAATGTTTGGAAAAAATGCTAACCCCTACTCTTTTCATACTACCCGTAAGAATCTTGTCTTCAATCTGTTGACTCAAGTTTTTAAGTGCTAGATGGTAGCGAATCAATGCAATCGATAAAATAATTAGGAGTACCAGTAGAACAAAAATTATCATGTAGGTCATTGCTTGTCTCCTTTTAATCTTACCCCAACTCCCCAGATGGTTTCAATATATTCTTGATTGGGGTCAAGCTGGTTTAATTTTTTACGAAGATTACTCAAATGCGTATTGAGGGTATTATCTCCAGGTAGGTAGCTATCCTCCCAGACCAATTCATAAAGTTCTTCCTTGGTGAAAATTTTCTTAGGGTGTTTAAGGAGAGTTTGGAGAATCAAGCATTCTTTCTTTGCAAGGCGAATCGTTTCCTGGCTATTTTTGATTTCAAAACTTTCTGCATCAAACTGGATATTTTTCAAGTTTTGTGGCAGATGTTCAGTTTTTCCTATCTCCAGAGATTGCTTTTCTACGCTTTGACGTAATTGAACAGTAACCCTAGCAAAGACTTCGTCTAAGTCAAAAGGTTTGACTATGTAATCATTGGCACCGTCTAAGAGGTATTGACTGATTAACTTCTTATCGCTCAAAGCCGTTAGCATAATGACTGGAATTTGACTTTGTTCCCTGATGGCTTTTAAAACCTGATCCCCATTTTTCCCAGGAAGCATGATATCTAGCAAAACGAGTTCAATCCCACCTTGGTCAAAAAGCATGATTCCTTCAGTTCCTGAAAAGGCTTGAATCACCTCATGCTCCTCAGTAAGAAGTGTTCGCAAAATTTCTTGAATGTCACTATTGTCTTCAATAACCAATATCCTAGCCATAAATACCAACCTTTCTGCAACTATTATAGCATGTTTTATTGATAAAGCTTAAACAGAAAAGCTCCTCGCATAAAAGCGCGAGAAAGCCTTAGAGGATTAAAATATAAAATTCACTTGCTAGATGACCTAGTATCCTTATAGTTGCTAGTGAAAACGAGTCTAGCAGAAGGAATCTCTCATTTCTCTCCTACTAGTCCGTAATTCGTTGATACATTTCGGGTCTTCTATCTCGAAACAAGCCCCAGTTTAGGCGCTCGCTTGCTCCCTTGTCTAGGTCATAAGTTGCTAACAGAACAGCTTCTTCTTGTCTTTCAGCTCGTTCTAGAATAGCTCCTGTTTCATCTGTCATAAAGGAGGAACCGTAGAAGTCAAGACTGGAACTCTGTCCGCCATTTTCCTCACTTGAAGTGACTTCTTCAAAGCCATAGCGATTGGCTGCAATGACTGGAACAATATTTGCTGCTGCATGTCCTTGCATGGTACGTTGCCAATGACCACAACTATCTGTATCCAAAATCGGCTCTGAACCGATGGCTGTAGGATAAAAGAGCAATTCAGCACCATTTAACGCAAGACAGCGCGCTGTTTCAGGGAACCATTGATCCCAACAGATACCGATCCCAATCTTAGCATAGCGAGTATCCCAGACCTTGAAACCAGTGTTACCAGGCGTGAAATAAAACTTTTCTTGATAATAATGGTCATCTGGTATGTGGGTCTTCCGATAAACGCCCAGCACTTCTCCATCTGCATCAATGACGGCAATAGAGTTATACAAGACATTGCCATCTTTTTCATAGAAACTGATCGGTAAAACAAGCTGTAGTTCCTTAGCAATCACCTTAAAATGCTGAATGGCAGTATTTTCTGCTACGGATTGGGCATGCTGGTAGTAGTCATACTGACGTTCCTGACAAAAGTATGGACGTTCAAACAATTCGGGTAAAAGAATAATTTGTGCACCTTGTTCTGCAGCCTGACGTACTAAACGCTCTGCTGTTTGAATATTTGTTTCCACATCCTTGGCACATTGCATCTGAATGGCTGAAACTTTTACATTTCTCATCTTTTTCTCCTATTCTGGGATTTGTTGGGTGATACAGTGAATATTTCCACCACCTAAGAGAATATCTCTGGCTGGTATTCCGATAACTTTACGGTCTGGGAAACACTTACTGAGGATATCTAAGGCTACTTGGTCGTTTTTATCCTGAAACTGTGGCACTAAAACAGACTTGTTGGCAATATAGAAATTGACATAGGAAGCAGCAAGCCTTTCACCTGCGTATCGCTCTTCTTCTCCTTCTTCGTAGGAATAACCAGGAAGATCTTCTTCTGTCACAACTTGTCGAACTGCAGGTATAGGCAATTTATGAATGGTGAAGTGACGACCTTTTGCATCTGTTTCTTGCTCTAAGAGTTCGAGATCTGCTTTTGACATAGCATACTGGGGATCGTTTTGATCATCTGTCCAAGCCAAAACAAGCTCAGCAGGACCAACAAAGGCAGCAACATTGTCAACGTGTTCATTGGTTTCGTCCTGATAAATACCATAAGGCAGCCAGATAACTTTTTCAGCTCCAAGGCTGTCTAATAAGGTATTCTCGATTTCCTCTTTAGTCAGGTTAGGATTGCGACCAGGACTAAGCAAGCAACTTTCAGTTACGAGAATGGTTCCTTGTCCATCGCTATGGATAGCGCCGCCTTCCAGTACAAAAGGCTTGGCATCGTAAACAGGTATTTCCAAGGCCTCAGCAAAACGAGTGGCTACTTGGTCATCTGCTTCATAATCTTGATACAGACCATCATAGGTTCCTCCCCAGGCATTGAAAGACCAATTCACGGCTAATTTCTGGCCTTTATCATTAAGGAGAATAGTCGGACCTGTATCACGCGCCCAGGCATCATTGGTAGGAATGTCTAAATAAACAACGCTATCTCCAAGGTAGTCTTGGGCTTCAGATAGATAGTCTTGCTCCACCAAGAGATAGACTGTTTCCCCTTCTGCTATGGTTTTGATAATCTGGCTAAAAGCCTTTTTAGCTGCCTTACCTTGAAAGGGCCATGAACCTGGTCGTGTCGGCCATATCATGAGGGTACCATGGTGTGGTTCGTACTCTGCTGGCATACGATAGCCTAATTTTTTGGGACTGTTCATCATGATAATCTCCCCTTAAAGTCTTGATAACCAAAAGCCTTGACCAAGTCACAATCTCCATTTTCATCCATAATATAAAGGCTTGGGAGGCCAATACCGTTGAAGGTATTGTTTTTGACAAAGGAATAAATGGCCATGTCTTCAAAATAAAGTCTGTCTCCGATTTGGACTGGATTTTCAAAGCTATAATCACCAATCACATCGCCCGTAAGGCAGGTATTAGAAGAAAGTCTGTAGGTATGGGCTTTTTCTTGTGCTTCATAGCCAGCTCTCAATGGTGGTCGATAAGGCATCTCAAGTACATCAGGCATATGGCAGGTCGCAGAGGCGTCTAAAATCAAGATTTCCATACCATTTTCGACAATATCCAAAACCTCTGTTGCCAAATAGCCAGCATTAAGAGCAATGGCTTCACCCGGCTCGATATAAACTTCAAGATTGTAAGTTTCTCGGATTCGCTTAATCTCAGAAATCAGCAAATCCACATCATAGTCTTCTCTTGTGATGTGGTGTCCTCCACCCATGTTGAGCCATTTTACTTCATGCAAATAAGAACCAAACTGGGCTTCTACTGCTTTCAAAGTTGTCTCTAAATCATCTGAACCTTGCTCGCAAAGGGTATGAAAATGAAGTCCATCCACCAAATCCAACAAATCACTAGGAATTTTATCTAGTGTCACGCCAAAACGAGAACCAGGTGCACAAGGGTCATAGAGCGCATGGTCACCCTGTGTTGAACACTGAGGATTGATGCGCAAGCCCACACTTATACCAGCATCTCGACAACGAGGCCCATGTTTACGCAATTGGCTCTCTGAGTTAAAGACGATATGGTCTGTTATCTCCAGTAATTCCTCCAAGTCTGCATTCTTGAAAGCAGGCGCAAATACATGGACTTCTCCTGGAAATTCTTCCCTAGCTAGTTTAGCTTCATAGAGTCCACTGGCTGTCGTACCTGATAGATACTGGCTAATCAAGGGATAGGTTTTATAGAGGGAATAAGCCTTCTGTGCAAGCAAAACCTTGCAACCTGCTTTTTCTTGTACATATTGTAGAATACGGCAATTGGCTTCTAACTTGTCTAAGTTAATAACATAAGCTGGTGTTGGTACTTGTTCTAACTTCATTAGTCCACCATTTGTGGATTTTCAACCACAACCCAAGGCAAACCATATTGGTTCAGAGCTTCCATGAATGGATCTGGATCCAATTCTTCAAGGTTGTAAACTCCTGGTTGTTTCCAAGTACCGTTCATGACTAATTTTGTACCTATCATGGCTGGAACTCCAGTCGTGTAAGAAATGGCTTGCGAACCAACTTCTGCGTAACATTCCTGATGGTCACAAACATTGTAGATGTAGATGGTCTTTTCAACACCATCCTTGACACCTGTAAAGATACATCCAATATTGGTTTTACCAACTGTACGTGGTCCAAGGCTGGCTGGATCTGGAAGCAAGGCTTTTAAGAATTGGATTGGAACAATTTCTTGGCCATTGAAGTTAATGGCATCTGTACGAAGGAGTCCAACATTTTCAAGACATTTCATATGAGTCAAGTAAGATTGACCAAAAGTCATAAAGAAGCGAATGCGTTTAACACCTGGAATGTTCTTAGCCAGTGATTCGATTTCTTCATGGTGGAGGAGATACATATCTTTTTGTCCAACTTGAGGGAAATCATACTCACGCTTGATTGACATAGCCTCAACCTCAACCCACTTACCATCTTCCCAGTAAGAACCTGGAGCTGAAACCTCTCGTAGGTTGATTTCTGGATTGAAGTTGGTTGCAAATGGATAACCGTGGTCCCCACCATTACAGTCTAAAATATCGATATAGTGGATTTCATCAAAATAGTGTTTGAGAGCATAGGCTGAAAAGACACTAGTCACACCTGGGTCAAAACCAGAACCAAGTAGGGCAGTTAAACCAGCTTCCTTGAATTTCTCCTGATAAGCCCACTGCCATGAGTAGTCAAAGTAAGCTGTAAAACCAAGTTCCTTGCAGCGTTTTTCGTAGATAGCACGCCACTCAGGGTCTTCTGTGTCTTCTGCTTCGTAGTTGGCTGTATCGATATAGTGAACACCTGTAGCCAAACAAGCGTCCATGATGGTCAAGTCTTGATAAGGAAGGGCTACATTTAAAACAGCTTCTGGCTTATAGCTTTCAATCAGGGCAATCACTTCTTCAACCTTGTCAGCATCAAGAGCTGCTGTCTCAATCTTTGTACTTCTTTTGCCTTCCAGTTTAGCTTTCAAGTCATCACATTTTGACTTGGTACGGCTAGCAATCATAATTTCTGTAAAGGTTTCGCTATCTTGGCAAATCTTTGAAATAGCAACTTGGGCAACGCCCCCACATCCGATAACTAATAAACGACTCATTTTTTTCCTTCCTCTTCTTCTAAAATATCCTCAACATACTTGGGCAACATAAAGGCTCCAACGTGTAAGTTTGCAGTGTAGTATTCTGTGAAAAGCTGGCGTTTTTTCCAGCCTTCCTTATCAAAATCTTTGACAGGATGGTATTTTTTTGACGCAAATCCAAACAACCAATAGCCAGCTGGACTGGTTGGGATATGGGCCTGATAAACTCGACTGATTGGAAAGGCTTGATTGACCTTACGGTGCATGCTTCGGCAAGCTGACTCATCCTCGTCAAAGAAGGGACTTCCATGCTGGTAAATCATGATGCCATCTTCCTTGAGAGCACGGTAACTATTGCCATAAAATTCTTTGGTAAAGAGACCTTCCGTATGACCAAATGGATCCGTCGCATCATTGATGATGATATCGTAGTCATTTTCACAATTTCTCAAAAAGCGTAGCCCATCTTGGTAATAGATATTGACCCGAGGATCATCTAGACCTGTTGCAAAATCCGGGAAATATTTGCGACAAACTTCAACTAACATTTCGTCGGGCTCTACAATATCAATTTGTTCTAGCTCAGGATAGAGGGTTAAAACTTGGGCAACACCACCGTCACCACCACCTAAAACTAAAACTTTTTTGGGATTGGGATGGACAGCCATGGGAACGTGAACAGTCATTTCATTGTAGACAAAATCATCTGCATCTGAAAACAAGACATGGCCGTTTAAAACTAATATTTTCCCAAAAGCGGGTGTGTCTAAGACATCGATATCCTGCCACTCGCTTTTACCCGCATAGAGCTGTTTGGCTGTTCTCAAGGATAATTTAACATCTGGAGTATGAACCTCTGAAAACCATAAATCCATTTAGATCTCCTTTCCTTCAATGACATTGATATGATTGACTTCAGGATCCTCAGTTCCCTGAAGTGAACAACCACGTTCTTTAGCAAATTGGATATAATCCACTATCTCTTTGGTAATACGTTCCCCTGGTGCCAAGATAGGGATTCCAGGAGGGTAACACATGACAAATTCACCACATACTTCGCCAACAGCATCTGCCAAAGGCAGCCTTCTGCGTTGCGAGTAAAAGGCTGCTTGAGGAGATAACACCATTTCTGGTTGGATATATTCACCAGCTATCAAGTCTTGCCCATCTCTAGAATAAAGTCGTTTAATATCGGCTAGTGCACCGACTAGGCGTTCTATATCTTGTATCCGATCACCAATTGAAATGTAAGCCAGAATGTTCCCGATGTCTCCAAACTCGATCTGGATGTCGTATTCATCACGCAAAAGGTCATAAACCTCGATACCTGTTAATCCTATTCCCTGAGTGTAAACTGACAACTTGGTCACGTCAAAATCACATACTGTGACATCATCAATTAATTCTTTTGAGTAGGCATAATAACCGCCTATGGCATTGATTTCACGGCGAGCATACTCGGATAACTCAATGACCTTCTCAAAGGATTCTTTACCACGTAGAGCCAAGTTGCGACGTGAAATATCCAAACTAGCCATCAACAAGTAAGAGGCAGATGTTGACTGGGTAAGATTAATAATCTGACGAACGTATTCAGGATTCATCTGCTCCCCGATAAGTAAAATAGAACTTTGTGTCAAACTCCCACCAGACTTATGCATGGAGACTGCTGCCATATCAGCGCCTGCATCCATAGCAGAAATTGGAAGTTTATCTGTAAAATGCAAATGCGCTCCGTGGGCTTCATCAACTAAAACTAGCATGCCAGCTTCATGAGCCATTTCTGTCAATCCTTTTAGGTCTGAACAGATGCCGTAGTAAGTAGGATTGTTAATCAAAATAGCCTTGGCATCTGGATGTTCCTTTATGGCCTGTGCTACTCGGTCATTTTCAAGACCTAAAGCGATACCAATCTTAGGATCTACACTCATCTCGATATAGATGGGAATGGCACCACATAGAACCAGCGCATTGATGGCAGATTTATGGACATTTCGTGGTAGAATAATCTTATCTCCAGCCTTGCAGGTTGACAGAATCATAGTTTGAACAGATGAGGTTGTTCCACCAATCATTAGAAAAGCATGACTAGCTCCAAAAGCATCTGCCGCCAGCTCCTCTGCATCCCTAATAATGGAAATCGGATGCCCTAGATTATCCAAGGGTTTCATAGAATTGACATCAATGCCAACACATTTTTCACCCAAAAGTTCAACTAACTCAGGATTTCCCCGACCTCGTTTATGTCCTGGTACATCAAAGGGGACAATCCTTTTCTTGCGTAATTTAACCAAGGCATCATAAATGGGCGCTTGATTTTGATCTAGTTTTATCAAGACATACTCCTTTACCGTATTTGTAGTGCTTCAAGAAGACGAAGGCTACTAAAGGTTGACTCATGAAAAAAGAGCAGGTTTTCACCTGCTCTGCAATCTTCTGACGTTTTTATGTTTGTTTCTGTTGAGTATGTCTGTTCCCGATGTTTCCTAACTCTCTAGTAGCAAATATTACGTACTTTATTGATCGTTTCACAAGATGACGTGTGCTTTCACCACACTAAAATTTTATGAATTAGGACAAACGTCCTAACATCAACTTATAAAAGTAGGCTTTTAACCCTATCAATAATATGGTTTTGCAACCACGCTTCGGCATTCAACCCTACCTGTCCGTAGGCATTTTTTACTCGGGTTTATATTTGCTAGAAAACATCATCTTATTTTCTAAGCCTTACTACTATATCATGTTTTGAAAAGCTTGTAAAGTACTTTATTTCAAAATTGGAATACTTTGTTCGTGATTATCTTGAAAGATACTAAAAATAGTTATAAAAATAAATATGAAAACGCATATAAAAAGAACTAGGAATCCTAGTTCTTTTTATATGTATTTTAACGAATCTTGTGCTTATTTAATGGTAACAGAAAAACGATAGCCATTTAATTGTATAAATTCACCAAAACGAATAAAGCAGTTTGTTTATTAGCATTGGCAAAAACATGCTTTTTTTCAAGCAATACAAGTAGCTCATTGTGAATAAGCGAGCCACTCATTAATCATACTAGCGATTTCTCTAGGTGCTTCAGTATAAACTTCATGGCTAACGTTTTCTAGAAAAATAGTCTCAAAATAATCTGGCAATTCTTTTAAGGCTTCCTCTCTCCATGTAGCTTCATTAGAATAGCAAGGACTGATAAACAAGGTAGCTCCCACTTCTCTCTTAAAAGCTTGTATTTTCCTCCGTAGGCTGAGTATCGCTTCTATATTTTCATAATTTAAAGCTAACTCATATCTATTATACTCAGAATTCCAGTGATAAGACTGTCTTACGGCTTCCTCCATATTTTCTGACCAATGCTTTGTTTCAGATTTTTCTTTAGAAATAAGAAGATTTAAATCCGAAACGACTTGAGATTCAATATAGTTTTTAGTTTCCTCTAACTCTATATCTAAAGGTAAAATCTTATCTAAATCTAGATAGCCACCATCCAAAAGAATCAGTTTTGTCACTTCATAAAATTCCGATGCAAGATAACGCGCCAAATCTCCTCCAAGAGAATGACCTATCAGACAGATAGATTCTTCCTCTACAATCTCATTTTTAAACCATGATTTCAATTCTGTTTCATCTTGAAGATGCTTTTCATATGGATTTAGAAAATAAATCTGCGAATTTAGTTCTTGAAAAAAATCCTTGCTATGATAGACATTGCTTCCCAAACCGCCAATAAAATATTTTTTCATTCTCTACTTAATACTATGCTTATTCATCTTTTGTTCAAAGATAGTCGTGATAATCTGGCGCAATTCTTCTCTTTCTTTTTCTGGAATCTCACCACTTGTTTGAGCTGTTGCGTAGAGCTCAGGGTGTTCGATAGAAATTCGTTTGATTGTACGTGTTGTCGCATGTTTTCTGACGAAAAATGGAATTTTTTTCACTAATTCTTGAGGGACTAGAGCTAGAATTTTAGCTGCAGTTTCCTTGTCACTAATCTTAGACGTCGTAAGTCCATTCTTAATCATTTCCTGTTCTTTTTCTGTAAAATCTTTTAATTCCATTCGATAGATCCTCCTATTTTCTCTATGTTAAATTATATACCAATCCATATAAAACTACAAATGGACTGTTTGGAAAGATGAAAATACTGTAAAGAAATCATGAATCTTCCTCCTCTGTCACTTCCCATACTTCTGATTGAGAGCCTTCCCCATCTATGACATATCACTGGATGTAAGTGATAAATGTTTCATTTTTATTGGATTTCGACTGGAGGTGATTGCATTTACCTATAATGACTATCAAGAATAAATATAAAATGCCTAATACAGCATTCATATTAGATTTCCTCTAGATATTGACCCACTTATCATTATCCATGATGAAAGGTTTAGCTAGACCTTCTCCTGTATAGTCCTCATACTTGGTATTTAGATATTTATAACAATCTTCTATAGTTGCAAATTTAATGGCTTGATAAGGTTCTTCAAAAGTTAATTTCTCTACAAATAAGAAGCCATCATCAGCTGGCACTAGAACTCCAACGTGCCCAACAAACAAATATTCCCCATCTAGATTATCGTGTAACACGACAGAAAGCATTCGAGCTTTGTCGTTAAATTGAAATTGAGAAAAGAATTTTTCCATCTTCTCAGCATGAACCTTGACATCCGTAGTTGCTTCTGTTTTGACTCTAGAAAAAAGCACATCAAACTCTTCCTTGTCTTTGGAATCAAAGACCTTTCCCTTATCAATGGCATCATTATCTAGGAAAAGCAAGTCATCATTTTTTTCTAATTTAGGAATTGTAATACTATGTTTTAAGAGACAATAACTATTGATGCGACAGTTGGTGCCAACAAAATCACCTTTCTTTTGCTTCCATAGATTGCTGATTTTTTCAACATCGTACTCAGTTTTTGAAAAAGAAGAAAAATCTCCAGATAAACCAATCGACCCTACAATTGTATTATAGTCATTTACAAGATTAAAAAAGTCATCTACACTCCTTGAATCCAAATGTGCTGATAAGAGGCTTTTAACTTCTTTAGAACTAACCTGATTATTGAGATTGCTATATGAAGCCTTCCAAGAACTTGCTTCCTTAGTAGAACTAATTTGAGTCTGATTATTGTTGTCTGAACCTGTCGGTGCTGTATTTTGTTGACATGCAGCCAAGCCTAAAAGTAATAGAGAACAAATCCCTATCCTTAGAATGTTTTTCGATTGGTTCATATATTTCTCCTTTATTTATCCATATATTCTAGTAATTGATGACATTTTTCTTCAAGTAATGATCTATTAGCCAATTTTTCTATCCATCTTTCTGGTATGCATTCAAGTTTATAGATAGCTCCTGCTAAGCTACCTGTTATAGCACCTATGGTATCGGTATCCTCACCAAGATTAACAGCTTTTAAGACTGCTTCTTCAAAATTCTTTGTTGTTCCAAGACACCAGAGACAAGCCTTCAGGGTATCAACAACATAGCCTGTAGAGGTAATCTCTTCCCTTGATTTTTGATAAAAGTCTTGGTCAAATAGTTCTCTAAAATGTTCTTGATATTCTTTCCAGTATTCTGGTTTTTTCTTAAAATAATCTTCAAAATAAGGTTTTGATTGACAAAGTAATTTTTCTAATCGAATGTTAAGAAGAAAGCCGATTAAAAATTGGACATAAAGAATAGATGCCACGATAGACCTTGGATGAGCATGGGTCAGTTTAGTATACTGCTCAATTATTTTCGATCTATAACTGAAATCAAAATTTTCATGTAAGAGCAAAGCTAAGGGAGATATCCTCATCAGAGCTCCATTGCCATTATCCCTCTCACTAGTCTCTCCACATTTCTCTGGAGATTCTCCCGCCAAATACCGTTCAATCGCCTGATTAGTCGCAACACCAATATCAAAACAATACCCAAAAGGTGTCAGGTAGCCCTGACGATAAGCAACAAATTTATCCATCAACTCATTCAAATCAGAATCCTCACATAGGTGTTCAATAAGTGCTAAGGAAAGAGACGTATCATCTGACCAAGTACCAGCTGGTTGATTATAGGTACCATAGCCCACCATATCTAAAATCTGATAGCTATCTCTATCATTAAACTCTACTGGAACACCCAAGGCATCACCGATAGCTAGTCCATAAATCACTGAATGTATCATTTGTTTCAGATGATATCTTCGATACTGTTTTGAATCAGATTCCCATTTATTTTTTAATCTCATATCGGTACCCAACTGTTTAAATTGTCCTATATCCTTATTATACTATATAAGTTTAAAAAAGACTGTAATCTTCAAAAATCATTGAAAATAACTTCTAAATGTTTGAACTAATCTTTTTTTAGCCTCTTTTTGATTTTCAAATAAATTAATAGGAGCAACATCAAATTCCACAATAATAGTATGATATGACTTATTTTATCCTATCTTTCTATGGTATAATAGATGATAATATAATTAATCTTTAATAGGTGAGGTTTATGAGTTATACCAAAAGTCAAGTATCAAATTTTCTAAATGATAAGATTCTCTTTAGATTCTCTATTTCTAACGATTTTATAATTGAATTTGACGATTACAAAGAATTTTTTACATTTGAAGAGCTTGAAAGAATTATAAAAAGTAATTATGATTATTGGAATTCAATTTATGGAAGTTCTCCAACTAATTTTAAGTCTACTTGGAAAAGCTTAAATGATAAGTTTAATACAGTAAAAGATTATATTTTCGGACTTAAAGAACTAAATATTGACAGCATAAGCAATCAAATTTATTACACTTTATCGACTAATCGTGAAACAAGAGAACAAGATAAGATAGTTTACATTCTATCAGTAAGCTCTCCTATTGACAAAGATACACATTTTTATAATATCTGAAGATTCGTTTCCTTCTATCTTGAACAATCTAAAAATAATCTTGATGACGCTATCAAGGCTTACGTATATCTCTCTAAAAACAAAGATTCTATCGGCTACTATTTTTCAAGTCCAAGGCTTTGTAATATTCAAGATTCGAGCCTAATTGTATCTGAGTTCCTCTACCTGCTCCGAAAACCATAGCTATCTCTCCCTTTCGAGTATTTGAAAGAATATCTATAGGATAACCATATTTAGAAAAACTTTTCTCTTAGCTAAATATTTCCGTAACCCAGGTGAAGCATTATTGAAAGCCACTTCTATATTATTTTTTGTCAAATCATGTATCATCTCATATTTATGATAATCTTGATATCCTCACTACGAATAAAGGAAGTCAATACTTGTTGCTGGGAGAGCTCGATAAAATTCAAAGCAAATTTCACTGCGTTGCTTTTCTAAATTTATCATTATGGTTTGTCCCACAAAGGAGAAGGATATTCTGGTTCCTCATC
>NZ_AJMM01000009.1 GCF_000259505.1 Streptococcus sp. SK643
AGAACCGTTCTTTTTATATCTCATTTATTCAGCCAAGGCACCCATTGGATCCCATGGTGCAAGGACGATTGGTTCTGCTTCATAGGCAGCTTGTTCTTCTGCTGTCAGCAATTCCTTACGAACAACAATTTGGTAAGTGTACTCGTCCATCCAAGCGTCTGAGGCAACAAAGTAACCATCTGTACCTACCTTATCTCCCCAAGAGTTTTCAACCTTCCACTTGGTTGACTTACCATTTTCGTCCAAGTCAACACCTGTCAAGACCATAGCGTGGGTCATTAAGCTTTCGCTGTAATCCAAACGTCCAGCCTTGTCTTGAGTGAGTTTAATGTCCATGCTTGATTCAAAATCATAAACATCTGTCGCAAGAATTCCAGCTTTACGGTTGCTAAGCTGACCGACATCTGAACCAAACCAAACAGTCTCACCTGCTTGCATTTGAGCGATTGCCAATTCTTTCAAGCGCTCCATCGGTACGTTAATGTAACGAACCGCACGGCTACCAACCACATTTCCCAACATCTCAACTGTATAAGATTGGCCATAAGGTTTATCAGCAGTTGGAGCATTGATAACAGAAACGTAGTCTTCTAGAGGAAGATTGACATATTTCTTGTAAAACTCTTGTGGTGTAATGCTCTTTTCGCTTTGGTAGTTGTTGTCTTTATCGCGATAAGCAAAGTCAAATTTTCGTGGTGGGAGCCCCAATGACATAGCAAGGAAATTAAAAATTTCTTGCAAGAGGTCTTCTTTCTTAGCTTGAACAGTCGCTTGGTCTGCACCAGAAGCAAGCAAGTCACGCAAGATTTGAGCATCTTGGCGAAGCAATTTGTTAAGGATTGCATTTAGCTCACGGCTGCTACTAGATGAAACAGATTCAGGATAGACTGATTTAGGTACGACACCATATTTCTCAAAGAGAGAAACGACCATATCCCACTGACCACCGTCTTGTTGTGGTGTTTGAAGTAGGAATTTAACCTTGCGGCTCGTCAAGTCTTGGTCTGCAGTCGCAATGACTTGCTCCAAGAACCAGTTTGATTTCTCATACTTGTCCCAGAAGAAGGTGTGGGCTTGTGACAGTTCAAAGTTTTCCAATTTGTATTGCGAGATGAGCTTGTGACGGAAGGTGTTAAGAGCTGCAAACATCCAGCAACGACCAGATGCTTTCTGGTTAGTTACCTTGTCCTTGGTCAAATCCAATGAGAAAACAGGTGTATTGTCTACATGGCTTTGACGGCGTTCTAGAGCTGCAAAAATCCCGTTGTGGCTAGCAGCATTTTCAATCGCTTGGTATTTGACATTTGCTTCATAGTTGGCAAATAGTTTATCAGTAAATGATTTTTGAATCGCGTTCATAGATTCCTCCTTTTATTCTACAGTCTATTATAACTCTTTTCACAAAGGAAGCAACTGAAAAACATAAAAGGCAAGGACATTGTCCCTCCCCTTTTTCTAATATAAAGCAGATTAAGCAATACTAGCAAGAAGATTTTCCAATTCCTCCTTGGTCAAGCGGCGCCATTCCCCTCGTTCTAGGTTCTCATCCAATACTAGAGTTCCCATAGTCAAACGTTGCAAGTCCATCACTTCCTTACCACAGTAGGCAACCATACGCTTGACCTGATGAAACTTCCCTTCTGCAATGGTCACACGAATTTGGCTTTGATTCTTTTCTGGATCTATGGACACAAGCTCCAGTTTAGCAGGCTGACAAGTAAAGTCTTTAAGAGGAATTCCCTTGGCAAATGTCTCCACATCTTCTTGGGTCATCATTCCCTTGACCTGAGCCTGGTAAGTCTTGTCCACATGACGCTTAGGTGAAAGAAGAGCATGGGCAAGCTTGCCATCATTAGTCAAGAGCAAAAGACCATGCGTGTCAATATCCAAGCGCCCTACTGGGAAAACTTCTTTGCTCCGCGCCAAGTCATCCAATAAATCCAGAACGGTTCTATGCTTGGGATCCTCAGTCGCTGAGATAACTCCTTGGGGCTTGTTCATCATGTAGTAGACAAGCTCTTCATACTCCAACACTTGCCCATCAAAGCGAATGTCATCTCTTTCTTCATCAATCTGCAATTTAGCTGATTTTTCTTTTTTACCATTTACCGTCACGCGCCCAGCCTTGAGCAAGTTTTTGACCTCTGTCCGACTCCCTACAGCGCAGGCAACTAAAAATTTATCTAATCTCATAGAACTATTATATCACACTCAAAAGGAGGCTGGTACAATGACCAACCTCCTTTTCGTTTCATACTCTTCAAAAATCTCTTCAAACCGCGTCAACATCGCCTTGCCGTATATATGTTACTGACTTCGTCAGTTCTATCTGCAACCTCAAAACAGTGTTTTGAGCTGACTTCGTCAGTTCTATCTATAACCTCAAAGCAGTGCTTTGAGCTGACTTCGTCAGTTCTATCTACAACTTCAAAGCAGTGCTTTGAGCAACCTGCGGCTAGCTTTCTAGTTTGCTCTTTGATTTTCATTGAGTATCAGATTTAAGAAATTAACTTCCTCGTCTCCAGAAAATCGCTAAGACAATCATGGAACCTAGTACTGCCGGAATAATGGCAGTTCCTGCTATTATCGGTCCCCAAGTCCCAAAAAGCAAATTGCCTATAAAGGCACCAATCCAGCCTAGAAACATTTTTCCAAAACATCCCATTCGCTCTCCACGATTGGTCAGAGTACCTGCTAAAAATCCCACTAGGAGACCAACGAACATACTTCCTAACATATTATCTCCTTAATTTGCCCAATCTCCGTTACGGAAGAGTGGTACACGTGTCCCATCCTCACGAATACCATCGATATCCATTTGGTTAGAACCAATCATAAAGTCTACGTGAACATCTGAACGGTTGAGACCTGCAGCTTCAAGTTCTTCTTCGCTCATATCTGCGCCACCAACGACGCTAGTCGCATAGGCTGCACCGATAGCCAAGTGATTTGACGCATTTTCATCGAAAAGGGTGTTAAAGAAGGTAATGCCTGACTGAGAAATTGGGCTTGGATCTGGTACCAAGGCACATTCACCCAAGGCACGCGCACCCGCATTTTCAAAGACAAGGTCTTTCATGACTTGATCGCCTTTTTCTGCAGTGATATCCACAATTTGTCCATCCTTAAAGGTCACCTTAATACCTTCGATGATATTTCCGTTATAGCTAAGCGGTTTTGTAGAAGTGACATAACCATCTGCGCGACGGAAATCAGGCGCTGTGAAGACTTCCTCTGTAGGCATATTTGGCAAGAATCCTTCGCCCTGTGCATTGATAGCACCAGCTGATTCCCAAACATGGTTTTTCGGCAAACCAAGTGTCAAATCTGTTCCTGGCGCTGTGTAGTGAAGGGCTGAAAATTGCTCTTTATTAAGCATATCTGCCTTGCTCTTGAGGATAGCTGCATGCTCTTCCCAAGCCTTAACAGGATCTGCTTCGTAGACACGACAAGTTTTGAAGATTTGATCCCAAAGTAGATCAACTGCTTCTTCATCGCTCGCAGCATTTGGAAAGACCTTCTTAGCCCACTCAAGTCCAGCAGCGGCTGCTACAGTCCAACTAACCTTGTTGGATTGAGTGGCAATTCGCATTGGCTTCATAGCAAGTCCCATAGCTTTAGCAGAAGCTGAAAGCTTATCAGCGTCCACTCCGTTCAAGGCACCTGGATCAGATGAACGAACCCCAAGACGGCTAGCTTTGTTCTCCAAAAGATAGTTCATCTCAGCAATCTTGTATTCTGGCACATTGTCCAAACGCTCCATCGGCGCATGGAGGAATTTCTCACGGTTAATGACATCATCTGTCCATTGAACGATAACCTCATGCGCACCCAAGGCATAAGCTTCTTTGACAATTAAGTGAGCCAACTCACGTTGCTCCACATCGATAGAGAGAGCCAAAGTGTGACCAGGTTGCACGTTAATTCCGTTCGCAACCAACAATTTCGCATATTTTTCTAGATTTTCTTTAAAATTTGGTAAAACCATGTTGTTTTCTCTTTTCTATTTTTATTTTTCTTTCAAAGCAGAGAATAACCCTGCTAAAGCAATAGCACCAGACAAGAGTGCTGTTGATAGAAGAATTGTCTGGTCAGCAAGTTCCAATTGATACTCAAACACCTTCTCAGACGGCTTGTCTTCCGCAAAAATTCTTAGTTTCATCTTTTTTCCTACAAGACCTTAAAACAACTCATCAAACAAACTCAACTGGTTATCCTCTGGCATATTGCCGAGAATGCCCATTTCATCCATCTTTTCAACCAAAGTTGAGGAAAGCCCACCACGCTTGCGTAGTTCTGTTTTAGAGAGGAATTCTCCCTCTTCACGCGCTCGCACCAACTGCTTAGCAACGTTCTCTCCCAGACCATCCATTGCTACAAATGGCGGAATGAGGGTATCCCCATCGATAAGGAACTCTGTCGCCTGACTACGGTAGAGATCGAGTTTGCCAAACTTGAAACCACGCTCCCACATCTCATTGACAATCTCAAGAGTTGTATAGAGATCAATTTCCACATTAGAAGCTTCATTGTTCTTCCGTTTTTCAGAGATTTCTTCCATTCTGCGTTTGATAGCATCCAAGCCCGCCCCCATGGTCTTGATATCAAAAGCCTTGGCACGAATAGAGAAGTAAGCACAGTAATAATAAATCGGATAGTGAACCTTGAAGTAAGCTACACGCAAGGCCATCATAACATAGGCTGCCGCATGGGCTTTAGGGAACATGTACTTAATTTTCCCACAGGACTCGATATACCACTCTGGCACCTTATTAGCCTTCATGGCTTCGATATAGCCATTTCTCTCCTCCTCGGAAATCTTGAGCCACAAGCCCTTACGTACCCGTTCCATGATAGTAAAGGCCATCTTAGGTTCCAGACCAGCATGCATGAGATAAACCATGATGTCGTCCCGACAACCGATAACAGTTGATAGGTCCGCAATCCCTTGCTTAATCAAATCCTGAGCATTTCCCAGCCAAACGTCGGTACCGTGGGACAACCCTGATAACTGAAGCAATTCTGCAAAAGTCGTCGGATGGGTTTCATCAACCATGCCTCGAACAAAGTTGGTTCCAAACTCTGGAATTCCCAGCATACCTGTCGCCGTTCCGATTTGCTCAGGTGTTACCCCAAGTACATCAGTCCCAGAAAAGAGTGCCATCACGCCTTCATCATCCATAGGGATTTCATTAGGATCAATCCCAGACAAGTCCTGGAGTTTTCGAATCATAGTCGGATCATCATGTCCCAGTACATCAAGTTTGAGGACGTTCTCATCGATATCGTGGAAGTTAAAGTGAGTAGTCTGCCATTCAGCCGTTACATCATCCGCTGGATACTGGACAGGCGTAAAGTCGTAAACATCCATGTAGTTCGGGATAACAACGATTCCTCCCGGGTGTTGCCCTGTCGTTCGTTTGACACCAGCCGCACCTTGAGCAAGACGTTCCACCTCTGCATCACGATAGAACTTTCCATAATCTCTCTCGTAGCCCTTTACAAATCCATAGGCAGTCTTAGCAGCCACCGTACCAACCGTTCCCGCACGGAAGGCATATTCTTCACCAAAGATATCACGTACATCCAAGTGAGCACTAGGCTGATCTTCTCCCGAGAAGTTCAAGTCAATATCGGGAACCTTGTCTCCATCAAAACCAAGGAAGGTCTCGAAAGGAATATCCTGTCCGTTTTTGCTGAGTTTGTGACCACAGTTTGGACAGTCCTTATTGGGCATATCAAAACCTGAACCATAAGAACCATCTGTGATAAACTCACTGTACTGACACTGACCACAGACATAGTGTGGAGAGAGAGGATTAACCTCTGTAATCCCAATCATGGTCGCAACGAAACTGGACCCAACAGACCCACGAGAACCAACCAAGTAGCCCCGTTCATTGGAACGTTGCACCAGCATCTGGGAAGCTAGATAAATCACAGCAAATCCATTCCCCAGAATGGAAGTCAATTCTTTTTCAATCCGCAAATCGACAATATCTGGCAGCGGATTTCCATAAATCTCAAAAGCTTTCTTATAGGTCAACTCAGCAACTGTTTCTTCAGCCTTGTCGATGAAAGGCGTGTATAAGTCACCCTTAACAACCTCAACGGGTTCAAAGATTTCTGCCAAGGCATTGGTGTTTTCAATAACCAATTTGCGAGCTAGTTCCTCTCCCAAGAAGGCAAATTCATCCAACATCTCATTAGTCGTTCTAAAATGAGCCTTTGGAAGTGGTGCTGGTTGGGCATGTTCACCATGACCGATGGTACGGTTAATCATAGCCCCCTGTCCTAAACTACGGACGATAATTTCACGGTAAATCTCTTCTTCTGGTTCGATATAGTGAACATTACCCGTAGCTAGAACAGGCTTACCTAGACGGTCTCCCACTTCTATCAAACTTTTGATAATGGTCTGGAGTTCCTCCATATCCTTGACCTGCTCCTTGGCAATCAATGGCGCGTAGATAGCTGGAGGCATGACCTCGATAAAGTCATAATACTTAGCCACCTCAACCGCCGCATCCACACCTTGGGAAACAACCGCATCAAAAACTTCGCCCTCCGAGCAAGCTGACCCCAAAATCAGACCTTCCCGATGAGCATCTAAAACCGTTCTCGGAATCCGTGGCACTCCTTCAAAGTACTTGGTATTAGACAAGGAAACCAGCTTAAAGATATTTTTTAGACCTACCTGATTCTTTACATAGATAGTCGCATGCTTGATACGAGCCTTTTTATAAGAATCTGGACTAATCAAATCAATGTTAAGTCTAGCTAGATCGGTCACACCATGTTTTTCTGCCACCTCTTTTATAAAGATGAAGAGCAGACGGCCAGTAGCTTCCGCATCGTAGTTGGCCATGTGGTGATGTTCTAAGGCCACACCAAAACGCTTGGTCAAAGGTCCCAAACCATGACGTTTATACTCAGGATAGAGGTTTCTAGCAAACTCCAGCGTATCAATAACTGGCTGAGTAATCTTTGGCAGACCATGACGCTCATAATTGGCATTCATAAAGCCAACGTCAAAGGTCGCATTGTGGGCAACTAAGACTGTATCCTTACAAAATTCTTGGAATTCTTGCAAAACTTGTTCTAGTGGTTTGGAATTTTTGACATGGTCATCTGTAATTCCAGTCAACTCAGTCGTAAAAGCTGACAAGGAATGTCCAGGATTGATAAATTCATCAAATTCAGCAATGACATTCCCCTTGTACATCTTAGAGGCCGCAACTTGAATCAAGTCATTATAGATAGCTGAAAGTCCCGTCGTTTCCACGTCAAAGACCACGTAAGTCGCTTCCGACAGATCCATCTCCACTTCGTTATAGACGATAGGGACACGGTCCTCCACGATATTGGCTTCCATTCCATAGATTAGCTGGATTCCCGCTTTCTTAGCCGCCTTATAGCCGTGTGGGAAGGACTGTACATTCCCATGGTCCGTGATAGCAACTGCCTTGTGTCCCCACTTAGCAGCTGTTGCAACGATTTCTTCTACTTCAGGAAGAGCATCCATGGTCGACATGTTAGTATGAGCATGAAACTCAACCCGACGCTCACCTTCTGGCATCAAATCCTTCCGCTCATAATGTACAATTTCCTGCACATCTTGCACATTCATGGTCAAATCGCGTGTGAAGTTATTCATCTCTACATTCCCACGGACACGAAGCCAAGAATTCTTTTTGATGAGATCAAATTTCTGAGCTTCTTCTTCATTCTTAACCCATTTTTGCATAGAAAAACTGGAAGTATAGTCTGTCATCTTAAAATTAATCAAGACACGTCCTGTTCTGGTTACCTTTTGTTCAACATCAAAAACAAGCCCTTCAAAAACAATTCGATTTTCCTCTGTCGTTATATCGATCATAGAGGTAATTTCTGCTTTCTCTAACTTAGGCTTAGCTAGGGCCTTCTTAGACTGAAAATCAAAAGCTGGCTTCTCTTCTTCAGGCGGAGGAGCCATTTGATCCAATTGTTCCAAAGCCCGTAAGGTTGCCTCATTTGCCACTTGAACAATTTGTTCATTGTCACTATAAAAAGCATCATTTTGTTCTTGAGTAAGTCTATCATTCTTCTCTACTTGACAAATAAAAGCTGGAAAACCAAATTTTTCTAGCTGTTTAGATAGGTTAGGAAGATGATTTTTCTTAAAATGCTCCTTATCAATAGCTTCAGCTCCCTCTATAAAGAGATGATTCCCATCTGCTCGCACTTGTAAATTTTGGTAAAGTGACTTAAATCCTTGACTAGCACATGGCCCCTCAGAAAAAGCCTCTCTATAGTAGGACTGCAAGAGTTGATTTGAAAATTCTTGAGACAGAGTCTTGATTTCGAAAATAGCTTTATTGCCTGTCTTAGAAAATTCTTCCCTCAAACATTTCTTTAACTCTAAAAAGATTTCAATCGGTAAAATATTAGAAAATACGAAATGAAATTCCCATACCTTACTAATTTTATGAACCACAACTCGCTCAATATCGGCCTGTGCTAAAGCAGGAGCCTGTCTCATTTCAGCAGGCATCCCCAATTGATTCATCAAAATTTCAAAACTATTTGACATTCATTTTCCTCACATTATTCTCCTACTATTTTACCATACTTAGAGGTGTTTTCTAAAGACAAAAGGAAGCCACTAAGTGACTTCCTTCTATAGCGAGGACTGATTAGTCTTCACCTTTGTTTTTCTTAATGATTTCTTCTTGTACTGACTTAGGTACATCTTCGTAGTGGTCAAATACCATCATGAATGTACCACGTCCTTGAGATGCAGAACGAAGAACTGTTGCGTAACCGAACATTTCAGCAAGTGGAACGTAAGCACGAACGATTTGGCTGTTACCATGTGCTTCCATACCATCTACACGTCCACGACGAGCAGTTACGTGACCCATAACATCACCAAGGTTTTCTTCTGGAACAGTGATTGTTACAAGCATCATTGGCTCAAGGATAGCTGGTTGTGCTGATTTAGCAGCTTCTTTAAGAGCAAGTGAAGCCGCAATCTTGAAGGCAGTTTCAGATGAGTCGACATCGTGGTATGAACCATCGTAAAGTTTAGCTTTAACGTCAACCATTGGGTAACCTGCAAGAACACCGTTAGCCATAGATTCTACCAAACCTTTTTCAACCGCTGGGATAAATTCACGAGGAACCACACCACCGACGATTGCGTTTTCGAATTCGAATCCTTTACCTTCTTCGTTTGGAGTAAATTCAATCCATACATCACCGAACTGACCTTTACCACCAGACTGACGTTTGAAGAATCCACGTGCTTGAGTAGAAGCGCGGAATGTTTCACGGTAAGATACTTGAGGAGCACCTACGTTCGCTTCAACTTTGAACTCACGACGCATACGGTCAACAAGGACGTCAAGGTGAAGCTCACCCATACCAGAGATAACTGTTTCACCAGTTTCAACGTTTGTCTCAACGCGGAATGTTGGATCTTCTTCAGCCAATTTTTGAAGGGCGATACCCATCTTGTCTTGGTCAGCTTTAGATTTTGGCTCAACCATCAATTGGATAACTGGTTCTGGAACGTTGATTGACTCAAGGATGATTTTAGCTTTTTCATCTGTCAATGAGTCACCAGTTGTAGTATCTTTCAAACCAACGGCAGCAGCGATATCACCTGAGTAAACAGTGTCAATCTCTTGACGGCTGTTAGCGTGCATTTGAAGGATACGTCCGATACGTTCACGTTTACCTTTAGAAGTGTTCAATACGTAAGAACCTGATTGAAGAACACCTGAGTAAACACGGAAGAATGTCAAACGACCTACGAATGGGTCAGTCATGATCTTGAAGGCAAGAGCTGCAAATGGCTCTTCGTCAGATGCTGGACGAGTTTCTTCAGCATCTGTATCTGGGTTAATACCTTTGATCGCTGGGATATCAAGTGGGCTTGGAAGGTAGTCAATAACCGCATCAAGCATCAATTGAACACCTTTATTTTTGAAGGCTGAACCACACAATACTGGGAAGAATTCAACGTTGATAGTCGCTTTACGGATACCAGCTTTCAATTCTTCGTTAGTGATTTCTTCACCTTCGAGGTATTTCATCATCAATTCTTCGTCAGTTTCAGCAACTGCTTCAACCAATTTTTCACGGTATTCTTGAGCTTGGTCAAGGTATTCAGCTGGAATATCTTCTTCAAGGATATCTGTACCAAGGTCGTTAGTATAGATTTCAGCTTTCATCTTAATCAAGTCGATGATACCACGGAAGTCATCTTCAGAACCGATTGGCAATTGGATTGGGTGTGCGTTTGCTTGAAGACGATCGTGAAGTGTGCTTACAGAGTAAAGGAAGTCAGCACCGATTTTGTCCATTTTGTTGGCAAATACGATACGTGGAACTCCATACTCAGTTGCTTGACGCCAAACTGTTTCAGTTTGAGGCTCAACACCTGATTGTGAGTCAAGAACGGTAACCGCACCATCCAATACACGAAGAGAACGCTGTACTTCGATTGTGAAGTCCACGTGTCCCGGTGTGTCGATAATGTTTACGCGGTGGTTGTCCCATTGAGCTGTTGTCGCAGCAGATGTGATAGTGATACCACGTTCTTGCTCTTGCTCCATCCAGTCCATTTGTGACGCACCTTCGTGAGTTTCACCGATTTTGTGGATTTTACCAGTGTAGTAAAGAATACGCTCAGTAGTTGTTGTTTTACCAGCATCGACGTGAGCCATGATACCGATATTACGAGTTTTTTCAAGTGAAAATTCGCGTGCCATGAGGTTTGTTTCTCCTATTTATTTTTGATTTCTATTCTATTATAACATGATTTTAATAAAAACGGATAGGCAGGACCTACCCGTTCTCAATGTTTTCATGCTATTGTTGGTTTTAACTTGTAGATTTACAAATTGAATCGAACTCGGGCTAAAGTTAGTTAGCCGATTTGAGCTGGAACGGGATGCTGTGTGAAAAAGATAAACTTCCTTGTATTCATCGAATACTGCGTCAGTTTCCTATTTTCACCTTGCATCCTTACCGTTCCTAGCATCATGATTTTACCAACGGAAGTGTGCAAATGCACGGTTAGCTTCAGCCATACGGTGAGTGTCTTCACGTTTCTTAACAGCTGCACCAGTGTTGTTAGCAGCATCCAAGATTTCTTTTGCAAGACGGTCTTGCATTGTGTGTTCACCACGAAGACGAGCGATTGTTACCAACCAACGAAGTCCAAGTGTTGTACGACGTTCTGGACGAACTTCAACTGGGACTTGGTAGTTAGAACCACCAACACGACGTGCACGTACTTCAAGTACAGGCATGATGTTTTCCATAGCTGTTTCAAATACTTCAAGTGCATCGTTTCCAGTAGCTTCTTTGATTTGCTCAAAGGCACCGTAAACGATTGAAGCAGCTGTACCACGTTTACCATCAAGCATAACGCGGTTGATAAGACGAGTAACTAGTTGTGAATTGTAAAGCGGATCTGGCAATACGTCACGTTTTGGAGCTCTATTTTTACGACTCATTTCTCTTTATCCCCTTTCCTTATGCTTTTGGACGTTTAGTACCGTATTTAGAACGGCCTTGTTTACGATCGTTAACACCTGCAGTATCAAGTGCACCACGGACGATATGGTAACGTACCCCTGGAAGGTCTTTTACACGTCCACCACGAAGAAGAACCACGCTGTGCTCTTGCAAGTTGTGTCCGATACCTGGGATGTAGGCAGTAACTTCGATAAGGTTGCTCAAACGTACACGAGCGAATTTACGAAGGGCTGAGTTAGGTTTTTTAGGTGTCATTGTTCCAACACGAGTTGCAACACCACGTTTTTGTGGTGAAGAAACATTTGTTTGAACTTTTTTATGACTGTTGTAACCAACGTTCAAAGCTGGTGATTTAGATTTTTCTACTTTTGATTTACGCGGTTTGCGAACCAATTGGTTAATTGTAGGCATCTACATTCTCCTGTATTTTTTTTATTTTTGGTGATGATACACTTGGTGACAGCTATCATCTGTGTGTACTTTTGCAACATTTGTCAGCACGTCCCTGTACACTCTTGAGAGACCAAAAGTAAAAAGTACCGTCTATTATTGTAACAAATTTTTCCCTTGGTTGTCAAGATATTTTTCTTTTTTATTGTTAATTTTAGCTCTTTGCTACCACCTTATACTCAATGAAAATCAAAGAGCAAACCAGGAAGCTAGCAGCCGGCTGCTTAAAGTACTGCTTTGAGGTTGTAGATAATACTGACAAAGTCAGTCACATATATAATCCAAGGTGAAGCTGACGTGTTTTGAAGAGATTTTCGAAGAGGATTAGACGAAACAAAAAGGAGGAAACTAAGCCTCCTCAAGTTACAAAATTGTTTGTTTGATTGAATAATTTCAATTTTAGCACATAATGGTTTTCGAGATATGATAGTATCACAACCAACCAGATTCTTTCGCGATATTAGCTGCCTCTGTTCGATTACCTGCATCTAGTTTCGAAAGAATATTGGTGACATAGTTTCGGACGGTTCCGTTGGATAGATAAAGTTTGTCTGCAATTTCTTTGTTAGAGAAACCCTGAGCGATTCCCTTTAAAACTGCGATTTCTTGCTCTGTTAATGGATTGGGATGCGTCATCACCACTTCCATCAATTCAGGCGAATACTCCTTGCGTCCCTCAAGGACGGTGTGCAAGGTTTGCATGAGGTCTGCAATGCTTCGTTCTTTTAATACATAAGCATCCACTCCAGCCTTAACCGCACGTTCAAAATACCCAGGACGTTTGAAGGTCGTCACCACAACCACCTTTGTTTCAAGCTTTTCTGCTCGTATCCAATCCAAGACTTCAAGACCTGTCTTAACAGGCATTTCTACATCAAGTATGGCGATATCTACAGACTCCTTTTCTAAGAGTTGGATTGCTTCTTGCCCATTCTTGGCTTGAAGGACAGACTCCACATCCGGTTGAAGCGTGAGCAATTGACACATAGCATCTCGCAACATACTTTGATCTTCTGCGACTAACACTTTCATCTAGTTTCTCTCCTTATAAGGTAGTCGAACCTGAACTTCTGTCGGTTGTTTCTGACTAATTACCTTTACTTCTCCCGAAAATGGAAGAACACGATCTCGAATTGTATGGAGCTCATTCCCCTTTATAGAAGTAAAGCCACAGCCGTCATCACTCACTGTTAGAATGAGTTCTTTCTCTGTCCGTTCTAATTTCAGGTAGGCCTTAGAAGCTTTGGCATGTTTGATGATATTGGTTACTAATTCAAGCAAAATCATGGAAGCCGTTGACTCCAATTCCTGAGTTAAGCTAGCTGTATCTAGTTGATTAGCTATTTCCACCTCAATTCCAGCAATTTCTAACATCTTTTTCACAGTCTCTAGTTCGGATGTCAAAGTTCTAGACTTAAGATTTTCCACAATGGTTCGCACTTCATTCATGGAATCCTTGCTGATCCGGTGAATTTCTTTTAATTCCTTTTCCACCTGTGGATAAGCCTCCATCTGAAACAACTGCAAGGCTAAATCTGTCTTGACACTCAGCATAGCAAAGGTGTGTCCCAGACTATCATGCAAATCTTGACCGATACGACTACGTTCATTTTCAGCAAGCAATAGATTTATCTGGGCATTTTGCTTAGCCTGCGCTTCTTTCAAATCCTCCACAATCCGAATCCGAACCAATCCAAAAGTCATTAAATCGACAAAAGTAAGAATTACAAGTAGATAGAATAGAAACTCAACTTCGATTCTCTGAAAAATCAACAGTTGGCCCACAACAAGGACTTGAGCAAGAAGAAAAGTCCAGACATGTAAAGACTTTAAACTACGTACGCCAAAATGATAACATAAGAGGTTAGAAAGGAAAAAGAAGAACCAGATATAATTAACAGCAACAAAGGCAGTATTCCCAACTACATAAGTCAGCATGAGGCCCCAACATAGCCAAGATAGGCGCTGACTCTTAGTTGTTAAAACACCCAAATATGCCACTACAAATAGAATATCAATCAATAAATGCCAGGCAGAAAGCCACCCTGTCACTACAGGTAGGATGGGGAAAAACATAAAAATTAAACTGGCCCAAAACATATAGTGTATGCTTTTCAGTCTTTCAAGCATTAAGCATTCTCCTTATGACCTTGAAGGTAAATGGTCAAACCAAACAAAACTGCTGAAAAAACAAGTAGATAAACTGTGGCTGATAGATTGATGCTACCCTCGTTTAAGAAGGTCTTGAGCAACTCCATCAACTGATAAGTTGGTAGACACTTCCCGATTGCTTGCATCCAGTCTGGAAATAAAGAGATGGGCATCCAGAGTCCGCCTAAAACAGCCAAGCCTAGATAAAGAAGATTGCCCACGACAGACATCAGCTGACTAGAAGGCAAGAGTGTCAAGGTCAAGCCAAGCGCTACAAAAGCTACACTTCCTACTATCAGCAAGAACGCAGCCCCAATCCAGCTTCCTAAAGACATATCCACACCTCTGACCAAGTGCCCAACTGAGAAAACAACCAGGATTGAGACCAAATAATCAACCATCATACTTGTTATCTTTGATAGATAATATTCTACCATATTTACAGGGGTATGGCGCAATGTTTTCTGCCAGTTGTTGATTTTATCGGTATGTAAAACAGCTGGGAATGAAAACATAGCTGTCGACATCATGGAAAAAGCCGTCATGGAGATGAGGTAGTCGCGCATAAAATTAGCCGGTCCACCTGGTGTGTCCTGGTACATACCTGAAAAGAATAAATAGAAGGCTGTCGGCATCCCTACGGATAATAGATAATAGACTAATTGTCGTTTGGTCAATAGAAATTCTATCTTGTTTAGTGCGATCCATTGTTTCATCTTAGTCATCTCCCTTTTGTGTTTCTTCAAAGATTGTATCCAGCAAGCTACGATTATTGACTTCAATTTCTTGAATCCTACATCCTGCTCGGACTAATAGTTCCCAGAAAGCATCTGCTTCGCGTGTGACTACTTGTAGAGCATCTTGTTTTTGTGACCAGTTTTCAACCAAGTTCGACTGTTCGACAACTTCCTTATATGCTAGAGGAAGGATAAAGTGCTTTTCAATCTCCTCACTGCGCATGGCTAGAGGTGTTGTATCGCGAATCAACTCTCCCTTATTCAAGACCAAGATTCGGTCCGCTGTATGCTCTACCTCTTCGATGTAATGGGACGAATAGAGAATGGTAACTCCCTGCGCTTTTAGATCCTGAACAATTTCCCAAAAACGTTGGCGGGTTGAGGTATCCATGGCCGCAGTTGGCTCATCTAAAAAGACAAGTTTTGGTCGGCCAATCAAGGTCAAGACAAAAGAGAAAAGACGCTTTTGCCCACCTGACAATTTTTCTGCAAATTGCTCTTTTTGTTGCTTGTCAAACTGCAACAGTTGATCGATCTCCTGGTTGCTCAAGGGATTTGGATAAATACTTTGAAAGAAAGCAATCAACTCTTTAACCTTTAATTTCTGAACGATGACATTTTCTTGAGGGAGATAGGATCTTGTGTAGTCTAACTGAGAACTCGTCACTGGCAAGCCTTGGATGGATACTTGACCGCTTGTGACCAGTTTATCTCCAAGCAAACAGTCCAAGAGTGTGGTCTTCCCAGCACCATTAGGACCAATCAAGGCGACACATTCACCTTCTGTTACCTCAAAGGAAATATCCTTCAAAATAGCCTTGCCCTTGATGTTTTTATTTAGGCTTTCTACCTTAATCATGTTCATCATATTCTCCTTTCAGCCACTCCTTTCCAATCGGAAAGGCGATAAAAATCATAAATCCTAGACCCCAGGCACCGCGAATGGCTTGGTGAAGGATAGCTTGATCAAACCAACCTGTAAACATTTCTACCAACCATACCACTAGTGGTAGTCCAATAAAAAGATAGAGAATCGCTTTTTTCATTTTTCAAACTCCTTTTTCACATCTGAGACCAATTTCAAACCTTCTCGTATTATCCAAGACATCATTCCAAAGCTTGCAAACAACTCCCAAGGAAAATGATAAAAGCCTTCATCTAATCCAGAGAACATGAGATAAGTCATGACTCCTGCTGCTACTAAGCTCATTGCGACAATCATTTTATTTTTCATCTCTTCTTCCTCCATTTGATACATCTATTATAATTATTTGAATCTACTGCCACTAGAAGCTTCTGTCATGAAGAGATATGACAAATGTCATTTAGTAAACGAAATAAAAAAAATAAATGGCGACATAAACATTTAAATGTTAGAGAGAAAAACATAAAAATAAACATTACTCATAAGTTTGTTAATTAGATAAAAATAGAACCAAACTAGTCCTCAAAAAATAGGCTCTATAATATCCATAGGGGATTTACCCCCCTACAAATATTATAGAGCCACAAAAATATCTTTATTAGTAACGAAAAATAAAAAAGAGCCAATGACTCTTAATTATACGGAGAATAAGGGATTCGAACCCTTGCGCCAGTTACCCGACCTAACGATTTAGCAAACCGTCCTCTTCAGCCTCTTGAGTAATTCTCCTAT
>NZ_AJMM01000010.1 GCF_000259505.1 Streptococcus sp. SK643
CATATATCGGGAAGACAGGATTCGAACCTGCGACACCTTGGTCCCAAACCAAGTACTCTACCAAGCTGAGCTACTTCCCGAGTTAAAATTCAAATGCACCCTAGAGGAGTCGAACCTCTAACCGCCTGATTCGTAGTCAGGTACTCTATCCAGTTGAGCTAAGGGTGCTCATTATATTATGCCGAGGACCGGAATCGAACCGGTACGATCGTTACCAATCGCAGGATTTTAAGTCCTGTGCGTCTGCCAGTTCCGCCACCCCGGCCTCTTTAAAGCGAACGACGGGATTCGAACCCGCGACCCCCACCTTGGCAAGGTGGTGTTCTACCACTGAACTACGTTCGCACTATTTTCTTCTACATAAAAATGCCGGCTACATGACTTGAACACGCGACCCTCTGATTACAAATCAGATGCTCTACCAACTGAGCTAAGCCGGCTCATTTATTATTCCTTAATGCGGGTTAAGGGACTTGAACCCCCACGCCGTTAAGCGCCAGATCCTAAATCTGGTGCGTCTGCCAATTCCGCCAAACCCGCATATATGACCCGTACTGGGCTCGAACCAGTGACCCATTGATTAAAAGTCAATTGCTCTACCAACTGAGCTAACGAGTCTAAAATAACTTACGTTATCTTAAACGGTCCCGACGGGAATCGAACCCGCGATCTTCGCCGTGACAGGGCGACGTGATAACCGCTACACTACGGGACCTAT
>NZ_AJMM01000011.1 GCF_000259505.1 Streptococcus sp. SK643
GCTAAGCGACTTCCATATCTCACAGGGGGCAACCCCCAACTACTTCCGGCGTTCTAGGGCTTAACTTCTGTGTTCGGCATGGGTACAGGTGTATCTCCTAGGCTATCGTCACTTAACTCTGAGTAATACCTACTCAAAATTGAATATCTATTCAAACCAAGAAAACCTTAAGCTTTCGTATTCTCAGTTACTTTGGATAAGTCCTCGAGCTATTAGTATTAGTCCGCTACATGTGTCGCCACACTTCCACTTCTAACCTATCTACCTGATCATCTCTCAGGGCTCTTACTGATATAAAATCATGGGAAATCTCATCTTGAGGTGGGTTTCACACTTAGATGCTTTCAGCGTTTATCCCTTCCCTACATAGCTACCCAGCGATGCCTTTGGCAAGACAACTGGTACACCAGCGGTAAGTCCACTCTGGTCCTCTCGTACTAGGAGCAGATCCTCTCAAATTTCCTACGCCCGCGACGGATAGGGACCGAACTGTCTCACGACGTTCTGAACCCAGCTCGCGTGCCGCTTTAATGGGCGAACAGCCCAACCCTTGGGACCGACTACAGCCCCAGGATGCGACGAGCCGACATCGAGGTGCCAAACCTCCCCGTCGATGTGAACTCTTGGGGGAGATAAGCCTGTTATCCCCAGGGTAGCTTTTATCCGTTGAGCGATGGCCCTTCCATACGGAACCACCGGATCACTAAGCCCGACTTTCGTCCCTGCTCGAGTTGTAGCTCTCGCAGTCAAGCTCCCTTATACCTTTACACTCTGCGAATGATTTCCAACCATTCTGAGGGAACCTTTGGGCGCCTCCGTTACCTTTTAGGAGGCGACCGCCCCAGTCAAACTGCCCGTCAGACACTGTCTCCGATAGGGATCACCTATCTGGGTTAGAGTGGCCATAACACAAGGGTAGTATCCCAACAACGTCTCCTTCGAAACTGGCGTCCCGATCTCATAGACTCCTACCTATCCTGTACATGTGGTACAGACACTCAATATCAAACTGCAGTAAAGCTCCATGGGGTCTTTCCGTCCTGTCGCGGGTAACCTGCATCTTCACAGGTACTAAAATTTCACCGAGTCTCTCGTTGAGACAGTGCCCAAATCATTACGCCTTTCGTGCGGGTCGGAACTTACCCGACAAGGAATTTCGCTACCTTAGGACCGTTATAGTTACGGCCGCCGTTTACTGGGGCTTCAATTCATACCTTCGCTTACGCTAAGCACTCCTCTTAACCTTCCAGCACCGGGCAGGCGTCACCCCCTATACATCATCTTACGATTTAGCAGAGAGCTGTGTTTTTGATAAACAGTTGCTTGGGCCTATTCACTGCGGCTGACTTAAAGTCAGCACCCCTTCTCCCGAAGTTACGGGGTCATTTTGCCGAGTTCCTTAACGAGAGTTCTCTCGCTCACCTGAGGCTACTCGCCTCGACTACCTGTGTCGGTTTGCGGTACGGGTAGAGTATGTTTAAACGCTAGAAGCTTTTCTTGGCAGTGTGACGTCACTAACTTCGCTACTAAACTTCGCTCCCCATCACAGCTCAATGTTATAGATATAAGCATTTGACTCATATCACACCTCACTGCTTAGACAGACTCTTCCAATCGTCTGCTTTAGTTAGCCTACTGCGTCCCTCCATCACTACATACTCTAGTACAGGAATATCAACCTGTTGTCCATCGGATACACCTTTCGGTCTCTCCTTAGGTCCCGACTAACCCAGGGCGGACGAGCCTTCCCCTGGAAACCTTAGTCTTACGGTGGACAGGATTCTCACCTGTCTTTCGCTACTCATACCGGCATTCTCACTTCTATGCGTTCCAGCGCTCCTCACGGTACACCTTCTCCACACATAGAACGCTCTCCTACCATACCTATAAAGGTATCCACAGCTTCGGTAAATTGTTTTAGCCCCGGTACATTTTCGGCGCAGGGTCACTCGACTAGTGAGCTATTACGCACTCTTTGAATGAATAGCTGCTTCTAAGCTAACATCCTAGTTGTCTGTGCAACCCCACATCCTTTTCCACTTAACAATTATTTTGGGACCTTAGCTGGTGGTCTGGGCTGTTTCCCTTTCGACTACGGATCTTAGCACTCGCAGTCTGACTGCCGACCATAATTCATTGGCATTCGGAGTTTATCTGAGATTGGTAATCCGGGATGGACCCCTCACCCAAACAGTGCTCTACCTCCAAGAATCTTTATGTCGACGCTAGCCCTAAAGCTATTTCGGAGAGAACCAGCTATCTCCAAGTTCGTTTGGAATTTCTCCGCTACCCACAAGTCATCCAAGCACTTTTCAACGTGCCCTGGTTCGGTCCTCCAGTGCGTCTTACCGCACCTTCAACCTGCTCATGGGTAGGTCACATGGTTTCGGGTCTACGTCATGATACTAATGCGCCCTATTCAGACTCGGTTTCCCTGCGGCTCCGTCTCTTCAACTTAACCTCGCATCATAACGTAACTCGCCGGTTCATTCTACAAAAGGCACGCTCTCACCCATTAACGGGCTCGAACTTGTTGTAGGCACACGGTTTCAGGTTCTATTTCACTCCCCTCCCGGGGTGCTTTTCACCTTTCCCTCACGGTACTGGTTCACTATCGGTCACTAGGGAGTATTTAGGGTTGGGAGATGGTCCTCCCAGATTCCGACGAGATTTCACGTGTCTCGCCGTACTCAGGATACTGCTAGGTACAAAGACTATTTTAAATACGAGGCTATTACTCTCTTTGGCTGATCTTCCCAAATCATTCTTCTATAATCTTTGAGTCCACATTGCAGTCCTACAACCCCGAAGAGTAAACTCTTCGGTTTGCCCTCCTGCCGTTTCGCTCGCCGCTACTAAGGCAATCGCTTTTGCTTTCTCTTCCTGCAGCTACTTAGATGTTTCAGTTCACTGCGTCTTCCTCCTCATATCCTTAACAGATATGGGTAACAGGTAATACCTGTTGGGTTCCCCCATTCGGAAATCCCTGGATCATCGCTTACTTACAGCTACCCAAGGCATATCGTCGTTTGTCACGTCCTTCTTCGGCTCCTAGTGCCAAGGCATCCACCGTGCGCCCTTATTAACTTAACCTTATTTTCTGACCTTTCAGTCATAAACTCTTATTTTAATACTACAGCGTTTTCGGTTTATTTTCTTGTTACTATTTGATATAGATATTCAATTTTCAATGTGCATTACTTGGTGATCTCTCACCAATGGAGCCTAGCGGGATCGAACCGCTGACCTCCTGCGTGCAAAGCAGGCGCTCTCCCAGCTGAGCTAAGGCCCCACAAGACCTCTCAAGACTAAACAAGACCAATGTGCATTCCTTATCCTTAGAAAGGAGGTGATCCAGCCGCACCTTCCGATACGGCTACCTTGTTACGACTTCACCCCAATCATCTATCCCACCTTAGGCGGCTGGCTCCTTACGGTTACCTCACCGACTTCGGGTGTTACAAACTCTCGTGGTGTGACGGGCGGTGTGTACAAGGCCCGGGAACGTATTCACCGCGGCGTGCTGATCCGCGATTACTAGCGATTCCGACTTCATGTAGGCGAGTTGCAGCCTACAATCCGAACTGAGACTGGCTTTAAGAGATTAGCTTGCCGTCACCGGCTTGCGACTCGTTGTACCAGCCATTGTAGCACGTGTGTAGCCCAGGTCATAAGGGGCATGATGATTTGACGTCATCCCCACCTTCCTCCGGTTTATTACCGGCAGTCTCGCTAGAGTGCCCAACTAAATGATGGCAACTAACAATAGGGGTTGCGCTCGTTGCGGGACTTAACCCAACATCTCACGACACGAGCTGACGACAACCATGCACCACCTGTCACCTCTGTCCCGAAGGAAAGCTCTATCTCTAGAGCGGTCAGAGGGATGTCAAGACCTGGTAAGGTTCTTCGCGTTGCTTCGAATTAAACCACATGCTCCACCGCTTGTGCGGGCCCCCGTCAATTCCTTTGAGTTTCAACCTTGCGGTCGTACTCCCCAGGCGGAGTGCTTAATGCGTTAGCTACGGCACTAAACCCCGGAAAGGGTCTAACACCTAGCACTCATCGTTTACGGCGTGGACTACCAGGGTATCTAATCCTGTTTGCTCCCCACGCTTTCGAGCCTCAGCGTCAGTTACAAGCCAGAGAGCCGCTTTCGCCACCGGTGTTCCTCCATATATCTACGCATTTCACCGCTACACATGGAATTCCACTCTCCCCTCTTGCACTCAAGTTAAACAGTTTCCAAAGCGTACTATGGTTAAGCCACAGCCTTTAACTTCAGACTTATCTAACCGCCTGCGCTCGCTTTACGCCCAATAAATCCGGACAACGCTCGGGACCTACGTATTACCGCGGCTGCTGGCACGTAGTTAGCCGTCCCTTTCTGGTAAGATACCGTCACAGTGTGAACTTTCCACTCTCACACTCGTTCTTCTCTTACAACAGAGCTTTACGATCCGAAAACCTTCTTCACTCACGCGGCGTTGCTCGGTCAGACTTCCGTCCATTGCCGAAGATTCCCTACTGCTGCCTCCCGTAGGAGTCTGGGCCGTGTCTCAGTCCCAGTGTGGCCGATCACCCTCTCAGGTCGGCTATGTATCGTCGCCTTGGTGAGCCGTTACCCCACCAACTAGCTAATACAACGCAGGTCCATCTGGTAGTGGTGCAATTGCACCTTTTAACTGACTATCATGCAATAGTCAATGTTATGCGGTATTAGCTATCGTTTCCAATAGTTATCCCCCGCTACCAGGCAGGTTACCTACGCGTTACTCACCCGTTCGCAACTCATCCAGAGAAGCAAGCTCCTCCTTCAGCGTTCTACTTGCATGTATTAGGCACGCCGCCAGCGTTCGTCCTGAGCCAGGATCAAACTCTCATTAAAAGTTTGAGTTCTCACTCATTTCTGTCACTGACAGATTTATTGTTTTTTTCATTGTTCAGTACTACAACATCAGTTGTAGTGCCCTGCACATTGGTTCGTCTTGTTCAGTTTTCAAAGGTCTTTGTCACTCGTTATCTCTCAAGCGACAACTATCTTAGTATATCATAGCTGTTTTCTCTTGTCAACACTTTTTTGAAACTTTTTTAAACTTTTTTCATCAAGTGTTCCCAACTACAACATACCATAGTCCGTACGGGATTCGAACCCGTGTTACCGCCGTGAAAAGGCGGTGTCTTAACCCCTTGACCAACGGACCAGAGTTGTTATTTTCAACTCTTACTATTATACCCACTTTTCAAATCTTGTCAACTAC
>NZ_AJMM01000012.1 GCF_000259505.1 Streptococcus sp. SK643
GTTTACAGCTGGTGCGCCTGTTTCTCCGTATGCTGGAACATTGTTTACAGCTGGTGCACCTGCTTCTCCGTATGCTGGAACATTGTTCACTACAGGGTCTTCACCATTTGTAGATAAAGGTCCTGTATATTCTGGAACTTCGTTAACAGCCGCTAAGACAAAGTTAGCACCACCTTTATATTCTGGAACTTCATTAACAGCTGCTTCTAAACTATTAACTCCACTGTTGAATTCTGGAGCTACCTCAGATACAGGAGCATCAGCCGCATTAACTCCTCCACTATATTCTGGAGCATCGGCTACAGTAGGAGGTGTTGTATCATTTACTCCACCATTGAAATCAGATCCATTATCTCCAGAAGGAGAGTCACTAGGATTCACACCACCATTGAATTCAGGAGCGTTAGGAGCTGTTGGTACTTCGTCAGGTTGTTTAGCATCATCAGAAGGTGCATCACTAGGATTTACACCTCTACTAAAGTCTTTCGGCTCTTCACCCTTAGGAACTTCTTTTAAGTTTTCGATGTAACCTAAAGTTGCGTTGTAATCCTCAGTTAGTTTGGCAATTGCATCGTCGTCCTCTTGAACTGCTTCATTCACTTCGTCGAACTCGGCTTTAGCTTCATCAGAAGCTGCTTGAGCAGAAGCAACTGAAGCTTCTAGTTTAGTGACTGCATCTTGCAATCCATCTTGGATAGCTTGATCCGCATTGTTTTTCTTAGCAGTTTCAAGAGCAGTTTTAGCTTTTTCTAAAGTTTCTTTTTGTTTCTCTAATGCAGCATTTTTCTCTTCAGCTACCTTAGCTTTTTCAGCAGCGTCAGCCTTATCTTCCTCTGCTTCTTTCGTTAATTTTTCAATTTTTTCAGCTAAATCATCAGCGATATCTTGAAGTTTTTTAACAATTGGTTTAGAAGCTTCTTTTTTAGCAGCTTCATCAATTTTTTTAGTTTCGTCAGCAGTTAATTCTTTAGTTTTATAAGCTTCAGGAGCTTTATCTTTTGTGTTGGCATCGTTGAGGAATTCATCTATAGCTTGAGTAGCTGTAAGAACTCCATCTTCAATCGCTTTTAGTAAAGCTTCTTTACCGATTTCAGCTTTTGCTTCTTCGATAGCTTTCGCTTTATCTTCTGGCTTGATGCTATCATCCTTGTTGACTTTATCTTCAGCCTTTTTTTCAAGTTGCTCTAAAGCACCTTTCAAAGCTTCTAAGTTAGCTGCTTCTTCTTTTTTAGCGTCTTCTTCTTTTTTAACTTCTTCTTCAACTTTAGCTTTTGCTTTAGCTGCTTCTTCTTTAGCCTTAGCTAATTCAGCTTCTGCGTCAGCTTTAGCTTTGTCTGCTTCTGCTTTTGCAGTCTCAGCAGCAGTTACATCAGCTGCTTCTTTTTTAGCTTTAGCTGTAGCTTCTTCAACCTTTTTAGCTTCTTCAGCAACTTTCTTTTCTAATTCAGCAACTTTAGCATCAGCCTCTGCTTTAGCTTTAGCAGCTTTTTCAGCTTCGGTTGGTTCAGCTTCTTCCTCTGGAGTTTCTTCTGCTGGTTTAGCTGGTTCTGCAGCTTCTTTTGCTTCTGCTTTTTTTACTTCTTCAAGAAGATTATCACGTTTTTCAGTTAAATCTTGAATTTCAGCTGTAGCATCTTGAACTTTCTCAGCAGCTTCGTCAAATTCAGATTTGGCAGTATCGCGTTCTTTTTCAATCGCAGTTACAGCTTTTTCTAATGGTGCTGTGATATCTTCAGCAAATCCGTTATCTTTAGCGGATTTAAGAGCTTCTTTTGCTTCTTTTAAAGTATCTTCCTGTTTTTTTAGTGTTTCAGCTTTCTTTTCAGCATCAGCTTTTAATTTCTCAGCATCATCCGTTAAGTTTTCAATTGTTTCAGTTAAATCATCAGCCTTGTCTTGCAATTTTTCTGATGCAGGACGAGCAGCATCTGCTGCTTCACCTTCTTCAATTCCCCCTTGCACCTCTTCAGGAAGCTTGTCCTTAGATACAGGAGTTTCTGTTTTAATTGTTGGATTAGTATCTTGTGCTTTTTCAGCATCATCTGCTAACTCAGCAAGAATATCAGAAGCACTTAATTCACCAGACTCAACAGCCTTTAATAATTCTTCTTTTGCTTTTTTATCAAGCAACTCGTTATCAGGCATTTGTTTCAAAGCTTCAGTTAAACCTTCTTTAGCTTCAGCTTCTTCTTTTGCGGCCGCTTCTTCTTTTGCGGCCTCTTCTTTTGCTTTAGCGTCAGCTTCAGCTGCTTTAGATTTA
Source organism: Streptococcus sp. SK643 (assembly GCF_000259505.1). Classification (GTDB taxonomy): domain Bacteria; phylum Bacillota; class Bacilli; order Lactobacillales; family Streptococcaceae; genus Streptococcus. Next base: position 2,261 of record NZ_AJMM01000012.1, read on the forward strand.
GCATCAGCTAATTCGTCATCAGCAGTCTTTTTAGCTTTTTCAGCTTCGACTTTTGCAGTTTCAGCGTCAGCAGCTTCTTTTTTCTCTGTTTCAAGTTTAGTAGCTGTAGCAGTTGCTGTAGTAGTTGTTGTATCTACTTTTTCTTGCGCTGCATCAACTTTAGCATTAGCTTCTTTTTCAGCTTCTTTAGCTTTTTCTACTTCAGTTTTTGGAGTTTCAGCCGCAGGTGTAGGCTTAGTTTCTCCAGTAGGTTGAGTAGCTGTTGGTTTGTCATCAGCTTTCACGACTGACGGTTGAGAGGCAACAAAAGCCGCCCCCAAAACAGCAGCACTTGCTAAGCTAGTTAAAATAATTTTCTTTTTATTCATCCTTTGGACCCCTTTTTGAGTATCATATTTAAGTACATTGTAACTCTTTTTTGGAATATAATCAAGTAATATGTTAACATTTGGGAAATATAGTGTTTATATATCCAAAAAACTAAAAAGAAAGCTTTTCTTAAGCTTTCTTTTTTAATATTAACATTATTAATAGTGAATCTATCTTCTACTGAATCCATTCACCATTAGCATTCACTCTATAGCCATCAACTGTCGTGTTTACAGCAAGCTTACCTGAAGAATATGAATAATACCATTTACCAGATACCTGATACCAGCCAGTCTTCATTGCGCCTGAATTATCAAGATAATACCATGAACCATTTTCTTTTAACCAACCTGTTTGCATTTCACCTGATGGTTTCAAATAATACCAACTAGAGCCATCTTTTAACCAACCAGTTGTTTTAGTACCATTTGATTTGAAATAATACCAACTATCGTTCACCTTTTTCCAACCAACACTAGAAGCAGTATTTGGTGTATTATTTAAGGCACTATTTGAAATTGCATTCGCACTATTTCCAGATTGATTTTGTAACGAAGTAGAACCTTCTAACTGGATATAACGACGATTCCCGCTATATGAAATATAACTTAACCACTTAAAGCCATCTTTTTCAATCACCTGATCGTAATGAACACTATCCCCAGGTTTATAATAAGTAAGCGTATCTGCATGAACTGAAGGTTGACTTTTCACAGCTGCTTTTGTCTTAAAATAATGAGTTCCTCTCGTTGAATAAGTAGGCTGAATCGTCACAGTCTGATTGCTAGATGCACTTAAAGAGCTGTTTGATTCTACCTTGGAACTACTTGGTACATCAATAGAACTAGTTGATAAATCTTTAAAATGGATAAAACCTGTCATAGTGTTTGCTTTGACTATTCGTTTATTATAGGCCCCTGTGTAACCATAATTGTATTCTTCAATCTCAATCTGATCTCCCATTACATTTGAAACCCAGGCAACATGACCATAACCACCTGCTGTAGACCAGGCAATCGAACCAACTGCTGGTATATTATCAACACGATAGCCTTCACGACGAGCACGGTAACCCCATTCCTTAGCATTCCCATAAGCTCCTGGTAGCTCAAAACCATTCACACTACTCAAACGAAAGGCTGCAAATGAAGTACACTGACGAGAATACAACCTCCACTTATCTATGCCCTGGCTCCCATTTTTATAATAGGCAGGATAATCATCCCCACGAGCAAGAGACACATTGGCATAAACACTATCTCCAGCCGACAACATCATACCTAATACTAAAAATGGAACAACCTTTTTTGCTGACTTTCTCAAAGAAAATCCTGCTTCTGAGACTTTAAATAGAAATTTTTTCATTCTTCCTCCTTGAAAAATAGTATTAATCGAAGATGACCTTCACATAGACTATTCGAAGAAAAAATAAAAAGTGAGAAAAATTTCTCACTTTAATCAAGATAATGAATCAAATTCTTTTCTGTAAGGATATCTGAATAGGTGAAAGATTCAACATAAACATTCGCTTGTTTATCCCCTTCAACATCCCCAAATTCAACGATAAATAAGGATGGATAAACCTCAATTAACTTACCCAATCTATTTTTTTGTCGCTTACGGCCGTTTTCCAAAGTCATTTCAACGACTTGTCCTTCATGTGCCTTAATTTCTTCTTTGATTTTTTTCATCTTAGCGACATCTGTAAATGCATCTGACATCTTATGCCTCCCTCTTTGAGATACTTGAAAATTTATTGTATTCTTTTTGGAAAATTAATTCCACAGTTCCACGAGCCCCACTACGGTTTTTCTCGATAATGACTTCGATCTTGTTATTAGGTATTCCTTCTCCTTCTTCACCACCACGTTCATAATAATCGTCACGGTATAAAAAGGCTACGATATCAGCATCCTGCTCGATAGATCCAGATTCACGAATATCAGACAAGACAGGTCTCTTATCCTGACGTTGTTCTACTCCACGAGAAAGCTGACTAAGAGCGATTACTGGTACCTTTAGTTCTTTGGCAAGGATTTTTAACTGACGTGAAATTTCTGAAACCTCTTGTTGGCGATTTTCTCGACCAGTTCCTGTAATAAGTTGGAGATAGTCAATCAAAATCAAGCCCAGATTCCCCGTCTCTTGTGCTAGTTTTCGAGCACGAGAACGTATTTCTGTAATTCGGATACCCGGTGTATCATCGATATAGATACTAGCGTTCGCTAAATTTCCTTGGGCGATGGTATATTTCTGCCACTCCTCATCGGTCAATTGACCTGTACGGATAGAGTGTGACTCCACCAAACCTTCAGCTGCTAACATACGATCTACCAAGCTCTCTGCACCCATTTCCAGTGAGAAAATAGCGACAGTCTTGTCTAATTTAGTCCCAATATTCTGAGCAATATTCAAGGCAAAGGCTGTCTTACCAACCGCTGGACGGGCTGCCAAGATAATCAACTCTTCCTCATGAAGACCAGTAGTCATATGGTCCAAATCACGGTAACCAGTCGCAATCCCAGTAATATCTGTAGTTTGTTGCGAACGAAGCTCAAGATTGCCAAAGTTGACATTCAGCACATCACGAATGTTCCTAAAACCACTTCGATTGGCATTTTCACTAACATCGATTAGACCTTTTTCAGCATGAGCAATGATTTCATCCGCGGGCTGTGAAGCCTCATAAGCTTGATTGACAGACTCTGTCAACTTAGAGATAAGTCGACGTAGCGTAGCTTTTTCAGCAACAATCTTAGCATAATACTCCGCATTGGCAGAAGTTGGAACCGAGTTAACAATTTCAACTAAGTAAGATAAACCACCAATATTCTGCAGATCTCCTTGATCATCAAGAATCGTCCGAACCGTTGTAGCATCTATAGCATCCCCACGATCTGAAAGATCGACCATAGCTTGGAAAATCAAACGATGGGCATACTTAAAAAAGTCTCGAGACTCAATATATTCTCGCACAAAAACAAGCTTACTCTCGTCTATAAAGATAGCACCCAAAACAGATTGTTCAGCTAAGATATCTTGGGGTTGCACTCGTAACTCTTCGACTTCTGCCATTAGACTTCCCTTCCTTTTACAAGATTGTTAAGAAGGTATAAACTTACCCTTCCTTCACTCGAAGATTGATAACACTTGTAATATCTTGGTAGATTTTCACTGGTACATCAATCAAACCAACTGCTCGAATTGGTGCTTGCACTTGAATATGACGCTTATCGATCTTAATGCCGAATTGCTTTTGCAATTCTTCAGCAATTTTCTTGTTAGTAATTGAACCAAAGGTACGACCATCTGGACCAACTTTTTCAACAAATTCTACAACAGTTTCTTCTGCTTCAAGTTGCGCCTTAATCGCTTTTGCTTCAGCAATCATCTCAGCATGAGCTTTTTCTTCTGATTTTTGTTTTCCACGAAGTTCACCCACTGCTTGAGCAGTCGCTTCCTTAGCTAGGTTCTTTTTGATTAGGAAGTTTTGTGCGTATCCTGTTGGAACTTCCTTGATTTCCCCTTTTTTACCTTTTCCTTTTACATCTGCTAAAAAGATTACTTTCATTCTTCTTTCTCCTTTTCCTTTATTTCATTTAATATAATTTCTGTCAGTTTTTCACCAGATTCTGACAAGGTCATATCCTTAATCTGAGCAGCTGCCAAATTAAAGTGCCCTCCTCCACCTAGCTCTTCCATAATCCGTTGTACATTAATTTTACTACGACTTCGAGCTGAGATAGAGATAAATCCTTGTGTATTCTTGGCTAAAACAAAACTCGCTTCAATTCCAGACATAGCTAGTAAAGCATCTGCTGCCTTACTAATCACTACTGTATCATAGCATTTTGAGTCCTTAGCCACAGCTATTAATACATCTGAGCCTAATTTATGCCCCTCTAAAATGAGTTCATTGACTTCACGGTATTCGTCAAAATCAGTCGCTGCCATTTCTTGGATCGTCACACTGTTGCTTCCTCGAGTTCTGAGATAACTAGCAACATCAAATGTCCTGCTAGTTACCCTTGAAGTAAAGTTTTTAGTATCCAGCATCATACCAGCCATGAGTACACTAGCCTGCATATGGCTCAAACGATTTTTCTTTGAATTTTGGAACTGAATCAATTCTGTGACCAATTCACAAGCACTGCTCGCTCCACTTTCGATATAAGTAATAACAGCATTATCAGGGAAATCTTGATCTCGTCTGTGATGGTCAATAACAATGGTTTGTGTAAACAAATCATAGAATTCTTTAGACAAGGTCAAGGCTGTTTTCGAGTGATCCACCAATATCAATAAAGAACGCTGCGTTACCATACCTAAAGCATCCCTAACAGATATCAATTTCGTAACTCCATCTTTACTTAAAAATGAGACGGCACGTTCAATATCTGGTGACATGTGTTCATCGTCATAAACAGCATAACTATGTTCCGTAATATTACTTGCAAACAACTGCATACCAACAGCCGAACCCAAGGCATCCATATCTAGATTTTTATGACCAACTACAAACACTTGATCGACACTACGAATCTTATCAGAAATGGCTGTCATCATGGCTCTTGTTCGCGTACGTGTACGCTTGATTGAAGCTGCAGAACCGCCACCAAAATAAACTGGATTTTTCGTGTCGTCATTTTCCTTGACTACTACCTGATCTCCACCACGAACTTCAGCTAAGTTCAAGTTCAATAAAGCAACCTTTCCGATTTCATCATGATTGCCATCGCCATAAGAAAATCCCATACTTAAAGTCAAAGGTAATTGTCTCTGTTTAGCTTCTTCACGAAAAGCGTCAATAACAGAAAACTTATCATTCATCAATTCCTCAAGCACAGTATAATCAGAAAATAGATAAAAACGATCCATGCTGACACGACGAGAAAACATAGCATATTTCGCTGCAAATTCTGACACAAAATTAGCTACAAAACTATTTATATGACTAATGTCAGACTCTGAAGTTTCGTCCTCTAAATCATCGTAATTGTCAACAGAAACAACTCCAATGACTGGTCGACTCGTTACCAATTCAACAGTTGCTTCGTACTCCCCAGACACATCAAAAAAGTAGAGAACACCTGATTCCTTATCCAGATGAACTGCGTAACGGATTTCACCCAAGGTAGCATATGATCCTGGATTTCCAACAGAAGCTTTGATTATAGTTTGAATTAACTCAACACTAATTTCACCTTCTTCATTAGTGAGAATCAGCTCTGCATAAGGATTCAGCCATTCCACGTCTCCACTAGACAAATCTAATTTAATAACCCCAACAGGCATCTGCTCTAATAAACTCGTCAAACTCTCTTCAGCTTGTTTGTTTACATACTGTAGCTCTTCAATGTCACTTTTTTCATACTCTTTTTTTTGTAGCATAAATAAAAACAGATAAAGAAGAATCAATAAAAATAAGAGACTAATTATTAAAAAAATACTTTTTGAAAAAATAATCAAAGTTGTTAAGATACCAAAACTCACAATTCCGATAAGAATCACAGAAAACGGGGGTAAATAATTCTTTTTCATTCTAAACCTCTTGCGCATTATTATATCATAAAAGCCTATAAAAAGCGACCTTTTAAGAGACAGGATCTACTTAGTAAACCAGTGCCTATCTTAAGGAAAAACTATATAAAAAGAGGGCAATCATATGACGAATGAATCAACTCACATCAAGAATCTAACATAAAAAAGAAGGAAACAAGTCCTTCTTCTTTTAACTATCTAAAAATTTAGTTGTTACGTTTAACAAATGGAAGTGCTCCAAGAACCAATCCAAGGAATCCTACTGATGTCAATGCAGCATTTTCTGTCGCACCAGTCTTTGGAAGTTCTTTCATACCTTCTGCTTTTGCAGCTGATTTTTTACCTGATGTTGCTACATCTGATTTTTTATCTGATGCAGTTGCTGGTGCTTTTGTATCTGATTTTACATCTGATTTTTTACCTGGAGCTGGTTTAGCTGGTTCTTTAGCTGGTGCTGGCTTAGCTGGTTCTTTAGCTGGTTCTTTAGCTGGTGCTGGTTTAGCCGGTTCTTTAGCTGGTGCTGGTGTTGGAGCTGGAGCTGGAGCTGGTGTTGGTGCTGGAGCTGGCTCTGGTTGAGGTCCGAAAAGATCAGGAATCATTGTTGGAGTATCATCCCCAACACGTTTAATTGATGGATCTACAACTCTATCAGCCTTTACAACTGAAGGTTGAGTAGCAAGGAAGCTTGCTCCTAAAACGGCAACACTGGCTAAGCTAGCAACGATAAATTTTTTCTTATTCATGGTTTGTCTCCTTTATTTTTTCAATTTGATATTTTACCACTTTTTTTCATAAAAATCAAGCTTTTTACTGACTCCTAAAGCTAAAATATGATAAGTAAGACGTGAAAATGGATTTTGCTATAGAGGATTCCGTCCTCTTCGTTTACCTTTAATGTCTTTTTTAATGTAATCAAGATATTACAAAATATCCTTATCCAATATTTTTAATTTAACAATACAAAAAAGAACTCCATCATACTATGCTAATGATTAGAAAGTGATCTATCTTAATACTGACATTCTGTTTAAAAATTAACATTAGTAAAGCAAAAAGCCAGTAATACTAAGATTACTGACTTTTCTTTATGTTTAGCTTATAAAATCCATCCTATGTGACTGATTTTATTGCTTAGATAGTGCGCTTAATAGCTATTCACTATCTCGTTGGTGTGTAAGTTAATTGATCCTTGTGTTGTTTCAAAAACTCAGTCATTTCTGAGTCTGGAATTTGACGAAGGTAGAGATTTGAACGAATAGTCTCATCTTCTTCACGACAAGTCGAAAGAACCAAGTATTTATCTTTTGCAGATACTTTCACATTTGGTTTCTTAATTTGCGCCTCATCATAAACAGCTGATAACTGGGTTTCAAAATCCTTATCATCATCAAAAGAAGTACGATAAAATGCTGTCGTTTCTGGTACGATAATCATGGCGATAGCTTCATAATAGTACTTTCTCTCAGGTGTTTCAATTACTACATATGGATGTTTATCAAAAAACTCTTGCTTATCAAAGTAGTTGACATCGTTAAACATACGATGGTCCCCTACCTTACTACCACGTGCGTGACCAAACAACCAAGTTAAGCGATCGCTAAAATCCTTTTTGTTATCTGTATCCATAAAAACTGTACCCAAGTAAGGTTGGTAGCCACCATCAAAGGTCTTATCTAGATAAGTCTCATTATCAGTTGTTTGTACCACTGGCTCATCTAGCTCAGTTCCAGGAATATTGACATAGGCGATACTTTCTTTATTGATCGCACTATACTTATCAAATCTATCTTTTAGATACTTCTTTTCTTCCGCACTAACCGTATAGCTTGGTTTCTCAGCCTTTTGAGTAACTTTTACATCACTTTGTTGCTTCTCAGATGTTGTAGGTGCTAAGAAGCTATTGTAAACAAAGAAGCCTCCAACAACAATAACGACGAAAGTAAGGATGGAAGCTATTATTTTACCAATGGGTGATTTCTTTCTCATAGAACTTCTACTCATCTTCTTCTCCTCATAAATTACCAAAAAAATCACTGAAACGAAGTTTCAGTGATTAAGTACTTCATTAAATAAATGAATTATTTAGCTGCACTTGTTTTTGGAAGAGCTTTTTGACCTGCTGCTTTAGCTGCACCTGGTTTAGCTGCGTCTTTACCAGCTGCTTTAGCTTTACCAGTAACTACAAATTCACCTGGTTTACCTGGTACAGGTTTCAAATCTTCACCAGCTGCTTTGAATTTAGCTTTAGTTGAGTCAGCATCAGCGTTGTTAAGACCTTCTTTAGCGTATGGTTTAAGTTCAGCTGGTCCTTCACCAAAGAAGTTGTCAGCTTTAACTTCTTCTTTGTTGTTAAGGTCTCCAGTGTGAAGGTAACCTTCGTTGTTAGCAAATACTGGTGATGCTGCAGCGAATACTGCAAGTGCAGCTACTGATGATAATAAAACTTTTTTCATAGTTTTATCTCCTTTTATTTTTCTTTAATTATTTTTGTAAGGATTGCCTTACTAACTATAGTATATCACATTTATTAAAGTTGTCAAGATTTTTTGATTGTTTTTTCACTTTTTTTAAAAATTTTTTTAGCTTCTTTGGTGCAGTAAAGTTGAGCCTTCAATTCTTTAAATTAAGAAGCAAAATGAGCACCCAAATTGATGAATATAGGCACTAGTTTCCCTAGCATCCATCAATCTAGAGCGATTTCTACGAATCCACATCAAGTGAGAAACAGACTTGAAAGGTAAAAAACCCGAGAAATATCTCAGGTTTGCTCATTAAATCTTTTTCTCAATACTAAAGAGTGGAGAAAGTGGCCGTTTTTCGTGGATACGGACGATCGCATCCCCCAATAGATGAGCGATAGAGATTTGCTCAATCTTATCAATCAAACGCTCTTCAGGGAGATAGATAGTATCTAGCACCACTAACTTCTTAATAGCTGATTTTTGGATATTGTCCATAGCAGGACCAGAGAGGACTGGGTGTGTACAGCTTGCGTAGACTTCCACTGCACCAGCTTCCGCAAGAGCATCCGCCGCATGGCAGATCGTACCAGCCGTATCAATCATATCATCAATCAAGATACAAGTCTTGCCTTCTACCTTACCGATGATGTTCATGACTTCACTGGTATTCATCTTATCAACACTACGACGTTTGTCGATGATAGCGATAGATGTTTTCAAAAACTCAGCCAACTTACGGGCACGAGTCACTCCACCATGGTCTGGACTGACAACTACATAGTCTGAACCAACCATACCACGACGCTCAAAATAATCTGCAATTAAAGGAGCCCCCATCAAGTGGTCCACAGGAATATCAAAGAATCCCTGAATCTGTGCAGCATGCAAGTCGATGGTCAATAAACGATCCACTCCAGCGACTTCAAGCATATTTGCAACCAGTTTAGAAGTGATTGGCTCACGCGCTCTCGCCTTTCTATCCTGACGTGCATAACCATAATAAGGCATAACAACATTGACAGACTCTGCACTGGCACGCTTCAAAGCATCTACCATAATCAAAATTTCAAGCAGATTGTCATTTACAGGCGAGCTTGTTGATTGTAGGATAAAGACGTGTTTCCCACGGATAGACTCTTCGATATTGACTTGAATCTCTCCATCTGAAAATTGGCGAACACTTGATTTCCCCAACTCAATCCCAATCTCCTGCGCCACACGTTTTGCCAATTCTTGATTAGAAGAAAGGGCAAACAGCTTTAATTCAGAAAAAGACATGATTTCCTCCGGTATATATGTATCGCTTGTGCTTTTCACAAGATTTTCCATCTACCATTGTAGCGTTTTTTCTAGTATTTTTCAATCAAAAATAAAAAGAAGGGTACGATATTTGTACCCTTATCTATTTTTCTAGATTATCTCTTGGTCCTGTTTCTTTACAAAGAGATAGGCTTGATAAAAAACATAGAGAGTCATCGCTGTAACGAGCGGAATCGCTAAAGGCACCTCTGTCTCAAGCTCCACAAATGGAGAGTTAAAGAGGAAGTGTGCACCCAAGGCCAACCCTAAATAAGCAAAGCCCTTTTTCTTATCAACCTGCTGACCTTTAAAGGCTCTATAAAGCAAGTAAACACCTACTACAGCCAGACCTGAAAACGTCCAGTGAGAAGCAACACCTGAGACGATACGCTCCAAAATTCTCGAAATCGTAAGGTCAAATCCCTCTGGCAAGTCTGTACGAATATAAGAAATATCCTCAATCATTTGGAATCCTAAACCAGAAGCAATCCCAAGTAAAAATAAGGATTTCAATTTTTTAACAGGAAGCAAAGCTACCACAAAGGCAAGAGGCAACAACTTCAAAGGTTCCTCTACCAATGGTGCCACGATAGCACTTTCAAAGGCATTTAAAAAGCCACTATCTGGGAAAAGTACACTCAAGAAATCATGGATGTAAGTGTTAGCAAAGCTTGATAACCAACCTGAAATAAACATCCCACCTAATAGGGATAGTATCAAAGCGTTTTTGGGAACTTCCCATTTTTTCCCAAGACGACTTAGGACAAAGGTAGCAGGAATCATGTAAAAGAGAGCTAAAAAGAGGGCTGACCCCATCAACTTATAGTCTGCTTCTGACATAGAACCATTGGTAAAATAACTCGTTTCATACTGTAAACCAATACACAACAATAAAATAAAAATAAATAGGATATTCTTTTTCTTCATACACTTCTTTCTAAAAATCGTTTTATAATTCTACGACGGTCATACTTCCCGTATCCACATCATAGACAGCACCAGAGATGATGACATCTTCTGGTATAAGGGGAGAATCGATGAGGAGTTGCATATCCTCACGCACACTCTCTTCTATATCTTGGAAAGGTAAAAAGTCTTTATCTGAAACATCAACTCCTAGTTCTTCCTTCAGATACTCTTGAAAAGAACCATTCTCAAAGGTCTGAGCTCCACAGTCTGTATGGTGAAGCACTACGATTTCCCGCGTCCCCATTTGTTGCTGGGAAATAACCAATGAGCGAATCATGTCTTCTGTCACTCGACCACCTGCATTCCGCAAGATATGAGCATCCCCAAGAGCAAGTCCTAAAGCTTGGGCAACGTGTAAACGAGAGTCCATACAGGTAACGATGGCTACTCTTGTTTTAGGTCTAAGTGGTAGATTTAATTGTCCATGAAGGGCAACATAGGCCTGATTGGCTTGTAAAAACTGTTCAAAATAAGACATAACAACTCACTTTCTAGTCTATCAGATAATTTGAACACCAAATTATTTATATCCTATCTTACCATCTTTTCTTTGTCTTGTCAGTTGTCAACCTTCATATAAAAAAACTGGGACAGAGACATCCAGCTTCTAGCTTGGGCTTCTGTCCTAGTTTTATTTTATGAACCTTTTTGGATATACTTATTGAGCGATCCTGCAAAGCTCTGAAGATTGAGACTTTGTACGTAGACCTCACCAGTTCCTCGGAAGGTATTCACCACTCCTTCGCCTGTACCAATAGACTGCCAGAAGCTATTTTCTAAGTGGATATTATAGTCCAAAGATTGACTCCAAGCCACCACATGGGCATTGTCAATGGTTATTTCTTGGTTTTGTAGCTCAATTTTCTTGATAGAGCCAAAAGCATTGGCCAAGAGAGTTCCCTGGCCTTGGGTAGTCATCACAAAGAGACCGCCTTGCCCTCCGAACAGAGCTTTACCAATAGACTGACTCTCCATAGTATAGGAAGCTGTACCATCAAGAGCTAGAAAAGCCCCATCATTCAGTCGATATTGTTTTTCACCTAGTTCAAGAGCAATTACTTGCCCAGGAGTATCTGGGGCTAGAGCAAGGTTCCCGTTATCAGACTCTGCTACAGCTTGAGTAATGAAGGTGCTTTCACCAGAAACCATTGAACGTCCTACAGCTTTAACAAAACGTCCCAAACCTGAACCGCTAGCATTGAGCTGGGTATTGAGACTTACGTTAGGCGTGTGGTAAACCATACTACCTCGCTGGATATAGACGGTTTCTCCTTGATTGAGTGACAACTCTACCAAAGGAAATTGCATATGACTGTCCATAGAAAATTTCATAAGAAATTCCTCCTTGTTTTAATAAATGTTAGCAATAAAATAATTAGTCATCTAAAGCTGACCATAACTATTAGGAGAATACCTTTTTCAAGACTTCCTGAATCGTTGTCACCCCAATCACCTGAATTTCCTGAGGTGGTTGAATACCAGTCAAGGAATTTTTCGGTACATAAATCTTAGTAAAACCAAGTTTTGCAGCTTCGTTGATGCGTTGCTCAATACGATTGACACGGCGAATCTCTCCTGTCAATCCAAGTTCTCCTACAAAACATTCTTGAGGATTGGTTGGTTTGTCCTTGTAACTGGAAGCAATAGCAACCGCAACAGCCAAATCAATCGCAGGCTCATCTAGTTTGACACCGCCAGCGGATTTGAGATAGGCATCCTGATTTTGCAAGAGAAGTCCTGCCCGTTTTTCCAAAACAGCCATAATCAAACTAGCACGATTGAAATCAAGACCTGTCGTCGTCCGCTTGGCATTCCCAAACATAGTCGGTGTAACTAAGGCCTGTACCTCCGCTAGAATAGGACGCGTCCCTTCCATGGTCACAACGATTGACGATCCCGTCGCCCCGTCTAAACGCTCTTCTAAGAAAACTTGACTAGGATTAAGCACTTCAACCAAGCCACCCGACTGCATCTCAAAAATCCCAATCTCATTAGTAGAACCAAAACGGTTTTTGACAGCTCGCAAGATACGGAAGGTATGGTGACGCTCCCCTTCAAAGTAAAGGACCGTATCCACCATATGCTCCAACATCCTCGGCCCAGCCAAAGTTCCTTCCTTGGTCACATGACCTACGATAAAGATGGCAATGTTATTAGTCTTAGCCAACTGCATGAGTTCAGCCGTCACCTCACGCACCTGAGAAACAGAGCCTTGCACTCCTGAAATCTCAGGAGACATGATAGTCTGTATGGAGTCGATGATGAGAAAATCTGGCTGGATGCGCTCCACCTCAGCTCGAACACTCTGCATATTAGTCTCTGCATAGAGATAAAACTCGCTATCAATATCTCCCAAACGCTCTGCTCGTAGCTTGATTTGCTGAGCAGATTCCTCCCCACTGACATAGAGAACAGTTCCCACTTGAGATAGTTGAGTTGAGACTTGTAGGAGAAGGGTTGATTTTCCAATCCCAGGATCTCCACCAATCAGGACAAGACTTCCTGGAACAACCCCTCCACCAAGTACACGATTAAATTCTTCCATCTCAGTCTTGGTTCGGTTAACATTGATGGAAGTCACCTCAGCTAGTTTCATGGGCTTGGTTTTCTCACCTGTTAAGGATACACGCGCATTCTTGACCTCAGCAACCTCAACCTCTTCTACAAAAGAAGACCAAGACCCACAGTTAGGGCAACGCCCCAGATATTTAGGGGAATTATAGCCACAATTTTGACATACAAATGTCGCTTTTTTCTTTGCGATGATAAACCTCTTTCTATATCTCTATCTCACACTCAATTACTTGGCAAAAATCAATCTTCTCATTTGGCACAAACTGCCGTATCAGCATACGATGGGCTACCACTAGTACTGTCTGGTAGTCTCGGTACTTAGCCATGCATTCTAGAAAACGAAACTTTATCTCCGTAGCTGTCTCATATTGAATAGGACTATTAGGAAGTAACTCCCCCTTATTTTCTAGAAACATAGTACGAGCTTTTTCAAAATTATTTGTGCCACCTTCATAGACCTGCCATTCATGCAATAAAGGCTCTACTCTCAAAGGAAGTCCAGTAACACAAGCCACATAAGAAGCCGTTTCTAAAGCTCTTGTGACTGCAGAAGATACGATTATTTCAGCTGAAGAGAGTAAAGGATTTTTGCTCAGTTCCTGAGCTTGCTGCCGTCCCTTCTCAGACAAGGGTGCCAAATCTATCCCAAATCCCGTATAAGAACGCTCCTCTAACTCATGGTAATCTGGCTCCCCGTGACGCACAAAGATAATCTTCATCCTAGTGACCGGTTGACCCAAATCCACCAGTCCGCACGCCGTCTGCCTCATCTCCATCCGCAATTAAGAAAGGAGCAAAGACAGCCTGAACCACACGTTCTCCAACTTCAAGAACAACCTCTTGGTCTGTGATATTCTTCATCTGAGCAAAAATATGCCCTTCATTGCCAGGATTTCCATAATAATCCCCATCAATAACCCCAACTGAGTTGATTAACACCAACCCCTTTTTACGAGGGTTTGAAGAACGATCATAAAGATAGAGGACCTCCGTCGGTTGCATATAAGCCTTAACCCCAGTCGGAACTAATACAATCTCTCCTGGCGCAATCACCGTACGCTCCGCCACCTTTAAATCATAACCAGCCGCATGCGCCGTCTCACGCTTTGGCAGTAAATTTTCATCTGTAAAACTAGAAACCAATTCAAAACCACGAATTTTCATCATTTTCTCTTTTCTATTATCATTTATTCTAAATTATTCTAACCTATTTATTCGGAAAAAGCACGAAAAAAAGAGCACACAATTCAATTCGCTTAGGGCTGCTGGATTCCTCCCCTGACCCGCTTCACGCAGAACTGTTGCTCCACTATTTATTATATCACATTCCTATTCATTTTAAAAGCAAAATTATTTTTTACGGCGATTTCTAAAAAAGTCCTGCATAATGCCTGCACATTCACCTTCCAAAATTCCTGTTTCAACTTCTACACGATGATTGAGCCGCTCATCTGTCAAGATATCATAGAGGCTCCCCGCAGCACCAAATTTCTGATTCTTAGCCCCGTAGACAACCTTAGGTATACGTGCTAAACCAATAGCCCCACTACACATAACACAAGGTTCAATGGTGACAAACAATGTGCAGTCAAGCAAACGCCAACTTTCTTCACTCGAGTTCGCATTTTCGATAGCCATAATTTCAGCATGCATAACTGCCCGTTGCAATTCCTCACGAGCATTATGCCCTCGACCTATGATTTCTCTATCCTTAACAATGACACAACCAATAGGAATTTCATCATGATTTAGAGCAATCTCTGCCTCCTTCAAGGCTTCTCTCATAAATGCTTCTTTTTCTTCCAGCGTATAATCCATTTTTTTCTCTCTGTTTCTAATAATTCTCTTCAAAATTCTCTTCAAACCATACATGCCTTTATCCTAATGATTTGGCCTATGCTATTTCAACCTCAAAATACTGTTTGAGAAGATTTTTATCTACATTCTTAGTTTATTATTTCCATCAATTCTCTCATTATACCATGTTTCAGCAGACAAAAAAAGCCACCGAATTCGGTGACTTTATAGGGAGATTATTATGAAAAAGAAAAGTTTAGGATATCTGTTACAACAAGTTAGGAGGTCTTCTTGTAACTGTCTATAGTATACCCGACCTGTCTTAAACTAATCTTAAAAATCTCTTATGACCAAACACTTTCTAAAATATTTGTCTGTTCACGACCAGGACCTACTGAAAAGGTTGAGATACGAACACCTACTAACTCACTAATACGGCGAACATAATTGCGAGCATTCTCTGGAAGGTCTTCCAAATTACGAACTCCAGTAATGTCTTCTGACCAACCTGGTAACTCTTCATAAATTGGTTTGCAGCGCTTCAACTGCTCAAGACTTGCTGGATAGTAGTCGATACGTTGACCATCAAGATCATAAGCCACACAGATTTTCACTGTATCCAAACCACTCAAAACATCGATAGAGTTCAATGAAAGGTTAGTAATACCAGAAACACGACGACTATGACGCATCACAACTGAGTCAAACCAACCTACACGACGTGGACGACCAGTTGTTGTACCATATTCATGACCAATTTCACGGATGCGCTCTCCAACTTCATCAAACAATTCAGTTGGGAAAGGACCGTCCCCCACACGACTCGTATAAGCCTTACATACACCAACAACCTTGTCAATTTTACTAGGACCAACACCAGAACCAATGGTCACCCCACCAGCCACAGGGTTTGATGACGTAACAAATGGATACGTACCTTGGTCAATATCTAGCATAACACCTTGTGCACCTTCAAAAAGCACACGTTTTCCATTATCAAGGGCATCATTCAAGATTACTGAAGTATCTGTCACATATTTCTTGATTTGTTGACCATATTCGTAATACTCTTCAAAAATATCATCGAAATCAATCGCTTTACTGTCATACAATTTTTCAAACAAACGATTTTTTTCAGCCAAATTACGTTCTAAACGTTCACGGAAAATTTCTTTATCCAAAAGATCCGCAATACGAATTCCCACACGAGCAGCTTTGTCCATATAAGCTGGACCAATTCCTTTAATCGTTGTACCAATCTTATTGTCACCCTTTGCTTCTTCTTGCAAACGATCTAACTCGATATGGTAAGGTAAAATAACATGTGCACGATCAGAAATACGTAAGTTATCTGTCGTAACACCTTCCTCATGCAGATAGCTCAACTCTTTCACAAGAGATTTTGGATTTACAACCATCCCATTTCCAATTACAGAAATCTTTTCAGGGAAGAAAATCCCAGATGGAATTAAATGCAACTTAAATTTTTTACCATCAATCACAATGGTATGACCTGCATTATCACCACCCTGGTAACGAGCAATTACTTCTGCATTAGCTGAAAGAAAGTCTGTAATCTTTCCTTTACCTTCATCACCCCATTGGGTACCAACAACAACAACTGAAGTCATAATTTTTCTTTGTCTGAGCCCTCAGGCTCTTCCTTTCTCACATACATGGCAGGAATCTCACCTGCAATTATATCTTACAATTTATTATAAGAAAAAATCACTTATTTATCAAGAAGAAAAGACAAAAAGATTTGCTATTTCCAACTATTAAACATTCTTAAAAAGAAAAAAATAGTAAATTATTATATAAAATCATATAATAATAAATTTTGTTCGGAAATATCTATAGAGTTCTTAGCAGGTTATAAGAGTTCTCTGTATGATCAACTTTTCAAGATACAAACGATAAGCAGCCCGATAATGGTAAACTACAAACTTACAACTATGATCAATACCATATCTAACTAAATAGTAAATTAAAAACTTAAAATGAAGATGAACCCATTCCAAATCATCAGCGAATACGTCAGCATATTCTTCTTCAATGATTTCATAAAAGTCCGACATTTGCTTATAAATTTCTTGTAGCATGATAATCTACCCCTTTTCTTTATTATGGTTTAATTGTAACAAAGAAAAAATAAAATTTATTAACAATTTCTCAACTGTCAAAGTCTTAGTCTCAACAAACCGAAAATAAAACTAATGATATCCCACATAAGCAAATTTTTTACATAAGGAATACTATATTCCGATATAAAATTGTCTAAACTTAAATCCTTAAACACTAATTGTTCCCAAAGTAAATAAACAAGATGAACTAATTTAAAAACTCTACTATCTGTAATGATTAAAAAACCATGGAAAATAAAGTGTGAAGTTTATTGAAACTTCATTTGTCAAATTAAGCTAAACAGTCTCACAAACTCAGAAATTACCTAATAGCCTTCCGATATCTAAGGATTTACGTAAAATATGATTTCTTTTATTTCTCTCTTCATTGAAATCCATCTGCTTTAGCAAACCATCACGATGTAAAACTCAATTTGATTGTTCCTTAAAACCACGTTATCCTAGATAGCTTAGATCCACAAAAAATACAAATATCGTAATGATTTGAAAAATATACCACAATCAAACCTAATGAATATGAGGAAATGGACCTAAAATTGTACTAGCCATCCTTGGATAGCTTCTACAACTTCGTTTTTCCTGCAATTCGAGAACTTCTACCTGAAAATCAATTTAGATTACAGTTCTTCTAAAGTAACAGATTCCCTTCTCCAATCTTTACAAACAATCGTATCACATTCCAAAAGTCAAAACTCTTCTTGGAACTCAAGATAAGTGGAAAATCCAACTATTATACTGCACTTAATATCTAATTGTTCTCCAAAATGAGCTTTCTTTGGAAAAAGGCCTCTATAGACTAAACGATAAAAACTGCGCATATTACAAGGAATTTTTTCAGGTACAGTTCTACTAATCAAATTAATAATCCAAACTTATTCAAAATAAGATTGAAAAAACACGAGTTGATTCTCAAACGAGTAGAGTTTGTCATCAACTACGCCGCTTCTTTTTGGAGTTATAAGTATTCTAGCAGTCCATAACCGAGTTTCCAATCTTTTAGAAATGGATAACTTTTAAATAATTTAACGAGTTTGCTTCAATTTTTGATAAATCTCAATCATTCCAAACTAATTTTCAACTAAATAGGTATAAGTTATTTAAATATCTTTTCAGAAAATGCATTTTTAAAGTATTACATAAACAGCTTTTTGTCTAATTTAATATTTCAAATCGATCTATCTTAAAACTAGATTATAACCCCACGCAATTAACATTATTCTGATACCATATCTTAAGTAGCTTCATATTCGACAGTATATAAAAGAAAATTTATTAATTAGAACTAAAATAGAAATGAGAATCTTATCTTTTTTAGGTAAATAAAGAGTCCCCTTTCTTAAGGGGTTTTTATATCATTGTTTTTAGACTATCAAAATAAACAAAAAAGAAGGTATAATACCTTCTTTACTTACTTTATTACTCCGCCAGTAGGACTCGAACCTACGACATCATGATTAACAGTCATGCGCTACTACCAACTGAGCTATGGCGGATTAAA
>NZ_AJMM01000013.1 GCF_000259505.1 Streptococcus sp. SK643
TGTAATCATCTTTATTTGGACGTCCTACGACTACTGGAACATTTACTGTATCATGTGAACCATCTGGGTATGTTACTTTCACTACCGCATTTCCTACATTACCTGATGTATTTGTTGACGGTTTACTTTGTACCGTTAAAGTTCCTGGAGCAAAGTTTTGTACTTTTGCCTTCACTTCATCATCCGTAATGTTATGGTTATATGGAACTGTTAAGGTTTCTCCTGTTGGATTGTACTTAGATGCTTGATCTTGAACTGTAATTCTAATTTGTTTTGTAGTTGAACGATTGTTTTTATCGTACGCCTTAATTGTTACAGTATAATAACCTACTCCTGCTGTTGGTGTGCCTGTAATTTGATTATTCGCATATCTTAATCCTGCCGGTAAATTAGTTACTTCAATCGGATTATTATCGCGCATTCCTACTCCACCTGTATTATCTACAGCTGTTACTGGAATTGGGGTAATAGATTCATTTTTCGTTACTGTTGCGCTTTCCGCTGTAATTGTTGGCCCTGTTACGTCGGTTACTGTAACTGGTACATTTACATTATCAAACGTTCCATCTGGGTATGTTACTTTTACTACCGCATTTCCTACGTTTCCTGCTCTAGTTGTTGACGGCTTACTTACAATTGATAATGTTCCAGGTGCAAAGTTACTTACTTTTGCTTTTAATTCTGCATCTGTAATGGTATGGTTTTGGTTTACAGTTAATCCTGCTCCTGTTGGATTATGAGCATCTGCTTGGCTTTTTACTGTAATTGTGATTGTTTTTGTAGCCGTATTCCCATTTTTGTCATGAGCTTTAATCGTTACTGTACTATTTCCAGGCGCTCCTGTTGGTGTTCCTGTAATTTGATTATTCGCATATGTTAATCCTGCTGGCAATCCTGATACTTCAATCGGATTATTATCGCGTAATCCCACTCCGCCTGGGTTATCCACCGCTGTTACTGAAATTGGTGTGATTTGTTCACGGCTTGTTACTGTAGCATCACCTGCTGTAATTGTTGGAGCTATCTTGTCACGTGAAGTTACAGTAAAAGTAAAGCTCACTGGTTTCGCTCTGTGATTAGCATTATCCGTAGCATTAAAAGTAATTGTATTAGTCTTACCAACATCTTCTGCCGTTGTTGTAATCGTAATTCGTCTTATTTTTTCAGTATCAGTGTCTGTTGGTGAAGTTACAGATGCTTTCCCTGAAAAGACCCTAGTACCGTATTTTGTTAGAAAATCATTAGCATCAAGATTAACAATTTTATTATCTCTTGCTGTTACTGTAAAGGTTACAGTTTGTCCTTCAACTACTGTTTGATTAGCTGGTGTAATAGCTAATGTTGGAGGTTGTGTATCTGGTGCTTCTAATACTGTAACTGGTACATTTACATTTTCAGACGATCCATCTGGGTATGTTACTTTTACTACCGCATTCCCTACGTTTCCTGGCTTAGCTGTTGATGGTTTACTTAAAACAGTAAGTGAGCCAGGTGCATAGTTCTTCACTTTTGCTTTGACTGCATCATCAGTAATCGTTTGCCCTTGGTTAACTGTTAACGTGTCTCCTGTCGGATTGTACTTAGATGCTTGATCTTTTACTGTAATGGTAATTGTTTTTTCAGCCTTGTTTCCATTTTTATCATAGGCCTTGATAGTTACTGTACTATTTCCTACCGGTCCTGTTGGTGTTCCAGTAATTTTACCATTCGTAAATGTTAATCCTTGTGGTAATCCAGTTACTTCAATTGGATTGTTTGGACGCATTCCAACTCCGCCTTTATTGTCTTCAGCTGTTACTGGAATATCTACAATTTTTTCATTTTTTGTAACTGTTGCTCCATTTGCAGTAATTGTAGGTGGAATTGTATCCTTAGGTTTTAAACTAGTTCCTCTAGCACCTACAACATATGATTGATTAGTAGTAGGCCCAGATGTAACAGAAGCAGCAAAAACTCTACCGTATTCGTTAGCTTCATTTTCAGTTACATCATTCTTTAATTTGACTTTTGCATGCATATGAACTGCGTAATCTGTACTTTCTTGACGAGCTTCAATACCAAGATTATATGTAACCCCTCCTGTATAATTACCATCTTTCTTTCTAACAATCTGATTTAAAATTGGATCATTAGCATTATTTTTAAATACTTGAGGTTTTTGATTTTCTCGCGCTACTCCCGAGTTTGGATCATAAAAAGTTCTTCTATCTCCATTGAAAATTCGTTGTTTTTGAGTCCAAGGATTAGTTATTTCTGCTGAATTTCCATATTGTTCAAACCCTTGGAATCCATCAGAAAGTCTTGTTCCACCATTTTTACGATATCGAGTAAAACTTAAATCTTTTACTATATTTGCTGGATCCATTATATTAAACGGTGGTTGGAAATAATAGTGTTGCCCATATGACTTATCAGTCATCTTTCTTCCATCATTATTGAAAAATACATCATATACTATCCATTTACCCGCAGAATCCTCTTGGTAAAATGCTTTAATTACAGTTTTATTTTCAGTAAAGTCTGGATCATCATTTCTTGTTCCTTTTCCTCCATTGGTACTAGGATCAACAGATGCGTAGTATTTAATATCTCTCAATGCTCCTGAATCGATTTGCGTACCCGCTCTAAACTGTGTCCCTTGAGGAATTCTCTGACCATTACGTGAGTCACGAGCACCTGAAGTCAAACGTGTTGTAGCGTTTTTAACAGAGTTAAACATTTTCTTCACACGCTTTGTTAAATCTTCAATATCGTTAGGAGAAATCTTTGTATTCTGAATAACCCCTTGAGCTAATACCAAGAGTTCGTTAGCTTTTTCAAGAACTTCTTTGCTTGTCTCATGCTCAGGCAATTCCAAAACAGCTGCCTGCAATTGATCTACAGATACTTTCAAAGAATCTTTTTTAGCTGATACAGTTTGACTCTCTTCGCTTGCGCTTACTTCAGGAGAAGATTGGTTGGCTAGGTTTTCAACTGGCTTCTCAGTTTTATCTACTTGTTTATCAACTTTTTTATCTACTTGAACCTCAGTTGCTTCTTTAGCAGTAGCTGATACAACTGTCACATCTTTAGATAAGAGTTCTGCAAGTTCATCGATATCCTTTTGAACTAGCTCAGAACTTTCTAGGGCTTCTTTCCCTTTTTGAAGTCTATCTTTAACAGGCGATACTACTGACTCGTCAAGGTTTAATTTAGTTGAAAGAAGAGAGCTTAATTCTTCAACTACTTTTCTTAACTTGGCTTTATCAACTGTAGGTGCGCTATTTGCATTATTTATAAGCGCTTGCTTTTCTGAGAATTTATTTACTTCATCTACTTTGTTTTCAGTAGATGAAGTAACACCTACAGGCGACTCAGCCTTATTTTCAGGGTTCACTACACCCGCATTAGGTTGTGAAGTCTTGTCAACTAGACTATCCGCACTCGCAACGCGTGCACCCAAAAACATCAAGGCTGCTATAGCTACCGACGCCGCA
Source organism: Streptococcus sp. SK643 (assembly GCF_000259505.1). Classification (GTDB taxonomy): domain Bacteria; phylum Bacillota; class Bacilli; order Lactobacillales; family Streptococcaceae; genus Streptococcus. Next base: position 3,477 of record NZ_AJMM01000013.1, read on the forward strand.
CCAAACTTATATTTACGAATACTATAACGAAGCTCTTTCTCCGCCCTGCAATCTTGTTGCTTATTCCACATGATTTACAATCTCCATATTTTCTCTATTAATATAGCATTCATTCTTATAAACATACATAAAAAAACACTATACATAGTTTCCTTAAGTGTAAATAATCTGTATTTTATATACATATTATTTATACTAGTTATTTTGTACCCAGGATACAATTTTATGATAACAAATTGCCCTTTAAAATTCAATAAATTACCATTAAATCCCCAAAATATTTTAAATATTTGAAAATATGTAAAAATTTAAAACCAATTTATCTAAGGGATGCCTTACCTTTAAAGTATATAAATATCAACTCAAATGTGAAAAAGTATTTTAGACATCAAAAAGAGAGGTTCCCTCCCTTCTGAATTTAATTCTGCTAAAGTAGCCAAATACTCATTGTTGATAACTGCTAAAATATAGGGGTCTGACTTCAAAAGATTATTGGGGTTAAATTGGACGTCCAAGGGAGCATTTTCCTGATTACGAAAGCCGATACTATATTAAAATGAAACATCCATATAAATGATAGATCATTTTGATTGCAAAAAAATAAGACAGAAATCTTAATTTGATTACTGTCTTAAAATAATTATCAGCATTCACATAATGTGAAAGTGAATATAGCTAAATTTATTCTTCTGTTATGTCAATAACAATCTCTTCTGATTCATCAAGAGTTTCGGCTTTTTCTTGCCATTGGTTCTTGAGATTATTGAAGGTATCTTTTGATACTTCTGTCGCTTGACGAGCACACGATTTAGCCTGATTTAACACACTGTCAACAGTGATTTCTCCAGCTTCTACTTGCTCTTTTGTTTTTAAAACAAAATCTGTCGCTTGTTCCTTAACCTGAGTCAATTTCTCACAGACTTGTTCTTTCGCATATTCAGGATCTTCTCTCAAATCGTCCAGAAAATCTTGCGCTTGACTACGAACTTTCTTACCCTTGTCACTAGTTAAAAACAAGGCAAGGGCTGCACCTGAAACAGTGCCTAAAAAGATTGAAGATAGTTTTCCCATATGATTTCTCCTTTTTATTTTTTAAATAGTTTACTTGCAAGACGTAAAGCTGACAAACTTGCGCCTGTCTTGATCGTTTTTGTACCAGCTGATGAAGCTTTTTTACTTAATACACGGGCCTGACCATTAAGATCTGAAACAGAAACTGACAAATCTGCTACAGCACTAAAGAGTGGGTCGATTGTAGCTACTTTTACATTGATATCATCAACCAAAACATTAACCTTAGCTAGTAATTCATTGGTATGATGCAAGGTAAGGTCCACATCTGAAGTTAAGGTTTTAATAGTTTTCTCTGTTTCGTCAACCACACGACCAACCTTTTGAACTGTGATAATCAGATAGACTAAAAAAACGATTAAAACAAGGGCAACAAGAATATAAGCAATTTCTAACATTTACTTTTCCTCCTCTGTAATATAGAAAGGGGCTTTTTTTCGATTTTGATAAACAACAACAAAGATTCCCAGACCAATAAGAACAACTGATAACCATTGGGAGACACGAAGTCCAAAGAACATGAGGCTATCTGTCCTTAATCCTTCAATAACCATACGACCGAAACCATACCAAATCAAGTAAAAAGCAGTAATATGACCTCTTCTGAGATTCTTCCATTTTCGTCTTAAAATTAGAATCAAAACAAATCCAAGTAGATTCCAAAGTGACTCATAAAGGAAGGTTGGTTGGCGGTAGCTCCCATCAATATACATTTGGTCACGAATGAAACCAGGCAGGTAATCTAAACTATCTACTGCAGCACCATAGGCTTCTTGGTTAAAGAAATTTCCCCAACGACCTAGACTTTGAGCAATCATCACACTAGGGGCGGCAATATCCAAGAAATCCCAAGTATTGATGAGTTTACGATCTGCAAAGATATAAAGAACAATCGCCCCTGTAATCAATCCACCATAAATAGCCAGACCACCATTCCAGATGGCAAACACCTCTCCCAAATTCTGACTGTAGTAGTCTAGACGAAAGATGACATAGTAGAGACGGGCACCTAAAATAGCCAGTGGAAAAGCGATCAAGATAAAATCTAAAATATCATCTGGTATGATCTTCTTTCTTGGTGCTTCTTTCATGGTTAAATAAACCGCAAGAACCAAACCTGTCACAATACACAAGGCATACCAACGAATAGCTAGGGGGCCTAGTTGAATAGCAATTGGATCAAGCATCGTTCACCTCATTTCGAGCAATGAGATTAGTCAAGCGTTCTTCAAATAAACGAGTCGCATCAAAGCCCATTTCCTTAGCACGATAATTCATAGCGGCCGCTTCGATAACCACTGAAATATTACGTCCAGTTTTAACTGGGATTCGAATCCGTGGAATGGCAACGCCAGAAATTTCCAATTCTTCAGCATTATTACCTAGACGATCAAAGGTCTTATGCGTATCATAGTTTTCCAAGTAAACAGCCAGCTGGACTTGTGAAGAATCCTTGACCGCACTCGCACCGTAGAGGCTCATAACATCGATAATCCCAACCCCACGAATTTCAATCAAGTGTTTCAAGATTTCAGCTGGTTCACCCCAAAGAGTAATCTCATCCTTGGCAAAGATATCAACACGGTCATCTGCTACCAAGCGGTGACCACGTTTGACAAGCTCTAGACCTGTCTCACTCTTACCAATTCCACTATCGCCTTGAATCAAGACACCCATCCCATAGATATCCATCAAGACCCCGTGCACACTGGTACGTTCTGCCAAACGAGAATCCAGATAGCTAGATAACTCTCCAGACAAACGACTAGTAGCTGTACGACTAGTTAAGATGGCAATCTTACATTCTCTGGCTGCCTTTAACATTTCCTCAGGAACCACCAAACCACGAGCAACAATGACCGCAGGTGTCTCAGGTAGAAACATTTTTTTCAAGACTTGGTAACGGTTGTGAGAGGACATTGAAACGAGATAGGACCACTCCTTCATTCCCAAGAGCTGGATTCGCTCTGGCGTATAATAATCAAAATAGCCTGTCATTTCAAGACCAGGTCGCGTAATGTCCGCGGTATTGATTTCCTTTTCAAGCAATTCTGGTTCGCCATAGACAATGTCTAGTCTGAGCTTTTCAATCACTTCTTTTACTAAAACTGACATCATTTCCTCCTTCAAATGAGTTTTCATTTCTATTATATCAAATTGTGATTAGAAGTTTCAGTTTTTTGCAGGGTTTCTAGTATTTATTTAAATAAAAAAGACTAGATTTCTCTAGCCTTTCATTTTAATTAGAATTTTTTACGTTTACGAGCTGCTTCTGATTTACGTTTACGTTTTACAGAAGGTTTTTCATAGAATTCACGTTTGCGTGTTTCTTGAAGAGTACCAGCTTTAGTAACCGCACGTTTGAAACGACGAAGAGCGTCGTCAAGAGATTCATTCTTACGTACTACTGTTTTAGACATTTTTTTCACTCCCTTCAAGTTCAAGATCTATTCTATTCTACACGTAAAAGGTATAATTGTCAAGAAAAAACTGCCATAAACTTATATTATCTTCAATTTTAATCTTGTTGTTAATCTTGTTAAAATTGATTAACATTTATAGATGGAAATGATATAATAGTGACACATATTGATTAGCAAAAATTAGTATTATTTAGAAGTGAATCTATAACATGAAAAGAATCATAAAAATTTGCCCTGTGGTCAGTATTTTAGTTGTAATTTGTTTATTGCTAGGAATTCTTACTACCTTTTTGGGAAGTGTAATGTATGACTTATTTGCATTTCATTCAAAGCCAATTTATTGTTGGCAATACTTTAGTGGTACATTTATGCATGGAAGTAAAGAAGCACCAGTATGGTTTATATGGTTTCATTTAGTTTTAAATACTTTAATGTTACTTCCTTTTGGTGGGCTATTGGAGTATAAAAGGGGATCAAAATATGTATTTTTAGTTTTTATTACTTCTATGGTAATATCTTCAATTGTATTCCATATATTAACACAGAATCAAGAAATTCAGGCATCGGGTATCTCTGCTATCGGCTATGCTTTTGTAACGGGTGGGGTGATGAATATGTTTAGTATATGGAAAAATTTCAATTTAGGATTAAAACTATTTTATATCCTTTTAATCGTTCTATCTCTCACCATGCTTCTACCAAATATAACAGGCTGGATTTCAACCTTTCTTCACATGTCAGGAATTGCCAGTTATATCATGGTTTCCAGCATCAACAACTATCGACTGTCTTAATAAAAATCGTATAGTATCATAAAAAATAGTCAATACGATTATATCACAGTTTACAGACATTTAATAATTTTCTATTGGATACCTTTTTATATGAAATATCGACAATTGTTACGGGAATTTACAGAAAAATTTCTTTTAGCAGGATAGTGAACATTTGAAGTAAAAAACCACTCACTCCAAAGAGCAAGTGGTTTTTATACTTTTTATTTTTCAAGTAAGCTGAGCGCTTCTGCATCTGCAATAATCGTCACATCTGGGTGGTTTTGTAGGCTACTTGCTGGTAAGTTCTCAGTCACTGTACCAGACACGGTTCCAGCAATGGCTTCTGCTTTCGACTCACCGTAAGCAAAGAGAAGGATTGACTTGGCATCCAAGATATTTTTAATCCCCATTGAAATGGCTTGGGTTGGAACGTCTTCAATCTTGTCAAAGAAACGTGCGTTTGCTTCAATAGTAGACTGGTCAAGTTCGACTAGGTGTGTTTGACTGTCAAATGGAGTACCAGGTTCATTAAATCCGATATGTCCATTGCGACCGATTCCCAAGATTTGGAGGTCAACTGGATGGTCAGCCAAAATTTGATTGTAACGTTCTACTTCAGCTTCAGCATTGTCCTTAACCCCACGTGGCAAGAAACTTTCTTTGAATGGTTTTTTGTTAAATAAATTCTCTTGCATGAAGTAACGGTATGATTGAGGATTGTCTCCGTCAAGACCTACATACTCATCCAAGTTGACACTTGTTAGATTTGAAAAATCAAGATCGCTAGATACGATTTCTTGATAAAACTCAAGTGGACTACTTCCTGTCGCAAGTCCTAGGGTTTGAGCTCCATTGGCCAATTTTTCCTTCAAAATCTCAAAAGCAACTTTTCCACCTTCGATTTGGTTTTCAACTTTAATAACTTTCATCTTTTCTTCCTCCGTTTCAATCTATATTTATTATATGGTATAGACCAATTTTTGTCAAGTGAAAACGGTTTAATTTTCAAAAAAAGAGCGTCCAAACTTGAAACATGTTATAATGGATAGGATTAGAACTTAGAAAGAATGAACAAATATATGAATACAGCTGATTTTGATTTCCACTTGCCTGAGGAATTGATTGCCCAAACGCCTCTTGAAAAACGTGATGCCTCTAAACTCCTCATTGTCAACCGTGAAACTGGAGAAATGCAGGATAAACACTTCCACTCTATTATTGATATGCTGGAACCAGGTGATGCACTTGTTATGAACGATACCCGTGTTCTCCCTGCCCGCCTCTATGGTCAAAAAGAGGAAACAGGAGGTCATGTGGAACTGCTCCTACTCAAAAACATTAGTGGCGATGAGTGGGAAGTTCTGGCTAAACCTGCCAAACGCCTCAAGATTGGTACTCGTGTCAGCTTTGGTGATGGTCGCCTCAGCGCAGTCGTTACGGAAGAATTGACCCACGGGGGGCGCATTGTCCGCTTTGAATACCAAGGAATTTTCCTAGAAGTCTTGGAAAGTCTGGGTGAAATGCCGCTACCGCCTTATATCCACGAAAAACTGGATGACCGTGAACGCTATCAAACTGTTTACGCCAAGGAAAGTGGCTCTGCTGCTGCACCTACTGCTGGTCTTCACTTCACCAAAGAACTGCTAGCAGAAATCCAAGCTAAGGGTGTTCATCTAGTCTATTTGACTCTTCATGTCGGACTCGGAACCTTTAGACCTGTTTCAGTTGACAATCTGGACGAACACGAAATGCACTCAGAATTCTACCAGCTTTCTGAGGAGGCTGCTAGCACCCTTCGCTCTGTCAAAGAAAATGGTGGTCGTATCATCGCTGTCGGAACTACTTCTATCCGCACCTTGGAGACTATTGGTTCCAAGTTTGAGGGGCAAATCCAAGCAGATTCTGGCTGGACCAATATCTTTATCAAACCTGGCTATAAATGGAAGGTTGTGGATGCCTTCTCAACCAACTTCCATTTGCCAAAATCAACTCTAGTCATGCTGGTTTCAGCCTTTGCTGGACGAGAACTTGTCCTAGATGCTTATCAACATGCCATTAATGAACATTACCGCTTCTTTAGTTTTGGTGATGCCATGTTTATTTACTAAATAAAAGCTGGACTGAAGATTTCCAATAAAAATAGAGATTCACCTTTTATGTGAATCTCTATTTTTATTTTATGGGTATTTCTTAACTCAAACATTTAATCCATATTAAAATTTGGATCTTTCAAACTTTGAAAACTAGCATTGATCACTGCACCGATAATCAATATCTTGGCCAATAAAATAAACCAAAACATGGTCACTACAAAAATAATAGAACTTACAAAACGGACGTCTACGAGATTATTGATGTAATTATTAATAGAAGCCGAAAAGATATTTATGATCAAAGCTAGTGTCAGCAAGACAAAAATACTCCCCGGTAAAACATAACGTATTCGTGGCACTTTAACATTAGGAAGAAAATAATAAAACATCACTAAGATCGCAAAAATTAAGGCATAGACCAAGGGTCCTGTTAGGTCTTGCAGATAATCAAAGAGAGGACTATCCGATTTCCAGTAGCTTTTGATAAAGTTGAGGAGCATGCGACCAAAGACACTCAAAAACAGAGCTAGAGCAAAGAGAATCTGCAAGCCAAAACTAACTAGTAAACTCATCAATTGCTGGTAAATTAAACCTCTACTCTTGGCTACTCCATAAGCCTTATTAAAAGCTTTTTGGAGATAATTCATAGACTTTGAAAAAGTCCATAAAGCTGATAAGACCGCAAAACTCAGTAAACCTGTTGATGGCTGGGTTAGAACTTCCATTACAATTTTTGCAACAACATCATAAACCGTATCAGGTAAAAATCCATTAGTCACGTTTAAAAAATTTGAAACAGAAATATGAAAATAAGGGAGGATATTGACCACCACCAAAAGCAGGGGGAAAATCGAAATCAACCAATAGTAGGCCACTGCGACGCTAGTCAACTCACTATCTGATGCTTGATAATAATGTAAAAAAGCTTTTAATAAAGGCTTGTCTATCAGCTCTTTCCACCACTTCTTCATATCATACTCCTTTATTTACAATCTTATACTCAATGAAAATCAAAGAGCAAACTAGGAAGCTAGCCGCAAGCTGTACTTGAGTACGGTAAGGCGACGCTGACGTGGTTTGAATTTGATTTTCAAAGAGTATTAACTAATTTCTTCTTACCAATTCCACCATATCATAAGGCAATGTATTGGCTGCTTCCTTCAAGGAATAATTCTCTAAATTGTTGACATTTTGCCGCAATTTCTTAGCGTATTTTGTAGTAATCAATCTTTTTTCTTCATACTCAAAGATTAACTTTCTTTCTAGATAATATCCCCTTAGCATTTCATCAATATTGGTCGGTTTCACACGTGTGATAACACGTTCTACAAAAGCTCCACTCGTAATAATCGCTGTTTCACGAAGACGAGACTCTTGCATAAAGCTAATCAGAGAACTCTTATAAACTCCTTTAAGGTTTTCCAAACTTTCGATGACTAACTCGGTATTTTCCAAATACAATTCTGCGATTTGATCATAATCAAGCGCCCTAAGACGTCTTTTTTCTTTATCACTCCATGAACGGAAAGTCTTACCCAAAGTAAATATTTCATGAAGAATAAAACGCAAAATCCGAAGAGATACAAGGAAATAATAGGTCAATCTTGAAGCCAGTTTGCGATTGATACTTTCTTCCATATTTTTTAAATAACGCTGATAAACTCGATAAGCACGTTCGCTGATTTTCTCTTCTTCATAGGCCTGTTCCAAGGCATCATTCTCTATACTAAGAATCAGGAGTTTCAAGGCTTCCCAGTCTTCTTGAGCATCCTTTTTTTCTTGACTCAAAATGAGGTTTTCAATTCTACCGTGGTAATTGTCGATTGCTGCATAGAGGGGGAGTTTATTTCTAGTACCCTCCAAGTCTTTTTCTAATTCAAGAGTTACCTCATTTAAAATAGCGATATGCATGAGATAATCCTTGCTTTCTTCCTGTTCATCAGAAAGATAAGGAAGAACTAAGAAACCTGTTAAGAAACTTAGTAGGGTTATACCTGCTACTAAAAAAAGTAAGAGGGGATATTCTTGTTCAAGGTGACTAGGTATCAAAAGAATGGTCGCAATAGATACAGTTCCCTTCACACCTGAAAAAGTCAAAAGAAGCATATCCTTCATGTACTTTTTCATGTTTTTCTTGAGGCGTTTTGTCCTAACTGCATAATAGCCATATATCATTAGAAAACGAATGGTAAAGAGTAAAAAAGTAAGTAGGACAATTGATACCAGTAATAAAAGGGGATTATAGATTGTGTTAGACAATATAGGCTCTGCTATCATTTCTAATTCCATTCCCAAAATCACAAAGACAGAACCATTGAGCATAAAGGTCACTGTTTGCCAAACAGTTTCTGTGACCGTATCTACCTGAGCTTCCAATAAGGTGATTCTCTTAAAACGACTTGCCTTTAAAATCCCTGCTACGACAACTGCGATAATACCTGAAACATGAATTTCTTCAGCTAGAAAAAAGGTCACTAAGGGTAAACTCAGTTCTAACAAAAGTTCACTAGCGATATCTGTCGCTCTTAAACTCAATAAAAGTGTATGAAGGAAGCGATTAATCATCGCGGTCACAAAACCCACAGCAAAACCACCTAGGATCGAAAGGATAAGAGAGCTACCAGCCTGACTCAGTGAAAAAGTCCCAGTAGTCCAAGCAGCTAGGGCTACCTGAAAGGCTACCAAACCGGAAGCATCATTTAAAAGCCCCTCACCCTTTAAAATATTAGACACACGTTTTGGAAAACGAAAGCGCTCAGAAAGAGAAGCAAAGGCCACTAAATCTGTCGGTCCTAGAGCCGCTCCAACAGCTAAACAAGCCGCCAGAGGAAGGGCAATCCAAAGGAAGTGAGCCAGTCCACCCAAACTCAAGGTTGAAATGAAAATGACTGGAAAAATCAAATACACAATGATGCGCCAGTGTTTTAAAATAGCCGTAATATCTGCTTCCTCCGACTCTCGGAAAAGCAAGGGTCCGATAACCAGGGCCAAAAACAACTCTGTATTGAGATGAAAATCAGTATTGGGTAAAAAGAGACCAATCACGATTCCCAAAAGAATTTGCACCAAAGGGAGAGGCAAAAAGGGCAGGAGTTTATTGGTTGTACTCGAGACAATCAAGACCAGTAAAAATAGGATGAGGTAAATCAGTAATTCCACGCACGACCTCCTTAATCTTTTTTACAACAGGTTTCAAATATCTCCTTCTGCTCTTTGATTTTTTGGTCAATCTTGGAACAGTCTTTGTGCTCAATTTTTCTCTGGCACCGTTCCATTTCAAGAGCAACTAATTTTTTCTTGATTTTAAGCATTTTTTTGCTCATATGCGCTTGGTCTAACACACCTACTGCTCGTTCGTGGTGGGTTGATTCGACAAAATTCTGGCGCATGGCATCCAGCTTTTCACGTAGGTATTGTTTATCCATGTCTATATCTCTCTAATTTTTCAATCATCACTAAAAATGGTGGGTTGTTGACTTGGTTTAAAGTTCGGTAAATAGTAGCTGTATACTCTTGTTGGTTCAACTGGCTAACAAAATCCAAGACAGCATCCCTCTCGAGGTCGCCTCCTTCATGACCATAGTAGATCATGATAGCAATCCGTCCACCTTTAACAAGTAAGCCACACAGCTTTTCTAATGCTTCAATCGTTGTCTGAGGTCGGGTAATGACAGACTTATCAGCTGATGGCAAATAGCCCAGATTGAAAATCCCTGCCTTGGCTTCTGTCACAAACTGGTCCAGTGTCTCATGACCTTGCAAGATTAACCGGGCATTTGTCAGGCTAGCCTGGTCCAAACGCTCTTGCGTCTTTTCCAAGGCTTGTTCCTGAATATCAAAGGCATAGACTTGCTTGGCTAGCTTGGCCAGAAAAAGCGTGTCATGGCCATTTCCCATAGTCGCATCCACTACGATATCATCCTGAGTCACTACCTCAGCCAAAAAATCATGTGCCATCTCAAGTGGTCTTTTCATTTTCAAACTCCTGTTTTACAGCCCTGCATCCTTGAACACTTCCACGACGTCGCATCTCCAACTCAATGCTGTTGAGGACTTCCCATTTATTGAGGCTCCACATAGGCCCAATCAGCATATCTCTAGGTGCATCTCCTGTAATTCGATGGATGACGATATGTTTGGGAATGATTTCCAGTTGGTCACAGATGACCTTGACATATTCTTCTTGACTCATGAGTTGCAGTCGCCCTTCATGATAATCTCTTTGCATACGTGTATTGGTCATCAGATGAAGCAAATGCAGTTTAATCCCTTGAATATCATTATCTGTGACACAGCGGCGGACATTTTCAATCATCATCTCATGGGTTTCACCAGGAAGTCCATTGATCAGATGGGAAACAATCTCAATCTTGGGATACTTCCTCAAACGCTTGACCGTTTCCACGTACAATTCATAGGAGTGGGCACGGTTAATCAAATCAGAAGTTGCTTCAAAGGTTGTTTGCAAGCCCAATTCCACTGTAACATGCATGCGTTCTGATAGTTCAGCTAAATACGCAATGGTTTCATCAGGTAAACAATCTGGCCGTGTTCCGATATTAATTCCTACCACACCTGGCTCATTGATAGCCTGTTCATAGCGCTCCCGAATCACTTCAACCTTTTCATGCGTATTGGTAAAATTTTGAAAATAAACCAGATACTTCTGAACATCTGGCCACTTGCGGTGCATAAAGTCAATTTCCTTATAAAATTGCTCACGAATAGGCGCATCCGGTGCCACAATCGCATCTCCAGAACCTGAAACCGTACAAAAAGTACAGCCACCATGAGCCACAGTTCCATCACGATTGGGACAGTCAAACCCCGCATCAATAGGGACTTTAAAGGTCTTTTCTCCAAAAAGTTTTCGATAGTAATCATTCAAGGTATTATAAGATTTCATAACCTTCATTATAACAAAAAACACCAACAATCTCAAAAGCCTGACTTTCCCATAAATTCCCCTGTTTCTCGTTTCCTTTAGAGATTTTTTATGATACAATATGGGTATGATTTTAATGAAAATAGCATCTATTTTATTATTGGTACTGACTTTAATAGTCTCTATTATCCTAACCAAACTTTTTAAATTAAAAAAACTAGGCTTCAATTTTGCAGACTTGGCTTTTCCTATCTTGGTATTTGAGTACTATCTCATCACAGCTAAAAACTTTACACATAATTTTTTACCAAGACTAGGCCTTGCCCTTTCTCTCCTAGCTATTATTCTGGTATTTTTCTTTCTTACAAAAAAAAGAAGCTTTTACTATCCTAAATTCATCAAATTCTTTTGGAGAGCAGGATTTTTATTAACCTTTGTCATGTATGTAGCAATGATTCTTGAATTATTCATGCAGTAAGGATTTAAACCTAGATTAAGTAGGTTTAAATCCTTTTTTCTATACTGAAAAAATTATCTATCTTATTAGAACTCTTTTCCCTATCTCCTTTTTAGCTTAATTTGCCTAACTATGCTATACTTAATTTAGTAAATTCTTTTAGATTGGAGCGAGTATGAAAATTCACAAAACAGTCAATCCCGTTGCTTATGAAAACACCTATTATTTGGAAGGAGACCAACATCTCATCCTTGTAGATCCTGGTAGTGACTGGGAAAGCATTCGTAAAACAATTGAAAACATAGATAAGCCTATCTGTGCTATTCTCTTAACCCACACCCACTATGATCACATCATGAGTCTAGACTCAGTTCGTGAAAGATTTGGAAATCCTCCTGTCTATGTCGCAGAGAGTGAAGCCAGTTGGCTCTACACACCAGTAGACAATCTTTCTGGCCTACCCCGGCATGACGATATGGCAGATATAACTGCAAAACCAGCTGAAGAGACATATGTCTTTCATCAAGAATACCAAATCGAAGAATTTCATTTCACTGTCCTTCCTACTCCAGGACATTCAATAGGTGGCGTTTCTCTGGTATTTCCTGATAGTCGTCTAGTCCTGACTGGAGATGCCCTCTTTAGAGAAGCAATTGGGCGGACAGACCTCCCTACTGGTAGTATGGAGCAACTCCTTCATAGCATACAAACTCAACTCTTTACCTTACCTAACTACGATGTATACCCAGGACACGGTTCTGCAACCACTATCGCACATGAAAAGACTTTTAATCCTTTTTTCTAACATGTTAAAACCCAAGGACAAAAATCCTTGGGTTTTGTGTTACCAAATAATCACACGCTCTTCTGGTGAACGCCACATACCGTCGCCTTCTTTGACATCATAGGTTGTAAAGAAATCATCGAAGTTTGGTACTTGCACATTGACACGGAGTTTCGCTGGTGCATGGACATCGACGCTAGCTAAAAGTTTCATATATTCTGGACGACCTTTCATACGCCAGATGCGACCAAAGTTGTAGAAGAATTCTTCTGCGGAGAAGTCTGGTTCTCTCTTAGCTGCTTCAAGCGCTGCAGCGATTCCTCCCAAGTCAGCCACGTTTTCTGACACAGTCAATTTACCGTTGATGGTTGCTCCATAAGAATCCTGTCCATCAAACTGGTCAATGACTTTTTGTGTTTTCTCCTTGAAGGCAGCATAGTCACTCTCTGTCCACCAATCTTTGAGGCTACCATTTTCATCAAAGGAAGCTCCGTTGGTATCAAAAGCATGAGAAATTTCATGAGCAATAACTGCCCCAATACCACCGTAGTTAGCAGAAGATGACTGATGCAAGTCATAGAAAGGTGCTTGTAAAATGGCCGCTGGGAAGACAATTAGGTTCTTCTGTGGATTGTAGTAGGCATTGACCATATGAGCAGGCATGCCCCATTCCTTGTAGTCTACAGGCTGGTTCCACTTGCTCCAACTGTGTTTGATTTCCACACGCGCAAAGGCCAGAGCATTATCAAAAAGACTAGCATTTTCATCCACTACCTTGTCCTTGTAGCGTTCTGGCAATTCTTCTGGATAACCAATATAAGGCTTGATGACATTTAGCTTTACGATAGCCTTTTCACGGGTTTCTGGAGTCAACCAGTCGTTTTTAGCCAAGCGCTCTTTATAAACATCAATCATGGTCGCTACTTTTTTCTCCACATCTGCCTTGGCCTCTGGAGAGAATTTTTCATGAGCGTACCAAAGACCCAAGGCTTGTTTGAAAGGACCTTGTGCTAGATGATAAGCCACCTTAACCTTATCTTTTGCTTCCGGAATACCAGATAAGGCACGACCATAGGCACCTGATAAGACACGGATTTCTTCTGTTAAATAGCTAGTGGAGAGATTGACAACACTTAAGATTAATGTTGCCTTTAGTAAAGGCCAAGCCTCTTCACTATAAAATTGGTCTGCTGCTTGCCAGAAACGTTCCTCGTCTACGATAACCTTGTCTGGTACTTGCCCAATTACTTCTCGGAAGAAGTCATCCAAAGGAAGGGCAGGAGCAAATTTCTTAAAATCTTCATAGGAGTAGGGATGGTAGAGTTTGGCGTATTCTGAACTCTCCTCATTAGAAAGCACAACTCCTGCAATGCGTCGATCTAGTTCCAATCTCTTCTCTAACAAGTCTTCGATGTCTTCATTTGAAAAGTTATAAGCTTTAAGAAGATTTGCAGTACTGTTTTTCCAAAGTGCCAAGAGCTCCTCGCGTTGAGGATGGTCTTCTGCATAGTAGGTTGTATCTGGCAAGATAGTGCTTGGAGCACTGGCCCATAGAACATTGATTCTGGCATCCATGAAGTCTGGTGATACACCAAAAGGAAGGAAGTTTGGTTTGCCAGCAAGTTCAAACTCTGCTAATTTAGCAGTGAAATCTGCAAAAGTCTCCAACTCTTGGAATTCTTTAAGAAGAGGTAAAACAGGTGTGATACCGTCAGCTTCTCTCTTGTCAAAATCACGAACTAGACGATGGTATTTGACAAAGTTTGCCAAGATAGCATCCTCTGGAACATCTTGACCTGCCAACCACTTATCTGTAGTCGTAAGCATCAGTTCTTCGATTTCTTCATCTAAATCGATAAAACCACCTGTTTGAGACTTATCTGCAGGAATTTCAGCAGTCTTCTGCCATTCTCCATTAATCGCATCATAAAAATCATCTTGATAACGTGTCATCATGTTCTCACTTTCATTTTTTCAGTTACTGCTAGCTTAACAAAAATTACTTTAGAAAGCAATTAAAATACAAGATTCAAAACTTTAATATTTTACTGTTAATATTTTAATTTTTTAAAAAATTAACTTGACTTAATTTTTTTTTTAAGGTATATTAAGAGTCAGGAGGAATACAAGCTTATGATACGTATCGAAAACCTCAGTGTCTCCTACAAAGAAACGTTGGCACTTAAGGATATTTCACTAGTGCTCCAAGGACCAACAATTACCGGAATCATTGGTCCAAACGGTGCTGGAAAATCAACACTACTAAAAGGGATGTTGAACATTATCCCCCATCAAGGTCAGGCATTTCTCGATGACAAGGAAGTTAAAAAATCCTTACATCGAATTGCCTATGTCGAACAAAAAATCAATATCGACTATAACTTTCCCATCAAGGTCAAGGAATGTGTCTCACTAGGACTATTTCCCTCTATTCCTCTCTTTCGCAGTTTAAATGCTAAACATTGGAAAAAAGTAGAGGAAGCCCTTGAAATCGTCGGCCTAGCTGACTACGCTGAACGTCAAATCAGTCAACTGTCTGGAGGTCAATTCCAGCGGGTCTTGATTGCCAGATGTTTGGTGCAGGAAGCCGATTATATCCTCTTGGATGAACCCTTTGTTGGGATTGACTCTGTCAGTGAGGAAATCATCATGAATACGCTGAGAGATTTGAAAAAAGCTGGTAAGACGGTTCTCATCGTTCACCACGACCTCAGCAAGGTTTCCCACTACTTCGATCAAGTCTTACTTGTCAATCGAGAAGTGATTGCCTTTGGTCCAACCAAAGAAACCTTTACCGAAGCCAATCTCAAAGAAGCTTACGGTAATCGACTTTTTTTCAATGGAGGTGACCTATGATTGCAGAATTTATCGATGGATTGCAAAAATTCCATTTCCTACAAAATGCCTTGATAACAGCTATTGTCGTCGGGGTCGTAGCTGGAGCTGTAGGATGTTTCATCATTCTACGCGGGATGTCACTCATGGGAGATGCTATTTCACATGCTGTCTTACCAGGTGTAGCCCTCTCCTTTATCTTGGGAGTTGACTTCTTTATCGGAGCCATTGTCTTTGGATTACTAGCTGCCATCATTATTACCTACATCAAGGGGAACTCGATTATCAAAAGCGATACCGCCATCGGCATTACCTTTTCTTCTTTCTTAGCCCTCGGTATCATCTTGATTAGTGTCGCTAAAAGTTCAACTGACCTTTTCCATATCCTTTTTGGTAATATCCTTGCCGTCCAAGATACGGATATGTTTATTACTATTGGTGTGGGGGCAGCCATTCTCTTGTTAATCTGGATTTTTTTCAAGCAACTCTTGATCACTTCCTTTGATGAACTCTTGGCTAAGGCCATGGGAATGCCTGTCAATTTCTATCACTACCTTCTCATGGTACTATTGACTCTCGTGTCTGTGACAGCCATGCAAAGTGTCGGAACTATCCTGATTGTAGCCATGCTGATTACCCCAGCTGCAACAGCTTACCTTTATGCCAATAGTCTAAAAAGCATGATTTTCCTTTCCTCAACCTTTGGGGCAACGGCTTCTGTTTTGGGACTCTTTATCGGTTATAGCTTTAACGTTGCGGCAGGCTCTAGTATCGTGCTCACGTCTGCTAGTTTCTTTCTCATTAGCTTCTTTATCGCTCCAAAGCAACGATATTTGAAACTAAAAAATAAAAATTTGTTAAAATAATGGGCAAAACCCAATAAATTGGAGGATCTAATGAAAAAATTAGGTACATTATTAGTGCTCTTTCTTTCCGTTATTGCTCTTGTAGCATGTACTAGCGGCAAAAAAGATGCAGCTTCTGGTCAAAAACTAAAAGTTGTTGCTACAAACTCAATCATCGCTGATATTACTAAAAATATTGCTGGTGACAAGATTGATCTTCATAGTATCGTTCCTGTTGGTCAAGACCCACACGAATACGAACCACTTCCTGAAGATGTCAAGAAAACTTCTGAGGCTAATTTGATTTTCTATAACGGTATCAACCTTGAAACTGGTGGCAATGCTTGGTTTACAAAATTGGTAGAAAATGCCAAGAAGACTGAAAACAAAGACTACTTTGCAGTCAGCGAAGGCGTTGATGTTATCTATCTTGAAGGCCAAAACGAAAAAGGCAAAGAAGACCCACACGCTTGGCTTAACCTTGAAAACGGTATGATTTTTGCTAAAAACATCGCAAAACAATTGAGCGCTAAAGACCCTAGCAACAAGGAATTCTACGAAAAAAATCTCAAAGAATATACTGATAAGCTAGACAAACTTGACAAGGAAGCTAAGGAGAAATTTAACAACATCCCTGCTGAGAAAAAACTCATTGTAACCAGCGAAGGATGCTTCAAATACTTCTCTAAAGCCTACGGTGTCCCAAGTGCCTATATCTGGGAAATCAACACTGAAGAAGAAGGAACACCTGAACAAATCAAGACTTTGGTTGAAAAACTTCGCCAAACAAAAGTTCCATCACTCTTTGTAGAATCAAGTGTGGATGACCGTCCAATGAAGACTGTTTCACAAGACACAAACATCCCAATCTACGCACAAATCTTTACTGACTCTATCGCAGAACAAGGTAAAGAAGGCGACAGCTACTACAACATGATGAAATACAACCTTGACAAGATTGCTGAAGGATTGGCAAAATAATCTAGATATTAGTTTATCTATTACTAGGTTCTTGTCTCTCTTTACATTACTTCTAATATTAGCTTTGTTAGTTCTATCTCTAGCTAAAAAAGCGTTTATAAAAATAAAGATTTCTTAAATCAGTACGAACGAAGTGAGTTTTTACCAGATATTTCTCACTGTAGTGGTATCCTAGATAAGAACTTTGATCTTATCTAGGACGGAATTTTTGAGACCTAAGGCTCAAAAATTAGGGATGAAATTCCAAAGGAAGTTGCTCCCGTCCGCACTACCTTCGAGAAATATCAAATAGATAAAAAATCTGAAAAACGTCATTCTCATGCGAGTTGGCGTTTTTTATATGCCCATATTTCCGGTCAAATCATTGGAAAATTCTGACCGTTTCAGCTACAATGGAAGAAAAAAGATTGGAGTATCTTATGGTAACTTTTCTCGGAAATCCTGTGAGCTTTACAGGTAAACAACTACAAGTTGGAGATAAAGCGCTGGACTTTTCTCTCACTGCAACTGATCTTTCTAAAAAAACTCTAGCAGATTTCGATGGCAAGAAAAAAGTATTGAGTGTTGTACCTTCTATTGATACTGGTATTTGCTCAACTCAAACTCGCCGTTTCAACCAAGAACTTGCTGGACTGGACAACACAGTTGTATTGACTGTTTCTATGGACCTCCCTTTCGCCCAAAAACGTTGGTGCGGTGCTGAAGGTATTGAAAATGCCATCATGCTCTCAGACTATTTCGACCATTCCTTTGGACGTGATTACGCCCTCTTAATCAATGAGTGGCACCTATTGGCACGCGCAGTCTTTGTCCTCGATACTGACAATACGATTCGCTACGTTGAATACGTGGATAATATCAATTCTGAACCCAACTTCGAAGCCGCAATTGCAGCTGCTAAATCCCTATAGAAAAAATCCTCTGTTACAAAGAGTTCTCTTTGAAACGGAGGATTTTTTATTAGGATAAAAACGAATTTTTCTAATCTATAGACTTCAAGGCTTCTAACATATCGACTTTTCTTAGATGATGATTGACAAAAAATCCAAGTAAGATCAATATCAATAGTACTGCACCAATTGGTAGAGCATAGACCTCCCAAGCAACCCGTGGATAAAAGAGAATGGTTGCAGGTGAAATCATTTGAATCAAAAACTGATGCAAATAAAAACCAGATACTAATCCTAGAATAATCCCTACAAGAGAAAGAAGCATGGTCTCACGGTAAATATAGAAAGTCACTTCTTTATTGTGAAAACCAAGAACCTTGACGGTAGATAGTTCACGAATACGCTCGTTAACATTAATATTGGTTAAATTATAAAGAATGACAATGGCTAAAAGAACGGACACAAGGACCAAGATTGTCATAGTTTGGTTTAAAGAACTTGCAACAGAATCAAAAAGGCGACTAGCAGATGCATTCTGGAAAACACTTGCTACTGCAGCTTGATTCATGACTAATCCTGCTTGCTTTTCAACACTAGTCTGACTAGGATCCTGTAAGCTAACAAGATAGGTGTTTTTTTCAGGTAGTTGACCATAAATCTTTTGATAGCTCCTCTGATTCATGTAAATAAAATGCCCAACATAATTCTCAGTAATTGCTGCAACTTCTATCTTCTTACCATCAAGCTCTAGTGACTGACCAATTTTGATTCCAGCTAATTGGGCTAATTTTGCTGTAATGACTGCTCCATCTTTTAATTGTAATTCCTTTTGTCCTTCTTGGAGATGGATGAAAGGGGTTAGATCCTCCTTATTAGTCATCATGAGAGTCACGGTTTGGAGCCCAACCTTACCCCTAAAATCTTTGTCTACATTCTTGGAATAGATTTTCTGATAAGCTTTTATATCTGGCCCTTTTAACATTTCTTCTAGACTTGCCTTTTCTTGCTTGGTCGCACTATTATTCTCAGCTAGCAGCAACTGATACTGCTGGATTTGTTCAAATTGTCTGCTTGGTACTCCTGCAACTGAAGACTGAATGCCCAATCCTGCAAAAAGAAGGGCTACAGAACCTGCCACACCAAAAATGGTCATCAGCATCCTCTGCTTATAACGAAAGATATTCCTAGCAGTTACCTTGTGGGTAAAACTCATGCGACGCCAAATAAATCTCACCTTCTCTAGTAAAATTTTTGAACCTTTGACAGGTGGTTTGGGAAGTAACAAATGAGCTGCCTCATCATGGAGCTCTCTACCAGCCACCAAATAGGCAGGTAGTACACTAGCCAGCCAGGTCAAGATGAGAGCTAGTAAACTATAGGACCAATAAAAATGAATGGGAGTGGGTCCAACTACCATGTCCTTGGTAATAACATTTGCGATAACTGTAGCTAGTACATAATGCCCCAGTATGCTTCCTATAATACTGCCTATAGTTCCTGCTACCAGACCATAGACAAGAAACTTAGCAATAATATCCTTACTTCTATAACCCAAGGCCTTGAAAATCCCAGCATTTGTCCTTTCTTCATCCACAAAACGAGCCATAGTTGTAAAGGTTACCATGGCTGCCACAGCGTAAAGCACTACAGGAAAGATATTACCTACTGCTCGGATACTACTTGTGGCATTGCTATACATGAGATATCCTTGACCACCTGGTATCGTTTGTCTATTGTAGACCTGATAAGTTGGTTCCGTCAAATTATCCAAGTTTTTCTGACTTCTCTCTAGTTTTTCTACTTGCTGAGATATAGATTTTTCGGCCTCTGCTAATTTTTCTTTTTCCTTGGTTAATTCTTCTCTAGCTTTAACTAGCTGACTAGCCACCTGTTCTCGCTGGGTTTGAGGAAGCAAGGCAAGCTGGCTTTCCTGTAGCTGTAGCCGACCTTCAGCACTGCTTAAACGATTCTTACCCTCCTGCAAGTTTTCTTGCGCTTTGCGAATCCTTTCTTGACCTTTATCTAGGGAAACTTGCCCTTCTTTTTTTACTAGCTCTAAACGTGCCTTGCCATTGTCTGAAAGAAGCTTTTCTAGCTCTTCTTGATCTTGCTTGACTGTTTCTTCATAGTCCGTTGAAAAAGAATTTAAACCTTCTAAGTTCTTATATTTCAAGCGTGCAATACTATAGACCTTTTCATCAAACTGACTGGGCATAACCAGACCATAGCCTGTCAGAGTCCCACTTCCACTCCCTGCATAGCCCAAATCTCGTTGAGATAACATTTCAGCTGAATGGACAAAGCCTGTAATGGTAAAAGTCTGTTCTTTCAAGGTAGAGGAACTAGCCTCTTTTTCCTTAAAAGTAATGGTCTGCCCTAAACTATACTTATCATGCAAATGAGCTGCTAAAGCAATCTCTTGCTCTTCTTGAGGAAGACGGCCTTCTGTAACTTGAAAGTTTGAGATCTTCTCGGGCTTAGAATAAAGTCGAATGGCATCCTGCCCATTATCCATAGTCACATCTGTCAAATATCCAAACTCAACCTCTGCACCCTCTATCTGTTCTAGTTCTTCTTGATCATTTGAATCCAAACCATAGTTGGACATAAGAGCCAAATCAAAGGTTTTAGCAGTGCTTAGATAAGCATTAGCACTTGCCTCAATATTAGGACTGGTCACTTTAAGACCAACTAAAGCGAGCGAACCCAACATCATCAAGATCAAAATCGATAAAAAGCGTCCCTTAGAGCTGGTGAAGGACTGAAGCAAATCCTTCCAATAGATCTTTCTCTTGACCATTCTAATACTCCAATTTGTCTATATCCTGAGGATGATGGTTGATCAGCACATCCTTGACACTTGCATCATGCATATGAATCACTCTATCTGCAATTGGTGCCAAAGCTCCATTGTGAGTTACGATGATCACTGTTGCTCCCTTTTGACGGGACATGTCTTGAAGAATTTTCAAAACTTGCTTACCTGTCTGATAGTCCAAAGCTCCTGTCGGCTCATCACAAAGGAGAATTTTAGGATTTTTGGCTACTGCTCGTGCAATAGAGACTCGCTGTTGCTCTCCTCCAGAAAGCTGAGCTGGAAAGTTATTCATCCGATGAGCAAGACCCACATCCGTCAGAACCTGCTCGGGATTCAAGGCATCCTTTACAATTTCTGATGCCAGTTCTACATTTTCCTTAGCAGTTAAATTAGAAACCAAATTATAAAATTGAAAAACAAAGCCCACATCATTACGACGGTAATCAGTTCTCTGATGGGAACTATAGTCTGCAATATTAACACCATCAATCCAAATTTGCCCTTCGTCATTGGTATCCATTCCACCCAAGAGATTCAAAACTGTTGACTTACCTGCCCCAGATGCCCCTAAAATAATAACCAATTCTCCCTTTTCAATCTCAAAATTCACATCACGATTGGCCACAATCTCCGTATCCCCAACCTGATAACGCTTGTAACAATGTTTCATCTCAATATAAGCCATCATCAACCTCACTTTCTTTAACTACTTCTTAATATCATTATAACGCTTTTTCGAAGAGTTGGATACTAGAATAAAAAGAAAAACCCAGGTATTCCTAGGCTTTCTTTTTACAAATTATTTTCCAAGGTAGTATTCAGAAACTACGTTCAATTTTTCGTCGAATTCGAATACCAATGGTGGGAAGTTAGGGATTTCCACATCCATGATTTCGTCATCTGACAAACCTTTGATGTGTTTTACAAGGGCACGGATTGAGTTACCGTGAGCTCCTACGAATACGTTTTTACCATCTTTAAGAGCTGGAGCGATTTTATCTTCCCAGAATGGAAGGGCACGTTCCAAAGTCACTTTCAAGTTTTCAGCATCTGGAATAACTGAGTCGTCAAGTGAAGCGTAACGACGGTCAGTGTGAGCTGAATGCTCATCATCACGATCCATGTTTGGAGGCAATACATCGTATGAACGACGCCAGATGTGAACTTGCTCATCACCAAATTGTTCAGCAGCTTCAGCCTTGTTTTTACCAGTCAAACCACCGTAGTGACGTTCGTTCAAACGCCATGATTTTTCAACTGGAACCCACAATTGGTCAGAAGCTTCAAGAGCCAAGTTAGTTGTTTTGATCGCACGTTTCAATACTGAAGTGTAAGCTTGGTCAAATTCGATACCAGCTTCTTTGATCAATTTACCAGCGTCAATCGCTTGTTGTGTACCTTTTTCAGACAAATCAACATCAGCCCAACCAGTGAAAAGGTTAGCTTTGTTCCATTCAGACTCACCGTGGCGAGCAAAAACCAATTTTACCATTAGATGGATTCTCCTTTAAATTTTCCGAGGTTTCCCCTCGTTTATCTATTCTATTTTACACAATTTTTCACAAAAAAGCTAGTTAAAATCGACAAGTTGTGACAGTCAGAAAGTAAAGTCCTCTCATCCTGACTAGGAACTTCTATAATTCATTACTTTTTATTTGCAAAAATAGAAGTTCTAAAGTCGTTTGTTTGGTCAAGATAGGCCTTAAATATTGCTCTCTTCAACTTATGAACGGCACTGTCAGTCTCTGGATTATAATTACTCCAACGAGGACCTATAGCATCCTGTAAAACAGCTTGGTCCATGAGTTCTTGCAATTCTTTTACTCTTTGAATGGTCTTGGTAGCATTGCTCATCCACGATTGCGTTGGATCTTTAAAAGTAACTTTAGTCAAATGATCAAACTGAGCAACGCGCTCTTGATACATAGCTTTTTTAAAGGCTGCCCAAGATGAATACTGACCACCAAATAGCTTTTCTAAAACAAGCTTATCTGTCACTAATCCTTGCTTTTTACCGTAGAGGTTGATTGTCTGACCATTTTGTTTAGCAATTTCTTCATATTGGTTGGAAATATATGGGACCATACCATCTTTAAATCCTTTAGCAGCTAAGAGTTCATAAGCCATCCTACGTCCCATAAGATCTCCAGGAGTACCTTTCTCACTGCTCAATGCTGAAAAGATTGGTGCAAAGAGTTTAATCGTAAAGTAGCCATTTCTTTCATAAGTGCCAGCCTGATACTCACGAGCCGAAAGAATGTTATTGTCAATCAAACTATCAAAGCTGGTCAATTTTTTAGCTTCATTTTCTGTCAAATTTTTCACAACATTAGTAGCATAAACATCATTTCCATCCGCAGGATCTGTTAGATAGAGGTTCTCGATTTTTCTGAGAGCTTCCATTTTCTGGGATACATTCAGTTTCTTAACGATCGATTGCCCTTCGAGATATTCCAACAGATAGATGAGGTCAAACATATTATGAGCGTATTTCTGGAGATCGGATGCATCTTTGAATCGTTCCGTCGGATCTAAGACTTGTAGACGGGATCCTTCTAAGCTATCTGATTTTGAATGTTTCAAGATTGAGTTTATGGTAATGGTCGCATCATTTGGATGATCTGGAGCTTGTAATAAACCTTTAGCAAAGAACTCAGGACCAAGACCACTTCTTCGACCATAACCACCAAGATAGATATCCTGATCGGAATCATGGGTCATTTCATGGGTATACGTAATAGCGCCATCCTTATCCAACATACGGTAAGACATATAGTAGACACCATCTCCTGTTGCGTATGCACCGTGATGATTATGAACTACCTTGTTACCAACTGGTCCAAAGAAATGTTGCATTGCAGGATTTGAATTCTCAAAGTCTGCGATTGTTGAAGCCTTTCCTTCAGTATGATCATCACCAAATTTATAGGCATCATAAAGCAGGATTGTACGATAGAGTTTTTCACGTCCCTGATTATCTAAAATACGATACCAATAATCATAGTGATCTCGCTGACGCTTGGCTGTTTCACGCGCATTATCTTCAACAAACTTATTGAGTTTATCTCCAGCCCTATAGTCACTGTTGCGGTAGCGATCGTAAGCGCCAAATCCTAAGCTAGACAAGGTTGAAATGACAAATACAGATCTTTCTGGCAAAGTAAGGAGAGGCAAGACCATATTGCGGTATTTCCAAGTACTACTAGTAATTCGGTCATAAATACCGATAGAATACTTAGTCCCTGCTTGCTCTTGCTTAGCTTTGACCTCTGCAATAGTGGATTTTTCTTCGACAATGAAAGCTTTGGTCTGGGATTTAAACCAGTCATTGTTGCTAGTGTTTGGTAAAAAGACTTTTCGGTAATGTTCTAGCGTGCTAAATAAATCTGTCGTGCCATGATGGTTGGCAAGACTGATACCATAAGTATCAACGTTGTTCTTAGCAAGCAGATTATTAAATCCTGATTTCCCTAACTCAATCAAAGTATCTAACGGAGATGTATTTCCTTTGCCAAAGAAATCAAGGTGATACAAGACCAAGTCTTTAATATTAACCTGACCATAGCTAAAGTTATACCAACGCTCTAAGTAGCTCATACCAAGAAGCAAGGCTTCCTTGTTGCGCTTGATCTTATCTACGATGTAACCTGTCATTACTTGATTGTTTTCTACTAGACCAGCATCCGCTGACAAGAGTTTTCTCAGACTTTCTTCTAGATGTTCCTTCGTTTTAGTAAACTGTTCTTCTAAATAGAGCTCGGTTTGCTTCACTTTTGGTGAAATACCAAGTGTGTTTCTAATAGCGTCTGAATGATAATTTACCTTCTTCAATTCTGGTAAGACTTGCCGGATAATCGTTTCTTGATTATACAAGAATTGGTTTGGCGTATAGAGAAGCCCCGTATCTCCTAGACGATATTCTGCCAACTTAGCAAAATCATTCTGGTACTTGAGCTGGAATGTTTCAGAGGAATGATCCTGGTAATGGAGCAAGAGTTTGTTTGCAGTCTGTTTGTTGGAAACAATATCGGTGATGACTTGGTCATCCTTCATCATAACTGCTGACAAGAGTTCTTTTTGATATAAAAGACTGTTCTCATTGACCAGATTTCCATATTTGACGATGGTTGCCTTGTTGTAGAAAGGTAACAATTTTTCAATATTTTTATAAGCCAAGGCGCGCTGAGCTTGATAATGCTTCACCTTAGAAAAATCACTTTCTTTACTACCACTTGTTGAAAGAGGCTCCACTGTTGGAGGGGTGAGAGGATTGATTTCTGCTTTTTTATTAGTCACTTCAGAAGCATCTAAAATTGTTCCTCTTTCTACAAATGATTCCTTGCTGACGACTTCTTCCCTGACCAAGGTGACATTGTAGACTCTATTAGCTTTGTTGCTGAATGTATTAGCCACCTTCATTTCGTTATAGTGGTAACCGGTAATAGCATTCCCGTTGGTTACATTGACATCACTTAGTACATTGGTCAATCTTCCTGCATGCTTTTCCTCATTCGTCTTTCGATCCCACAAATATCCAGCCACACCCGCAACTCTACCAAAGTGCTTGACATTGTTGATATCACCTTCAGCATAGCTATCCTGTATATGCGCATCTTGGTCTACTAGACCTGCTAGCCCACCAACAGTTTGATCCGAACTGTTCGTGTTGGATGAAATGGCTACTGTCGCTTTTGACTTAGTCAGTGAAGCTCTGCCTCCTGTCAAATGACCGACCAGACCACCAATATTGTAGGCAGCAGTCGTTTCGTAGGTATTAACAATTCTTCCCTTAAAACTGCTCTCTGTGATGCTTGATTGGTCTGCCTTAGCCAACAAACCACCGATACCACGTTCCCCAGCCAAAACACCATCGACATGAACTTGCTTAATCTTTGTGTTATCCGTAGCTTCATTGGCTAATGAACCGATATCATCTTTACCTGAAATAGAGACATTTTTCAGACTCAATTTTTCTACTGTGGCCCCTCTCAAGCTTTCAAAAAGAGGCTTTTTCAAGTTGTAAATAGCATAATGCTTGCCATCTTTTTCACCAATCAACTGACCAGTAAAGGTGCCCTTGATGTAAGATCTGTCATCAGGTCCCAACTCCACTTCGTTAGCATTCAAGCTGGCCGCTAAATGATAGGTTCCAGAAAGATTCTTGTTGATAGCTTTAACCAGGTTGCTAAAGGAAGTGAAGGTTGTTGTTTCTTCTGTGGCCTTTTTTGCGAGATAGAAGGTGAAATTATCGACATATTTATTTTCTAGCTCTTGATGGAGTTTCTCAGCTTTGGCTATGATTTTATAAACTGATTGTCCATTTTTTATTTCTGCAGTTATTGAAGCGACAGGTAGATAGACATCTTTGAATGACGACGATTTTGCCTTAACAAAGTAAGTGTCTATATTACTTGGAACACTGTCTAAAGAAACATGTTGTTTGTAAGTACCATTGGTCTGACTATATAACTCCAGATCAGAAACATTTCTTAATTCGAGTGTTTTTTCTGGATCTTTTTCTTTTGGTTTTTCAGCCGGATTTTCTGGTTTTGCTTGCTCAATATTGCCAGTATATTCTGGAAGAGGGGCAATTTGTTCGGGTTCAACAATCGCTCCGGATTGGGTACCTGTATAAGATGGTTTCGATGGTACCTGTTCTGGTTCAACAATGGCACCAGATTGAATGCCAGTATATTCTGGTTTTTCATTTGTCTCAGGGGCTACAACAGCTCCCGATTGCTCACCTTTATATTCTGGTAAGGAAGCATGGGTCTCTGGTTCGACAACCGCTCCGGACTGGGTACCATCATACTCTGGAAGAGGGGAAGTTTGTTCTGGGTCAACAATCGATCCTGACTGGGGACCCTCATATTCTGGCAATGAAGAAACATGTTCAGGCTCTACTGTCGCTCCCGATTGAACGCCTGTATAAGATGGTTTCACAACAGTCTCTGGTTCTACAAACGCTCCTGATTCAAAACCTCCAATTTCCGGTTCAAGTTTTTCAGGCTCAACAATTGCACCAGATTGAACTCCTGTATATTCAGGTAAGGAAGCATGGGTCTCTGGTTCAACGATGGCACCAGCTTGAGTTCCCTGATATTCAGGTAGCGGAGAAATTTTCTCTGCTTCGACTATTGCTCCAGATTGTGTACCAGTATATTCTGGTTTTTCAGCTGTCTCAGGGGCTACAACAGCTCCCGATTGCTCACCTTTATATTCTGGTAAGGAAGCATGGGTCTCAGGCTCACCTTTTCTTGCAGACTGGGGTATTTCACTCGGTACAACTACCTTCTTAGTTCCTTTTTCTACTATACGTGGTAAGGATTCTTCTACCTTAGTCGAGAGAACTTCTCGGGAAATTTCTTGATTTTCAACAGTGAAGATGCGAATAAGTTCAATCTTCTTCCCAGCACGACCTTCTTGTTTGACACGAATGGTTCCCTCTGTTAGATCTGGATTTTCTTGAACCACTTCTGAAAAGTCTAGTTTGGTTACAATCTCTTGGTCTTTGTATAGGAGCTCTGGTTTGTTCACTCGACCAGCCAAAACCTCATCCTGAGGATCCACACTAGCAATACCAGACGGTTTTGGATTGGATGAATCTTGAGAAGGGATTGGCTTCTCAGCAGGGCTTGTTGGAGACTGAGCTTTCTGCTCATCTCCTGACTTTTGTCCATCATTCTTGGTCTGAAAATGAGGTTGAACCGTATCCTCTAGTTTCTGAGCCCTAGTAGCAGTTTCTTGCTGATTAATCTCTTTATCTTGCTTAATATAACCTAGATAGGTATAACCTGACAGGACTCTTGGCAGAGGCAGACTATCTCCTAGGGATAATTGATATTCTTGATTATATTGGAGCAATAGTTTATTTTCAATAGCCTGAACCGAAGAAACCAAACCGCTCCCCATGCCTGTTATCAAAACAACCTTCAACAGTGCTTTCTTCTTGCCTTTCTTTCTCGAAACAGCAAAAATAAGGAATCCAATCGAAGCGAGGGCTCCACCCGAAAGGACGGTAACCAGATTACTGTGCTCACCGGTATTAGGCAACTGACCTAGTTGGGCTTTCTCATCCATACGGTAGACTAGATAATAAGTACTCTCACTATCTTCAACCACTTTAGGAATATCCTTTACAATCAAGTCCTTCTCTTGCTTACTTAACTCTGTATCTGTCACATATTTGTAGTGAATAGATACATTTTCTTGAGCAAATACGGTCCCACTACTAGCAATGGACACAAAAAATAAGCTCGAAATTGAAGCAGACACAAGACCAATCGCCAACTTTCGTAAGGAAAAACGATGCTGCTTCTCTCCAAAAAACTTTTTCATCTATATCCTCTCTATTATTTTATCCCTTTCAAAATAGAAGAAGCATTTTGCTTCCCCACTCAGATAAACTTACAAGAAACAAAAATACTTCTATATATATTTTGATATATTTAATCTACAACCATCATTATACTATAAATTCTCTAACTTGTCCCAAAATAATACTAGCATTCTTCAATTCTTTTGAACAGTGGTAATTTCTCAAAGTAACTTCCACTTGGTTGGTCAAAGTGGAAATTAGTCTAAAACGGACTTTATGGTGGAATTAAGTGTAAAACGATTGAGTTAGAAATGAGGTCCACTATAACAAAACTTATTGAATTAGCGGTGGAACTTAGTTTGTGAATTTAGCTGTTTGGTAGTTGAATTGCTTTGAACAATTATCAGCAAATAGGTAGAAAGAAATTTCCATTTCACTCTTGCTAGTCTCTTTAATTTTTGTTAGAATGATGTCAAAAAATAAAGAAGGTTACCATTATGCCACAACATATCTTTGAAGAATTGGCTCAACTGGAGCAAGTAGAGGCTCTAGCTCTAGGAGGATCACGGGCTGGACAAGATTTTGACAAAGACTCTGACTATGATGTATATGTCTACCTCAGTGCTCCCCTCTCGCCAGACATCCGAAAAGATATTCTCAGTAAATACTGCTCCTATATGGAAATCGGCAATCAATTTTGGGAATTGGAAGATGATTGTGTTCTCAATAATGGCATAGAGATTGAGCTGATTTATCGCTCTCTGGACAGCTTTAACAAAGATTTACAGGCCGTAGTTTTAGAGCACCAAGCCCAGAATTCTTACACTACTTGTATGTGGTACAATCTGCTCAACAGCAAGATTCTCTACGATCGAGATGGTCACTATGCTGCCCTCCAGAAAAAGTACAATCTTCCTTATCCAGCCGAGCTGAAAAAGAATATCATCAACAAGCAATTCCTACTTCTTAACCAAGCTATGCCAGCCTTTTCAAGACAAATCAAAAAAGCCCTCAAACGCAAAGACTTACTCAGCATCAATCACCGCAGTAGTGAGTTCTTCGCTTCTTATTTCGATTTACTCTTTGCCTTCAATGAGCAGCTCCACCCAGGAGAAAAACTCATGCTCCAGTACGCAAAAAATAATTGGCTCATCTACCTCAACATTTCGAAGACGATATCCAAAACTATTTTCAAAATCTCTACCTGCTAGATCACCATCAGAAAACTGTCCTAACTTTAGAGCATCTCCTATCAAATCTTAAACACTTGATTGATGAATCCATTTAGAACGCCAACAGATAAAAGCTCATGAAATCTGCTTTCCAGATGATCCATGAGCTTTTTGAATTTTCACAATATATAACAATGTAGAATTGATTGAAATCAGAGCAGAACAAAAAGGTTCTAACAGGATAAAAACGCATTATATCAGGAGTTCAAAAACTTGATACAATGCGTTTTATAGTCTATAAGATTAGTTGTCTTTTCTTCTCAAATTGAGTTTTCCCTAGATTTTTCAATCTTATTTCGCTTCAAATCCTTCTGCTACTGCGTCCGTAAAGTTTTCTTCTACGATGCTAGCACAGTGATCACAGATAATAGCATGGTAGCTACGTTCTGTTGTTGTTAAATCAATGCGACGGCAACGGTCACACACTTGACCTGCAGCACGTTCAACTGTAAAGGCTACATCTTCAAAGACGAGTGCTTCTTCTGGAGCTGGACCTTCTGCAATTGTCAAGTCCGATACGATCAATACTTGTGCTACATTGCTGTTCACTGCTTCGAGTAGAGTTTTCACAACTTCATTTGGATAAACTGTCAAGTGTGCTTCAAGTGATTTACCGATAACTTTTGCATTACGCGCTTCTTCCAAGGCTTTTTGAGCTTGTCCACGGAAGTCCATGAAGGCTGCCCATGTATCCAAAATTTCTTCTTGATTAGCAAAAGTTTCTGCTCCTGGCAATTCTGACAATTGAACAAAGTCTTCTGTTTCAAACTCAAGGTATGACCAAATTTCTTCCGCAGTGTGAGGAAGGATTGGTGTCAAGAGTTTTGTAATTTTCACAAGAATGTCATAGAAGACAGTCTGCATTTGACGACGTTCCAGTGATTTAGCACCTTCGATGTAAACAACGTCCTTAGCAAAATCAAGGTAAAAGGCTGACAAGTCAACGTTGATAAAGTTAACCAAAGCCTTGTAGATTGTCAAAAATTCAAAGTCCGCATAGGCATCACGAATCGTTTTCACAAGTTGGTTAAAGCGAATCGTCATGTACTTATCGACTGAGCGAAGCTCATCGTAAGCTACTGTATCCACAGCTGGGTTAAAGTCAGAAGTATTGGCAATCAAGAAACGAAGGGTGTTACGGATTTTACGGTAAGTTTCAGAGACTTGGCTCAAGATATCCATAGAGATACGGACATCGTTAGTTGAGTCTACACTTGTTACCCAGAGACGCAAGATTTCAGCACCAAATTGTTTTTCAACATCACTTGGAGCAATAGTATTTCCAAGAGATTTAGACATCTTCTCACCTTTACCATCAAGGGCAAATCCTTGTGACAAGATTTGTTTGTAAGGTGCTACGCCATGGTTGGCAACAGATGTGATGAGTGATGAGTTGAACCAACCACGGTATTGGTCTGAACCTTCTAAGTAAAGATCTGCTGGGTAAGTCAACTCAGGACGGTTTACTACAACTCCATTCCATGATGAACCTGAGTCAAACCATACGTCCATGATATCTGTTTCTTTTTTGAACTCACCTTTTGGTGAACCTGGATGAGTAAATCCTTCTGGCAAGAGGTCCTTAGCATCACGTTCCCACCAAATGCTTGAACCATGTTCTTCAAAGAGTTGAGCTACATGCTCAATAGTTTCAGCAGTCATGATTGCTGTACCATCTTCAGCATAGAAGATAGGAAGCGGAACACCCCAAGCACGTTGACGAGAGATAACCCAGTCGCCACGGTCACGAATCATGTTGTAAAGACGCACTTTACCCCATTCTGAGTGGAATTTCACTTTTTCAATTTCGTCCAAGATTTCTTGACGGAATTTAGAAACTGAGGCAAACCATTGTGGTACTGCACGCCAGATAATTGGTTTCTTAGTACGCCAGTCAAATGGGTATGAGTGAGAGATTTCTTCTTGGGCAAGAAGGAGGTTACCAAGTTTTTCAATAACAGTTGGAACTACCTTTTCATAGAATTGACCTTCAAACTCAGGACCAGCATTCTTCATCATGATACCACGTTCGTCAACAGTCACTGCGACTTCAAGGCCATTAGCAATACCAACATTGTAGTCGTCCTCACCAAAACCAGGGGCTGTATGGACAATACCTGTACCAGAGTCAGTAGTAACGTGGTCACCAAGAATTACCAATTCATCTACAGCCGTATCCCATGGGTGTTCTGTTACGATGTGATTGAGTTCTTGACCACGGTAAGTCGCCAACACTTGAACATTAACCCAGCCAAATTTCTCAGACAAGCTAGTCAATAATTCTGCAGCAACCATAAACTTACGAGCTTCACCAGCAGGTTGAACCAAAACATAATCAATATCTGCACCAACAGTCAAACCACGAGAAGCTGTAATGGTAAATGGAGTTGTTGTCCAGACTACGATATAAGTATCTGTATCTAGAACACCTTTGCCATCTTTTACTTTGTTGGCATAGTAAAGAGAAGTTGAAACCAAATCATGGTATTCAATCTCCGCTTCAGCAAGAGCCGACTCAGATGACCAAGACCAGTAAACTGGTTTAGCTCCACGGTAGATATAACCCTTGTTGGCCATTTCTCCAAAGACACGAATTTGAGCTGCTTCATAGTCAGGAGTAAGTGTTACATATGGATTTTCCCAGTCACCAGAAACACCCAAACGTTTAAAATCTTCACGTTGTTTATCTACTTGAGAAAGGGCGTACTCACGGCAAAGTTTCAAGTACTCAACCAAGTCCATTTCTTTGCGCTTAACACCTTGTTTTGCCAAAACTTGCTCGATTGGCAGACCATGAGTATCCCAACCTGGGATAAATGGGGCGTAAAAACCTGACATAGATTTTGAACGTACAATGATATCTTTTGAAATCTTGTTCATAGCGTGTCCAACGTGGATATTTCCGTTGGCATATGGAGGGCCATCATGCAAGGTGAAATGAGGTTTTCCTTGGTTCAATTCTTGACGACGTTGGTAAAGTTTTGCATCTTCCCATTCCTTTTGCCAAACTGGCTCTTTGGTAGGAAGTCCTGCACGCATTGGGAATTCAGTTTTCCCAAGATTAAGGGTATCTTTAAGTTTCATAATATCTCCTTTAATAAAAAATTACAAATTAAAAACCACGACTTCCAAAAAGGACGAAAATCGTGGTACCACCTTTATTCGAAAAAAGACTATGCTTTTTTCCTCTTAACCCGTAACGTGGGTAACGTCAAATCTTACTCGATTCAGATTTGATAGATTGAGAGGATAAACTTACCATTAGGGAATACAGGACTTTCACCATCACCTGCTCGCTAGGAATATAATGATAAGATTTTGTTCTCACTTTTCTACTTATAAAATTGTAACAGATTCTTTCTGAGCTACATAGCCTGAATCTGAGTGAACAGGTTCGTCGTCTACTTCTGGATAATATCTTGGAGTAAGCTCTGTTTCTTCATATACTGGGTTATCTGAATAAGATTGTGTTTCGTCAACAAATGAAACCATTTGCTCTTGTGCAGCTCTATTTTCTGCTTCTTCAAGTTCTTTATTAGCTGCTTCGATACGCGCTTGCAACTCTGCCATCTCTTCGGGAGAAAACTGACGAGTAATATCGATTGGCTCTTCTTCTTGATACGATGAAACTGAAACACCCAATACTTCACTCACAACCTCTTTAAATGCTTCATCACTTGTTTGAAGATAAGTAGCTGTCGGACGAAGAATATCTTCCCAATCTGAAGATTCAACAATAGCCAATTGACTCTCAATAGTTGATTTCAAACGTTGATGGAAAACACGACTCTTGTTCTTCAATTCTTCTGTTTCAACAGCAACCTTTTTAGCATTATCAGTCGCTTGACGCAGAATTTCATTTGCTTTATACTTAGCTTCTTCTAACAAACGTTGCGCATTTTGTTCTGCTTGTTGAATGATATTACTTGAACGTTCATTTGCTGCTTGTTTCACTCTCTCAGCTGTGTCTTGTGCAATCAAAACAGACTGACTTAGTGAATCTTTCATCTCATCAAAATAAGATAAACGTTCTTCCAAACTTTTAATGTGTAAATCTTTATCATGATTCGAACGAACTAACTCTTCATAATCACGAACTACAATATCTAAAAATTCATCAACTTCTTCTGGATTAAAACCTCTAAAGCGAGTTCCAAAGGTTTTATCTTTAATTTCTAACGATGTAATTGGCATATTTTTCCTCACTTACTTACTAACAATTGGACCGTTAATTTCTTTTTATCTTTTTTGGTTTGCCCATTATCTCTAACGAGTTTTAATCGGCCATATTTTCTTACACTTATCAAATCACCAATCTGAACCATATAATCTAACTTTTCAGCTAGATGATAATTGACCTGTACTGCTTGCTTCACAATTAAATGATTCGCCTGACTTCTAGACAACTTGAAGACACCTGCTATAAAAACATCTAATCTACAACTAGATATGCAAATATCAACTTCTTGGTAATTCTCAACTTTTTCTAGTTTCTCACTAAAATCTCGTTCCTCAAGATTAACAGGTAAACGTGCAATTTTCTTAATTCCATCTTGGAATAGAGATAGATATTGACGGTTAATGATAATCTGAGCTCTTTCTTCGTTGATCAATATATCACCAAACAATTTTCTATCTATTCCCAATTGATTTATCACAGTACCTAGAATTTTTGAATGTGTTAATCTTTCAAATTTAGGAGGATAAACAATTTCTTGTAATGACAATTCAAAATCTGAAAATTCAGGTTCAAAGTAATCAGGATACAAGAGTACTCTCACATACTCAGTATCTAGAAACTGCCGACTACTCATAATAGAGAGACTATTGGTTGATGCTAAAATCTGTAAAATCTTTTCCTGATGAGGATTTATAAAAGGGGTTAAAAAGGGAGAATAAGTACTCTCAACCTTTCTTACCCATTCTAGCCCCTTATCAATAAATGGTGAATCATTGTGAGAAAAGTGCTGATAAATCATCTTGCTCATATAAAGATTAATAATAGGTGAATAAGTTGATTCCCTAGGAAACGAACTAATAATACCGCAATCCAAACAGACAAATCAAGACCTGCGAACTGAAGCGGCAAACGTTGCAAAGGTATCAATATAGGTTTCACTAAGCTAACAATCAAACGTCCAAAACTAGATTCGTAAGCATTTGGAAACCAAGACATCAGAGCAAAGACGACTAGAATTAGAGAATAAATATCTGTAGCATTTTGAATAAAACGAATGAGAAAAATCATTATCTCACTCTCGAACGTTTCATATCAAAACCAAACTCACCATTATGTGATTCATCTGGAATTTTGATGTCTTCAATATTGACAACAACACCAACTGGAGTCAAAAGGTACATTGTTGAGGCTACCTTTTTCATATTACCAGCTAAAACATGGCGTGCACCATCTAAATAATCTAAACAACGACGCGCCTGAACTTCAGTCATATATTGAAAATCAATCAAAACACTTTCGTTACCAGCTAACAAATCTACAATTTCTGTAGCATCTTCATAGTTTCTAGGATAACGCACGTCGATAGTCACCTTATCAGTAGAACGTTGACTTTGCATAGCCAACTCTTGTTGACGAGCATGAAGACGTGTAATATTTCTATCCTTAGAAACGACAGGTTCGTTTTTTGGGGGTAACTCTTGGAGAGAAGGTACTGAAGGAGCATGATTTTCTTCAGCTACAGGCTGGTAAATGTTACTGCTTCCTTCTCCATCTTCTGTAAAATAATCTATAAATCTATCAAATCTATCTTTTAAAGACATATTTCTTTCCTACTTAAAAAATGCTGTACCAATTCGGACAAATGTAGAGCCATGGTGAATCGCTTCTTTATAGTCACGACTCATACCCATACTTAAATCCATCATCGGCATATTGGGAATTTGTTTTTCTCTAATCTCTAATTGCAAATCTTGTGTAGCTTTAAAAATCTCATTTAGTTCTTCAGAACTAGCTTCAAATGGAGCCATAGTCATTAATCCTACATACTCAATATTGTCTAGAGAAGCTAATACTGGTAAGGCAGCTAATAGTTCTTCCTTAGAAAAACCATGTTTGGTCTCTTCTTGAGAAATATTAACCTGTAAGAAACACTTAATCACTCGATTACTTCTTTTTTGGATTTCTTCAGCTAACTTCACTGAATCCAAAGCATGAAAATAATCAACATAATTAATCACATCTTTGACTTTACGTCTTTGCAAAGTTCCAATTAAATGCCAAGTTAGGTCATAATCTTTTAAAGCATTATATTTCTCTAAAAACTTATCTACACGATTTTCACCAATATGATGGACACCTAGCGAAAGCAAAGCTTCCGCTATTGATACCTCTACATATTTTGTAACAGCAATGACCGAAACAGTATCATTCTCTCTTCCTGCTTGCTGACTTGCATTTTTTATTTGTTGAAAAACACGTTCAGTATTTTCTCTCAAATTCATTTAAT
Organism: Streptococcus sp. SK643; assembly: GCF_000259505.1. GTDB lineage: Bacteria > Bacillota > Bacilli > Lactobacillales > Streptococcaceae > Streptococcus. The sequence continues at coordinate 39,352 of NZ_AJMM01000013.1, forward strand.
TAACGATTTTTGAAAAATGGAGGTGTATCAAGCTCATCCTCATCTTGCAAAGATGGTGCTTCGAAACGTTCAACTGGCGAAACAACAGAATCTGTTGATCGAACAATTGTTTCACGACGTAAATCCCAGTCACCAAATGCTGAAGATTGAGAAGTTTCTGCACGACGATGTGTTGGATTTGGCATTTCTACACTTTCAGTCATGTCAAAATTACGATCATAGTTACGTGCATGACTTGGACTAGTCTGCTCATGACGAACTGCTTGCTTAGATGGTTGTCCTACGACTTTCTCAACACGATCTTGACGAACACCGGTTGCAACAACTGTTACACGGATTTCATCACGCATACTTTCATCAATTGATGTTCCAAGCCAGATATTCACACCTTGACCAGCTGCTTGGTTAACAATTTCTGATGCTTCCTCAGCTTCAATCAAAGTTAAGTCAAGACCACCAGTAACGTTGACGATAACATCTTCTGCTCCATCAATCGTTGTTTCAAGAAGTGGTGAGTAGATAGCTTTACGAGCTGCCTCAACAACACGTTCTTCTCCACTACCAATCCCAATACCCATTAGAGCATTTCCTTTATTAGCCATTACTGTTTTTACATCGGCAAAGTCGAGGTTAATTAAACCTGGGTTTGTAATTAAATCAGTAATTCCTTGAACCCCTTGACGAAGAACATTATCTGCTTCACTAAGTGCTTCAAGCAATGGAGTTTTCTTATCAACAATTTCAAGCAAGTTATTATTTGAAATAATCAATAAAGTGTCAACATGCTCACGAAGTTGGTTGATCCCTTCAACAGCGAACTGACCACGTTTACTTCCTTCAAAACCGAAGGGACGAGTCACAACACCAACTGTGAGAGCTCCTAAATCTTTAGCAATACGGGCAATGACTGGAGCAGCTCCTGTACCAGAACCTCCTCCCATACCAGCAGTGATAAAGACCATATCTGCTCCGCTAATAGCAGCTGCCAATGTTTCTTCGCTTTCTTCTGCAGCTTTACGACCAACTTCAGGTTGACCTCCCGCACCCAAACCGCGAGTTAATTTAGGACCTAACTGAATAACAGTCTCAGCTTTTGTACTACTCAAAGCTTGTACATCTGTGTTTGCTGCGATAAATTCTACGCCGGCAACACCTTCGTCAACCATGCGGTTAATGGCGTTACCGCCACCTCCACCTACACCAATTACTTTAATAACTGCACCTTGAGCTGCTGCTGTATCAAATGAAAATGTCATAGTTTTTATTTCCTCTTTTATTCATCAAACATGCTTCCGATTAGTCCACGGAAACGATCTGCGATTTTTTGTTTGTTCTGAGAAGATGGTTTTTCTTCTACGGAAGTCGCTCCATTAGTAGGAGGTAATGGTTCCATTTCTGTATGTGAAGCCGATTGAGCAACCTGTGTGACACGCTGAATCATACCACCAAAATTAATTGGTTGATGACGTAAGGCATCTTCACCTTTAACTGCTCTCTGCGCCAAAAGATTCACTTCAGTTAACTGGCCAGCAAATTCTGACAAACTAATTACATGGGCAAATGCAGGATTACGGATTCCAACTTGATTTGGAACAAAAAGTTTGACACGAACACCAAACACTTCCTGTGCAAGTTCCACAATACCCGGTAAAATTGCATTTCCACCTATTAAAACAATACCACCTGGAAGATCCAATAAATGTCTTCTTTCCAAATCTTGTTTGATTTGTTCAAAGATATGCTTAATGCGAGCTGAAATAATTTCCGCTAGATATTTTTCAGAGACCTCAACTGGTTCTACTTCCCCAATAACTTCAACTTGGAAGGTCTCATTACTTGCGAGTGAAGGATAGGCTTCACCATAATTCAATTTCAAACCTTCAGCTAATTTCTGAGAAGTTTTTAAAACTTTAGAGATGTCTTTAGTGACGTAATCTCCACCTTCTTGAAGGATATTTGTAAATTGAAGCTCTTGGTTACGGATTGTAGCAACACTTGTTTGCCCAGCACCCATATCAATTACTGTTGCACCAAATTCACGTTCACCTTCATTTAAAACAGATTGGACTATTGCTAATGGAGAGATGATAATGTTTTCAAGTTGGATACCCACACGCTCAACTGTCTTCCGTAAATTATGTAGGATTGTACGAGGTCCTGTATATAGTAGACCACGCATTTCTAAGCGAACTCCCATCATCCCACGTGGATCACGAATCCCTTGGAAACCATCTACGATAAATTCTTCAGGAATAAAGGTAATCACTTCACGATCAGGTGTCATACTCTTGGTCAAAGCTGATTTGACAACATTTTCAACATCTTGATCTGTAATTTCCTTTGTATCTGATGTAACTGGAATCATTCCTTGAGTTGGCTCTACTTGTAAAAGATTTCCAGGCAAGCCAACATTCACTGATTTAATTGAAATACCAGCCTTCTCTTCTGCTTGGGAAATAGCTGATTTGATAGTGGTTGCTGCCGCCTCAATATCAACTATAATTCCATCCTTTACACCTTTACTCTTAGCGTTACTTACACCAATAACATTTAGTTCGCCATTTCTAAGTTCAGCTACCAATACTTTAATTGAATTGGTCCCGATGTCTAATCCTGTGAAAAAACCATCTCTAGCCATTGCATCGCATCCTCTCTATCTTCCAAGTTCCTATGTTCTATTTAATAACTAAAACAGGGCATAGCTATTCACAGAATATTATAACACAAAAAATCCAATAGTGGTCAGTTTTTCCTCATTTTACCTACCATTTTTTTCATTTTTAGTCTTTGGTGATAGTTCTTTTCTATTAAACTCTAACTATAAGTATAAATTATAAAAAAAGAAAGCTTATGATTAAGCTTTCTTAACGAATATTTTTTCTGCTTCTTGCTCTAAAAATAGTTCCAAGATTTTCTTTGTTAACGTAATCGCTGCTGATAAGGCCAGGGAAACGATTAAATAATTAGCTACTAAGCCATGGTCTCCAACCAATGGTGGTTTTGTCAAGAATCCGTAATCTCCACCTGTTACTAAATTGACCACAAAAATCAAGGCATTTAGTGCAAAGGTCATGAGAAAAATTCCCTTCACATCCAGCAATCGCGCGTTATACTGTCTCAATAGATAAACTAGAGAGTTCCCCAAGAGAGCTAAGTGGCCAAAGATAAAGGATAAAATCGCAATATGCGGGAATGGATAAGGATCTGGCACTGGATAAACAAAGGCTGCTAATGTCCCAAATGTTCCTAGTAATGCAAAATACTGCCGATATTTGGACTGACCAGGAAGCAAAAGCACCACAAACATAGCCATACGGCAATGGTAAAAGGGTAAGCTTTCTGACAATGGCATATGATTAACCCCGTACCATCCATAAAGAAGGATTAACTGAACTGCCTGCAAGATTTGGAAAAATCGTTGATAAGCCTTCTTTTCACGATAACGATAGGCTGTATAAAAGGTCAAAGCCAAGAGTGTAAATATACTGACATACCAAAAAAGGTCAAATTTGGGTGGCTCTGTTGCTTGGGTCGTAAAGAAAATATCCCATAAATTCATCTAGTCTTCCTCATGATTCAAAATTTTCCTGCATTCTATTATACCATGCTACTTGAGAAAAATGAATTTAGAAATACGATAATCATCTTCTTAGTCAAGATATTGCTCCCTCTGACCTTGATAAACCTGCCAAAGAAGCTCTATTTGCTCCTTGGTAATGCGTTTTTCAGATAAGGCTGGCAGTTGATCAATGGCAAAAAATTGAAGGTCAGCAATTTCTTGATTTTCTTGGAATTGTCCATCAAGAAGCTTACATTCAAAAACAAACTTTGCATATTGCTTGCTCTGTAGTTGGAAACGATTTGTATCAAAAACAGCTAGTAGTCTTTCTACTTTAGCTTCAAAACCGGTTTCTTCTTCAATTTCCTTGAGAATATTTTCTGTTGGAGAATAACCAACCTCACCAAAGCCACCTGGCAAAGCCCAATCATTCTCTCCTTGTCCCCTAACCAGACAAATCTTTTCGTCCTCAACAATCCAAGCACGGACGTCCATTAACGGAGTTGCATAAGCGGAAGTTGGCTTCAAAACTTCTGCCACTTCTTCGACATCAAGGTCTGATGCTTGATTCAACATTTCAGATAACAGACTTCGCAAGTCTTCATAGCGCTCACGGTCAAAAGGATCTTTTGTAAAGGTTAAGCCAGTATCTGTAAGGGCAATCATTCTTTGCAGATACTTAACAAAATCACTTGTCTTCATTTTCTAAACTTTCTACCAACTTGGCTAGGTTCATAGAGTTAGAGCCTTTGAGCAATATTTGGTCATGTACTCCAAGACTTTCCTTGACTTGCTTGACTAGGTCTTCAAATTGGTCCTCGTCAGCTGTTTTTTTGAAGTAGTAAACATGGCCGATTGGGAACATTTGACTGGCAAGTTGGGCTAATTCTGCAATGTCTTCTCCATAAAAAATAACCGTGTCCAAAAACTCTGGACTAAGACTCAAAATCATTTGATTATGGAGTTGAACAGACTGGTCACCAAGTTCCTTCATGTCTGCCAAGACAGCGATTTTCTTGCCCCCTTCATTGGCTGAGATGGCAGAAAAAGTCTCTAAAATCAGCTTCATGGCTGTGGGATTGGCATTATAAACATCAGATAAGATATCCGCTCCATTGGCTGCTTTTTTCCATTCAGTACGGTTACGAGTCAATTCTAGATCACGAAAGGCTTGATGGATTTGTTCTTCTGAAACTCCTTCTTGTAAGGCTACAAAAGAGGCAATCATTGCATTAGTTGCATTATACTTACCTGTAACTGGTAAATCAAGAGCTTGATTTAAAAAATTAGTCTTAAAGGTTAAACTGTCCTTACGCTCTACCAAATCAGTAATTTCCAACTCTGCTCCTTGCCCAAAACGAACGACTTTTTTGTCAGTTGGAAGATAGGGATCTACAATGGGATCGACTGGTGCTAAGAGCAAGGTTCCTGGAGCCATACCGTCTACAATTTGCATTTTACCTTCAGCAATCTCAGAACGATCTTTGAAAAAGGCTAAATGGGCTTCTCCAACCAAGGTCACGATGGCTGTTGTTGGATGAGCCAATTCTGACAAGAGATGAATATCTCCCAAGTGATCCTGTCCCATCTCCAAGACCAACTTTTCTGTTTCTTCAGGCATATGGAGAACTGTGTAGGGAAGACCAATCTCATTATTGTAGTTGCCTTGTGTTTTGTAAGTTTTGTAGGTTGTTGATAGCAAGTGAGCTAACATATCCTTGGTCGTTGTCTTGCCATTTGAACCCGTAACCGCAAAGACATCAACACCTGACTTTTCAAGATAATAAGCAGCTAATTTTTGAAAAGCTTTCAAGACATCGTCTACTAAAATATAGGGATGATTTACTATTTCTTTTTCAGACAAACAGACAGTGGCTCCATTTGCAAATGCTGTCTCAATAAAATCATGACCATCACGTGCCCCTTTAAGAGGTACAAACAAATCTCCAGCACCAATCAAGCGACTATCAAACTCAGCCTTTTTCAACTGAGCATCAGCATAGATTGTAACATCATTTTTAGCTCCTACAACTTGCGCAACTTCATGGATTGTTAGTTTCATTTTTACTCCTTTAAAAAGGGTTGAAGCCTTAGAAAATCCATATGTAACGGAATTTATTTCTAGCTCCTACCCTCTATTTCATTTTTATAATAAATGCGCTTCGCGCTTTTTAAAGCTTTCTTTAGCAAGTTCAACTAAGTGCTCGATTAGTTCTGGATAAGCAATTCCCATATTTTCCCAAAGAAGCGGATACATAGACCACTGGGTGAAACCTGGCATGGTATTGAGCTCGTTTAGGAAAATCTCTCCCTTATCTGTGTAGAAGAAATCACAACGAGACAAACCTAAACCACCTATTGCGCGGAAGGCAGCTTCTGCATTTTGGCGCATAACAGCTACTACATCATCACTGATCTTAGCTGGAATATCCATGGTAATCTTGTTATCGATATACTTGGCATCGTAGTCGTAGAATGCAACATCTTTGACCACTTCTCCTGGTAACGTACTCTTGACATCGTAGTTTCCTAATAGTCCAACTTCAATTTCACGAGCATTGACTCCTTGCTCTACCAAGATACGACTGTCATATTTGAAAGCCAAATTCAAAGCTTGACGGAGTTGCTCTTGGTTTTCAGATTTTGAAATACCAACACTAGAACCCATATTTGAGGGTTTAGTAAATACAGGATATGTTAATTTAGATTCAACTTCTGAAATTTTTAAATCTAGATCATCACCTTCAACAATTGCTACATAGGGAACCTGAGCAATACCAGTAGATTCCAAAACACGCTTAGTTGTAATTTTATCCATAGCAAGACTAGATGACAAGATATTACAACCTACATAAGGCATCTTAAGTACTTCTAGAAAACCTTGAATAGAGCCATCTTCTCCCATAGGTCCATGAAGAACAGGAAAAACAACTGCACCTTCTTCATAAATCGCACTTGGGACTATTTTCTTTTCCAAGTCAATGGTAGCATTGGTCATAAGACGTTCATCTTGATTGGGAGCTTGACTAAATTCCTGAGTTTTGATAAAGTCACCAGACTGACTGATAAAGAAAGTCTTGACACTAAAATAATCATAGTTGACTGCACGCATAATACTTTCAGCTGAGAGTATTGAAACTTCTCTTTCCGCACTACGTCCACCATATAAAAGAATAATCGTCTGTTTCATATTAAAGTCCTAATTCTACTATAATTCTTGCTCTTTAGTATACCATATTTGCTTATTTTTTAAAAATTTGAACCCAGTACAAACTTCGAAAATCTTCAATAGATGGCTATAATATCTTGTAACTGTTCCAGTTTATTACTATTAATATCACATCAATCTACACAAGTTTCACTGACTGATCCTTTTCAAAATTAAATCCATTATGTACATTACAGTGAATGGCATAAATAGTTTACTTCCCCCAATATTAGAATTCTAGTCATAATTTAAAAAGCCAACTAATCGAAAGATTAGTTGGCTTTTAATTTATGAAATAAAGTTCTATTGTTTAATCTTTATAAGATTATAACATTAGTCTTCTTTCTTTTTGCGAGCAACAAGCCCAAATCCACTCAATAGTCCAAGAAGTCCAAGTGCTGCTAAATTAGCATGATTTTCTGTACCTGTATTTGGCAATTCAGATTTCACTTCAGTTTCTTTGACTGCTGTTGGTTTAGTTACTTTTCTGAAGATGTGACGTACATTTCCATCTTTATCAACTACAGTATTAACTAATTCATATCCTGGGATTGATCCTGGATCTTTAGTCCCATTTTCAGTTGGTTTTAATGGGTTTCCGTTTTCATCTACCCAAGTTGTAGATTTTTCTACTACTGGAGTTGGTGTTGGTGCTGTAACTTTCTCATAAACGTGTTCGATGTCACCATTTGGAAGTTTCTTAGTCTCTACAAAGCGGTAGCCTGGAATATCTTTCTTAGGTTGTTCACCATCTTCTGTTGGATAGTTTGGAATTTCGTTTCCGTCTTTATCCTTATGACTTGTCTTAACTTTCTCATAAACGTGTTCTACATCGCCATTTGGAAGTTTCTTAGTCTCTACAAAGCGGTAGCCTGGGATATCTTTCTTAGGTTGTTCACCATCTTCTGTTGGATAGTTTGGAATTTCATTTCCGTCTTTATCCTTGAATGATGTCTTAACTTTTTCGTAGACATGCTCTGTATCTCCATTTGGAAGTTTCTTAGTTTCTACGAAGCGGTAGCCTGGAATATCTTTCTTAGAAGTTGTACCTTCCTCAGTAGTTGTTCCTGGAATTACATTGCCATCTTTATCTTTATGAGTTGTTGTAACTTTTTCATAGATGTGTTTTGTATTTCCTTTTTCATCTACTTCAGTTTTAACAATCTTGTATCCTGGGATATCTTTTGTTGGCTTAGTTCCATCTTCTGTTGGTGAAAGTGGTTTACCATCTTTATCAACGAATGAAGTATCAGGACGAACTGTTGGTGTGTATGTAGCTGTTACTGGTGTACCATTCTTATCTACACGCTTAACTGTTACACCTTTCGCTTGACCTACGAAGTCAGGTTCTGGTGTGAAGGTTACTTTACCGTTTTCATCGATTGTGTATGTTCCTTCACCTGGTACTTTCTTCTCAGTTGTGCCATCGTCAAATGTTGGTTTAACAGTTTCATCGATTGGTACATTAGGGTTTCCTGGTTTGAATTCAGGTGTTCCTGTTTGTGGTTGCCCTTTAGGTCCTTCAGATTCTGCAGGTGTTCCTTCTGGTGTTACCGGTGTTACGTTTGGTGTGTATTTAGCTGTCACTGGTGTGCCGTTCTTATCTACACGTTTAACCGTTACGCCTGTTCCTTTACCTGTGAATGTCTTCTCTGGTGTGAAGGTTACTGTGCCATCTGGTGCTACTGTGTATGTTCCTTCACCTGGAATTACTTTCTCAGTTGATCCATCTTCGAAGGTTGCTGGTACTTCATCATCCATTGGTACGTCTGGGTTGCCTGGTTTGAATTCAGGTTTACCGTTTTGTTCTTTACCTTGGATATCTGTTGTTTCAGCTGGTGTTCCTTCTGGTGTTACTGGAGTTACTGTTGGGGTGTATTTAGCTGTCACTGGTGTGCCATTCTTATCTACACGTTTAACTGCTACTCCTGTACCTTTGCCTGTGAATGTTTTCTCAGGTGTGAAGGTTACTGTGCCATCTGGTGCTACTGTGTATGTTCCTTCGCCTGGAATTGTCTTAGTTGTTGATCCATCTTCGAAGGTTGCTGGTACTTCATCATCCATTGGTACGTCTGGATTTCCTGGTGTGAATGTTGGTTTTCCAGTTTGTTCTTTACCTTGGATATCTGTTGTTTCAGCTGGTGTTCCTTCTGGAGTCACTGGAGTTACTGTTGGGGTGTATTTAGCTGTCACTGGTGTGCCATTCTTATCTACACGTTTAACTGCTACTCCTGTACCTTTGCCTGTGAATGTGCTGGTACTTCATCATCCATTGGTACGTCTGGATTTCCTGGTGTGAATGTTGGTTTTCCAGTTTGTTCTTTACCTTGGATATCTGTTGTTTCAGCTGGGTCTGCTGTTGGGG
>NZ_AJMM01000014.1 GCF_000259505.1 Streptococcus sp. SK643
GGATAATGGACTAGCCTTTCTTGCTGCGGTTCAGAAAGTGTTGCAGCCTACAGATATGAGTTTGAAGGTAGAATTACCAGAGTAATAAAGGGAGCGGAAACGCTCTCTTTTTGTGGTATAATGAGACCATATTTATAAAAAGATTATTTAGCATTTCTAAATAGCGAACTGCTTATGCCGTCAATTGATATGAAGGGGCATTCTTACGATGACTTTCTATCTGCGATTGAACGTCAAGGCTATTATGAAATCAAAAATCCACGTGTCTATAAACCAGGCACTAATAAAATTGAGCAAGTTGAAGGAATTTTCAGAATCAATCAATGGAGTAAATAAATGCAGATATATAAATTGAAAAATAAAGAAAATTATCAAAATTTTGTAAAAGACTATCGTGAAATAATGAAGGAAGGGAAAGAAGCTGAAGTTTTTCTAGGGACGGAACCGAAGTATCGTTTTCGACAACGAGATTCTTATGATGTGAATAGTACAGATATTGGAGTATTAATGGAATATTGCTTATATCCTCTGTATGTGGAAGGTGATGAGGATATAGCAAGAAGAACTTTTGACATCTTGAAAGATTTTAGCTTATCGACTGACCTAGTCAAATTAGATAAGGTGACTGATTATATTTCTATGCAAGGCAGTCGTTTAAGAAGATATACAAGCCTTCCCTTTGTTATTGAAACAGATGAATTGGTAAGAAATATTATAGAAAGCATTTCAAAATTATCGGATGAGCAGAAACGTACTTATACCTATGAAAGACTATGTAATGTATTAGACCGTAGTCCA
>NZ_AJMM01000015.1 GCF_000259505.1 Streptococcus sp. SK643
TTTTCTGTTGAATTATTTTTTTTTCATACATCAATTTATCCATTTATTTTATCTCCTTTAATAGTCCCATTTTTTCGTACCAGCTAACAGATGTTCCAAGTTTAATCTGCGTTCCACCACAATAAATATCTATTCTTTAATTTCCAGATTCATCGTCCTCATCATCTAAAAATATTTCATCTGAACTGACTAACTCCTCTTTGGTAATTTCTCCCATTTTAAAACTGCGTCTTTTGTTTAGATCAAAAATTATTTCATGCAAATCTGCAAAGTAAGAAGAAAAGTTAGCCATCGAAGACAATAACTCGTAATAGAATTGACTGTATTGCTCATCAGCTATACTTTGATCAATTATTTCTTCCTTGAATGCTGAAATACCTGACATAAGCTCTTGAAAGTCATCAGATAGATTATCATCTATCAATTCTTTAAAATCTTTTAATTTTTTATTTTCTTCTAACGAGTATCCTAGCCTCGAATTGAATCGTTTACACACCTCATAAAGTTTATAGATTTCTTCCTTCAATGTAATTTCCTTCCTTTAGCTTTTAATAACTTATCTGTGTTTAAAGTACCATCAAGATTAAGTACAGATTTAAAATTACCACGTTTATCAAAAACTTCAAAATGGTCCATATGTAAACCATCCAAATACAGGTAATCTCCTTTGCGCAAATTTCTATCAACCTTCTTCATCACTTCATAAACACTCTGCCCGTCTTACTTCTTCTTAGTCTTTCTAAGACTTCCCACAATCTTTCATCCAAATTCTGTTTCAAAAAACTCCGACATATTATTAACAGCTTGTGTGACTCGCTCCGCCCTACCAAAACCAGCTACACCTCTCACAACATCATCCGCATGTTTACTTGAGAAGTGCATCACCTCACGTAGAGTCTTACTCTCAACGCTAAATGCATGCATTGAGCCTATACCTCCCGCAAAGGCAAATACTTCTTGACGGATACTGACTGGGATTCGGCTGTCTAATAATTTCTCGCCAAATTTCCCGATGGCATTATTGCTCTTCACTAAGATATTGTCAACCTTCATCATAGGCATCCATATGGGTAACATTATCCCAGAGGGATTTTCCGATCTGCTAAGCACGAAAAGCTGCCGCATAGCTAGCATTAGGATCCTGGCCACGCTGAGTCGCTCCTGGATCTGTCAGAGCAGTGTAAGTTCCTACTCCTAACTCCGCATGGCTAGACAGGTTAGCTACCGTTCCTTGCAAGTCCCGCTTCATCCACTCTGGCATTTTCTAACCTAAAAGTATACTACAAAAAGCTATCACGCAGATAATTATTTACTAATTTTCTACCATATTTAAAAACTCACTAAATGAATTTGCCAAAAAATAAGTATTCATATCATCAGTAGACGATGCAAATTCATAGGTATCATCATAATAATAAATTCCAGCATTATTATCATTGCTC
>NZ_AJMM01000016.1 GCF_000259505.1 Streptococcus sp. SK643
TTAAAGCTAGTGTTTATGAGCCGTATGTAAACACGGAGGAAGGCTAATGGGATAGATATTGCGAAGCTTCAGAAAGCCCAAGAGGCCTATATGAAGATGGTCGCAGGATTGGGTTGTGAATGTAAGGACTGTCCCTAATTAAGGAGTAGATTATGAGTATGAGATCAATAAAGATAGCCAATAAAATTTTAGAAATAATGGATAAACAGTATCCTTCAGAAATACAGGAAAAAGGAGCAATTAACACTCTTTATACCATTATTAGATCAATAAAGGAAACAGAAACTATCCCATCGAATATTCATCTTAAGGATCATGCACGTATGTTGATAGATGCAACTTCTAATTATAATTTAGAAATCATCTACCTACTTCAAGATTTAGATAAGGAATTAAAAAAGAATGAACGTCAAAGATAGTTTACAACGTTTTTCATCAAATCGAACAGAAGAAAATAGGTCGAAACTTCTTTCAGATATGGAGAAATGGACGCTGTTCGTCCCTATAAGATGGGTAGATAAGCAGACGTTCCGCATTCTCCATATTCAGGATGGAACAGAAAATTTTTATCTGCAGTAAGTAGTAAGGTGTGTATTTAAAATGAAAATAATTTCAGAAGTAGTTGATAATTTAACTAGTATAAAATTATTAGTGAATTCTCGAAAAACTAATATTCCTATAATAGAGCTAGATAAGTTGTCCATTGCGGAAAAAAATATCACAAGTTTAAAATGGGAAAATTTTGTTCTTGAACAACGTGGTGATCTAACCGCATATTTATTAAAAAATGAGAGAGAAATTTTCAAAAAATGGAATGAATTGAGTAGGGATGCAAAAGAAAGAATTATTCCTATTGTTACAAAACAACTGTTTGCTTTAGTTGAAGAAAAAAAAATATTTGAATCAATGATACCCCAAATTAGATTTGATATAATTAACATTTCTATATATTTAACGTTAAAGAATGAATGTCTGAATGTAAATTCACCGTTTTTTGATGATTTATATACTTTATATCGATTGGGTTATATTCCCTGTGGCTATGCTAAAGGGAAATATAAAGTATTATAGAGAGAAATAAGGAGAAATAAATGGAAAATCAATATGTAAGTGAGTCATTAAGAATAGCAAATGATATTATCCAATTGGTTAAAATTGATCTAAAGGACGAAATGAATAGGCAAATTTTAGCTTCCTATATATTTGGTGTTTTAAATGCTAAAGCAATTCAAGAGTCCATTTCTCCAATCGATGTTCAAGTTACAATGATTCGTGTTGGAATAGAAGCGTTGGGCTATAGTCCAGAGGCAGCTACTCAAATGACGTAATTTGTTATCGATGCCACAGATAAGAATTTCCATCCAACTGTATATGCAATAATACATAGAGGAGTAGAGGCGTTTTATCTCTATAGTAATGAGAAATACGAGCAACTAAAAGAGGATTTTGATAATATAATGGCATCCATAAAATAAGGTAGATTTGCTTTAAGAAGAAAATAATGGAGGAAAGAATGTATTATTTTAAATCGTTAGAGAGACCTATCTCAAATTCAGAACTATCAGAGATAGAAAAAAAATAAATGTAATACTTCCAGAAGACTATAAGGAATTTCTATTAGAAGTTAATGTGGGTATTCCTAAAGAGCAGTACTTATCGTTTTTTATTGATGATTTAAATGAAAAAGTGATTTTGGGGACAATGTTAGGTATTTCAGAGAATAAAAACTTTAGTCTAACGGATTGGAACTCAGAATACCAAATTGAACTTCCATACGATTCATTTGTCTTTGGAACGGAATATGGAGGAGGGTTATTTGTTATGATTGTGAGTGGAGAGGATAGAGGAATTTATTTTTGGGACCACACATTTATATTTGACCAGTCGTCGGTAGATTCAAATGTATACTTTTTAGCAGATAATTTTACTAATTTTATAGAAAAGTTATATATTTCTGAACCATAGAAATACAAAAGAGGAATCCTATTTATGAGTGATAAATTCCTTGAATCAGCCAATGTGAGGTTTAAGTAATATTCAACAAGGAGAAATTACAAAAGTCTTTGGAGCAGGTGGAGGAACTCAGATACAACTAGGGAATTCTTTGAAGTATTATGAAGATTTAGGTTTATTAAAAGAGGTGATAAAATGAATTCGGAACAAATTGAAAAATTCAAACAAGAAATAGAATGTATTATAAAAGAAAAAAATTATATATCTTTACGGTATGTTCTTTTCGATGAAACAAATAGAACACCATTTGCTGTACATATATTTTACAAAGATAATTTATTCATGGTGAATAGCAGAGATGAGAGGGCTTATGTAATTGGAAGAACATTTGAATTTGATAATTTTTCTGAGGCTGAAAAAAATTCTTTAATGTATTGGACTTTATAGTACGTGAGGGTCGAAGGGACATATCTAACAGAGGAAGCTATATGTATTCCTCACCTCTTTGGGACAAACCATAATGATAAATTTAGAAAAGCAACGCAGTGAAACTTAATTTGAGTTTTATCGAGCACTCCCAGCAACAAGTATCGACTTCCTTTATGCGCAGTGAGGATTTTGTTCGGTATTATGAGCCGTATGTAAACACGGAGGAAGGCTACTGGGCTTTTATGTAGATATTGCGGAGCTTCAGATTGAAAAAACTTCTAAGTAACACATGGCACCATCATGAAGACTTAAAGACATTACAAGAAGTGAATAAGAGCATTCACGCAGAGTTTACCCATCGCGGAGGAGTTTCCCTAAAGAAAGGAAAATAAGATGATTTTAGAAGGTTTTAAAAAAATAAATGAGGAGCAAATTACTCGAGTTGAAAATACTTTAAATATCTCATTTCCTTTAGATTATAAGGATTTTATTCTATCGAATAATGGGATGTGCGCAGAAGGTGAGCTTGGTATAGCACTTCCTTTGAATCAAGAAGTAATAGCCCTAGATATTCTATATGGAATTGATACAGAAACCGAGAATTGTGACATCCTTGAATTAACTCAAGAATACAAAGAAGATTTACCTGAAAACACTCTTATTATTGGAGATGATGTACTGATGGGGTTCTTTATTTTAGTTTGTAAAGGAGAAGATAAAGGGGTGTATTATTATGATCATGCTTATAACTTAGAGGGTTCGGATGATGATGGAAATACTTATTTTATAGCTAACTCTTTTGAGGAGTTTATAAATCAATTGACTGTGATTGAATAATTGAAGTAATTTTTACAATCATATTATTCTAAGTTATATTAAATTATATATATGAAATCAACAATGTCCATAACCCCGTGACTGTTGGTTTATGAAAAAACGTTGCAAGCGGTTGATAGGGCTATACACAGGTAATTTACTCATCGAGGTGGTATATCAATTATGAAAGGAAATAAATAAAAATGACAATGAAGCTTGATAGGTTTGGATTCGCCAATGAAGAAGCAATTTCAATATTAGAAAATAAATATA